>WGNO01000005.1 GCA_016124525.1 Nostoc sp. RI_552 | reverse complement strand
GACAAGTCCGTGGTAGCGGTTAAACCTGTCACTGTCACTGCACCTGTACCTGTGATGCTCTTACCACTGGCCTGGGCTGCTGTTAAGGTCAAGGTTTGGGTTCCCACCCCAAAGGTATCTACCGTACCCAGGTTATTGTTACCACTAATATCCGTTGCCGCTGTCACCGTAGCTGTAACATTTAACCCAGCATCTACACCTGAGAGATCCGTGATAGCGGTTAAACCTGTCACTGTCACTGCACCTGTACCTGTGATGCTCTTACCACCAGCTTGGGCTGCTGTTAAGGTTAGGGTTCCAGCATCCACCTGGAAAGTATCCACCGTACCCAGGTTATTGTTACCACTAATATCCGTTGCTGCTGTCACTGTGGCTGTGACATTTAACCCAGCACCTACACCTGATAAGTCCGTGGTAGCGGTTAAACCTGTCACTGTCACTGCACCTGTACCTGTGATGCTCTTACCACCAGCTTGGGCTGCACTCAAGGTTAGGGTTTGGTCTGCAACTGTAACTGCGACATTACCAAGGTTGGTATCACCTGCTAAGGTCACAGACCCTGGGGCTAAATTAGCAGTGGCGATGCCAGTGCCGGTAATACCGCCGAGGTCAACCTCATCGCTGCCTAAACCAGTAATCGTTACTTGTCCAGCATTGGTAATTGAGCGATCGCTAGCCTGAGCCGCTGTTAAGGTCAAATTGCCAGTTGCATTGACATCGAAGGTGAGAGTTCCAGCCAGAGTTGCTGCTGTCACATTCAGGGCTCCGTCAACTGCCAATCTCACCTCAGAGACGTTAATATTACTTAAATCTGCCGTGAGTTCATTACCAGGTCCAGTCAGGACTACAGTACCTTGTCCAGCGATGGCCGCTCCACTGGCTTGTGCTGCAGTTAGGGTAAGGGTTGCACCAGTTTCCAAGATCAATGTATTGGTGCCATATACCAGAGTTAGATTATCTGCCCGCAGTTCCAAGTTACCGCTCAAGGTGATGGAATTTCCTAGGGTAACTTCCTCCACATCTGCTTGAAATACTGCGGCTCTTAACTGTAGTTCAGTGAAGACAGTTACCTGGGCTAGTGGAACAATCTCCTGGTCAAAACCTGGAACCGCTACAAGTTGACCTTGGTTATCTAAAGCCTTCACCACTACGGTTGAGCCTTCGTTTGGCAGGATGATAACGCTGCCTGCATCAGTTCCCAGATTAGTCAAGTTGTAGTCCCGGAATTCGATAGTTGGTGCGTTGATCCCACCGACTACGAAGTTTTCACCAAATGCTCTCAAGTCAATCTGTTCTCCCGCAGCCAGGGTACCAGTGATCCTTAAAGTTCCAGAACCAGCTAAACTGGCTTGATCACCTTCTGATGCGGTATCTAATATGGATTTAAATTGTGACGCTGTGAAGACGAGGGTGGAATTAGTTACAAATTTTGGTATGCGCTGACTCGTTAAGGTCAAATTGCTCAATCCAATCTCACCATTACTAACTTCCAGGGTGTTAACCCCCGACCCCAAGTTGATTGACCCTGACAGTATAACTGTACGCTGGTCAGAGCCTGGGCCAAAGCGGAAGCCTACTGTGTCATTTCCTCCTAGGGTTGTGATGTTGAGTCCAGCGAGGGAAGCGGTAGGGGGATCACCTGTAAAGTCCAAACCAGAGACATCAATGGTCAAGGTGTTGGCATTGTCAGTACCGCTAATGGACAAAGCACTCGCTTGATCTGGGGTGAGGATAAATTTTGAAGTATCGCTCAGTGTGAGACTAGTTAATCCTGCTGAGAATGTGGCATCTGTAAAGTCAACACTGTTTGTGCCAATCACATTGAAGGTAAAGAAACTATCCCCGATATTTCCGGTAACAGCAAGAGTACCGTTGCCGTTGATAGTAGCGTTGTTCACAGTATCCGCCGCCAAGGTCAAAGTCTGACCCCCACCAATATTAGCACTGGAAATCTTCCCAAAGTTACTTTGAATGGCACTCAGTTTGTCGGTAGCCATGTTTCGGGTGATAACCGAGACAGAACTATCATCTGCTGCACTGAGCAAATTGGTAATGACCGTTGCATTTGCAGTATTTGCATCAGTTAACCTGAGATTGGTGAGAGTTGACACCTTAGTCCCTTGGTTGGCAACCGCTTCTAGCCGTTTGACACCCATACCAGAGGCATCTACAGCCACAGAATCAGATGCAACTGCAGCACTGCTTAGTAAGGTGGCAATTATAGGTGCAGTGTCAGATCCGCTTAAAGAGAGGTTAGTGAGGTTAGAAATTTTGCCGATGGCGTCAGCTAATGACTTATGCTGCCCTTGGTTCATCCCCTGTGCATTCACCAATACAGAATTTACAGCCACAGCGTCACTGCCCAACAAAATCCTTATGGTGTTGTCGTTCTCAGAATTGCTCAGGGAAAGGTTGGTGAGGCTGCTGACCTTATTAATGTTGGTGGCAATGGCAGATAAGATGTTGGTGCCAATACCAGATGCATTAATAGCAACCGTACCCGCTTCCACAGTTCTGCTTGACAGCAGTCCATTGATTGTGCCCAGGGAATTACCATTGTTGAGGCTGATGTCAGTGATACCGTTATCCTGAACCTTAGCAATATTTGCTACCACTGAGGCTAACTGAGCTTCAGTCATACCAGCGGCATTTACTCTAGCCGACTGGACAGAAGCTGCCTGGAGACGTGTAACGATTTCCCCAGGTGATTCCGCTGCGGTAATCAGTACCTGGGTGTCTACGGTGAATGTCAGGTTAGCGGACTCACTGACATTACCAGCGACATCTGTTTGGGTAGCGGTGATGGTTTCCGCTCCCTGACCAAGGGCGGTTATATCGGCAGTGAATACGGGAATTGACCATGTACCATCGGCACCTACAGTCACTGTGTTGCCAGCCTGTAGAACCCTGCCGCTATCCAAGGTCAGGTTGACTATTCCACCAGGCTGACCAGTACCGGTGATGTTAAAGCCTCTTTGTGACTCAACAACATTAACGATGTTGTCCCCGGCAATCTGGTTAATTCCAGGAGCACCCGGCGGCTGGGTAGCCAAAGTAATGGTGCGGGTAACTACTAGACTAGTATTGCCTGCCCCATCTGTTTGAGTACCACTAATCTGAATGTTTCCCTGACCCAATGCGGTAATCTCTGCCTCTGTCACGGGAATTGACCAAGTACCATTAGTGACTAAGGCGGTTTTGCTCTCAGCACCGACACTGAGTGTGACTGTTGCCCCATTCTCCCCTGTACCTGTGATGGTCAAACCTGCTTCGGCTTCATCGGCATTGATGATGTTGTCTCCTGCGATGGCGTCAATAGTAATTCCTCCAGGAGCCACAGTATCAACGGTAAAAGGCAAGGTTGCCTGACTAGCATTCCCAGATCTATCTGTTTGGGTGGCAGTGATGGTTTCTAACCCTTGACCAAAGGCGATCACATCTGCCTGTGCCACTGCAATTGACCAGTTGCCATCAGCACCTACAACTGCGGTATTCTCACTTAATAGAACCCGATTACTGTCAAATTCTAATGTCACTGTTGCCCCGACTTCACCAGTACCAGTGATGTTAAAGCCTGCTTGCGCCTCTGTGGCGTTAACAATGTTGTCGGGGGTAATGTTACCGATGGTGGGCGCTAGGGGTGGTAAGGTATCCACAGTAATGGTACGGGTTGCTGCTGGGCTAGTATTGCCTGCTGCATCAGTTTGAGTGGCAGTAATCACCTGTTGTCCCTCACCAAAGACTGCTATCTCCTGTGGTGTCAAGGCAATTGACCAACGGTTATTGCCTGATACAACAACCGTCTTGTCAGCAATACCACTGCTGCTGAAGCTGAGTTTTAATATCGCTCCAGCTTCCCCCGTACCTCTGATGCTCAAGTTTCTCGTTGCTTCGGTGGCGTTGACAATATTATCTCCCGCAATGGGATTAATTACCGGTGCAGAGGGAGCCACCGTATCTACCTCAATGGAGCGACTCGTAGATAAGCTGTCATTCCCTGCTAGATCTGTTTGGGTAGCAGTGATGGTTTCTGCCCCTTGACCAAAGGCGGTTACATCTGCGGCGGTTATCGGTACTGACCAATTACCATTGGCTGGTACTACTAAGGTATTGCCACTGGCCAATGTGCCACCACTGGAGAAGTTGAGTGTTAATGTCGCCCCGGCTTCTCCTGTACCCGTGATGCTAAAACCCTCTGGGGCTTCATTGGCATTGACAATATCATTTCCTGAAATTACGTTAATGACTGGAGTCAGGGGGCGAACTCTATCCACCGTGAAGGACTGAGTCACCGTTGAGCTGACATTCCCTGCTATATCTGTTTGGGTAGCAGTGATGGTTTTTGACCCTTGACCAAAGGCGGTTACATCTGTGGCGGTTACAGGTACTGACCACTTGCCATCACCACCTACCTGTACTGTTTTTTCAAAAATACCCGTGCTAAAGCTGACTGTGACTTGTGCCCCAACTTCCCCTGTACCAGTAATTGCAAAACCACTTGCCTCGGCGATGTTGACTCTATTATCTGTGGCAATGGGGTCAATTGTGGGAGCAGCCGGCATCAAAGTATCCACCCTTTGAACAACTGGCTGCACTGCAAGGCTGGGGTTACCTGCAGCGTCCTGGGCCGCTCCCTCTGCTACAGCCACTGTCAGTTCCCCTTCAAAGTTAGCATTAGGGGTGACCACTAAGGTGTAGGCGGTAGGGCTGACCTGGGTAAAGGTTCCCTTAGTACCATTGGTGACTGTAATATCCCCGTCGGTAAAGCCCGTGACCCCTTCACTGAAGGTGACAGTGTAGGTGACAGAACCAGTGGCAATGTCAGGAGCATTGCTGGTGATACTGACTGTGGGTTCAAGGGTATCGACTGTGAATTGTTTGGTAACGGGTTGGCTGTCAATGCCATTCAGCCTCTGGGTGGCAGTAATAACCTCTGTTCCCTGGTCAAAAGCATCTACATCATCAATGTTTACATTAACTGACCATGTACCATTACCACCTACAGTCACCGTGTTGCCACCTGCTAACACATGACCGCTATCAAATACTAGTGCGACTGTAGCTCCAGGTATACCAGTACCTGTAATGTTAAAGCCTGCATCTGCTTCGCTAAAGTTGACTATATCATTACCGGCAATGGTGTCGATGGTAGGGGTGGCTACTATGGTATCCGTCGGGTCATTTGTAACTGTAATGGTGACATTTGTAGGAGGGGATGTAACTTCGCCTGCATCCGTGGCAGTAATTCCCAGGGTGAAACTGTTGGGAGTCCTTTCAAAGTCATTAGCAGCAGATGCCACACCTGCTGGTGTGAGGGAAATTTCTCCGCTACTTTCATTGATGCTGAAAAATCCATTCTCATTTCCACTGACAATGGCATAATTTCTGATACCGACGTTATCAGTATTATTTAAGTTATCCTCTGCTGCCACTGTTCCCACCAAGAAACCCTGAGCTTGGTTTTCTTGGTAGGTAAAGGTTTGACCCGCTGTGATGGTAGGAGGAACACCGTCAAAGACGTTAAATGAATTATTAGTTAAGGTGTTTCCTGCAATGTTAACCGGCGTTGTAATTTGTCCTGCATCCCGCAGCACAACACCTACTTGCCAACCACTGATGGTGTTACCAATTATGTTCAAGTTACCTGCAAAGTTGCCGTATTTATCAGGATTACGGGTGTTATTCCCATTTAAGAAAACCGGCTGTAAGTCAATAGCATAGTAAGCAGCGTTGTTGGGAGTGCCCTGTTCTCCCAAGAATTGGTTGTTACTGACGTTTACCTCACCTGGCAAGCTACCAGTGAGTGACAACCCAGTTGCCAAGGGGAAGTTGGTAATTGCTCCGGTATATGCCAGAGTATTACCCTGAATGGTCACACCGTTAAAGTCACCACGAATATCTATTAAGTGGGGCAGGTCTCTACTTGGAGGTGTATTATCTAACAGTGTTCCCAGGTCTTTTCTGATGTTATTATTCCTAATAATCAGGTTACTGCCGGAGTGTCCGTTTTCTACACTGGCACTAGCTACGATGGCTGGTGTCGTTCCTGACCTTCCCAGGGGTAGATCACCACCAGCATTAACAAAGTTCTCAAAGGTGTTTTCCTCGATGGTGATGTTGTTAAATACAAAGTTGCTGGATTCTTCACCCCACAACTGAATACCACCGCTGTTACCCTGGCCGTCATTACCTTTGATTAATACCCCGTCGTTGGTTCCTTTGATTTCAAACCAGTAACCTGAATAATTAGTATTACCCTCATTAACACCGTTGTTGAAGGTGTTGTTTTCTATTCTGACATCGGTAAGAGATGACAGGTAAAGGTGGGCAGCTTGGGGATTGGAAAAAATGTTGTTACTTATATCTGAATCATTCAGACCTGCTAAATACAACGAACCACTGGTACCTACACCAGTCATATCACCAATGTAGTTACCACTGATATTCCATCCGGTGACTACCGCTGGACCGTTGTAGTTATTGGCATCTCCAAAACGAGGGCTATTAGCTGCTGTGTAGCCAGTGAGGTAGCTGTTTTTTAGTTCAAAGTTATTGGGGTTACCTTGCCAAGTTAGGGGACCATTTGCATTGTTCAGTCTGAAACCATCGATGATCACGTTATCGGCTGCTATTGTCACCTTACCGTTAATCCAGGCTTCACTTGCCCTGGGATTCTCTGTTGCCGCACTGCCCTGATTTGGTCCAATGAGTGTTATGGACTTATCAATAGTGAAAGATTCTGCGTAAGTACCCGATGTTACCTGAATGGTATCCCCTGCAGCAGCAGCGGCGAT
This sequence comes from Nostoc sp. RI_552, assembly GCA_016124525.1. Taxonomy (GTDB): domain Bacteria; phylum Cyanobacteriota; class Cyanobacteriia; order Cyanobacteriales; family Nostocaceae; genus Umezakia; species Umezakia ovalisporum. The sequence continues at coordinate 82,418 of WGNO01000005.1, read as the reverse complement.
CGCATCGGCAATGGTTGTGTAATTAACGTTGTTGGTCAGGTTAGTGACTGCCATTGTGGGTGTAAATCTCCTATCTAATAGTTAACAATGGTTAACAGACGTAAGCAATTGATTGAATGATATTAACAGTGAGCCTCAAAAGGGTGATCATCCCGTAATAAAGGTATTTATCTGCACCCTTGTGTTTCTTGGTACATTCAATTGGCTACTAAAAGCATCAACTTCGGAGCATGGAATCACCCTAAAGGTGATCAGCGATTAATAGTCCTAAACTTATGGCAAAAATGACGAAAATATTGCATCTAGCGAATCGAGCATTACACTTAAATGTTGCTAATCGGACTTTGAATCCCTGAGCAATATTTTTGGCTTTGTGCTGAGAGAGATGAATAATTCCTGATGTCATCCAGATTACCCCTCAAAATTAAACATTACATACTGACCAGGCTCCTAAACTAAATACAACAAAAACAAAGAAAACACTGACCATATTTTTGAGCATTAAACAACGGTTATTTTGCCACAGATTATACATGAAAAAATCTATTTTTCACTCAAAGACCTTTAATGGCAACGCGCATTTCGCTTAGACTGGCACCAATAGCTAAAAAATCTGCGTTTTTAGATAGGGCGATTACCGTAACATCATCGCTAGAGTCGAGAATTCCGTTGTATGCAAGTATTGCTCTATTCAATATTTGGGGATCAACATTCGATATAGGTACAGCCTGGAACTTCTTATCCTCCCTGCTCGTAATTAACTGCCGGGAAAAGTTGAACTGTTTAGCTCGACTTTCCGGCTCTGCTAGGGATACAAACAGTTCTGGTAAGGTGTTAATTAGCGCTGCTACCTGAGTATATTCTGCACCAGTCAGAGCAATACTAGTACCGACCTGAACTTGAGATAGGCTGAACTCAGCTGCTGTAGCTAGTGCCAAAAATGCCGATGTATTGGTAACTTGCCGAAATGTGCCCTCCAGCAAAAACTGTGACGGATTATCATTAACTGATGTCAATGTCACCACCGTGCTCACTTGGTCATTAACTGTAGCCGTTGCCGCCGGAATTGACAAGGTTCTGTATATCCCTGTCACTGTAACGCCTCTTCCAATTGCAACTTGAGCAGCTGCAGTTTCACCTACCTGAATTGGAGTCACTGGGGTAGTCGGAGTGACATTGGGAGCTACCGTCACTGGGGTAGCCGGAGTGACATTGGGAGCTACCGTCACTGGGGTAGCCGGAGTGACATTGGGAGCTACCGTCACTGGGGTAGCCGGAGTGACATTGGGAGCTACCGTCACTGGGGTAGTCGGAGTGACATTGGGAGCTACCGTCACTGGGGTAGTCGGAGTGACATTGGGAGCTACCGTCACTGGGGTAGTCGGGGTGACATTGGGAGCTACCGTCACTGGGGTAGTCGGGGTGACATTGGGAGCTACCGTCACTGGGGTAGTCGGGGTGACATTGGGAGCTACCGTCACTGGGGTAGCCGGGGTGACATTGGGAGCTACCGTCACTGGGGTAGTAGTAGGAGCATTGATATTAGCGGGAAATACTGTTTGTTGTGGTACAGTGACAGGGGTTATATTCACCGGGGCTGTAGCCCTCCCCGGTAGAGTTACTCCACTAAGGGATCCCACTGGAACTGGTCCTGCTAGGACAAAATCCGCACACATAAACCCCAAACAACAACTGCACACGGAAGTAGCAGCAAACAAATTAAATCGTTTCATAACACCTCACACAACTACGGAAACAGACCATTATACTGGGTTGTATGTGTAACTAGAAACTAAATGTTATCCTCTAAAGTTACTGTGACCAATATCCAATACTTATTACTATTATGCCAGTGTAAATCCTCGGATAATATTTCTACCACGGTATCCAGTATTTAAACTAACCCCATTCCCAACCAATCAGTTGCTGATTTCATCTCATAAACTTATTTTTTCATGGTTAGAATAGGACAATGCCATATCCTTATGGCTTATGGTGTGCTTGTTTGCGTGGTAGACACAATGTAAAAAATTACCTATGCTAGAAGAGTACGAGGTCAACTACAAGGTTATTCATCCTATTTACCTAATAAAGTCTTCCTGTTAAGCTGAAGCCCACAGGTGAAAAATTTTACGACTTCATGGGTACACGATCCACAGTGAGTGCGGCACGGCCGCGCCTAAAATCTGTAAAAACACCAGGCCGGAATACGGAATCCATACCCTGATCTAAAGAACAAAGGTAGGGTCTATTTATTTACTAGGTAATATATCAGTTATTCTTAACTGAAACAATGAACTATAAGATAATTTCATATTATCTTCACATTTAGATAGATATTACTGTATGGTTTTATATATAAATAAAACACAGAAGTATCAATGTTAACTTCTGGATCAGACATCCCTTGGCTGTTCTAACCCAAAGTCAAGCTTCATCGTAAGTTCGACGAATTAAAAAACGGCAGGATGCACAGGACATAAGTCTTTTTCCGTGACAAAACTATTTGCAAATAAAGTGTTTAGTCATATCGGGGACTAGCTGAAGCTCATTAAAAGTGGTTAGAGTTAGCTTGAATGCTAGCAATTCTCCCCGGTCATTAATAATCAAAGTACTAAATATATTGCCATCAAAGAAGTGATATTGACTGCCACACAAAGTTATTCAAGTTCCCCCATGGCAATCCATTTGATTCTCGAACAAGACTCAGTACACACTCAAACCCTTGTGTCCTGTTCCCTGTTTCCGCCGCTAGATGTTAGAGACCTGAACAATGCTGTGTTTTACCAATTCATCCGTTTGTGCAAAGCCATACATAGTAAGACTTTTACCTTTTTCTAACCGTCTAACTCACATTTATTTGTTAAGCATACACTAGTTTAACTTTACATCCTGAATAGATACAAGTAAATTTGAGCCAGTTACTTTAATGTAGCAGTTAGCCCGGGCTACTAATGTTATTTTTTTGAGTAAAAAAGTATCTAAAATTACAGAATTTTAGGCTGACTAAATAGAAAATCAGTCAAATTTGTGGCTGAGTTAATGGAGGTTAATGGAAAAGCCCACTGTCATCATCCCTAACCTTGTGGGAATAGAGACACTAAATTTGTAGTATACATACAGTATTAATTTAACCTCACAGTTGCTAGTTGTGGGAATTGTGAATCTAGAAACATCATATTCAGAGATTAAAAATTTACCTAAGGAGGCTGAAGTATTTGGGTTAAGAATATGCTCTTCCCCTAATCAAATTATCAAAAATGTTTACAAGTGTACCAATAGTTTCTTAAACTCCTAATTAGGTTATTTACAATTTATGCTTTGTCAACCAAGGTTTAGTTTTGGGGGTTAATGTGTTGCGCCCTAATGTTTGTACCATTCAATTTGTAGAGGATCATTGAAACTCATGTACCAACAAAAATCCACCATTAAAAATAGGCGATTATTTCCGAAAAACTACGCTAAAAGAAGATCATTTACCACAAAATTTAAGAGACTTAACTTAGCAATTAAGAGGCTTTCTCCCAGTTGGCAAGCCTGCTTACCCTTAGCTTCCTTGATTGTTTTGGCCTGGGGTTATGTGGCAGTTGCCCAAACACCAAATGCAGGGCCAACAACAGCAGAACTAAAAATTGCTTTGGATACCCTTTGGGTATCAGTGGCCGCCTTTTTAGTATTCTTTATGAATGCTGGTTTTGGAATGTTAGAAACCGGCTTTTGTCGCCAGAAAAACGCCGTCAACGTTCTTGCGAAAAACTTGATTGTCTTTGCTCTCGCGAGTATTGCCTTTTGGGCAATTGGTTTTGGGATCATGTTTGGCGATGGCAATCACTTGTTAGGAACCTCTGGGTTTTTCCTATCAGGAGCAGATAATAGTCCTGCAACAAGCGATGCTTATAAAGGTGTTTTCAGTTCTCTGAGTTGGGCAGGTGTACCTTTAGCCGCCAAATTTTTATTTCAATTAGCCTTTGCCGGTACTGCGGCAACAATTGTTTCCGGTGCAGTTGCCGAAAGGATTAAATTTGTTGACTTCTTAATCTTCAGCCTCCTCATTGTGGGTATTGGCTACCCCATCACCGGACATTGGATTTGGGGTGGTGGTTGGTTAAGTTCATTGGGATTTTGGGATTTTGCTGGTTCTACCGTCGTTCACTCGGTAGGTGGTTGGGCAGCTTTAATGGGAGCCGCATTTCTAGGGCCACGCATTGGCAAATATCAAGATGACCAAGTTGTGGCTTTACCTGGCCACAATATGAGTATCGCTACCTTGGGCTGTTTAATTCTCTGGTTGGGCTGGTTTGGTTTTAACCCAGGTTCCACAATGGCTGCTGACGGTAGCGCCATCGCTCATATAGCTTTGACCACCAACATGGCCGCTGCTGCCGGTGCAGTTGCCGCTACAGGTACAGCTTGGATTTACTTAGGTAAACCAGACTTATCCATGATTATCAACGGCGTTTTGGCCGGGCTGGTAGCAATTACAGCATCTTGTGCTTACGTGAGTATTACTGCTTCTTTACTCATCGGCTTCATTGGTGGAGTTATTGTTGTTTTCGCCGTCACAGTCTTTGACAAACTTCGCATTGATGACCCAGTAGGCGCCACCTCAGTTCATTTAGTTTGCGGTATCTGGGGAACTCTGGCAGTTGGTCTGTGGTCTGTTGGCCCTGGTGTTTATTCCTGGTATGGTGTCGGTCCTTCTGCGGGTTTATTTGCCGGTGGTGGCTTAAGACAATTATTTATTCAACTAATTGGTGTTCTCTCTGTAGGGGGGATGACAGTTGTTCTCAGCAGTATCTTCTGGCTATTACTCAAAGCTACTTTAGGTATCCGAGTATCCAGAGAAGAGGAGTTAGAAGGTTTAGATATCAGCGAACACGGTATGGAAGCCTACAATGGATTCCTCAAAGAAACTAGCTCTGGAGGATTTACTGAAGGGTACAGTTCCACCTCAGTGTCCCAAGATAAATATTGATAGTGTTTGATTACTGATCAACCCCCGCCTATAAGACCTTTGACATTGGTTGAAGTGGCGGGTTTTTTAATGCAATATTTTTTCTAATCACAACAGGGTGACATATTGGCGCTAGAAATTTAAAATCTGATGTCTACTGCAACTTGGATATTAGATCCAAACGGTTCAGCAGATTTTACCTCTACTCATGTTACAAAAATCTTCCATGAGCGAGTTGGGTCTATGAATGAAGAATCCCCACGCCTTTAGGTTGGGGAGTGTCAAAAATGTATAGCAACATGAATTTAGAAAGTAGCGAATAGAAAAAATTTATCCCTAATGGCGTTCTAGCACGCGAAAATGAGAAATAGTGATTTAAATCAGAAAAACAATGGATACAAAAGCTTTTAAACGAGCGCTCCAACATTCAGAAAATTACAATCGTAAGGGATTTGGTCATCAAGCAGAAGTGACCACTCAGTTACAATCTGAATATAAAAGTGGCTTAATTCAGCAAATTCGCCATCAGAACTACATTTTGACACAAGGTGATGTCACAATCCGATTAGCCAAAGCCTTTGGTTTTTGTTGGGGTGTAGAACGGGCTGTGGCCATGGCTTATGAAACCCGTCAGCATTTCCCCACTGAACGCATCTGGATTACTAACGAAATTATTCACAATCCCTCTGTGAATCAACGGATGCAGGAAATGAATATCGGATTTATCCCCGTGGAAGCAGGTAAAAAAGATTTTTCAGTTGTGGAAACTGGTGATGTAGTCATCCTACCGGCTTTTGGAGCCAGCGTTCAAGAAATGCAAGTTCTCTATGACCAAGGGTGCAAAATTGTCGATACAACTTGCCCTTGGGTATCTAAAGTTTGGAATACCGTAGAAAAGCACAAAAAAGTTGCTTTTACCTCAATTATTCACGGTAAATATAAGCACGAAGAAACAATTGCCACTAGTTCCTTTGCAGGTAAATATCTCATTGTGCTGAATTTACAAGAAGCCCAATATGTTGCCGACTATATTCTCAATGGTGGCGAGGGCGAAGAATTTATGCAAAAGTTTGCTAAAGCTTGTTCAGCAGGATTTGACCCTGATCAAGATTTAGAGAGAGTTGGTATTGCCAACCAAACCACCATGCTCAAAGGTGAAACTGAGGAAATTGGCAAGCTGTTTGAGCGGACAATGATGCAGAAGTATGGAACCGTCGATTTAAATCAGCATTTCCAAAGCTTTAACACCATCTGTGATGCTACTCAAGAACGGCAAGATGCCATGTTGGAATTAGTAGAAGAAAAGCTGGACTTAATACTAGTAATTGGTGGATTTAATTCATCCAATACAGCTCAATTACAACAAATTGCTGCCGAAAGAGGAATTCCTTCCTATCATATTGATTCTGTAGAAAGAATTAAATCAGCAAATACTATCGAACATCGTCAACTAAACGGGCAGTTAGCCATGGCAAATAACTGGCTACCCAATGGCAAAATTATTGTAGGAGTTACTTCTGGTGCTTCTACACCAGATAAAGTAGTGGCAGATGTAATGGAAAAGATGTTCGCATTAAAGGCATTAGTCCCAGCAATTTAATCGCCACTGAGATAATCCCGGTAGCTTGAAGAAACCGGGGTTATTTTTTCACATTCTCTGTGTTTCATAATATAGCCTTTCCCACTGTAATGAAGTACACACCAATTTATTCCCTGTTCCCAAAACGAAAAAACCTTGTACCTCACTACCACGGTAATGGCTATATCCGCTGTGGATACGTTTCCTCAACTCCCAGACAAAAAGTGATTTTGAATCCAAAATGATACACTAACGAAATGCAAAAAATACCAACAACACAAAGCAGAAAAAATTGTCTGAGTTTACAATTTAGGTAAAATTTGCGGTAATAAATGACTGGGAACTTTAGATAAAGCTAGATTCTGTCCCTGTATCCCTAATTCACTATGGAAAGCACGAATTATTTTTACGACATAATTAAATGTTGTTTGATACGCCTCCGGCTGTTGGCCAAACCCATTTAAGGCTTGTAAATGATTATTTAATGCTGCTTCTAGGTGTTGCGAAGTGGCAGCTTTGTCACCAGAAAAAGAATGGTCTCTTACTAGCTGATAATGAGCTAATGCCAAATTATTGTGAGCAGCAAATAAATCAAAACTTAAAGATGTACCTCCCATAGAGTGCGCCAAGGTAATAGCTTCATCATAAGCACTAATAGACAATTGTAATAAATTTTGCCTTGAATTTTGAGTTGTTGCAGATAAATTTGCTAAATGCCAGTACGCAGTAGCCAAATTATTTTGTGTGGCAGCACAAGCACCAGGAACATTAGCTGGAGTACGATATTTTAAAGCTTCGCGGTAAACATCAATCGCTAGTTGCAAATTTTTTGCTGGTTGCTCGTCGTACTGTGCCAGATTCCAGAAGGCAGTACCTATATTATTCTGAATCATGCCATATTTCAAGGGCTCCTGGTCAGGGCTGTAGTGAGCCAAGGCCTTACTGTATGATGCGATCGCTTGCTTTAAGTTTTCCACTGGTTGATAGTATTGTCCCAAATGCCAGTAGGCAGTACCTAAATTATTTTGGCAAGCAGCATACTTTAATGGTTCCATATCGGCTTTACGATATCGCAGTGCTTCATTGTAAGCTAATACAGCTTGCTGCCAATTTTCGGATGGGTTAACAAAACGAGCCAAATCACCATAAGCAGTGCCTAAATTATTTTGTACCCGTGCATAGGTGTCTGGCCGTTCTTCAGAAGATATCAGTTTTAAAGCCAAATGATAAAATTCAATTCCTTGTTCTATATAAGTCTTCCCATCCCCGGATTGATGAGAAGCGCGGTACAGCATCCAATAGAGTGTACCCAAGTCGTTTAAAATATCTGGTACTTGAGGTGATGTTTCATCGTGGGTGATGGCCTCCTGATAGGCAAGAATTGCCACCATCAAATTTTCTAGGCTAGACTTTCCTTGTTCAATGCGTAGGCGATATAAGTTGCCTAAGTTATGATAAGCCGCTGCCAACACCTCTCCAGAAACTTGTTGTGAGTGTAGTGCTTCAATTTGTAAAAGCATTTCCTGCGTTTGTTCACGCTCCTCCCTATCGTCAGCAATCTTCGTGTCAATCGTGCTGAGAACTAACTCGGTTAACTCATTGCTAATATGAGACAACGACGATGACAAGGGGCTATTATCTTCCCTGGTTCTAGCAGTTGATTTCTGTTCCTGGATTCCAGTCTTCAATGGTTCCGCAGTTACAGGAAAAGCTTTTTCCTCTTCACCTGGATCATTGGTTGATGATTGCACCGACAAGTCAAAATCATCCCCAAATTTTAGGCCATTAACAGAAGCGGCTTTTAGTTCTGCTTCAATAATGGATTCATCAAGGGCAGATTGCTCAATATCTTCTAAATCGAAATTTCTAGAACTCGAAGAAGGTTCTGCATAACCTTGATTTTGCATTGTTGGTGTCGGGTCTCCCGCAAACACAAACACACCAGTACGCCAACGCCAAAACTGTGGTGCTGATTGCTGAATAGCAGTCAACCAAGGACGTGATACCCATAACAGCAGGCTGGACTCTAGAAATTGGGTAGACTCTTGTTGAGAAAAATATTGCTCACTTAAGCGCAAATAGTGTAAAAATAAACGTTGTATCGCTACTGGTTGCTTGGTTAACTGTTCTACACCTACAATTTGAAATATTGGTATTGGTAGCTTTTTTACAGGTGTGTCTTTGGATACAGCAACCATTGGTGGTGGATAATTAGCCAGCCATTTATTTATGTGATCTATGGGATTGGGATCACTTAAATTCAACCTCAATGTGACCAGTCGCGGATAAGCTGGAGTGCTAGTTTCATCACCGTTTACAGGTTTATATAGCACTTGCCTGACCGGATAAGCTAAAGTAGAATGCAGCCGAGCAGCTACTTGATTTCTTAAGTGTAAATTATCACTAACTGCTAAAAAAACTTGTCGTCTTAAACCAAGACTGAGGGCAAGTTTTAAACGATGATATACTTGTCGATTCCAAGTAAAACTATTGGTCTGTTTAGTATCATTCACGCTCATGGCGGCTAAAGAGCCAAAACATGGTTTATGTAAATTTCCCAGAATACATAGCAGCAGACAGAGGAAATTAATCTGCTGACTATGCATTCATTGTTTGAGTTTTGGTAAAGTCGGCAGTATCTATTTATACTTAACCTCCCATAACATTCTAACAAAAAATAAAAAAAACAAGGCTCCTATTACATGGGAACCTGGAATACTAAAATATTAAATCTTATTAAAAAATTCGGTTTAACCGACACTAGAAACAGAGAAGGCAATGAAAATTGAACCAGCAACCAAAGCTGCGCCAACAAGACCTAAGAAAATATAGGTGATCTTTTGCTTGTTTGTGGGAGGTTCTGCTTGATAAACCTTTGGTTCGCTAGCAAAATTGTTCAAACGGCCTCCCTCTTCGTTTGTATAGGGCATGAATTAATTCCTTATTACCTTGATTTTATTAGTTTTATCTTACTTCAGACGCTCCAGACTGGAGCCACAAAAATTCTTAGTTCAACAAGTCCACTGCAACAGACCCTTTGCGATATATAACCCAAAGGTGGTTTTCTCCCCAACTGTTGAGCCTTATTGACAGTCCCACGGCTAGAAGCACGTGGGATTCTTAATTCATCTAGCCAACTTAGCTAAGTCGGCGTGGAAATTTCAATGTATGTCCGCAGAAGGTGGAACGCAACAATCCCAAGGGTCTTGGGAGTTTCACATTTTGTTACATAGTTAAGTTTATTTTTGCCTACTTATTTTGTTGAACAATTCTAACTTTCTTGCTTTTCTTCAATTGTAGAAATTTTAGATTTCAGATCTAAAATTGCAATCCAAAATCCAAAATTGATTGCCCTATTGGTTAATTAGTAATTGTTCCAGTCAAAGGTGAACTGGCACTAGCGTAGGTTTTCAGGGGCATTCTACCAGCCAGATATGACAAACGACCAGCCAGTACTGCTAAATTCATAGCTTGGGCCATAGCTGGGGGGTCTTGGGATAGAGCGATGGCACTATTAATTAATAAAGCATCTGCACCCAATTCCATCGCCTGAGCCGCTTCTGATGGTGCGCCAATTCCAGCATCTACCACTACTGGTATACTGGCATTTTCAATGATAATTTGAATATTGGCGGTTGTTTTTAGCCCTTGTCCCGAACCAATGGGCGATGCTAAAGGCATGACTGTAGCACAACCAACATCTTCTAGGCGTTTAGCTAACATGGGATCTGCATTGATGTAGGGCAGAACTGCAAAACCTTCTTTAACCAACTGTTCTGCGGCTTGTAGCGTGCCAATAGGATCAGGAAGTAAATATTTAGGATCAGGTATGACCTCTAATTTCACAAAATTGTTATCTTCTTGTCCCAATAGTTTCGCCATTTCTCGCCCTAAACGAGCCACACGAATGGCATCTTCTGCTGTTTCACATCCGGCAGTATTGGGTAACATCCAGATTTTTGTCCAATCCAAGGCTTCGGCTAAACCCTCATGTCCTACAGCCTGAGTTTGCACCCGTCTTACTGCCACGGTAACAATTTGACAACCACTCGCAACAATACTTTGCTGCATCTCCTCAATGCTGCGATATTTGCCTGTTCCTGTCATCAAGCGGGATTGAAAAGTTTTGCCGGCAATGACCAGTGGTGAATCTGTGGTGACGGGATTGAGCGGCTCTTTGATGACAAGTGATGAATTTTTACAATGATTTCCCTGGGGGAAGTTGACCGAATGGGTAAGCATCGAGTTAGAGGTAGATGATTGGCTAGGAAAGCGCGAATATTGAAAATGAGACAATATGGGATCAAGTTTGTGTTCCCAAATCAAATCCGCAATTAATACTGCGGTTATGGGCGCAAGTAATATCCCATTACGATAATGACCTGTAGCCAAGGTTAAATTTTTACAGTGACTAGTGCCTAGAATGGGTAAACCATCGGCTGTGGCGGGGCGAAATCCCCACCAGAATTTCTCAATGGGATAATTCTCTAATTGGGGATATAGATGAATGGCTTCTTGGAGCAAGGTTTGAATACCAGCTGGTGTGTTATTGGGCGTAAAGCCAACATCTTCGCTAGTTGCCCCAATGATGATAGAACCGTTCCGCCTCGGTACGATGTAAATATTATCTCCAAACAAAACCCTTGTTAGGGGCAATTCTGAAATAAATTCCGGTACTAGTACACTCAGCATTTGCCCTTTGCGAGGACGTACAGGTAATGGTAATAATTCAGACGACCATGCACCTGTAGCTAAAACATAATGGTCACCACGAATTAATCCTGTCTTAGTTTGTACACCAACTATTTGTCCCTGTTGCTGTAAAAATCCTTCTACTTTCACCTCGTCTTTTAATTGAACACCAAGAGACTCTGCTGCTGTCCACAGTAGTTTCAGTAAAGCACGATTATCAACTTGTGCGTCTTCAGGATGCCACCAACCACCAACTACTTTAGACCCCAATCCTGGCTGACATTGATGAATTGCCACTTGATCTAACCAGTATGAGAACTCAGAAGTGGGGGAAGCATTTACTTTATCCCCTTGTTTTTCATAAACCGGTGCTAATATTCCACAAGGCCAGTAACCACTATTTAAACCAGTCAAATCCTCGAGTTTACGCGTCCAATCTGGATATAAAGCCAGCGATCGCCTACACAAAGAACGCATTGCTTGATTGGGGATCTTTTCCGCATCTGGCGCTAACATCCCGGCGGCGGCCTGGGCAGCAGCAGCCTGAAAATCACGACAAAGCACGGTGACCGTAGCCCCGCGCAATTTCAATTCAACGGCCATTGCCAAGCCAATTACACCGCCACCAATAATTAAAATGTTACTACTCATTAGTCATTGATCATTAGGTATCTACAATTAGTACATAACCAATAACTCATAACTAATAACTCATCGCCTTATAACTTGTAATTAATTATTAGCAACTAACAACTGTCTAGGTTTACCACAAAGCCCGGATTGGTCTCCTACCCTCAGTTGCTGTGCTGGCTGTGCTGGATGTGCTGGCTGTGCTGGATGTGCTGGCTGTGGTGCTGGATGTGCTGGCTGTGGTGCTGGATGTGCTGGCTGTGGTGCTGGATGATGTACCTGAATCAAAGCCTGTACTTGTGCTACCTGATCCATTGTCAGAGGTTGAGGGCGAATCATTACTTTGAGCGATGCTGCTGTTGTCAGGAGAAGAAAAACTTTCCTGGGCAACACTGCTTCCGTTTTCAGGAGCTGTATCGTTTCTTGTACCTCTGCTAGCAGAGGAGCTATTAACATTAATATTAGCTGGAAGAACTTTAGATGTTCTGCCTTCAGGAGCATCATTATCGGCGGTTTGTTGTCCACCTATGGGAAAGTTAATACCCAATAATGTACCCAGTAATATTGCCAAGCCCCCAGCCATGAGAATTAGTGGAGTCCATCTACCCATCTTTTTTTCTCTCCTTTTTTAACCTAACCTTCTGGTGTCCAGAATATTTGAGAACCTTGTCCCCAAAATCCATCGTATTTTGTTACTCTTACATCTCCTAATACCTCAGTTTGACAGGCCAAACGGAGTTCTGTTGTAGGAGAATGAGGAGGAAGCGAGCGTCTAGCTTTATCTCGCCAATTTGCAGCAGATACTTCACCTTCTACCTTGACCGCACAGGTTCCACAACTGCCAATACCTCGACAGTTGATTAACTTAGCGCCGCCATTGTAAAGGTCAATACCGTTTTGCAGCAAAACTCCCCTTAAATTAGCTCCCACGTCGCACTCAATTGTCTGACCTTGAGCTTTTACTTTGGGCATGTCTTAATTACCAAATTACCAAACTGGCTTTTTGTTGTATATTGGCACATCACCTTACTCGTTGTCTCGCAAGTCTCAGTTTTATGACCACAAACACCTCACCTCGACTTTGGCTCTATGACACCACGCTACGGGATGGCACTCAGCGCGAAGGCTTATCAGTTTCTATAGAAGATAAATTACGCATTGCCCGCAGACTCGACCAACTAGGAATTCCCTTCATCGAAGGTGGTTGGCCTGGTGCCAATCCTAAGGATGTTCAGTTCTTCTGGAAATTGCAAGAAGATCCGCTTAAACAGGCAGAAATAGTGGCTTTTTGTTCCACACGTCGTCCCCATACCACCGCTGACTCTGAAGCCATGTTACAAGCGATTCTGACTGCGGGTACTCGTTGGGTGACAGTTTTTGGCAAATCTTGGGATTTACAGGTCACGGCAGGTCTCAAAACGACTTTAACAGAAAATTTAGCAATGATTCGGGATACCATCCAGTATCTTTGTTCTCAAGGACGACGGGTAATTTATGATGCCGAACATTGGTTTGATGGCTACAAACAGCACAGAGATTATGCTTTACAAACCTTAGAAGCTGCCATCGCAGCTGGCGCTCAATGGCTAGTGCTCTGTGACACTAATGGTGGTACATTACCCCACGAAGTAGGTCAAATCGTGGAATCAGTTATTAGTCATGTTTCATCAGTCATTAGTCCACAATCAATTCCCCAAATTGGTATTCATACTCATAATGATTCCGATACGGCAGTTGCTAATGCCTTGGCTGCGGTAATGGCAGGGGCAAAAATGGTACAAGGCACCATCAATGGCTACGGTGAACGTTGTGGTAACGCCAATCTCTGTTCATTAATTCCCAATTTACAACTAAAGCTTGGTTATGGCTGTATTGCAGAACACCAGCTCAATCAACTTACAGAAGCTAGTCGCTTTGTGAGTGAGGTGGTCAACCTCGCCCCGGATGAACATGCACCCTTTGTCGGAAGTTCAGCTTTTGCACACAAAGGCGGTATCCATGTGTCAGCCGTGGAACGAAATCCTGTAACTTACGAACACATCCAACCACAGCAAGTCGGTAACCGTCGCCGCATAGTAATTTCCGAACAATCTGGACTCAGTAATGTTTTAGCCAAAGCCCGTACTTTTGGTATTGAACTAGATAAGGACAAACCAGCCGCCCGAGAAATTCTGCAACGCCTCAAAGAATTAGAAAGTCAAGGATATCAATTTGAAGCAGCAGAGGCGAGTTTTGCACTGTTGATGTATGAAGCTCTGGGCGGTCGTCGGCAGTTCTTTGAAGTCAAAGGTTTTCAAGTACATTGTGACTTAGTGGAAGGTAAAGAAACTAACAATGCCCTAGCCACAGTGAAAATAGGTGTGAATGGGAAAGATATTCTCGAAGCTGCGGAAGGAAACGGCCCAGTTGCAGCTTTAGATGCTGCTTTACGCAAAGCCTTAGTCAACTTTTATCCGCAAATTGCCACCTTTGAATTAACAGATTACAAGGTACGGATTCTCGACGGACATACAGGTACGGCAGCTAAGACTCGTGTGTTAGTGGAATCAGGAAGTGGTTCTCAACGCTGGACCACTGTAGGAGTCTCCCCCAACATTTTAGCAGCTTCTTATCAAGCAGTGGTAGAAGGCTTGGAATATGGTTTGTTGTTACATTCTCAAGTAGAAGCAGCTTTGAAAACTTCTAGATGAAGGTCAGTAAGGAGTAGGGGACAAATGTAACTTCCCAATGGCTAACTACCAATTACCGTCAAGAAAATTGTTCCCAGGATTGGGTAACCAATTGACTAAGCCAACGTCGTTGCTGGTGATTAAGCATCGGGTCATCAGCTAATAGTTGCGCGGTTAATTCATCTAAAGATTGTCCCTGAGAGCGAACAAGTTTGATGACTCCGACTATGGCTGATGCTACTAGTTCCTCATCAATGGGCTGTTGTCGCAGGGCAAAAATTTTTTGGGGACTGTCTGGGATGGGATAATTCATGGTGTAGGCTTAAAAAAATATAAAATGAACCGTAAACTTTGACAAACTATTAAAAATTCTTTACTCAATCTTTATTGAACCAATAGGGCGCAGTTTAACTTGGTTTATGCCTTTGTAAAATCCGTCTGAGTGAACAGATTATTCCGAAATGTCAACAAAAATGATGAAAGAAATACTTTATTTAGAAATTCCCACACCAGACACTGCGGCTGTACTCAGTTGGCTGCAAAAAGATTTTCAACCGGAATGTGGGGAAAAATTAGTCACCCCAGATGGCTTGCGCCTGAAAATACCGACAAAAATTACAAATGCCGAGGCGGTGACTACCGAAAAATTAGCGAGGGAACTTTCTGTATTTCTCTGGTCTGTACAGCGCACTACTTATCTAAAAGTCTTTCGTTGGGCAGATCAGCCTGTTTGTGGAGAAGCACAAATCCTGAAACGTCTAAACCATCAAATCAGACAGCAATTTCCCCATAAATACCTTGAACCTCCAGTCATTGATTCCCAAGCATCGATTTTTGAGGAACTAGAAACTGTTTACCCCCTCACGGTTAAATATTTTCGTCAAATGCCTAATGGGGAATATGATCTCAAGCGAGCCTACTGGTGGGAGCAAAGATGGCGGGAAGGGGTGCGTAACCCTCGCCAGCCCCGTCAAGTAGTTTTTTCCCAAATTAGAGCATTTGCGGAAGATGAGAAAATTAGTAAGATAACACCGCTGTCATCCCCTACCTACGACCTGATTTACATCGGTGGCGCCCTAGGGGTCATTCATGCAGCCGTCATGGCTAAATTAGGCTATAAAGTGCTACTGGTGGAACGCTTGCCTTTTGGACGGATGAATCGAGAATGGAATATTTCTCGTGATGAACTTCAAAGCTTACTTAACCTCGGTTTGGTCACAGCCTCTGAGTTAGAAACTCTAATTGTGCGGGAATACAAAGACGGATTCAATAAATTTTTTGATGGTAATAATCCCCCTAAATTGCGATCGCCTGTCTTGCACACACCCACTGTGTTGAATATTGCTTTGGACTCGGAGAAATGGCTGCGAATGTGCGGTCAAAAACTTTGCGATGCCGGTGGTGAAATCTGGGATGAAACAGAGTTTATGCGTGCCGATATTGACAAATCACAAGTTGTGATTACGGTCAAAAACTGCAAGGATGGAAATGAGCAGCGCGTTAGCGGACGACTGTTAATTGATGCCATGGGAACTGCTTCCCCCATCGCTTGGCAATTAAATGGTGGTCGTGCCTTTGACAGTGTGTGTCCCACGGTGGGAGCAGTAATTTCAGGGGGCTTTGCACCAGGGGTTTGGGATTCCCAGTATGGAGATGTACTTTACAGTCACGGAGATATTTCCCGGGGGAGGCAATTGATTTGGGAATTATTTCCCGGATTTGATGAAGAACTGACTATTTATTTATTTCATTACCACGAAGTCAATCCACAAAATCCCGGTTCCTTACTGGAAATGTACGAGGACTTTTTCACAATTTTGCCAGAGTATCGGCGCTGTGACCTAGATAAACTAATATGGAAGAAGCCCACATTTGGCTATATACCGGGACATTTTAGTGTAGGAAGTAGCGATCGCACCGTTGCCTTTGATAGATTGATTGCCATTGGTGATGCAGCATCCCTTCAATCTCCCCTGGTTTTTACAGGTTTTGGTTCCCTAGTTCGTAACTTGGAGCGTTTAACAACACTTTTAGATACAGCCATCAAGCATGACTTGCTAAGTTGGCGCAATTTAAACAGGATTCGCGCCTACCAAAGCAATGTCTCCGTAACTTGGCTATTTTCTAAGGGTATGATGGTTCCCACGGGGAAATTTTTACCCCCCCAACGAATTAACTCCATGCTCAATACCTTCTTTGGATTATTAGCAGATGAACCACAAGAAGTAGCAGATAATTTCATCAAAGATAGGTGTGATTGGTTCACTTTTAACCGTCTAGCACTGAAAGCAGCTCGCAGAAATCCTGCCCTGATCTTATGGATTTGGCAGTTAGCTGGATTCAAAGATTTAGTTCGGTGGTTGGGTAATTATTTTAATTTCGGTCTTCATTCCCTAGTCAGTGCTTTACTCAGTGGCTGGTTCCCACGCCTCCTGGTGCGGAGTCAACCTTGGCTGGAAACCCGCTATCCAGCATTGTGGTTCCGCCTCTTGGTGATCAAGTACGCCATTACCTTCGGCACTGCCCTCGGCGCAATCGCCACTGGTAAACCCCCATCGCCAAATCCTTCAGCACAATTCAATTCAGACACCATCATTGCCAAGTCGGAAGCAAAAATCCTCAATTAACTGAGGGATTCCCTCAAAATCAATTATTCAAAAATTCTACGGTGGGTAAGTGACAGCTAAACCCACCATCATTGAGGATTGCTATATTGATTGTTGGGACGAAAATCAGGTAGTTGTACTGATGACAAAGACTTACGTCCTTTAGGTGGACGCTGAGGATAAACCACTGGTGAAGGTGATTGAGTATCTTTGGCGTAGTCTCCATAATAATCTGAGGACAAATCAGCCCGATGCAGTTGTGAGTTGGTTGAAGAACAATCTTCCTGTGCCACACCTGCACCAGAAGAGCTATCAACATTTGTCTTCTCCCAAGGCAAAGTCAAGGACTCTGGTGAATTATTTACAGGTGAAGCTATAAAATCTTCCTCCCCCGTCAATATTTCTAATTGCGATTTTGCTGAAGTTAATGATTCCTCGGTATTCTTAAAAGTTGTGACCTTAGTTTCCCCAACAGGTGCTTCAGTTTGGTTTGTTTCTACGTTAATCTCAGGTGGGGGCGGTGATGCAGGTGCAGAATCAATAGTGAAAAACATTTGGATGAGACTATCCAATTGAGCATCCAGCTTTGATGATCCCAGGGATGAAATAGTTTCTGATGTAGTGGTAGATTCCTCAACTTCTGAAGTCCCTGGTTGTGAGGAAACAGGTGTATTTTCCGTAATTGGCAATTTTTCAGGCCATGAAACAATGGACTCAGAGTTATGATTGCTGTTTATAGGTGGTCTTGATAACTCGCTAGGCGGATCCACAGATTGATTTTCCGGAAAATCGAATTTAAAGCTATGAGATTCTGATTCTGTTGACCAGGGTCTAATGGGCTGGACATTAGGAAACAAAGACCGAGCCTTCCTTGAAAATCTTGTTTGGTGGTTAGTTGTCTCCTCTGAGCAATCATTAAATCCAGGTGTTTCTAGGCATTTTTCCAGAGCCGCTTTGAATTGTAGAGTCTGGCGTTGCTGTCGCATTAGCCTACTGCGTAGCTCCCGACAAGTGTTTTCTGATTGGGATGCTAGTTGAGACTGTTCGTTATAGTTAGCTTGCAGCAGGGCGCATTCTCGTTCTAAGTGAGCCAGACGCTGTTGGCTAATTTGTAGTTGTGCTTTATAAGTTTCAATAAAGTTTTCTTGCCGTTTAATAGTTTGTACAGATGCCTCCAACTCTTGGAATAGAGATTTAATTTGTTCTTGGGATGCCGCTAGTTCCTTAGTTTGTTGGTTAACCATTGATTCAGCAACACTAGAACGCCTTTTCTGCCACTGCAAAGCTTTTTCTGATTCAGCGAGGTCATCTTTAAGATGTTCTACCTCCTCATACAAGTGATTGTTTGCTGTACGCAATTCTTCATTCAATGCCAGTAGCTTTTTAAATTCAGTATCAGCAAGTATTTGTTGTTCGCTATTAGGCTCCACAACCCAGTCTGAATCATTTGTATCTTGTTGTAAATCACCATTGTTTGCCCCTGGTGGTACTGCTGCCGCAGGTTTTAGGAGCGGCAATTGTCTATTTGCCATGTTGTCAGGAGGCAGAATTGAGTAAAATGGACAGCTAGGCTGCTCCGGTTGTAGCGAATTATCAGAATTTAGCGATTCCATTCCAGCCCTGTTGTTTGAGGTGTCGAATTTATTCATGCACTCACTTAAAAAATGTTCAGCATTGCTAGGTTTAACATTGCTGCTCAATTAGGTCATATCAGGATCAACACGGTTAAGTTAAGGGTAGATTAGGTTAAAAAATAAAATCAAAGAATTAAATATCTTGATTTATCGGACTTTGTCGCAGTTGTCGGCAGTTAATGATTCTGCTGTGAACAACGTTTAGACCCGGGTTGACTCTAAAAGCTCAGTGTGAGCCATTAGTCATTAGTCAATGCTCCCGTTTTTGCATCTAGAACTGATGCCTTTATAACATTAGGAGATTATACTCCGTCAACCTTGGGAATCAAGGATAATTTTTAGGTAAATATCACTAGCATACAGGTTTTATTGCCAATCGTGAGCAAGGGTTTAAACCTGTTTGACTTTTATCAACATTTATGGGTGTTAGTTATTTAAGGTAACCAACGGGGATGAAATCCAACTAAAGGTAGTTTTTCTGGTTTGATTGTACTGCTAGTACCATCATCAATGGGTAACAAAGGCATTAACCATAGGCTACTAGTAGCAATCACTTCTCCATCTTCAGTCTTGAGTACGTTTGCAGATAGGGGCACAGGATCAATTTGTGGGATTACTTGATCAAACAGCAAACCCAAACCATCCGGTGCTAAACTCATTTGCACATTCCTCTGCTCAATGGGTAGCACCAAGAGTGGTTTTTGTTCTGCCGTGTTCAGGTCAATTGCTATTAAATAAGGCTGTTCTACATATTCTTGATCCGATATTAACTGTGTCAACAAGCAATAAAGGGTAGCTGAAGCAGGATCAAATTGGCAGTTAATAATAGAACCTGTTGTTTTTAACAGGGGCTTCTGGACACCTTGGTTAGTGACCAAAAACAAATCCCTTGTATAATCTGTATTAAATTTTACCATTGCTGCTTGAGAGCCATCTTTTGAGAAAGACTGAACTAACCCAAATTGTGGAAGAAAATTGAGAGGTTTGCTGGCATCACTTTGTAATGGCAAAATAGCTGCTCCTTGACCTTGGGCAACGGCAACAGCTTTACTATCAGGAGTAATGATAAAGTCTCCCCCTGGTTGGCTTTCGAGGCGCTGGGGCTCGGGTCTTCCTCTATTCTTGCTAGTGCTAGCCATAAACCATAACCCGAAATCACTGGGATTTTTTCTGTTCCCTCGCTGAACAACAATTGTTTTCCCATCTGGTGATAAGTCAAATTTTAGGTTTTGATATTGCTTATTGTCCAAAATTAGGTCAACTTTACCTCCTGGTTTTGCTGGTGTTTCAGCATCTGGGGAAATGCCTGTTGTTACCGTGTATAATTGAGCCGAAAGTAAATCTGGATTGTTGGAGCTGCGAGCGGAAAATAAAATTTTTTCCCCGTCTGGAAATGGCTTAAAGTCCATCACAATCAGATCTTTGGGGGTAAGTACATTTTTTTTCTCTTCGGTTAAGTTGTACAGAACTAACTGACCTTGATTTTCCAGGTCTGCTCCTATGTACAGGAGGACGCGATCGCGGGATCTAAAGTTACCTGTAAAAGGCTTGATGACGGGATTTTTCCTTTGTTTTGCGCTTAAAGCCGAGAATTTATCAGCAAACCTATCTTTCGCATTTTCTAATCGCAGTTCATAATTCGTCCCATAGGGTGCCGGTGTGAGTAGTGTATAAACCATCCGCCGTCCAGCCCAACTGATTTTACCTGCTAAAGGTGGCTCGATTCTCAAATTCTCCTCCACGCTTTTACTGTTCATTGGGCGACTAAAGTTGAGAGTAAAAGAGATATCTTCAGATCCGATTTGTTGATTTTGCCAGGTAAATTCTCGGACACGAGGTGCCACCACATCACCTTGAAATATCATGAATCCAATCACCAGACTCAGTAGCAACATCATTGCCATCGCCACGCGATCTATTGGTTGGATAAATGTCTTAGATGTAGCCATTTTTCAGTTATGAAACAATTTTAGATTTGAGATTAGTGCATAACGGTCTACTTTAAACTAGCCGTTTCCTTATCCTTTGCTCTTTGGCTCCAGCCTATCAGGCTGATTTGGCTGGTTTTATATCACGACGCTTCAAACACGTCTTTGTTGTCTATTCATCGGTTTAGGCTACCATTAAGAACGCCTTTTCCTCCCCCTTTATGAATTGATGGCCATTTGCTACCATGGGGAAGATGCTTTCACCCTTGAACCTAGGGGTAGGATTTTCACCTACATGAATACACAGTTATCAAAAATCTGGTGTTTAAACCAGTGTTGCCTCTTATCCCTGAGCATTTCTACTCATTTTAAAAGAACAAATCGCACATTTATTTAATAACTATAAGGATTTCGGGGTTGGGGAATTTTTTTCATCGAGGTAGCAGCAATGGTGAGGTTGCGTTTCCCTGCGAGAGTTTCTGTGATCATTTTTCCCTCTACTTCCAACCAAGTATCGGGAGGATAACGCTCTTGATTTTCTAGTAGTTTCACTGGCAATCCCACCGGGTAAGCATCTGCTGCACAGCAAGTAAGGACAAATCGTGCTAGGAAAATATAATCTTCTCCTATATCCGGTGGATGAATCACAAACCCCTGAACTTTGGCATCTTGACCTGTATATGAGTCTGGTTCCGGGTAAACATTCAGTGTCCGCACCCAGTCTACAAGCGAACGATCTTCTGGGCGAGTGGAAGGACGAAAGGATTGGGGTTGAGCACGTCCACTAGATAGTAAATCATTCACACCCAGCTGCATAGCGGTGTCGCTGGCAAAAGCCCTGGGTGTAATCACGAAACCTAAAATCGCCACAATTAACAATAAAGAACTACCCCAGCCAGGCGGAAATAAATTGAGATGCTGAACGCTAGATCTATCTGGCCGACGACCTTGACGCCACACTTCCCACATTTTCAACAAACCGATTATTACTAAAGTGATGCCACATCCAACTACCAACCCAAAGAAATTAGGGTGAATTAACAAATATAATTTGCCTGTTAGCCAGTATTGAAGCATTAAAATACCCCAAGTTGCCACCGCCAAAGCATCCACCCAGGGGAATAAAATATTTTGCAGGGTAATTTTGGTTTTTTTAGCCATTTTTCAACACTTATTAGTCAGTAGTAAGCTCAACAGAACAAACAACCTACTGACTATTTAATAAACCACAAAATTCAAAATACATACAAGTTGATGAACAAGGTGAACACAAAGGTCAACTGTGCGGCCAAAGCAAATAAGTAGAATATAGTCTTGGGATGAAAAACGGTTAACATCAATCCAATACTTTTTATGTCAACCATAGGGCCAAATACTAAAAATGCTAACAGCGAACCACTACTAAAAGCCGAAGCAAATGACAAGGCAAAGAATGAATCAACTGTCGAACAAATTGATACAACTGCTGCTAATATTAACATGACCACAATTGAACTAATGTGTCCCGCACCCAAACTCAGAATTAATTCACGAGGGGCAAATACTTGCACAGAAGCCGCCATGGCACTGCCTAAAATCATTACTCCTCCCAATTCCCGTAATTCCTGAATGACATTATCTAAAACAAGAGCTAATTTATCCATCACAGATTTACTGCGACTAGCGGCTGGGGTTGTCCCTTGTAACAAATTAGGATCTAAGCGCTGAGTCAGTCCTGGTTTTCCTCCTAAAATATAAGTCCCCGACTTCAACACACTCGGTACTCCACTTGGTGTTTGTACTGCCGAACCTGTACTACTTCCTTGATTTTCTGGCTGGATTGGTGGGTTGAATTTGAGATAACGGGCGATCGCTGGTTGTACAAGAGGATTTATATCTTGTTGAAAACTGAAAATAATCCCAATAATTACGGCAATTGATAGGGAAAATACCACTCGTAAAACTACTATTTCTGGCTGGTCTCGAAAAGCTAGCCAAGTTGCCCAAATCACAATGGGGTTAATGGTTGGTGCTGCTAGCAAAAAACCAATGGTCACCGCTGTGGGTACTCGCTGCATCAGCAACCGCCGCGCTACCGGTACATTACCGCACTCACATACAGGAAACATAAAGCCAATGAGACTGCCTGCTAAAGCACCAAGTACGGGATTTTTGGGCATTTTGTCCGCTAAATATCGCTCATCGATAAAAATCAGCAGCACACTAGAGAATAGAACCCCGAACAGCAAAAAGGGCATCGCCTCGACTAGCAAACTCAAAAATATAGTGAAACCATTGTTCAGTTGATTCATGGGTGTCGCAGTCAAAAGCGGTTTAATATTTTCAGGTTATGTTTAGCCATTCTATCGGAATGGGGATCAGAACCATGTATCGGTAACGCCAACTTCTTTGAACAAAAAGTTAGTCTTATGTTTCCACTTACGCTTAAGCGATTGTTAACGCTAGCAAGTTGTAGATATTTGTGTTTAATTATGTGCATTTATTGAGACTGATTGATTTCAAGATTGTCCCATCTCCCAAATTGTTCCGAATTTTCGGAAATAATTATCTAGTTCCATCACGTTTAATTTTGTAATGTTTATACTTACTGTCAAGTGATGGGTGTGCATATGATCTTCCACGAAATTTCATAAACTGTTCATAGTCTTTAAACATTCGCGGATCCCTGTTGAGCTCTATTTTCTGTTATTTTTATGTCTTTTGGCAAAATTCATTGTAAGTGATGGTTGAATTTTTACTATAAAAACCTGAAAATTGCAAGGCCAAAACATACTAAATAAGTAAATAAAAAACGTTTTCTCACCTACTGAGGTAAAAATTGATGGTAGCCAGATTTGATTAGTAAATTTCCTTGCGTAGTGACGTAATTCTTAACAAGAAATAAGAAACAGAAAACAAGAAATATATGTGTACCCACTTTTGTTACTGCATAGTGCAGGGTACGCCCACAAAAATCCAGTACCATCCCCTACTGATTTCGCCATAGAAGAGAAACGAGCAAAGTCTAAAACAATGACCTCATCACTGACTAGCGTTTGTAAATATTACAGTTACCAGTAACACAAAAATTTAATTCCCTCATCTCGCCGCCAGTTTTGTTTCCCAGTAGCCATTTACTCCGCCACTGCGCTTCCCGCAATCGCAACTTGGATTTAGCTAAAACAGCAAAAAACCTCTGACTTAATGGGATAGCAGAAGCGATGAGATGAATTGCGCGTGAATTAACGACTTCCACTGACCAATATGCCCCAACACCAGTGAAGGGACACATGGAGGAAAGGAACAAATTGTTTATTTTCCTAGAGTTTAAACCGTCACACTACCGCAACTAGCAATAGAAATGCATGCCGTTTATCCCAGACCAGTAGATTTACAAGCCCATAGGAATAGTGTTGACCAAAAAAATATAAATATAAATATAAATGATGAAAATCTTGTCCTGGGCACATACTATAGCTAGGCTCAGTAAAAGTTTTGCCCGCTACAAATGTACCTCACTAAGGTAAAATGCGCTGTAATCTTCTTTGTTTTAATTTCTCTACTGACCAATCTGAATTTCCTAAAAAGTGGTGCAATGATTGTGCCGAATTTATACTCACTACCTTCCCTATCTCTGGTAAGGATTTTCTTTTTATCGTTGATATTATCCCCAGGTGTAAATATTTGAAGCACTCATAATTCCTTACTTCTTTAAATAGCTCTTTGTACTCTGTGCAATATTCATGTATGATTGCAAATGTTGGGTTTTGTAATTCTGCATTCATTGCCCTACTTATGTTTCAGGGTTTTTTCTTTTAAATATTAATTTTTTTATTCATAAATAATAAGAGGCTAATCAAGAAATATTTTAACAATTAATTACCAAATTATACCAGCCAGGCATGGTGGTAAATAAAATTTCCCCTCGCAACTAGATATAGGTAGAGAATTTGAAACATTATTAGCTTTACTATCATGAAAGTTCATGAGTAAAGTACTGCCATGCCACTTGCTTTATATTACTCTTGCTTATCCACAGGAACTAAAATATACCCAGTCTGGTTATTAGGTGGAGTAACGTTTTGACTATCAGATGATTTTACATCTTGAACAACAGTTTTACCTATATTTACCGTACTGTTAAGAGTTTCGCTAATACCTTGATTTGCCCCCTTAACAATCTCCGCAGTATTTTGTACAGTATCATTAACATCTACCGCAGCACCTTTCACAGTGACCACAGTGTTTTTTACAGTATCGTTAACATCCACTGCCGTACCCTTAAGGGCATAACTCACATCTTTCACAGTATCGTTAACACCCTCAGCCACGGTCTTAATTGCATCCCCTACTCCTTTGATAGTTTGATTAAAATTATCAGTGGTATCCTTAACTAAGTTGCCAACATTTTTAACAGTTTTGTTGACTCTTTGGGCTGCACCTCTCATAGCTAAAGCTCCAACTAATGCCCCTAGAGTAGCCCCCATGAATGTTGCAAATGCTATCTTAGATAACTCCTGACTCGAATTATGGGTTACTGTATCAATATCAGCTTGATTGCTAGGGATATGTTGATTATCTCCGAGGGTATCCGAAAACTTTTCAGTTCCATTCATCATCATTACCTCTTGAGCTATTTTCAGGGTAAGGATTTGAGGTTTTCAATCTCAATATGTTTCTTTGACTTTTGCGGGCGCGTAATCGCGCCCTGGGGCGCTCATTTAACTTTGAATTCGATTAATCTCTTGTTCAATAGACCTATCTTCAATAGGCTCCACTGAAATTCTTTCATTGATATAAGTTGTTGATTCACCTACATATCCTTCTGTATATTCTGGTGTGGAAATGTACATCGACCGAGCAGTAATTTCTCCCTGACCCATGGCCACATCTTGATTTTCAGTTTCCTGGCCATCTTGTTTACCACCATTTTCAGATACTGGAACCTTCTGTGCTGCTTGCTTTGTCCTTTCAGCAGTTTCTTGTACACCTTGGTTAAGATCCTGTGGGGTCTTCTGCACTCTGTTCACTCCACCTACTGCGGTTTGGTTAACTCCCTCAGCGGCATTCCGGGCTGTATCTAACACACCATCACCAATCATTGCGTAACTAGCACCTTCAGCGAAACTCTTGGCTACACCTGCGACACCTTTTGCAGTATGACCAAGACCTTCACCTATGGTTTTTGCCGCTTCTCCAACACCTCTCATTGTGTGGTTAAATCCTTCACCAATTCGTCTGCCAGCTAAAGCGCCAGCTAATGATCCCAATGTTCCACCAATAAGCCCACCTATCAAAGCTCTACTTAACACCGGATTGATTCTTCTGTTTTCTCTTTGAGTTTCCGGGGGAGATAGGGTTTTTCCGCTATCAACACTAGACCCCCCTGTAGTTGTCCCACTAGCTTCTTGTATAGTAGATGTCCCAATTTCCATATCAGGCGTTGTTGTACCAACATAAGACTCATCTGTAGTGGTACTGTTAATATTTTTAGCCTGATCATTCCCAGTCTGCTTACTTTCAACCATATTAATATTCTCCTTAGATAAAAACGATCAAGTCAATCTGGTACGCAGTTATCTAAGGTCAACCTAACAATTCTGCACGAAAACTGAACCGTTCTGAGGGAAGACATATTAAACTATAAACTCTGTCTGTAGTTGAGTTAATTGTAATTTTTATTTGTAGCTACAAACACACATAAATTAAAGTTTAAAATGGCTATCAATGCGCTAATTTACAATTTATGATGAGAGTTAGATATCATTTTCAGTAAGTTTCCTCCTCTTTGGTAAATATTACGTGCATAGTCAGTCCAAGAACCTTGTCCCCAGTAACGGAAACAGCTCGTTTGTAGCAACAGGTGATGTAAAAGAAGATTACGATATTTTGATGAATTAGTTGGCAATGTTTGCTCAATCTGTTGATGAAATAAACTACTTAATTCATACATGGGAGAGAGCACATTTTCATATCCTTTTACCCAACTAATATGATTTGTCCATGAGGCTCCATCCATGTGAAAGTTAGGGTTAATTTTTTTTAATTCTTGAATGGCAATTTCCACAGCTTCAGTTTGGCAGTTTTCCGGTGAAACTCTCTGCCAAATTTGATGTTGTCCTACTGGTTGGCACATAGGATAATCTTCCGGTTGATAACCAGCAGATGCTATTAATTCTAAATATTCTGTACCACATATTCCTACAACACCAGATTTACCTCCTCCTTGATTTAACATATCCCTCCAAGCTTGTTTGAATGCACTGGGAAATTCATTCATCATCACACCCCCATTTTCACCATCGCCGATTTGACTAACTATTGGTGGAACTGTGACACTACCCACTTGTTGTTTAGATAGGGTTTTTGCTTCATAGTAAGGCTGCATCTGAGCGACTAATTTAGTATCTGAACCTTGGGTTTTAATCAGGGCTATAATACTAATTACTTCACCTTGAGAATTACGGGCAATTAAACGGTGTGGTAAGTGTTTGTAAGTCAGAGATTGACCGCTAATTGTTTCTACAGAATGTTCTTGCACAAGTAGCCAGCGATAGCCACATTCTTTCAGCGCTTTGACAAATTCAAATAAAGTGTCAGGATGATTTGGTAGGTGCATTTCTGGGGGTGAAAATCCTTTGACTCTCGCCAGTGCTTTCCAACCAAAGATTGCTGCAAAATGATGTTGCCACGCTAGGATATGCAATTTAATATCAGGTATGGGTGTAGAAGGAATCACTGCATGACTCCACATTGTCCCTAGCCATTCTACATAAGGTTGATAAGTGGGATCGCAGGTAATACGTTTGAGATTATCTAAAATATCGTTGCGTCCCATTTGTCTGAGTCCCCACAAAAGATTACCAGAGTAATCCAACATCACACGGGGATTGCAACCTTGATGGATAAGCTCTGGAATCAACTCTCCCATACGGCTGTAACAAGAAGCGAAAGCCGTGGCGTTGTGGTTGTCTCTTTCGTAGGGATGTTCAAACATATATTGCAAGTTGCTGATTAATCCCCCATCCTGTCCAGCAGGAATAGTTGGCTGGTGCATATGTAAAGCGATGGTAAAAACTGCCTTTACATCCTCTAAGTGGATATTTGTTGAGGGCAAAAACACAGGTGCATCATGGTTAACTACAGAAATCACCTCTGGTTCCCAACCACAAATATTTGGTAACTCGTCGATGATTTCAGGCAAAAAAGGAAGCATAGTAGGCAATGTCAGCATTTATGGTTGCTCTGAAATAAGTTGTGTCACTCAAATCTTGCCCGAATAAAATCAATGCTCCAAGCCATGCAATTCTCAATTTGGTCATTTTCCATCAACCACTATGAGAACAGGCAAACCCGGTAATTATCATCGGTGCAGTCTGACAAGATATTCCCATGTTTGTGTTATGCTTGCCGATAAATTTTGTTTACTGTCTGTTGGAAAAACAAATTTGGCTAGACTTATTAGTTACTTATAAGCAAGTTATAAGTATCACAAAGAAATGAGGGTTTGAGGGTTTTTTCGTCGGGAAAGAAGTGCTAATTGCGGTCAATATCTTCTATTTAATTTACTATTGCTATTTTTATCTGCAAGGCAAAATTTCTTGACCGTAGTATAAAACTACTAGATTTTGACTGTAAAGATAATTCATGTTCTTGACCATAATAAATCGCTAAAACGATAAATTTTCTTCATGAAACTCGGTTTTACGGAACGTTCTGGTTTGGTCAAGGTAGAGGGAGTAGCGATTTGTAAAATTATTTCTAGCAACCAAGGAGCCAAGCGTTGACACCAAACTGCTAAATGACTTTGCCAACCAACTAAAATTTCAGGTGCATCTTTTTGCAACCCAGAGACAAGTACTTGTGCTACTTGTTCGGGAGTCATGGGGATAACCCAGCGAAATAATTTTAAGTCACGGGCCATATCTGTGTCTGTTAAGGAAGGCAATAAGGCAATTACAGCGATGTTGTGTTCAGCAAGTTCACGACGCAAGGCTTGGGTGAACCCCAGAATGGCAAACTTGGTAGCTGAGTAGGTCGCCATCGTCGGTGCAGCTACTTTTCCCATCAAACTTGACACATTGACAATTGTCCCTTGTCTTTGGCTCACCATGCGTCGGGCTATGAGGCTGGTGAGGTTGTACATTCCCAATAAATTCACCGAGAGTTCTTCTTGGACTCGGGGTAGTTTTGTTTGCAAAAATGAGGTTTGATATGCCACCCCTGCACAATTAACTAGCAAATGAATTGGTCCATAGTTGCGCCACAATTGGGCAATGGCAATATTTACTTCGACTGTTTTTGTCAAATCGATAGATAGGATGATAGTTTCCACACCCATTGCTTCAATTTGGTTAGCCACTGCGGTTAACTTTTGGCGATCACGTGCTACTAACATTAGCCGCTTGATTCCTCGTTGGGCTAGCGCCAGAGCGATCGCCTTACCAATACCACGGGAAGCTCCAGTAATTAGAGCAACTTTGCCTTGAATATTCATTGGTTTGAACCTCCAAAATTGTGGTCTTACCCCAGTGTGAGTTGTTACCTACAGACACAATCAAAGCCACTCACCCCCTTGCAGAAGGTAAGACAAATAATCAGTGATTATTGAAATCAAAAGGTAAATAAGCCTTTGGCAACAAAATATTCCTGGACTAATTTATATTGTTGATTCGACACATTCCTGCCTTGTGTTTCAGACTAAAAATCAACACCTCACACAATTGGCTGAATGGATATAGCTCATAACTTCTATCTCTCTTAAATTCAGAGCATTTATCAGCATCGTTACCAATACACACGCTAACAATTAAATCAATATATTGCAATATTCTTTAATAAGAATTTCTTAATATTTCTTAAAAATTTTGCTCTTGGTGAATTGCAATATCAAATACCAGAATGACATTTGCTTAACTCTGATTGCCTGCGCCGATTCCAGAGGATCTGCCATCACCCGTCGGCAACGCCGGAGTTTCTGCCCTAGCAGTCAATAAAATAAAGACGTATAGCAAGTTGGCTGATAGTTACAGTAGTAGAAATTCTCCCAGATATTGCCAATTTTTGTCACTCTGCCATACTGTCAATCTAGTATATTCACTTAATTTAAGTTATCAAAAATATTAATAATCCTTAATAGTAAAAACTATTAAGGATTGCTAAAAGCAGCGAAAATTCTCAAAAAGCTAATTGTTTCTTAAAAATCATCAAGAAACTGGCTTAAGCGACTGATGACCGGATCAACCTCTTCAGGAGGGTTATCAGTATAAGTTGGTAATGGTGTTGATGGAGTTGAAGATTGATTAACTGGCTGCTCAATAACCATATTTGTCAAATGCGCTATTTGTTGCGTCAGTTGCCAAATATGGCTTTCTATCGACTCCAATCGATGGGATTCCTTAGCAAACAAACGTTCCTCTAGGTCAGCCACTTGACGTTGCAGTTCATCGATTTTTTTTTCAACCGAATCTGTTGCTGCTGTTTTTGGACTAGGTTTTGCAGCTTCCGGTACGCATAAAAATTGCCATAAAGCCTCCTTGCAGATTTCACTAAAAGTTTTGTCAGGTAGTTGTTCTAAATAGTTTTCCACAACTGCTAACAAACTTTCATCAGCAACTTCAGGGTTGAACGTGACCGATTTAACTACCTTTTTTGACCATTGGAACATTAGTTTTAAGCCTTACCAGCTCGACCGGCGGACAATTGCGCCTCCCCATAAATATACTGCCCCAAGGCGTTAGCTTGACGCGAAGGAGTCGATAAATGGGCTGTAATTTGAGCTTCTTTAAGTAAACGTTGAACGTCTTCCCAGAAGAATTCACCGCCCCCTCCAGTGATAATTACATCGGTGACGCGCTCTGGCAACCAGGCTAACACACGAGTACAAATTTCTCGAGAAAACATTTCTATGAGGTTGGGGAGAAAATCATCGAGGTTAGTGGGCTTGCTAGCACCTTTAGGACGATAGAAGCGTTCCCCTTTGGATTTGTTGACGGCAGAAATAAGAGCTAAAGATTGACTATTAGCTCCTTCTATTTCCGCGGCCACCATTTCATAGAACTTGTTCATCCCAAACTCTTCACTTTGAGAAAGACCACGGGCGAAACGGAAGTTATCTACCATCAAAAGATCAATGGTTTGATGTCCAATATCCACAATTGCTACGGATATTTTAGTGAAATCGGGAACTTTACCACCTGTCTTAGGTTGGGCTTCAGACCACAGAAGACTGCCATAACCTTCTGGCATTACCCAAACCTTGGTAATATTCAGCGATACTTGTTCACCTCGGAAGTTCAAGACATGAGGTCCAGTCACCTGGCTGGTCAACTGGGCCTTTTCTTTTTCAAATTGCTCTACAGAAAGGAAAGGCAGACCAAGTATCACTGAGATTTCGTCTTTGAGCTTGAAGTAGCCTGCACTTGCTAAAACTTTGATCAGTGCATCCTCTACTTTAGACTGGCCGACTCCTAAATTCGCCCCAAAGTCTGCTGCTAGCTGACCAACAGCATATCCAAGTCCTTGATACTCCAACCATAAATCCATCAGAGGATCAGTAGCTCTGGCTTCAAAAACGCCACCTTTAATCTCTTGTATGGACATTTTTTTAACGTTGGCAGGTACAAACTCTACACTACCTGGTTCGCGGCTGATACAAGTTTTGGTGGAAGTTCTGCCTAAGTCAACACTGAGAATAGCTTTGCCGTTGCCAATACCTAACCTACTGGTTGCAGGATTAGCATTCATTGGGGTAGATGCTGACATCCTATTTAGAGGTATGGCAGCGGCGTTCATTGGAGTAGCTGCGGAAGGTTGGTCTGTCATAAAAGCTCCTAATCCTTACTTAATTTTAAAAATTTATCATGCCCATCTTACAAAGATTTGAGGTACTAAAAATTCTAAGTTCCGTCAAGTCCAGCTACAAGTACTCTCAATGTTTAGTTTAAGCAACACTTTTCCTGCGGAACGCTGAATTTTTTGAGGAGAAGTTGCGAGAACACCAACACCAGTTCAGTAATATTTCCCATAGTCTAGGCGAATTTTCAGCAGATGTAACCCCCCATTACAACTAAAAGCAGTTACGTTTCAAATGTCAGTCCTTTTGCGCTGACGATTGAGTAACCAGCCAACAAATATCAGTACCAGACTGGCAAGGACGATTTTAGAGACTGGGGCAATGTAGTTTTCCACAAGTTCATAATGACTACCCAAAACGTACCCTAAGTATGTTAGCAAACCTACCCAAGCAGCGCTACCCAGAGTTGTATAAAATAGGAATGGCAGCAAGTGCATATTGTTCATGCCTGCGGGAACAGAAATCAAGGTGCGGATTCCCGGTACAAGGCGACCAATTAGTACTGCTTTATTGCCCTGCTTGTCAAACCACTGCTTGCCCTTGGTGATATCCTGTCTGGATATAGTCAACCAGTGTCCGTACTGGTCAACTAAGGTTATTAAACGCCTTTCACTCAAAAACTTACCCGGATAGTACCATATAAACGAGCCTGCTACCGAACCTAAAAGTCCTGCGAAAAATACGCCAAAGATATTGAGCTTGTCTGGGGTTGCCCTGGCCGTAAATCCAGCTAGTGGCATAATCAATTCTGAAGGAATGGGGGGAAAAAGGTTCTCTATGAACATCAGCAGAGCAATTCCACAATAGCCCAAAGAGTTAACTATACTGATTATCCATTCAAGCATTGCATTTATACCCAATCTAATGATCTCCGCTTAATGAGTGGAAAACAACCAGGGGATGGGGAGAAATGAGTAATAAATTTTAAATTTTAGATTGAGGATTTGAATGTAATTTAAAGTACTCCCTGCCTATGGGACAAAGCTCGTCAATCCAAAATCGAAAGTTGATTCTCCAATTCCCCATTCCCCAGTTCTATTTTTTAAACTGTTGGGGTTAATGATTGCACTCTCGATTCAGATTGCCAATCCAATGGATTCACAACCCTGTCTTCCAATGCCATTTGCTCAATTAAGCTTGCCAATCTGAGAGCTTTAAGGGCTTGTTCACCACCTACCGAGGGTTGATTACCACCGTGTACGCAATTGACAAAATGCTCTAATTCTGCGCTCAGAGGTTGAATATTTGTCGTGTAAACTTTCTCAATCAAACCATCCTGTCTGTAAAACACTTGTCGATGGTCAGTCAGATTGTTGTGATTTGTTTGTCGGTGAATTAAAATTTCATTGTTGAGGAAATCTGCTTCTGTAAATGAGTTTTTGCAGTGAGCCACAATGCGGCGGATTTTCCGGTGAGTGACTTTGCTGGCAGTTAAAGTAGCAACAATACCATTAGCAAAACCCAAGGTGGCTGTTACGTAATCCAAATAACCGGAATCCAAAGAACGAGTACCGCTAGCGGTTAACTTCACCACTGGAGACGCAGCTAGTTCCAATAGCAGGTCAATGTCGTGGATCATTAAATCCAGCACCACCGAAACATCATTTGCCCGATCTGAGTAAGGACTCATGCGATGAGCCTCTATCGCCAGCAACTCTTCTGTTTTCAGAACTTTACTCAGTTCTTGAAATGCTGGATTGAAACGCTCAATATGACCCACTTGCAAAATGCACTGAGAATCAGCAGCAGCATTGACTAAGGATTCTGCCTCAGAAATGTTCGCAGCAATTGGCTTTTCAATCAAAACATGAATCCCCGCCAACAGACAATTGATGCCTACTGCGTAATGTAGGCGGGTGGGCACAGCAATACAAACTGCTTCCACATGCGGTAGCAGGTCACAGTAGTCTTCAAAAAAGTGTCCCTTGTATTTACTAGCTGTTTCTAAGCCTCGTTCAACATTAATGTCTGATACACCAACTAGTTCAACATCTTTCATTGAACTCAGTATGCGAGCGTGATGTTGTCCCATGTTACCCACCCCAATCACGCCTATGCGAATTGGTTTTGGCTGATTGCGCTGTGTATATGAATTTAGTTCTGCCACTGACATGCTATTTTGCACTATTATTCTCTCCTCAACCACCAAATTTAGAGCCGCTACAGCTGTTAGCATTTATACTTGAAAGCCAGTTATGCTCTGTCGAAAACCATCCAGATGGTAACATAGAGGTTACATTTATGAAGAATTTCAAACTTTGTAATCAGTTCCCGAAATTTGCCTTTCTTTTGTATATTCAGTTTTAAATTCATCAGTATTTTATTGTTTACATAAAATATGTTATGTGTTTGCCTTGACTTTATAAACGAATGAAGACCTAAGTAATAACTCATAAAAACCCATGGGAAATTAATGTTTGGGATCAATATTTAACTTGGCATAATTGGCAAATATTCCGATTTTGTTATGAACAATACAGAATTTTGAGACCATTGCACAGCGATGTTTGTATGAAAAAAGAATATATTGGGAATTGCCATTACTCAAACACTCAAACATTTTTGCATAATTATCTGTGATTTCTACATGTTCAGCCGTCTACCTTTCTCCAGTCACTGGTATGGGCAGTTTTGTTTAGCTATGGTAACAGTAAAAAATACCATTACCAAATATGGGTTTAGGAGGACTGTAGCATTGTTTCTGCCATTTTGTTGAAGTGTGATTTGGGGATGGGAATTCTAAAACTTGAAACCGAGATGAAAGCTGTAATTTTATTGTCTGGAGGATTAGACTCTTCCACAGTTTTGTATCAAGCAAAAGCTGATGGTTATGAATGTTACGCGATTTCTTTTGATTACCACCAGCGACATCGGCGAGAGCTGCATTCAGCCTTCCTCGTCTCTCAAAAAGCTCAGGTCGTTAAACATCAGGTCGTCGATTTTGACTTACGACAATGGGGTGGTTCAGCACTGACAGACGACACAATTAATTTACCCCAAGAGCGCTCCCTAGAAGAAATGTGTCAAAATATTCCAGTTACCTACGTACCTGCACGTAATACCATCTTTTTAAGCTTTGGACTCGCCTATGCTGAAGCGATCGCAGCTGGACGAGTGTACATTGGTGTTAACGCCCTAGATTACTCTGGATATCCTGACTGCCGTCCTGACTATATCCAAGCGATGCAGACAGTTTTCCAGCTAGGAACGAAACAAGGACGTGAGGGCAACCCAATCAAAATTGTTGCCCCCATAATTGACTTAAGAAAAACCGAAATCATCCAACTGGGTAATAAATTAGGGGTTCCTTGGGAGCTAACTTGGTCTTGCTATGCAGGTAACGAAGTCCCTTGTGGTGTTTGTGATTCTTGTCGTTTAAGGCTAGCAGCTTTTACCGAGTTGGGTTTGCAAGATCCATTACCTTATGCTTAGGGGAAAAGTCAAAGTTAAAAGTAAAAAATATACTCTTATCTATAGCCAATTACCAATGCTTTTACTTAGCTTCTAAGCGTCTTACTTGAATTTGATGTAGACGTGGTCCCTCGGCTGATACTAGTGTAAATTCAAGATTGTCATAGCAGAAGGTTTCATTTTGGACAGGTATTTTTTGGAGTTGATACAGCACAAAACCACCCAGAGTTTGGTATTCCTTTGTTAGGGGTAAGTTGAGATGTAAAACCTCGTTGAGATCTTCGAGGTTAATTTGGGCTTGCACCAAAAACGTTTGGTTGTCCAACATTTCCACGAGCAATTCGTCAATACTGTCTGGTTCCCCTGGGTGACCAATAATCTCGGCAATTACATCTTGGATTGTCACTAATCCCACAGTACCGCCAAACTCATTGACAACTATCACCATAGCTGGCTTCTCTTGCTGCATCATAGGTAGTAGTTGACTTAAAGGCGTTTGCTCAGGTACAAATCGTGCGTGACGCATCCAGGGTTCGATGTTTGTTTCTGGAGTCAGTATCCCCATTGCCAATGGTTGTGCCAAATCTCTGAAATAAACTATGCCGCGAATGTCATCCAAAGACTCTCCCATGATGGGATAGCGGGAGTGACCAGTAGATATCATCTGCTGAAGTAAAGTTTGGAAAGTGGCATCTTGGGACAGGGCTACAATACCAGTCCGGGGGATCATCACATCTTTAGCTGTGACATCGCCGAACTCAAAAACATTATTCAGCAATTCCCGCTCTGAAAGCTGTAAACCTGTTGATTCTCGTTCTGTTGAGATAATAAGCCGTAATTCCTCCGGAGTAACGGGCGATCGCCAACTTTGACCAGTATATTCAATACCAAAAAGCCGCAACAAAAATCGGGTTGATTGGTTGAGAATCCAGATAAAGGGGTTAAAAAACCTGACGATCGCTTTTACCAAAGGCCCCAAAAACCTGGCCAAATCCTCTGAGTACAACATAGCTACTGATTTAGGACATAGTTCACCTAAAACAATTTGTAGATAGGCTATCAAAAAAAAGGCTATGGGAATTGATAGGGAATGAGTCAGAAAATCACTCATTCCTAAAGGCAAAGGCCAAGATTTCAGCCATGACTTCAGCACTATGACAATCGAACTTTCCCCAATCCAACCCAAGGCTAAACTAGAAAGCGTAATGCCTAGCTGAGTTGTAGACAATAATCTTTCAATGCTACGTTGTAATCCCTCAACAGCAATGGCGGGGATGTCACCAGCCTGAACAAGCTGATGAATACGCGATCGCCGTACTGTTACCATTGAAAACTCTGCCGTCACAAAAAAAGCATTGATGGCAATCAGCAATAGTACTGTTAACAGTCTCAGCCCTAAATCAGTCCAAATTAAACTATAAAAACCACTCACCGCCAAAGCTCGTGTAAAAATTACGCCCCCATTCTGGGATTAAGTCTGAGAAATTTATTGTCAGCTATTAGGTCTTGGGTATCAGGAATTTGATAGCGGGTATTGAAAAATAATTTTCCTTCCCAGTTTCTAGTCCCCAAACCCAGCCCCATCTACCTTTCTACAGGAACATCTAACACCTTTAGCTTCAGTTTTTGAGCAGGATAGTCTGTTAGAGAAAGAGATATCTTATTCACGTCATCCAGTAGAGCTGTAGGAATAATTACCGTACCTGAAACAGCTGGGCTCTTAGCCGGTAATTCAGTTGGTAACCCGTCCGTGCTAGCACTCAATGTTCGTCCTTTGTCGTCACTAACATCTAAGAAAGTATACAAGAAGCGCACAGTATCACTACTTTGATTTTGCATATTCACTCTCATGAGTAAATCGCCCCCAGAGTAGCGAACAGATTGCACTGCAAAAGTTACACCCTCACTCTCAGCAATAATTGGAAATCCTGGTTCAAGTTTTTCTACAACCACCGCTGGGGGTTTTTCTTTGGGCTTCGGCTTACTGGTTTTGGTTTCCTGGTCATCTTCCTCTAACTTTTCTGATTTAGCCGCCTTGGTCTTACCCTCAATTCGAGCTTTGACAATTTTCAAGATCTCATCTTCTTTCAGTAGTGTCACCCCTAACTGTGGAGAGTTATTGGCCTTACTACCAGGAAATTTGGTCCTGGGGCGGCCATCTGGTGTTGTCACACCTTTGAGGGCTGAACTACCCATTTCAAAACCTAAAAACGCACTCACAGAACCTGCACCCAGCATGAGGATTAACAACATTAAGGTTAGAAGTACAGTGGAATTTATTTTCATCGCTGACAAGCCATTGCGGAAAAATTCTGCCTTATTCTAAGCGTATTGAAGATGAAAAGTATTGAAGCTATGTTTTTCAATCCTTAAAGGAACTTAATCAATACTAGTTTGCACTATTTCCGAGGAAATATGTACTATAAATATCTAAGTTGAGTACACACAATCGGCAAAATTACGCTACAATGGCATTTAAACCAGGGTTGGCCGAGCGGTTGAGGCAGCGAACTCATAATTCGCCCAAGGCAGGTTCAACTCCTGCACCCTGGATTCTCTAACTCCTGACCCAAGACTCCATTCAAGGCCATCTTGTATGTACTTGAGTTTTTGCCTTTGGGTAAATATTAACTTATGCTAGTTCAGAACTCTCATCAGTTCCACCTTTGGTGTAACACAACTGTGCCTGTTTTGTAATACGGATACTACTGTAACCTTGACGAAATCAAATATTTGTGCAGCCACTGCTGATTTAACCACCCTCCACCAGCAGCTACTAGATTTATTTTGCCAACTCGCTTATCAAGAGGGTAATTTTATCCTTTCTTCTGGACAAAGCAGTTCTTACTACATTAACGGTAAGCAGGTAACACTCCACCCCCAAGGGGCTTTAGCTATTGGTCGCATTCTCTTATCCTTATTACCTACAGATACCCAAGCTGTAGCAGGTTTAACATTGGGTGCAGACCCGATCGTGTCGGCTGTGAGTGTAGTTTCGGCTTATGAAAATCGCCCCATACCAGCCCTGATCATTCGTAAAGAAGCTAAAGGTCATGGTACAAGGGCATATATAGAAGGGCCTAATTTGCCAGAAGGCGCAAAAGTCATGGTTTTAGAAGATGTAGTCACTACAGGGAAATCAGCCATGAAAGCCGTTGAGCGTCTTCGCGAAGCTGGTTATACAGTTGATACTGTAATTTCACTTGTAGATAGACTACAAGGAGGGGCTGAGTTTTACCAGTCTGTGGGGTTGAACTTTCAGGCGGTGTTCACAATTGCTGATATTCAACAACGATATCAAGAGTTAGCTCAGTAGTTCGGGAATTAGGGTCACCCTGGGACTCTCCCTAATCTGCATAATTGATCATATGTTTTACCCTCATCTGATAGAGTCCCTTCGTTCTGCATTTTTACGATCAAAGGCTATCCATTGTTCTTTAGTCATGGGAAGGACATTTTCTAATCGTTTAGTTGCCCAATAGTTATACTCAACACTGAGATCACATCCCATCCAATAACGATTAAGTTGTTCTGCAACTACGATAGTTGTTCCTGATCCTGAAAATGGATCAACAATCAAATTTCCTTTTTCAGAAGATGCAAGCACGAATTTTCTGATCAATTCTTCTGGCTTTTGAGTTGGATGGGGTGTTTTCTCACCCATACCATTACAAGTAGTAGGAATCTCAATTACATCTTTAGGCTTCGCACCTTTTGGGTGAGGTGTCCAGCTATTGTGTTTCTTCGTTGTTCCTTTTCCGTAGGCGCTTGTTTCTGCTTGTGGGTGAGAGGGATATTTTAATGTATGTGCACCATAAGGAATTCGCACATCATCAATGTTGATTTTAACAAAATCAGATTTACGAAAATGAATAATACTTTCATGGGAACGTCCCCAATCATGACCTAAGTTAGCTTTATTTTTGTAATGCCAAATTAACCAACGACAACTGTTAAAATACTTTGATGCAGGATACTTTAAATCAGCTAGTATTTCCGAAAAACCACAAACATAAAGAGAGCCAGTAGACTTAAGAATACGTGAAGCTTCACTAATCCATTGAATAGACCAATCAATATATTCCTCTTGATTCTCAAAATTATCCCATGCAGCTTTTTTAATATTATAAGGTGGGTCAGCAAAGACCAAATCAACAGTTTCAGATTCAAGGGACGCCAGCCAATCTATTGAATTACCTTGATAAAGTTTTCCGTGAGGATGTGTGTATTGCAGTTGAAATCCTTTGGTTAAAGGTTGTAATTCTTTTTGACTGGCGTGTTGCTCTACAACTCCAATATTTGAAGAGTGTTCTACCATGTTTAATGAACTGTTAGAACTGTTCACTTTTAGCCAGCCTCGATGTTTAAATAAACAACTATAATTAGATTGTATTATAAACAAGCTAAATACACTTACTTTTATTTCATTGCCAAGCGATCGCCCAAGGCATCATACTTTGTCAGTTTGACACTTTTAGCATAGGCGATCGCCCATTATTCACACAGTATTTGAGAGGATATTCGCGGTAGTATTGACAGGTAAGCAGTTCTGGAAATATCCCATTTTAATTTTCCTCTGTCGGCTAAAACTTCTAACAGATTATTTTTAAATAGATATCTCATATCAAAACAATTTAATTACTTAAACCATATTACAGATAAATAAACTACACAAATGAATAATAAAAATCTTGTACTACCCACATATTTACTCTACAGGTATACCTCACCCAGGTGAAATCCGCCGTATCATAAACACTCATAAAAACTCTTTGCGACCATGCGTGAGATTGAACTGTAGTTGTGCTACAAATCATATTAGTTAAAATTCTAGTTAAATTGTTTTTTAACCAGTTCGTAAACTTCCAGAGTAATTAAAAATATACTATTCTCTCCAGCATAAGTTTCAATTTTTTTGCGGGCAAAGGGACGGACAAAAAAAGGAATTTCCTTGAGTTTAGCCTCAGCTTCAGCAGTCCATTTAATTGCTTCACTCATTGATTTTTAGGATTTAACTTGAATATCAGAATTTGGTTTGGTGCACAGTTAACCTCGACACCAATATCGTTACTGGGTTGCACCCAGCAACGATATTTAATGATAGTTGACTTAACCCTGACCTACAGGTTCCTTCGCCAAGAACTTCTCAAGTTCAGTCAAAGCATCAGCATCAACTTTGGTTTGCATCGGACAGAACTTAGGACCACACATAGAACAAAACTCAGCAGTTTTATAAATATCTGCTGGTAGAGTTTCATCGTGATATTCCTTAGCCCTTTCCGGGTCTAAAGCCAACTCAAACTGACGATTCCAATCAAAGTTATAACGGGCTTTAGAAAGTTCATCATCTATGTCTCTTGCACCGGGGCGATGTCTAGCAATATCCGCAGCATGAGCCGCTATTTTATAAGCAATCAAACCATTGCGCACATCTTCAGCATTCGGTAAACCCAAATGTTCTTTAGGTGTGACATAACAGAGCATAGCTGTACCATACCAGCCAGCCATAGCTGCCCCAATGGCGGAGGTAATATGGTCATAACCGGGAGCAATATCTGTTACCAAAGGTCCCAACACATAGAAAGGTGCTTCTGAACACTCTTCCATTTGTTTGCGGACATTGAACTCAATTTGATCCATTGGTACG
This sequence comes from Nostoc sp. RI_552, assembly GCA_016124525.1. Taxonomy (GTDB): domain Bacteria; phylum Cyanobacteriota; class Cyanobacteriia; order Cyanobacteriales; family Nostocaceae; genus Umezakia; species Umezakia ovalisporum. Next base: position 41,834 of record WGNO01000005.1, on the reverse strand, counting down.
TGTCCAGGTCCTTCGACCATCACCTGTACATCATCTTCCCAAGCCTTGCGGGTTAGCTGTCCGAGGGTTTTAAGTTCTGCCAATTGTGCAGCATCTGAGGCATCATGAGTACAGCCAGGACGGAGGGAATCTCCCAAACTGAAGGAAACATCGTATCTTTTGAAAATATCAATGATGTCTCGAAAGTGGGTATATAGAGGGTTTTGTTTGTGGTGGTGTAGCATCCACCGCGCCAAAATACCACCACCACGGGACACAATACCAGTAATACGGTTTTTCACCAAAGGTAAATGTTCAATTAAAATCCCGGCGTGGATAGTTTGATAATCTACACCTTGTTGGGCGTGTTTTTCAATAATGTTAAGAAAGTCATCGGCGGTGAGATTTTCAATTTTGCCGTGGACACTTTCCAAAGCTTGGTAAACTGGTACTGTGCCAATGGGAACAGATGAGGCATTAATAATAGCAGTGCGAATTTCATCTAAGTTACCACCACCTGTGGACAAATCCATCACGGTATCAGCACCATATTTCACGGCGAGATTTAACTTATCTACTTCTTCTTGAAGATTGGAAGAGTTGGGAGAAGCGCCAATATTAGCATTGACTTTACATTTAGAAGCGATGCCAATGCACATCGGTTCCAGGTTAGTGTGATTAATGTTAGCGGGAATAATCATCCGTCCCCGCGCCACTTCTTCACGAATGAGATCAGCAGGTAGATTTTCCCGCTTGGCCACATAGCACATTTCTTCAGTAAGAACACCCTGGCGTGCGTAATGCATTTGAGTTACATTACTTTGTCCGTGACGCTTGGCAACCCATTCTGTCCGCATATTGAATTCCTCGATAAACAGCTTCCCTCCGCTGGTATTAGCCAGACTCAGGTGTTAAGGGTGTGATCTCAGCCTGAATGTTCAGGCACCCCTAGCATGAGTGAAATTGTACCACCCCGGTTAGTAATACGGGTGGGAATGTTAATCATTTATGAGTTAAATTATTAGTTTTTGAGGATGGTTGTCCTCAATGTTTGGGAATTTTTCTCACAGGTCGGGGCCCAGGTCAATGGAATTAAAATTGACTTATGAGCAACAACTAACAACTAATGGCTAACCATTATCGATATATTCTTTTTTATAAACCCTATGGAGTTCTGAGTCAATTTACCCAGGAAACATCTAAACATAATACCCTAAAGGATTATATCCCGGTTCCCGATGTTTATCCTGTGGGACGTTTAGATTGGGATAGCGAAGGTTTATTATTATTGACCAATGATGGACAATTGCAACATCGCCTCGCTCATCCCTGTTTTGGACATCAACGCACTTACTGGGTGCAAGTAGAGGGTATTCCTAGTGCAGATGCTCTCAACAAGTTACAAATGGGTGTGGAAATTCAAAATTACCGCACTCAACCAGCGCAAGTAAGATTGTTTTTAGAACATCCCCATCTTCCTGAACGTAACCCGCCAATTAGATTTCGCAAGAGTATCCCTACGTCTTGGTTAGAAATGACATTGACTGAAGGAAAAAATCGTCAAGTGCGGCGAATGACTGCGACTGTAGGATTTCCTACGTTGCGATTAGTCAGGGTCAGCATAGCCCATCTCAATCTCAATGGTTTACAGCTGGGTCAGTGGCGTCACCTTATGCCCTCAGAACTCAAATTGTTGCATAGTTTGCCTAAAAAGTACAAACAACTATCTAGGGCTATTACTACCAGGGTAAAGTGAAGCTAGAATTCTTCACCTTGACTCAGGGCAATGAGAAGAAAAGTTAGCTGCCATCATTTAAAAGATTAGCCTAATGTAACTCATAATTAATTCTGCTACCAAAAATCATTGGCTAAACCAGGATTTATTGTACTTTTACTCTAGGCAGGGGCTACTAATTGTGGCACTTTGGATATTAGTGACTAGAAGCAGCTTGGAACGGGAATGAAGGAACTTCCACTATGCTGATGTGCCCTCAGTGTAAATTTGAAAACCCCAGTGCTAACAAATTCTGTCAAAGCTGTGGTGCGTCCCTGACCCATAAGGTTTGCCCAGAGTGCAGTACCGAAGTGCCTGTAAATGCACAACTTTGTCATAACTGTGGGGCTGAGTGCGGGACAGTTTGGCAGGCAATTATCACTAAATCTGAGACTGGGAACTGCGAACTGAGAATTGGGAATGAAAAAGAACACAGGACTAAAGAACAAGATGTTCCAGAAACCGCCTATACTTCGGCTATCTCTTTATTACAACTGACAATAGGTTCTTATTTAGACCCAAAACAACGTTATCAACTGCTAGAATCGCTACCAGATGTAAAGGAAAATATCTCCAATGCGGAAATATCGGTGAAAGTCTTGGACTGTCAGCCATACCAAATATCGCCGATTGAGGTCATGCTAGCCAATGGGCAACAGCCATCAGTTGAACTCAGTGGAATTTCTCACCTTGCTCAGGCTTATATTATCTTGCAGTCCCCAAGTCACCCAAGCATACCAGCAATTCATGATGTCTGGCAACAGTATGATATGCAGGTGCTACTCATTGAAGACCGTTCAGATTGGCAATATCTACTTGACTTATGGCAAGCTGAAACAACCTCTACCTTACAAATCCTAGACTGCATGTATCGGATGACAAAACTCTGGACTTTATTAGAAACAGTAAATTGTCGTCAAAGCTTGTTGGATTTGTCCAATCTGCGCTTAGATCAAGACCAAACACTAGCACTACAGCGCTTATATGTAGAATCAATCAATCAACAGCCGAATATGGCATGCTCTCGAGAGGGTCAAGGAAAAATACTTGCCAGAAAGCCTTTAACAATTAAAGCATTGGGTCAAGTTTGGCAGACACTATATAGACAGTCCCAATGCACTCAATTTGGTTCCATAATAAACGTTTTAGAAGATTTGGAATCAGATAAAATTCAGACAGTTGAGCAGTTGCGATGGCGTATAGAAGAAATCGCTACTGAATTAGAAACACCCATGATGACAACTTCTGATCCGATGGAAGAAACAAGTACCACTGCACCCACGATTTTGCAGTTAGATGATTTAGAAGATGTTTCTGGCGACAAGGATAATGTACCAACTATTGTACTCTCAATGCAATTGAGTAGTTTGGATGATGCCGGACTCACTGATGTAGGTAGTCAACGCAATCACAATGAGGACTCCTTTGGTATTGACACAAAAATTTACAAGCAGGAATTGCCCCATAAGCGTGTTGTACAAGCCCGTGGTTTGTATATTCTCTGTGATGGTATGGGTGGACATGCAGGGGGTGAGGTAGCAAGCGAGTTGGCTGTTACTACTCTCAGGGAATATTTTGCTCAACATTGGATTAGTGACCAAATACCGAGCCAAAATATGCTCTATGAGGCAGTATATTTAGCTAATGAAGCAATTTATGAGGTAAATCAACAAGAATCTCGTGCGGGTATCAATCGCATGGGCACTACGTTGGTTATGCTCTTAATTCAAGGTACTCAAGCAGCAGTGGCCCATGTGGGAGATAGTCGCCTTTACCGCTTCACACACCAGCAGGGATTAGAACAAATCACTGTAGATCATGAAGTAGGTCAACGAGAAATTTATCGGGGAGTGGAGCCTAGCATAGCCTATGCTCGTCCAGATGCCTATCAATTAACTCAAGCCTTGGGTCCTCGTGATCAAAACTCGGTTTATCCCGATGTAGAATTTCTCGAGATTACTGAAGATAGCCTTTTCATCCTGGTATCGGATGGTTTATCGGATAATGAATTATTGGAAATTCATGGCAAGAATCTTTTGGTTCCCCTACTAAGTTCTGGTGCTAATTTGGAACAGGGAGTTACAGAATTAATTGATTTAGCTAACCAATATAATGGTCACGACAATATTACTGCTATAATTGTTCGGATTAAACTTTGCCCAAATTATGGGGAATCACATAACAGTTAAAAATACATATAAAATACATAAAAAGTGGGAAGTCGTGAACTATTTCCCCACCTCCAATTCTAAAACCTAATTTTCAGTTCATGCAGGTCCTATTGTGGTTATTCTGACTCTGTTAGAACCGCAAAAAACGCCACTCCAGCAGTGGTACTTTGAAAATTCCTCCGTAATTCGCATTGGTCGCGCGGTGGATAATGATGTGGTTTTATCTGATAGTTTGGTTTCGCGGCACCACTTGGAACTGAGGCGAGTTAATTTTGCCAAAAATAAAAATGTTCCTTCTTGGCAGATGATTAGTCAAGGCACTAATGGCACTTTTGTAGACGGTATCCTTGTCCTTCAGTGTAATTTAGCGGATAATTGCTTGCTGCAACTGGCACAGGGAGGACCAATATTACAATTCCAATTGCAGGACATACCAGATACTTTAAAGCTATCGCCTCAAGGTAGCGAGGCGAAAGAAAACACATGGGCTAATTTAGCCTACGGTTGCAATCACGAAGGCAATTCACCGAACAATCTATTTTGTATTCATTGCGGTCAACCTCTTTCAGTTCAACAAAAAATTCGCCAATATCAGGTATTACGAACTTTAGGACAGGGAGGTATGGGTACTACTTATCTGGCTTGGCATGCAGCAGGTGGAATTGAAGGAAAACCACAGTTGTTGGTTTTAAAACAAATGAATGCTGACATGGCTAAAATTGCCAAAGCCCAAGAATTATTTAAACGGGAGGCGCATACTCTCAGATCCCTTCATCATTCGGGGATTCCCAAGTATTACGATTTTTTTGTAGTGGATGGCAAAAAATACTTGGCCATGGAATTGGTTCATGGACAGGATTTAGAAAAAAAAGTGTATGCCACTGGTCCTGTTACACCTAGCCAGGCCATCGATTGGATGATTCAAACCTGCGACATATTACAATATCTCCACAGCCAAAACCCACCACTAATACACCGTGATATCAAACCAGCTAACCTGATGGTGCGGAATTCGAATAATCGGATAGTAGTGTTGGATTTTGGCGCTGTCAAGGAAATTGGGACTACACCAGGCACTCGGATTGGTGCAGAGGGTTACTGCGCCCCCGAACAAGAACGCGGAAAACCCTTAACTCAATCTGATTTGTATGCCATCGGGCCAACCTTGATTTTTCTGCTCACAGGCGAAAATCCTTTCAAGTTTCATCGTTACCGAGGACAAACTTCCAGGTTTGATTTGGCTAAGATGCCCACAATTACTCCTAAACTAAGAGAAGTTATTGAGCGGGTTACCCAGCATTTGCCCCGCGATCGCTACCAAAATGCTCAAGAACTGGCCATAGCACTAGCTGATTGCCAAGTATAAAGAATGAGGAGTAGTGATTGTCATAATTACTTACTCTTCGTCCCAAGCTTCCACTTCTAGCAATTCACCTATTGGATCTTGCATACTAAAGCCGAAGTCTTGTAGTTCTTGTTTCCAATGCTGCCAGTCATTGCCATAAAGCAATGCGATTTTCCAAATGCTGTCAGTTGGTTTGATAATATTCGATTCGATGAGTGATTGCACGTTACGTTGCAATTTCACCATTGGGTGAATCACTTGCTGAGTCATAGCCTCGATTCAATTCAGATTTTGTTTGGTAAATACTTAATTAAAACCGCTTTCCGTTTGGCAATTTTTATCGATGCGTGGAGTATTGTAGTTGGTAAAGCTAGTCTTAACTTCCTAACTATACCACAACAAAGTCCACTATTTGGGGAGACAATTCGGTTTTGTACGGTAATCACCACTACATAACTGAAATTCTACCGAGTATTCATCGTGGATGCTATACAGGAAAGCTAGTAGCCGGAAACATCACATAAAAATTCTGATGGGGACGACCTGTAAATTTTTTGGTTTTGTAGTCAACAGAATCTTTGTAATTATTAAAAGACCATATAACCTGGGGATGCTCTAGGATTCCTGCGCAATCGCACAAGAAAATTGATTACGCATATTTGATCCTTATATACATTATCGCAAACATATGGAATTAAACGAACTTCTAAGAAATCTTTATAAAATTTTATTTTTACCTTCAAAGATTAATGTGCTGCTATTTTGCTGCTTTCTCCAATAACAAGGTCACAGGTCCATCATTTTCGATGCTAACTTGCATGATTGCACCAAATTGACCGGTAGCTACCTGCAAACCACTGATTTGCAACTTGCTAACAAAGCGATTGTATAGTTCTTCGGCTAATTGGGGGTTAGCGGATTGGTCAAAAGAGGGGCGGCGACCTTTGCGACAGTGGCCATAAAGAGTAAATTGACTGATTACCAACAAGTCACCCCCAATTTCTTGGACAGATTTTTGCCATTTGTCATTGTCTTCTGTACCGGGAAACAGCCTTAATTCTAGACATTTACGCACCATCCAATCGAGTTCAGCATCAGTATCGGTGTGGGCAATTCCTACTAGTAAATTGAGTCCCTGTCCAATTTTGCCGATAATTTTCCCGTTAACAGTAACCTGGGATGATTTTACTCGCTGGATAACAACGCGCATATAAACAACCTACTCAAGCCTAAAGTTGAAGGGTAAACGGGTGTAAATCCCAGAAGGATCGTTCATTTTTTGCAGAATAACTAATTCCTGTTTGAGTTTCTGGAATTCCGCCATCAGTGGATTCCATGGTTCAACTGGTACTCTAATAATTGGTACGATGTTACTGATTTCTTGACCAGCCAATCCAAAAAAGCGTTCTTCTAAGCTGGTGACTTTGGGGTACTCTTGCAATTGCCAATTGTCGCCTAGTTTAGCTTCCTTGACGGCATATTCAATAGCAGCATTCATACCACCCATTTCATCCACCAAACCAATTTTTTGGGCTTCTTTCCCTGACCAAACTCGTCCTTGGGCAATTTCTGCCACTTTTGCTGGTGGTATTTTCCGACCTTGAGCAACTTTATCCAGGAATAAATTATAAATGCGGTCAACACCGCGCTGATAAATTGCTAACTCTTGGGGTGATTTTGGGCGCGTCAAGGTTTGACTGTCGGCATAACGTGCAGTTTTTACCATATCCCAAGTGATACCATTATCATTAGCTAGTTTTTGTCCATTAAATAGCACCCCGAACACGCCTATAGAACCTGTAACTGTGGTTGGTTTAGCAAAAATGCGGGTGGAGTCGCTAGCAATCCAGTAACCACCAGAAGCAGCAACATCACCCATTGAAACTACAACAGGTTTTACTTTGTGAGTCAGTTGTACTTCTCGCTGCATCACCTCGGATGCAGTAGCGCTACCTCCAGGAGTATTAATTCGCAAGACAATTGCTTTAACGTCGTTATCTTGGCGTAGTCGATTAAAGATTTTAGCAAAGCGATCGCCTCCTATTTGCCCATTTTCGCCTTTACCATCGACAATTTCACCTTCAGCATAAACCACAGCAATTTGATTTTTAGAGTTGCGTCCTGCACCGGGGGATTTACCAGATAATTGAGCATAGTTACTGAGATTAATTTGGCGGAAAGTACCTTCTTTCTCATGGCTAGCTGTCAATTTTTTCAGTTCAGTAACTACCTGATCCAGGTATGCTACCTGATCCACCAAACCTCTAGCTTTGGCTTCACTCGCCGTCAGTAACCCCTGACTATCTGCGATCGCTTGCAGCTGTTGAGGAGTAATTTTGCGACTAGAACTGACCGTAGTTCGCCAATTTCCCCAAATATCGTTGAGTAATTGTTGTATTTGTCGGCGATTTTCAGGACTCAACTCTTTTTGGATCAATGGTTCAATTGCGCCTTTAAATTTGCCCACTCGTACAGTTTGAACACCAATCCCGAACTTTTCTAAAGCCCCCGCCAGAAATATCGGTTGGATACTTAAACCCTTGACTTCCATCAAGCCTATAGGATTAAGGATGATCCTATCCGCTACCGAACTCAGGTAATATTCCTTTTCCCCCAAACCCACGCCATAGGCGATAATCTTTTTTCCAGATTTGCGGAATTTTTCCAGCGCCTGGCGCATTTCTGTCAAGGAAGCAAAACCAATGCTACTCAGTGGTGTTGTATTTGTTGCATCTAAGTAAATACCGACAATCCGCGGATCAACCCTAGCTTTTTCCAAAGTATCGAGAACGCTGCGGAGTGTCATACTTTGCTCTTGTGCGCCTGATAATGCTCGTTGCAGGAGTTCGCTAGACTCAGGCGCTTTATCGGTAATGTTCATTGACAAGTCAAAAACCACAACTGACTTATCTTTCACTTCTAGAGTAGTATCTCTGGAAGTGGTAACAGCAAATAACAACAACAAGAGTCCTGTTATGCTGACACCGAAGAAAATCATCAGTCCTATTACAGTACCTAGTAAACTGGCAAAAGTTTGTTTAAAAAAATTACGCATTTTAGTTGTTTAGCATCATCCGTCAGAAGTCGTACGTCTTAATTCATAAGGGGATGTAGGATGAATGGCAGCGCCATTAACTCATTGTATTCGTTGTAAACTTTTGGAGTTTTGTAAATTATTTAATGTAGGATTACCAGTGCAAAATAGTACAGTCGTTATTTCTGCAATTAACACATTAACTAAATCATACAATGCTGCTTCCGATTCAACTGCCGCTTGTAAGAAAGGCATAGCTAAACCAGCTAAATCTGCTCCTAGAGCGATCGCTTTTGCCACATCTAATCCGTGACGTAACCCCCCTGAAGCAACTAAGGGCACATCCGGAGCGATCGACCGAATACTTGTGATACACTCTGCCGTAGGCAAACCCCAATCAGCAAAAGTCCTACCTAAGCGCTTCTGCAAGGGATTTTCTGCCCGTTCACTTTCTACCTTCGCCCAAGACGTACCACCCGCACCAGCCACATCAATGGCTGTGACTCCAGCAGCTAAAAGTTTTTCTGCCATTCCAGGCGAAATGCCATTGCCCACCTCCTTCGCAATCACCGGCACTGTTAACTTATTGCATAAACTGTAAATCCTGTCAAGTAATCCTCGAAAGTTAGTATCACCATTAGGCTGAATACACTCTTGTAATGGGTTAATGTGTAAAATCAGGGCATCAGCCGCCAAAATATCAATAATCCTGAGACATTCGTCCAAACCATACTTATAATTAAGTTGTACAGCGCCCAAGTTGGCAAATAACAAAATGTCCGGCGCGTACTTACGCATAGCGAAGGTATGAGCTAGTTGGGGTTTTTCCACCGCCACACGCTGAGAACCAACACCCATAGCAAGTTTGTGGTGTTGAGCGACTTCAGCTAGACGCTGGTTAATCATTGCAGCTTGTTCTGTTCCTCCAGTCATGGAAGAAATTAACAGTGGTGCTGCTAGGTATTTACCCAGGAAAGTAGTGCTGATATCAATATCTTCGAGGTTTAGTTCCGGTAAGCAGCAGTGGTTAAAGCGATAACGTTCTAATCCATTGCTAATTTGCTCAAATTGAACATCTTGTTCTAAACAGATCCGGATGTGATCCGCTTTGCGTGACTGGGTTTGTTCTGAATTGTTGCTAGGGGCGTTCACTGGTAAATATAACTTGGAGCGGTTGTGATCAGTATTATTACAGCTATAGGAACTTAATGGTGTAATCCCATGAGAATCCCTCAGTCTTCACAGGCAAGACTGAATTAACTTCCTCCCTGCATTTCTTCAATTTTAAACATACTAATCAATACTCCTGCTAGAGGAATGGATAGAAAAATTCCTACTAAACCTGCTACTCTTGCCCCTATTAATAATGCAAAGAACATAAACACTGGATTCATATTAATTGATCCTTGCATAATGCGGGGCATCAATAAATTTTCTTCTACTTGCTGAAGGATAATACAAGCAATGATGACTTGCACACTGAACCAAATTCCCTGAGGTAAAACAATCAGAGCAACTAAGATAATCCCAATTGTAGCGCCAATCCCAGGAATTAAATCAAACACCCCGGCGATAGCTGCTAAAAATAAAGCATAAGGCAGCTCCAGAAGAATAAATACAACAAATACAGAAATACCAAAAAATAAAGATAACAACAAACGACCCCAGAAAAAACCTAAAAAGTTTTGCTTTACTGCTAAAGTCAGCTTTTCACGAACATTAGGAGCAAAACCTTTGACAACAAAATCCCAAACTTTTTTACCATCGAGCAACATAAAAAAAGCCACAACTGCAATCAAAATTAAATCAACCAAATTACTTAATAAAACTTGAAATATTAGCCATCCCGTACCAATCCCTGATAAAATTTGATTACGTAACTCCTCTTGAATTAATTGAAAATTGACCTTCAAATTAAATTTAATCAGAATATTTTGTAGTGTGTTTAATAAAGAAATAACATAATCAACAAATTGAGGCGCTTGTTCAAGTAATTGTTGAAATTGAGATAATATAGCAAAACCCAGAGTTGCCATTAATCCGCCCAAAACCAGCAGACTGGATAAAAAAACTATAATAACTGCAATACCATGTGGTAAAAAACGTTCACACCACTTCACTGGATAACTCAGCAAAAATGCCAAAATTGCAGCAAATATAAAAATAACAATCACAGTGGAAAAATAAGCGAAAACTTGCACAATTGCCCAACCCAGAGCTAAAAGTAATACATAGCGAATTAGCCTTATATTATTCAGTTTTTCCCAAAACCTTTTGATCCTTGGCTCATTCATATTTTAAATAAAATAGATAAAGTCCATATTATATCGACCTCTCATAACCCTCCATCCCTGCTCAGGATAATTTTTTTAGTTAATTGAAAATAATTTTATTATTTTGCCTTAATTCAGAATGTGAAACCTCGTCAGTTACCGAAGATACAAAGTTTTGCCCTAGCTAGAGAATATTTTGACACCACCCACAGCTAGAAGCCGGAGGATTGTTGCTTCAAAAGGATTCCAAATCCTCATTTGTAAAGCCAGGGGCTTTGGCTCGTTTTACGGTAAAAAATCAAATCAATGCTAACTCATCTGCGAGATAGTAAATAAAAATACTTATATTATGTTTGAGTATGCTATAAGAATATGACTTGTTTACATCATGATCAGATTTTTTTCATGACTTCCAACCCAGCACTGTCTACAGCCATAGCCCATCATATTGCTACCAGTCCCCAAGGGCGAATTACTTTTGCTGAGTATATGGATATGGCTTTATATCACCCCGAACATGGTTACTATTCCAGTCATGCTGTGAAAATTGGATTTCAAGACAGTGATTTTTTTACCTCTGCGAATCTGAGTACTGACTTTGGCGAGTTACTGGCGGAACAATTTTTGCAGATGTGGAGCATTTTAGCTCGTCCTGTCCCTTTTTGTTTAGTAGAAATGGGAGCAGGTCAAGGATTACTGGCTATGCACATCCTCAATTACTATCGGCTACACCACCCAGATTTTTTGGCAGCCATAGAGTATATAATTGTAGAGAAGTCCCCAGCATTTCAGCAAGAACAGCAACAACGCTTGCAAAGTTTTTCTGTACGTTGGTGCAACTTAACAGATATCGTCACAGACTCCGTTACCGGCTGCTTTTTTTCTAATGAATTGGTGGATGCTTTCCCAGTACATCAGTTTATTTTAGAAGCCGGGCAAATGCGGGAAGTTTATGTGACAACACGAGGAGATGAGTCTGAAAATTTATTTGTGGAAGTTACTGGAGAACTTTCCACACCCGAACTGCGAAAATACTTCGATTTAGTGGGAATTGATTTGTCTACTCGTAGTTATGAAGATGGCTATCGCAGCGAAATTAATTTAGCTGTTAGTGATTGGTTAAGTGTTGTAGCAGACCGCTTGCATCGGGGGTATGTGCTAACAATTGATTATGGCTACCCTGCCCATAGTTATTATCACCCCAGGCGATGGCAAGGAACTCTGCAATGTTACCACAAGCATCGCTACCACAGCAATCCGTACATCAACATTGGTAGGCAAGATATTACAGCCCATGTTGATTTTACAGCTTTGGAGCAATGGGGCGATCGCTTTGGTTTAGAGAAAATAGGGTTTATCCAGCAAGGCTTATTTTTAATGGCCTTGGGTCTAGGGGATTGGGCCGAGCGCACTGCCCTAGGCAATGGCATTGCTGGCATTTCTCGGCAACACACAGACATCTCAGAATTGCTGCAACGGCGACGAGCGTTACACCAGCTCATAGACCCTACAGAGTTAGGTGGGTTTGGAGTTTTAGTTCAAAGCAAAGGACTACACCAGAGGGAAATAGCTCAACCACTCAGGGGACTAACTCTACCAGAGTAAAGTTGAGAAAAGTTAAAACTCTCTTTAAAACACTTAGCTTACCCTGATATAGATTAGCATGACATTGAGCAAATAATTACTAATTTGTAATTCGTATTCACTACTGTGCTAACTCACACAAGAGGAAAGTATTAACTATGACAGCTAATGAAATTTTATTATTAGTAACATTACTCACCCCCGGTATCTTACTATCGGTGATAATTTTGGTCACCTTTGCGGCTGGGGGGTAATTTTTACTTAATCATCGGTGAACAGTTATTGCTGGACAGTGATAACTGTTCGACAAGCGTACAATTAAACAATGGAAACGCGATATCTACGACTGGCTACACCTAAGCTGTACCAAAGGAACGTAAAAAATGAAGGTGGCATTTCTGGGAACTGGACTCATGGGATTACCGATGGCTCAACGGTTGTTAACAGCTAATATCGAGCTAGTGGCCTACAACCGCACCCCAGAAAAATTAGCCCCACTGCAGGCAGCTGGTGCGGAAATTGCCAAACATCCCCGCCAAGCAATTCGTGCTGGTGATTGCATTATTCTCATGCTGACTAATGCCGCAGCGATTTATCATGTTTTGCTTTCGGATACTTCTTGGCGCACTCTAGAAGGGCGCACTGTAATTCAAATGGGAACCATTACCCCCACAGAAAGCCAAGAAATTAGAGATGCCGTAATTGGTGGCGGTGGCGAGTATATAGAAGCTCCAGTATTAGGTAGTATTCCAGAAGCAAAAGCTGGCAAACTGATTGTTATGGTAGGGGCTGAACCTGAACAATATCAACGCCATTTAAAGTTACTGCAAAACTTTGGTGCAGAACCTTTACTGGTAGGACCAGTGGGTTCGGCGGCTGGGGTAAAGTTGGCACTAAATCAACTTATTGCTTCCCTGACAACTAGCTTTGCTCTTAGCCTGGCTTTTATTGAGCGTCAAGGTATTGACATAGATGTGTTTATGCAAATCCTCCGCCAAAGTTCACTTTATGCCCCTACCTTCGACAAAAAGCTGAAACGAATGTTGGATGCCAATTATAGCAGCCCTAATTTTCCCACAAAACACTTACTCAAAGATACAGATTTGTTCATATCAGAGGCAAAATCACTGGGTTTGGATCTCGGTAGTATTGAAGCTGTGCGCCAAATTCTGCAAATGGCTATGAAAATGTCATTTGCTAATGATGACTACTCATCAATATTTTCTGCCATTAGCCAATGGGGAGAAGCAAGTGGGGAGTAAAGGGTTAGTCATTATTGAGCGACAATCCTTCCTCCCCGCCAACCTAGACTAAAACCACAGCGATCGCTCCTCCTAATGCCGAAAATACAGCTGAAACAAATGCTGTGGCAAACAACCACCAAGAAGCTGTGGCAGCTGCTTTGCGAGTTTCTTCTGCTTGCCGTTGTGCCTGGTGTTTGACCTCTTCTAAACGGCGTTGTGTTTCCTGTTGTAGGCGTTCTGCACGTTGCAATACTGTGTTGCGTGCTCGCTCAATTTGGTCAATCACTCGGTTGACATCTGCTCCAGAAATGTCCTCACGAGAACTCATAATCGCCACAAGAGTGTCGCGGTCAAAAGCAGACAGACGCTCGCGTAACGCTTCAAAGCCCGCCTGTGGATCTTCAAATAATGTGCGAATATCCCGCTTGATGCCATCATAGTTGAGTTCGGGGCGCTCCAAAGAGTTGAGATAGTTACGGATACGGGCAAAAATCCCTTCTATGACATCTTGAATTCGCCGTTGAATACCCTGTACTTGTTCTACAAATTGGTCACGCACCGACATGATATTATCCGCAATCATGGCTGCCTCTTCATCAGTCATATCTTCGCGAATTTTCAGCAAAGCAATCACTGTGGAACGGTCAAAATGTGCCAGGCGCTCCCCTAAACTTTCCATCCCCACCCGTGGATCATGCAACAATAATTGCAAATCCCGTTTTATACCTTCTGGATTCAGTTCTTCTTTACCAGTTTGTCGTAAATACTCTTCTAAATAAGCTTGGAATGTTGCCACTCTTTCCTGTGTGCGTGTAGCTAAACGACGAGGAGCACGGACAATATTACGAATCGAAGTTTGTATAGCATCAATAACTTCATTGACCTGCTCTTCAGTCAAATCTCGCCGTTGACTGAGTAATTTCACTAAGGTATCTCGGTCTACCCGAGACAAGCGACGGCGCAATGCTACAACACCCTCTCTTGGTTGTTGAAATAATCTGTTTAAATCCCGTTGAATGCCTTCAGGATTCAATTCTTCCTTGCCAGTATTGCGTAAGTAATCAGCGATGGTGGCGGTTACAGAGTCGTATTGTTCCTTAACGGTTTCTGTTAAAGCTTGAGGTGTATGGCGGATATTATGCCAAGATTCTTCCACAGCATCAATAATTTCATTAACTTGTTCTTCACTCAAATCTCGGCGTTGACTGAGTAATCTCACTAAGGTATCACGGTCAAAGCGAGCTAATCTAGCCCTGATGGCGATAATTCCCGATTGTGGATCTTCCAGCAACTTCTGCAGATCAGCGCGAATAGCATCAGGGTTTAACTCGCCCTTTCCTGTATTCCGCAAATATGATTCAATATTCAACCATAAGGTTTCTGCTTGATACTTGGCTTGCCCTGCTATTCCTTGAGATTCTATCAGGACGAGATCGCGCTGGTGTTCTAACTCGTTGAGAATTGGCTCTAGTTCTTCTGCTTCAATATCATTCCGTGCTAGCAATATCTCCCGCATTTCTTGGCGGTCAAATTGTGATAATCGCAGCGACAGAGTTTCATAATCTGCTTCTGGGTCTTCTAATAATAGCTTAAAGTTCTGCTCAATTCTTTCTGGAGTCAATTCTGCTTTATTGATCACAAGCAGATAACTTTCTACTCGGCGTTGTAAGTCTTGGGCAATTTCTCTTTCTTCCGAAGCAGTGACCAAAACTAATACCTCTTGCCGTACAGCTTCTAACTGGTCAGCAATGCGCTGGATTTGTCGTTGGGTCAGTAGTCCCCGTTGTTGCAGGGTATTCACGAAATCCTGACGAGAAACTCCCTCGATCTCTCTCCTGACTATACCAGGGTCTGCCGTTTGGTCATAGATAACATTACGAAATTCTGCGGCAATTCTTTCTGGACTCAATTGCCAAGCATAGGTATTGAGTAGGTAGTTTTCCACATCAGCCCGAATGGGGCTATAGGGTGCTGATGGTATTGGTAAACCCAGTTGATCAGCTTGTTCAATAGCTTTGTCTTTAGCCGTGATCAGCGATCGCCAAATCTTTTCTACATCAATATCAGATAAATCCGTCCTTCCCAAGGCAATTCCAGTCAGCGTGGTGATGACCTGTTGTAAAGTCTGTTGCATCACACCTGGTTGTTCTGGTGTTGCTACTCCTTTCTTAGAAGTGGGCATTTGTGCAATTAACCGATCCAATTTAGCATTGAGTTCATCTGTCTTCACTTGTCCTGGTGCAAGTGACTTGAGATGGTTGACTAACTCACCTAAATTTTCTGTTAAGGGTTGTTCCTGGCTAACTACCTGCTGCCAAACGTTGTATAGTATATCCGTTATCCGCTTTACCTCTCGTGGAGAAAGGTCGGTGCGACTGCTGACCAAATCCATAAACTTTTGGCGGTCAATATTGCCTAGGTCTGGACTAGTCGCAATGGCTTGTAATTGCGGATCTTTGAGTAAATTTTCAACATCCCTACCCACCTTGGATAAATCTAATTCTGGGGGACGTACCTGTTCTAAGTAATCTTCTATCTTTTCCCGAATACTAGTAAGGTCAACCCCATGGACTAATTCCCTACGCACTGCTGAAGCCGCAGCCTCAGCAGTTGCTACTACCTGCTGATTGACAGATCTAGCACCTAATGCAGCCGTAGCAGTTCCTATAATCGCCTGAAAACCAGAAGTAGCGGAATTCACCACCGAACCCACCACTGAACCCACGGTAGTCGAACTCACCCACACCAAAAGCAAAAAGTACGCACCCCAAATGACTAATCCCAGAATTGCACCCAACCTGGGATCTAAAACCAATAGACTTAACTTCACAGCCAAGAAGCAAGCAATTAATAAAGCAACCGTAACAGTAACTAATGTCCACAACCCCAGGGCTGTACCAATTTTGCGAATCGTACCACCGAAATTTCCCACTTCCCCAACAACTGCATTAGAGTCCGATGGACGACCCAAGTAGGAAATACCAGCCGCAACTGAGAGGTTAGTTAAAACTAATTGGAAAGCAAAAGCTAAAATCACACCGGAGATTAAAGCCACAAAAAAGCGCGGACCAGAATTGATAACTGATGCTTGCGCTGGCGTAATACTTGTGGGAACCACTGGAACCTGTGCCACCCACAATAGTGGCTTGTAAATTTCCAGGATGTTTTCCGTACATTGAAACATTATATTTCCTTCTTCTAAGTTTAGATTTGGGGAGAATGAGGAATTTCATCCGTAGCAAGTCAACATCTACATCTATTTATTCCTGTATCTATGGCAATACCAAATTTTTGCTCACTTTCAGAATCATGTAATTTAGCCATTTTACATATCCTTCTAAAGTTGGAAATTTATCTCTAACGCTAGAGATAAATTTAAGTTTTTAACGGTAAAATCTTTACTGAAATTATTCTTTATTACGTCAGTTAAAATCTAATTAATTATTAGGTTATATGTTGGTTTTACACCGATAAATGCAAGATTTTTATTCTCAATTACAAGTGTTAATTTACATGTATAATTAAAAGTCTTATCACCCCCTTAAGGTGGATTTGAACCTACATATAAGTTGATAATAATCCTCCACGAGAGGTGTGTGTAGTTTGTACCTACAGATGGAAAGCAAATTACTGATAAATAGGTAAATTTAAGTTAAGCAATAAATGAGTTTGGACAAAAAAAATGGAAACTCGAGAAACTCGTCCTTCCACGGATTTACCGCCAGTTGCACTGGAATACAACGGCAGAGACCGTAATGCATTTCTGTTTGGCTGGACTCCTCAAGCGGAAATCTGGAACGGTCGGTTTGCAATGATTGGCTTTCTCGCCTACTTACTTTGGGATTTAGCTGGATATAGTGTCCTCCGCGACGTGCTACATCTCATTAGTTATTAATCTCATTGCCTATTAAAGAGAAAAAATTGAAGAATTAGTTTGATTTTGGAGTAAAAAAATGGAAACTAGAGAAACTCGTCCTTCCACAGATTTACCACCAGTTGCTAGAGCTTATAACGGTGTGGATCGTAATGCTTTTATTTTTGGTTGGAACCCTCAAGCTGAATTATGGAATGGTCGGCTGGCAATGATTGGCTTTCTTGCCTACTTACTTTGGGACTTAGCAGGATATAGTGTCCTCCGCGACCTACTCCACATTATTAGATATTAGAGTCTTAAAAATAACACGAGGAGCTAAACAGAAACGACAATTATCACTTAAAAACTGATAGTTATGGGAATTTTGGGTCTAAACCCCTTTCCTAGCACGACTATTTGCCCATAGTTGACTGCAATAGCAGCAAGTCGCCATGGGGCATTGATAGACTTTAGTCCGACAGAAACTGACTGTAACAACATTTGAGTATCCAGTAGCAATTTACTGTGTATTGTGAAGGAATCCTCGCTCCTGGAACACCAGAAACTGTGTCAATAAATCCTCAATGAATACAAATTTGAAAAGGCGGAACCGAAAACGGTAACCGCCTTTTGAATAGGTTGAGATAGTGTTGATAACCCAATATAGTGCTTTAAGCCCTACACCAAACTCACTGCGGCGAGGTAGTCCCTAAATTCTATTTATGGGGGTTGGCCCCAGGCGAATTCATTCGCTGTCAAGTTCCTTTTTGGTTTTGAATATACATCTTAACTACATCTAGCAGCGCGTCCTAATGAAGGAGAGACAAAATAAGAATTCGTCCACAGGCGCTTTAGCAGATCCAAGAGTATGATATTGACCAGAAATTGCTATGCTATTAAGTAGCAGCCAAAAATCGCTATTTTGCCAAACATGCCCGCGCTTACTAACAACTCCACAATCACAGCCTTCCCCTTGACAGCTGTAGTCGGTCAAGAAGCAATTAAATTAGCCTTGGTGTTAGCAGCAGTCGATCCTGGCTTGGGAGGAGTGGCGATCGCCGGCCGTCGCGGTACGGCAAAATCAGTAATGGCTCGTGCTATCCATGCCTTACTACCACCCATCGAAGTGGTTAAAGGCTCCATTGGTAACTGCGACCCCAACCGCCCGGAAGATTGGAATGATTATCTGTTAGCAGAGTATGCAGATCAAGATATTCAAGAAGTCCCCACGGAAATTATTCCAGCACCCTTTGTACAGATCCCCTTAGGAGTAACAGAAGATAGGTTGCTGGGTTCTGTGGATGTAGAAAAGTCAGTCAAGGAAGGCGATACTATTTTTCAGCCTGGGTTACTCGCCACAGCAAACCGAGGCGTGCTGTATGTGGATGAACTGAATTTATTAGATGACCAAATATCAAATCAGCTACTAACAGTATTATCTGACGGACGCAACCAAATAGAGCGCGAAGGCATCAGTTTTCAGCATCCTTGCAAATCTCTATTTATCGCTACCTACAATCCAGAAGAAGGAGCATTGCGAGAGCATTTACTCGATAGAATCGCCATTGCTCTTTCTGCTGATGGTGTACTAGGCTTAGATCAAAGAGTGGCAGCTGTGGAGCAAGCCATCGCCTATGCTCAATCTCCCCAAGAATTTCTTCAACAATACCAAGAAGACTTAGACGGGCTGAAAACTCAAATCATTCTGGCGCGGGAATGGTTGAAAGAAGTCACCATCACTCAAGAACAAATTAACTATCTAGTTAACGAAGCTATTCGCGGTGGAGTCCAAGGACATCGCGCCGAATTATTCGCTCTCCGAGTAGCTAAAGCTGCGGCTGCTTTAGAAGGACGCGCAACAGTCAACGCTGAAGATTTGCGTAGGGCTGTGGAATTGGTAATTGTACCACGTTCCACAATCGTGCAAACTCCACCACCAGATCAACCACCACCACCACCACAGAATCAAGAAGAACTAGAAGACCAAGAAGATCAAGACCAAGAAGATCAAGACCAAGAAGACCAAGACCAAGAAGACCAAGAACAACAACCACCCGACATCCCAGAGGAGTTTATTTTTGATCCAGAAGGGGTAATTCTTGATGACAGCGTACTTTACTTTGCCCAAATGGCAAAGCGACAAGGCAAATCTGGTAGTCGCAGCATCATCTTTTCTGACGACCGGGGACGCTACATCAAGCCTATGTTACCCAAAGGCAAAGTACGACGCATAGCGGTAGATGCCACTCTCAGATCTGCTGCTCCCTATCAAAAAGCCAGACGAGAAAGACACCCAGATAAAAAAGTTATTGTTGAATCAGGCGATATCCGTTCCAAACGGTTGATACGCAAAGCCGGAGCATTAGTAGTATTTGTGGTAGATGCTTCTGGTTCCATGGCTCTGAACCGCATGCAGTCAGCTAAAGGTGCCGTTATGCAACTTTTGACGGAAGCCTATCAAAACCGTGACCAAATAGCTTTAATTCCCTTCCGAGGAGAACAAGCAGAAGTATTATTACCTCCCACACGTTCCATCGCCTTAGCACGTAACCGTCTAGAAAGACTACCTTGTGGCGGTGGTTCACCTCTAGCACATGGTTTAACTCAAGCAGTACGTATAGGTGTAAATGCCCAAATGAGTGGAGATATTGGGCAAGTTGTCATAGTCGCTATCACCGATGGGCGCGGTAACATTCCCCTAGCCCGTTCTTTAGGTGAACCCTTAGAACCAGGAGAAAAACCAGACATCAAAGCAGAATTGTTAGAAATTGCTGCCAGAATTCGCGCCTTGGGGATGCAACTGTTGGTAATCGATACCGAAAGTAAATTTGTGTCTACTGGTTTTGCTAAAGAATTATCGCAAACAGCCGCAGGCAATTATTATCATTTGCCCAAAGCCAGCGATAAAACCATTGCCGCCATGACTAAAGGTGCGATCGCTGATTTAAAAACACGGGCATTGCAGAAGTAGAACAATCTTGCTCTCTGCTCCGTATCCTCCTGACCAAACCCTAATCAAAAGGGGCTGGACGTAAGCGATTGCCTCCGGCACTGCGATCGGCGCCATCACGAAGCTTCTTTGGGGGCATTCCATCGGGTGCTGTCATAATGTCTTTGTTCTTCAATATATTTTTTAACAATAGCCCAAGCCTGGTTGAGCAAGAAGTTTTGACGGTGAATGTAGAATCCCCTCGCCTAAAGCCAGGGGAGTGTCAACTAAGCAACAGACTTAATACGTTGATCACTGTGATGAAAAAAAATTTAGCTAATCACTAAAATTCTCGAAACCAAGGCTACATAGTGTTTTCACAACATTGGTTAATTTCATAGCAATTTATGTCCGATCAACTCGCTTATTGAGAAATTTTAGTTAATTGGCGTGATCAAAACCATTACTTTTGGTCATAAATGTCATAGAGTCATGACTTTATTCTCAACAACGCAAAAGCAAAAAAATTCACATCACAATACGTCAATTAACACCTAAATGATTTTCGACAACTCGGAGGTAATCAGAAAACATGGACGTTACCATACGTGTAAGCGAAAAGTTGGGACATTAATAATGTCTCAACTTACGGGAGTTAAATAGCAAGAGTTTACCAACGTCAAAATTCATTGCACTAAAGGAGTAAAAATCGATGATACACATCGAAAATCATGAATTGTTGCGCGAACTGACTGCTGAGGTTGCTGCTTACATTAGCGGTGGTCAAGAAAACCAACAAAACGAAGAAGAAAAAGAGAAGTTTAACCAAGAAAAGTATGTACAAGCCTTGGGAACTGCTTATCTTAGCCCACCTGGTATGGGTGAAATAACAGATGATGAAGCATTACTAGCCCAATATATAGGCTGGAGTGAAGTAATAGACTAGTATTGTCAATTTAGCTCCTTTTATGCACGCATTTCCCGGAATAAGTTAGGGATAACTCATCACAAATCAGGCTTTTAATCAAATACGTGTGGAATAAGTACCAACTCAGAAACCCGGTTTTTCAAACAATCGGGTTTCTCCCATGTAATATTAGTGAATTTTTGAAATTTGAGCACTTACAGCACCTTGCACCGAATCTGAAGTACAGATATGAATGATAAAACTTTTGTGGGGTGGGTATCTTGCCATTGGTGTCAAGTTAAGAAAAATAGATTTATGTCAAGAGTGGGAAGCTAAATGGTAAAAGTCAACACAGGGGGGTTGAAAAAGCCATGGGTAAACCACGGAAAAAACAAGGTAATCCATATTTTCGCCATGGAGTCAGCGTACCTGCTCCAGCTAGTGAAGAGATAGAATTGCCCCTGTTTGAATTAATTAACCCAGGTATACTTGCTAACCTTAAAGGGGTAAAAGACAAAGAACGCAGCTTGCGTTCACGAGTACTGACTCTGCCGGTAATGGCAGCAATAATATTGAGTCTCCCATATCTAAAAGTACAACAGTTAACAGATGTATTGCGCTGCCTAGAAATAGGTAGCACAGAGATTTCCTACCATCTGGATTGGGGATGCCTCAACACTGGAAGCCATGAAAAAACATTTCGGACAATTGCAAGAAAAAAACAGGTTCAGTGTTGGCAGGAAAAATGCTGATGGTAGTGGAAGCTTTCACTCACACTCCTGTAGCAGCTTGGTATGATGCTGATGGCAAAATCAATGAGACTCGTTGGTGGCAAGGACTGTTAGAACCTTTACCTCATGGTGGTTTACTCGTAGTAGACATGGGATTTTATGGTTTTGAGTGGTTTGATTCTCTCACTGCTCCCGGCAAGTACGTACTCACACGGCAAAAGGAAAAGGTGAGATATCGGGTTACAGGTGTACTTTCTCAAGGTTCTCATTACAAAGGCGAAATTATTCACATGGCATTGCATCATACTCACCCATGTTGCTATCCCATGGGACCAGTGTCAGTATTGTGGGGTCAGATTTGGTATTATTATTTGACTAACGTTCTTGACCC
The DNA here is from genome assembly GCA_016124525.1 of Nostoc sp. RI_552. Lineage (GTDB taxonomy): Bacteria > Cyanobacteriota > Cyanobacteriia > Cyanobacteriales > Nostocaceae > Umezakia > Umezakia ovalisporum. The sequence goes on along the minus strand of WGNO01000005.1, from coordinate 19,619 downwards.
ACAACAACTTTCACCACAGGAAGTTTTTGATTTATACCGCCCACGTTGGCGGATTGAGGAGGCATTTTTATTGACTAAGGGTTTGTTGGGTTTGTTCTATCTCTGGGTTGGTGGGACTAATGGTGTACAGATGCAAATATATGCTACCTGGATTTTCTACGCTGTCCTCAATGACTTGTGTGCTGATGTAGCGTTCGCTTTACAAAGACCTTTAGAACGCATTTCTGTGGAAATGGTGTTTCGCAGTTTATATTTTTCCACCGCGCACTTTTATTTGCTCCTGATTTACAACTTATTCCTTGGCTTGTGGAACATCATCGTTCTATGGGCTTAGTCAAGGCCGTCCGTCAACCCCACCGACGAAGGGCTGCTCCCTCTCTTGATATCTGGGCTGATGCCTTAACTTGACACCAATGGCAGGAAACCTACTGTTGTACCTACTCAGATGAAATGTGCTGTAATTCTTACACTCATTCCCTGGCAGTTTAAAGTTTTCCAATGCCCTATGGTGACTTGCTGCTATAAGTATAAGGAAATACCCATATTTAACAGAGTATTCCCGCATTTATACTAGAGCCAAAACCTCGATCATTAGTCATTAGTCCTTGTTGAGATTTTTGACTTTTTACTCAACATTCAGGATGTTGCAATCTTTAAAACCATGTTGCCAATGCCTGTGGCTGTAAATGGCTAACCAAATCGTGAATGCCCTTTGGCAAACATCGCGTTACGTCAATCGTGCTTCATCCACAGCAACCACGGTTTTTTGTGGCAAAAGAAAAAGTTGCGATTTTATACTACAATATGTTGTATTAATTGATTGGATTTAGTAAACATTATGGAAGCATTAGAACTCAAACGCGAAATTGAAATATTGTCCGGTCGTCTGGGTAAAGCCCAGGACTATCTTTGACATACCTGCACTTACTGCCAAAATTCAAGATTTAGAACAAATAGCAGCACAGTCAGAATTTTGGAACGACCAAACCCAGGCACAAAAAACCCTGCAAGAACTTAACGACCTCAAAGCCCAGCTACAGCGATATGACCAATGGCGTTCTGGCTTGGAAGATACCAAAGCAGTTATTGAGCTATTAGAGTTAGAAAGCGACAAAGCTTTATTACAAGAGGCAGAATCTACAGTTAATCGGCTTCATCGTGAACTGGATCAGTGGGAATTACAACAGTTACTTTCTGGCCCCTATGATGCGGAAGGAGCAGTAGTCACAATTAATGCTGGTGCTGGTGGTACAGATGCTCAAGACTGGGCTTTTATGCTGATGCGGATGTATACCCGTTGGGCAGAAAACCACGCCTATAAAGTTCATTTAACCGAAGAATCAGAAGGTGATGAAGCTGGGATTAAATCAGCAACCCTAGAAATTACTGGTCGCTACGCTTATGGTTACCTGCGCTCGGAAACAGGTACACATCGATTGGTACGCATTTCACCTTTTAATGCCAACGGTAAGCGCCAAACCAGTTTTGCTGGGGTTGAAATCATGCCACAGTTAGATCACACCGTACAACTAGAAATTCCTGAAAAAGATTTAGAAATTACTACATCCAGGGCTGGTGGTAAAGGTGGGCAAAATGTCAATAAAGTAGAAACAGCAGTGCGAATTGTTCACCTCCCCACAGGCATTGCTGTACGCTGTACAGAAGAACGTTCTCAGTTACAAAATAAAGAAAAAGCCCTTGCTCGTCTTAAAGCTAAACTGCTTATCATTGCCAGAGAGCAACGGGCTCAAGAAGTTGCCGAAATTAGAGGTGATATGGTGGAGGCTTCTTGGGGCAATCAAATTCGTAACTATGTGTTTCACCCTTACCAAATGGTCAAGGATTTGCGTACTAATGTTGAAACAACAGCCATTGATGATGTCATGGATGGTGACCTTGATTTGTTTATTCAAGCTTATCTGCGGCAAGAAAACCAGCTATTAGAAAGCACTCCTGTGTAAATACAAAGTGCTGAGTGCTAAGAAAGAGTACGAAAACTTTTTCCTGAACTACGTAGTTATATTTTTACTCTTTACTTAGCACGAGATAACCTCCTGCTACCTTAATAGCCTCCAGGAATTCTGTGTAGAGATGAGATTAATCGCTTCTCTACTCAGGAATTTTGCCATTTTCATGCACCAAATCGGGAAGATAGCAGTAGCACTCTCAATAAACTGTTACATTTATAAATACAACAGTTTTATAATCAAATTTTTATGAGCAACTCGCCAACGGAACCCAAACCTAGCTATGTGAAACTGGCCATGCGTAACATGGTGCGCAAGGGAGGTACTTCCTTGAAACATTTTGCCCTCACCACTATAGGTCTTTTAGCTGTTTTCGTCGGTCTTGCTTATCTAACTCGCTAACAATAAACTAAAATTGCAAGTTTTGAGGAGAATTTAAAACTGGTGCAAGTCGAACTAGATGTCCAGGATTTGTTCTATGAATCGTCTCCAAAACCAGCTATGGATTTTGGAGTTCACGATACTCCAATTAGTCCAGAAACTTGGCAAGAATGGTTTCATCGCTGGTTAGAAAGTCTACAGCCTCATCTCCCGCCAGCGCCAAGTTATGAAATAACGTTACGTTTGACAAATGACGCAGAAATTCAATCATTGAATGCTCAATATCGCCTTCAAGACAAACCCACAGATGTTTTGTCTTTTGCAGCATTAGAAGTAGATTGTCCCCAAAGTCCGGAAACCCTAGCTGCTCCTTTGTATCTAGGTGATATCGTAATTTCGATTAACACTGCTCAACTTCAAGCCCAACAGCAGGAGCATAGTTTGCGAACCGAGTTAGCTTGGTTAGCAGCTCATGGACTACTGCATCTGTTGGGTTGGGATCATCCGGACGAAGAACAATTGATGGAAATTCTACAGCAACAAGTTCAATTACTGAAAATAATCGGTATTGATATTGACATCCAATATTAAGGCTTCTTTCTGTCTGTCAATGCTTATAATACCTCTGTAGAAAATTACCTCGATTTTGATTTCATCATAAAAAATTGTAAACCCAGTGAATTTTTTCTCTAGTTACTTTAATTATTCTGTTTTTAGATTTATGTCCCAACAAGTCTCTCCTCCACCAACTTCAAACTCCCTACCAACTCTCATCACAAAAGAGCGGGAACTATCTTGGCAAATTGCTTCTAATTTATTCATTAGCTTTAAATATGCCTGGGCTGGAATCAGCTACAGTTTTCACACTCAACGTAACTTTCGCATCCACGTAAGTGTCTGTGCCCTAGCTATGGCCTTAAGCATTTTCTTGCATCTGCAAGCAGTAGAAATTGCCCTTATCAGTATCACAAGTGGCTTAGTATTAGCATTAGAGTTGCTGAATACAGCAATCGAGTCTGTTGTAGACTTAACAGTAAAGCATAGTTACCATGATCTGGCTAAAATTGCTAAAGACTGCGCTGCAGGTGCTGTGCTTGTCTCTGCTTTTGCGGCTGTACTAGTTGCAGGTACACTATTGATGCCACCCTTGACAATTCTAATTATTTCACAATTCTAGGTTTACTTGTTATCTCACCCTGATAATATTTGAAAGGTGAACATACTTTGTAGATTTATTCTTGATTTCACCTTCGGGCAAGACATCAAATCATACTTCTAGTAATTTTTGACAACTAATGACTACAGATTGTGTTGGTCATAGAAACCAGGAGTTATAGGCTTTGATTATAGTCATCGATAATTATGATAGTTTTACATATAACTTGGTGCAGTATTTGGGAGAACTAGCCGCGGAGTTCCCTGTAGCATCAGATATTAAAGTTTTTCGTAACGACCAAATAACAGTAGAGGAAATTCGGGCGTTAAATCCCGATCTTGCAGTCATCTCTCCTGGGCCTGGTCGCCCAGAAAATGCCGGTATTTCCCAAGATGTAATTAAATACCTAGGACAGAATTTACCAATTTTGGGTGTCTGTTTGGGGCATCAAAGCATTGGTCACGTGTTTGGTGGTAAAATTGTATCGGCTACGGATTTGATGCATGGTAAAACCTCTCAGGTGTCTCACACTGGAGTAGGTGTTTTCCGTGGATTAGAAAGTCCAATGGTTGCCACCAGATATCATAGTCTAGTGATTGACCGTGACACATGCCCAGAAGTATTAGAAATCACAGCTTGGGTTGAAGATGGCACTATTATGGGGGTGCGACACCGGAACTATCCTCACATTCAGGGCGTCCAGTTTCATCCAGAAAGCGTTCTCACATCTTCAGGAAAGCAGTTATTACGAAACTTTCTGGAACAACACATCTAAGAGAGTAATTGATGAAACGACGACAGTTGATAGGCTACGCTGGGGCGGGGTTAATCACGGATATAGTTACTAATTTCGCTTCCCATCTGAAAGCTGAAGCGCAATCTAGCAGTTTATCGGTTCAGTGGTTGGGTCATACTTGCTTTCTATTCACCGGTGGGGGGATAAAAATTCTTGTCAATCCATTTCAAACGATTGGTTGTACAGCTGGTTATCGTTCACCAAAAGTAGCAGCAGATTTAGTTCTAATTAGCAGTCAACTGCTAGATGAAGGTGCAGTAGATGGACTACCAGGAAAACCCAAGATAGTACATGCACCAGGTGCTTATGAATTTCAAGATATTAAGTTACAAGGAATTGCCATAGACCATGATCGCAAAGGTGGTAGGCAATTTGGTATTAATACTGCTTGGCGTTGGCAGCAAGGAGGAGTTAACATCCTACACTTAGGAGGAGCCGCTGCACCTATTTCCACTGAGCAAAAAATCCTCATGGGTCGTCCCGATGTAGCGTTGATTCCAGTCGGAGGTAGTGCTAAAGCCTATAATGCCCAAGAAGCGAAGCAGGTGGCTGAAGTGTTAAATCCTAAATTGATTATTCCCACTCACTACCGTACACAAGCCGCTGATGCTGCTGTGTGTAACATTTCGCCAGTGGATGAATTTTTAACTTTAATGCAGGGGCTAAAAGTAAGTCGTAGTAGTAGTGATAGTATCATTATTAACTCCCGTAATTTACCCAAAAATAGTGAAATTCAGCTTTTTAGCTACAAGTTTTAATCAAAAAAAACTTTGAACCCAATTTATAAAATAGATGAGTGAGTTCAAAGTTATCATCATATCAAGGAAACAAACTGGCGCTAAATGAGTTTTAGGGAGTTAACCATTCTGAACTGAGCCTATTTTCTTCGGCTACATAAGACTCGGTTGCTGTTGTACCATTCATAGACCAAATTCTATCTATCCCCGATTGTCCATCACGCCAGTAGATGTCAGTTTTACCATCAGCATTAAAGTCACCAAATGATGGAATTAAAGCAGAATCATTGCTAGGTAGAAAAGCTTCAGTACTTACTGTTGTGCCATTCATTAACCAAGCAGTATTTTCACCAGTTACCCGATTTTGCCAGAAGATATCAGTCTGGCCATCGCCATTGAAGTCACCAATAGAAGATGTCCAAGATGAGTCTAATGTTGCTAACGCACCTTCAGTGACAAAAATACCATTCATTGTCCAAACTTTGTTCTCACCTGTTTCGCTGTTGCGCCACAAAATATCAGTCCTGAAATCACCGTTGAAATCACCTAAGGTAAAGTTCCAGGATGGGTCTTGGGATTGCAGACCAAATTCGGTTTTGTTATTACCATCCATAAACCAAACTTTATTTTCACCTGTTTCGCTGTCGCGCCAGAAAATATCACTCTTGCCATTACCGTCAAAATCTACAATGGTGGGAGCAAATGATGTATTTGTGGTTTCTACAACTGCTGCATCAACAACTGTCATACCATCCATTGTCCAAATTGCATTTTGCCCTGTTTGAGGATTGTTCCAAAAAATATCGGTTTTGCGATCGCCATTAAAATCGCCGATTCTAGCCTTCCAATTGGGGTCAACTGTTTCCAGTGCAATTGTATTGGCAACTCTTGTCCCGTCCATCAGCACAATGCGATTTTCCCCTGTTAGCTGATTACGCAATAAAAAGTCAGTCTTGCCATCAGCGTTGAAATCCCCTATTTCGTAGGACGTAGATGATAAGTCATATCGACCCAAAGAAGATTCTTGCATGATGCTGGCCCCATCCATGAGCCGCACGATGATTTCACCTGTTTGAGAATTTAGCCAAAGTTTATCTGTTTTACCATCACCATTGAAATCAGGTACAATCGCCGCACTAGTTAAGTAAGGATTGGGGTTAGGGTTCACTCCGCCAATTAAATTAGGAATTGTTGGCGTGTTATCAAATGATGAAGAACTAGGCTTGGGTAAAGGTAAAGTAGTATTGAATTGGGAGGAAGGTTCAGATACTATAAACGCTGATTTTTTCAAAGATTCATCAAATGAACTCTTTATTCTCTGCTCAAAGTCACCAAACATAGCTTATTTTTATTGCTTGTTGTCATATAATTTTTAACTTTTTTATTCATTTACTTTCTGTCAATAAAAAACATTTTCTGTCATTTCCAGATTTTTTTATAAACATTTATTTTTAATAAATATCATTATTTACTTACATTCATCTTTTGAAAATAATTATATTGATTTGCTAACTATATCAAAGTTTATAAACAAAAAATACTTTTTCATGCTTTTTCATAACGAATCAATAAAGTTTGTATTTACCTAGAAATTAAATTGGTAAAAAATCTGTCTTTTTAAACACCAAAAAATTTGCAAGCCCAGTTAAAAATAAATATAATAATTATACCTAATTTAGCAACATTCTTCAGATACCAGACTTCTTGAATAATGCAGGGATACTTATGTTACTAACTAATTTATTATTAATATATTGATACAGTTGCAAGTGATGTAAACAAAAAAATATTCGCTAAAATTAATTAAAATTACAAATAACTTTCCCTAATCCACATTTGGCGAAAGTGTAGAATAATACTGAAATTTACAAATTGATTAGGTATGCAAGCAGAATATCAGCAGCGTCGCGAGCAGTTAATGGCAAAAATTGGTAATGGTACTGCTATTTTTCGTAGTGCGCCAATGGCGGTGATGCACAACGATGTCGAATACACTTATCGCCAAGACAGTGATTTTTTTTATTTAACTGGTTTTAATGAACCACAAGCAGTCGCAGTATTAGCGCCACACCATGCAGAACATCGGTTTGTGTTATTTGTCCAACCAAAGGATCGAGAAAAAGAAGTTTGGACTGGTTATGTTTGCGGGGTGGATGGAGCTAAAGAAATTTATGGCGCAGATGAAGCTTACCCCATCACTGAAATAGATGAAAAATTGCCCCAGTATTTAGAAAAAGCCGATCGCATTTACTATCATTTAGGACGCGATCGCACTTTTAACGACACAATTCTCCGACATTACCAAAATTTACTGCGTACCTACCCCAAGCGTGGTACAGGCCCCGTTGCTATTGAAGATACCGGAACCATCCTTCACAGCATGAGATTGGTGAAAAGCGAACCTGAATTAGAATTCATGCGCCAAGCTGCGGCCATCGCGGTAGAAGCACATAATCGGGCTATGGAACTCACAGCACCCGGACGTTATGAATACGAAATTCAGGCGGAAATCGAACATATTTTTAGGTTACGGGGTGCTATGGGTCCAGCTTATCCTTCTATTGTCGCTTCTGGTGCGAATACATGTATATTGCATTACATCGAAAATAATCGGCAAATGCAGGCTCAAGAATTGCTGCTGATTGATGCTGGTTGTGCTTATGGTTATTACAACTCTGATATTACCCGGACATTTCCCGTAGGAGGTAAGTTTACCCCAGAACAAAAGATGTTGTATGAAATTGTTTTAGAAGCACAAAAACAAGCCATCGCTCAAGTCAAACCTGGTAATACTTTTAATGCAGTTCACAATACAGCTGTACGTGTCATCACTGAAGGTTTAGTAGAAGTTGGCATCCTCAAGGGGGAAGTTGACAAGTTAATAGAAGAACAAAAGTATAAACCCTATTATATGCACCGCACCAGCCATTGGTTAGGTTTAGATGTCCATGATGTGGGTGTGTACCAGTATGGTGAAGATAAACCCCAAGTTTTGCAACCTGGTCAAGTGCTAACAGTGGAACCGGGAATTTATATAGTCCCAGATACCAAGTTACCAGAAGACCAACCAGAAACTGATGCGCGTTGGGTGGGTATTGGTATTCGCATTGAAGATGATGTTTTAGTAACACCCACTGGTCATGAAGTTTTAACTGCTGGGGTTCCCAAGGAAGTTACAGCAGTGGAAAGATAATATAAATGGGATGGGTAAACCATCCCTATAAACTTACAACAGATGAAAAGGTTTAAGCTTATTCAATAGGGAAACCAGGAATTAAACCATCAATTTCCTTCATTAACCCTAAGGTTTCCGTTAACGCAACCACAATTCTTTGATAGTGGTTAATTTCTGCTGCTGACAAGACACGATGACTATTCTTTCTATCTTTTAACCATTTATCTAATACTTGATATCCACCGATTTTAAATTCCCAGATATGTTGAGGAATATCTGTGAAATAACTCTGTTTATTAATATATACTCTTTGTAATTCTGAATTATAAGTTACTTGAGTAACTTGGTTATCCCCCTCGGTGAATGTGGTAATTAAATTATTCAGGGTGGGAGATTTCATTAAATGTAAATTTACTAATTCTTCTCCTCTGGTAGTTAAGGACTTAAATAATTGGTTATCACTGGTTAAGGGGAGACGGGGGAAATCTATTTTGAGAAATTCTGCGTATCTGCTGCGATAGGTGGGACTGTGAAATATAGCATAAGCATAGTAAAGTATTTCTTCTGGGGTTGGAGTTTGACCTAGTTTGGTGTTGATGGTTTCTAGGAATTTGGGGGATAGATTAGGAGTTTTTTGTATAAATAAGTTAGTTTGCTCATTTTCTGTATTTGGGTAAAGGTAGAGGGGGAATAAATAGTTAGTTTCTCTGGTTTTATTAGAAATAGCACAACATTCTATAATTTGATTGGATACACTAACTAAATACCATTCTCCCGGTTGTGATTGTTGACGACACAAAACCAAGGCTAAATTACCACAATTTACCATATTTTGCATCACTTCATTTCTGGTAAGTTCGACAATATCTTGATGATGATAATAAAATCTTGTATCAAAAGGACGATAGAAACAAGTACTAAAATAAGAAAGCCAATATTTATTATTAGCTAACAATTTTCGCTTGCTACTAAGTTTCCAGTCACGAGTATCACTCACATTGTAAATCTGAGATATATATTCATTTGTGATACTTAAATCTCGAAAATCTTGTATTCTTTGACGCAGTTTTTCTAAATCAAAATCAATAACAAAATGGTCACGATGAGTTTTTACCCCTGTGGAATTTACAGGGAAAATATCTGTAACACTCCAACCCTGATGATATTCCGTAGCTAAATCAAAATCCTTGGGTGCAAAAAAGTAATTAGGTGCTGTAGGTTGTAACTGAATCCAATCAACATTATCTAAACTTGCGGATTCCAAAAACCTATATTTATCCTCACGACTACCCCAGAGGTCATAATACCACACCCGCGCCATTTCCTGAACACCATCTCTGGACTTATAAGCAGTAGAAAAATAATCAGGTTCGCTTTTTTCCCTTACAGCAATTAAAATTGCGACCCCCTGCTGAATATCAAACACATTTTGGTCAACACTTCCATCCGGTGCGGTTTCTTTTAATAAGGAATTACCGTGTAAATCCATAATATATAAAGTATCGAAATACTTTAATAACTCCTCTCTCATTCCCCGATGAATTAACCCGTTGAGATAGGAATGATTGGTAATGAAACCAATAATCCCATAACCTTTGGGTGTTTTTTGAATTTGCTCTTGAGCTAACCGAATGAATTTAATATAGTCATCATCCAAAGGTTGAATATTCTTTTCTTTTTCTAACCTGACCCGACCTTTATATAATTCTAAAAGTTCCCCAATATAGGTTAACTCAGTAATAGTTTGACCTGCTTTACCAGGTTTATAAATCCGATTCCAATCTAAACCAGTATATTTAACATCAGCTAAATACTTCTCATCTTGATTTAAAATTCTTTTGCGTTTACTCCCATTTTGGGAACTAACGGAATAGGGAGGATTACCCAATACTACCATTACGGGAGTTTCGTTTTTGACTTTTCCTGCTTGACTTGATTCTTCTGCAAGAATTTCTGTAATCCCTGGAATTATATCATCCTGGTTGATTCCCGGTTCTAATGCGTTAGTTAAATAAATTTTTAATCTTTCATCTGGGGCGAATTTGTAACCTAAATCTCCTAATAATAAACCTAATTTTAAATGGGCGATGGTATAGGGGGTCATCAATAGTTCAAAGCCAAAGAGACGGTTTAACAGTTTTACATCTCTTAAAAAACTATGCCATTTTTCAATCCCATATTTAGCGACATTATCCCGAATTTGTTTAATAACTGCATATAAAAAAGTGCCTGTACCTGTCGCAGGGTCTAGAATGGTAACTTTACGATTACCTAAACCATATTGTAAATCAAAAATGTCTTCATTTTCTAAAATATTATTGACAGCACGAACTATAAAATTAACTACCGGTTCAGGAGTGTAATAAACTCCGCGACTTTTTCTTAATGATGCTGCATAAGCTGCTAAAAATGTTTCATAAAAGTGGATAACTGGGTCTTCTGTGCGGGTTTCTCTCCCGAAAGTTTCTAAGATGTTGGTCATGTCAACTGTGTTTAGTAAATCTACTAAATTTTCAATTGATTTATGAATTTTACTCAGGCTATCACTGGCAATAACTACATCAAATAAACCTTGTAAAAAGGGGATTCTCTCACTAATATAAATACTAGCTGTTGTGCGATTAAATGTAAATTCTCCTGGGTTTTGAGCGTGACCAATTTTAGCTGTAAATAAACCATAGGCTATGGTTTGAGCATACATATCGGCAAAACTTTGATTATCTATATCTAGAATTAATATTTTCTTAAATGTTTCTTTTAATTGATATAATTTTTCCGTAGATGTTTCTATTTCTAAGGATGCTAAAATGGCATTTCTAATAGTTTTAGTATAAGCTGCCATTTGTTTAGCTAAGTCATAATAGTTATTAATATCTTGGGCTTTGTGGTTGAGAAATAATTGCAGTAGTTCTCTGATGGGTTGTAAATCATCTACTAGGATAATTTCCCCTTGCTGTAAATTACCTAATTGAGCAGTTTGCTGACATTCTCCATCTACGTACCAACAAAATTCTAGGTAATTAGTTAAAATCAGGTTATAACCAATGTTTGATTCTAAATAGCGTTTGAGTTGTTCTGTTTTGGCGGTTTTATCTAAATCAACGTTAATATCTTTAGCTTCTATATATCCTAGGATGCGGTCATTTTTTCTGAGGGTGAAGTCTGGAATACCTTGTTGATTACCTTTTTCTTCAATTATGGCGTTAATTCCCATCATTAAACTTTCAATTAGTCGTTTTAAGCTGGGGTAATGACTGCGTTCTCCACCGCGTTTGATGTTGGTTTGTAGGTCTTCGATGTAGTTGCTAAATTCTGTCATGGGAATTAGGCGCGTTTAGTTAAATTCCGGGATCTGAATAAAAAAATAGGGACGGTATCAACCATCCCCATTACTGTCAAATTTAATTATAAGCTTTATAGCTGTGGTACATACTGAGCCTTTTCCGGTACTTCAGTGTACTCAGCGACGATTTGGCGGAATTCTTCGCCGTCAATGGTTTCTTTTTCAATGAGTAAATCTACTAAGCGATCGCAAGCTGTGCGGTGGTCGCGGATAATTTTCTTGGCGTTTTCGTAGCAATCTTCCGCTATTTTGCGAACTTGAGAGTCAATGCGAGCTGCAATGGATTCTGAATACTCAGAACGGGTTGTCCAATCACGACCTAAGAATACTTCTCCCTGTTGGCTTTCCAAAGACAGAGGACCTAAGTCAGACATTCCGAAGCGGGTCACCATTTGGCGAGCCATTCCAGATAACTGCTGTAAGTCTCCACCAGCGCCAGTTGTCACTTCCGCAGGGCCAAATACCACTTCTTCAGCAGCACGACCACCCAACGCACCAGTAATTCTGGCTGTCAGTTGAGAACGAGAAATTAAACCTTGTTCTTCACTGGGGGTAAACCAAGTTAAACCTTGTGCTTGTCCCCGGGGGATAAGGGTAACCTTTTGTACAGGGTCATGTTCTTTTAACAATGTCCCTACTAAAGCGTGTCCTACCTCATGGTAAGCAATCAAGCGTTTGCTCTTGCTATCTACCAAAGGAGTACCTTCCATCCCAGCAACTACCCGGTCTACTGCATCATCAATTTCACTAAGGGTGATGGCTTCTTTGCGTCTTCTGGCGGTGAGAATTGCGGCTTCATTGAGTAAATTGGCTAAATCCGCACCTGTGAAACCAGGAGTACGCCGAGCAATTACTTCTAAAGATACGCTGGGGTCAAGTTTCTTATTGCGGGAGTGAACTTGTAGGATTTCCAAACGGCCTTTAATATCCGGTGCGTCCACAGTAACTTGGCGGTCAAAGCGACCGGGACGTAACAATGCTGAGTCTAGTACATCAGGACGGTTGGTAGCAGCGATAATAATAATACCAGTGTTACCTTCAAAGCCATCCATCTCCGTGAGTAATTGGTTTAAGGTTTGCTCTCTTTCGTCATTACCGCCACCAATACCAGCACCCCGTTGTCTTCCTACTGCGTCGATTTCATCAATAAAGATGATACAGGGAGCATTATCTTTAGCTTTCTTAAACAAATCGCGGACACGGGATGCACCCACACCAACAAACATTTCCACAAATTCTGAACCAGAAATGCTAAAGAATGGTACACCAGCTTCCCCAGCTATTGCTTTAGCTAGGAGAGTTTTACCTGTTCCTGGAGGACCAACTAACAACACTCCTTTAGGAATGCGTGCGCCCACAGCAGTAAACCTTTCTGGCTGTTTCAAGAAGGTAACGACTTCTTGGAGTTCTTCTTTAGCTTCTTCAATACCTGCTACGTCGTCAAATTTGACTCCGGTTTTTGCTTCCATTTGAAAGCGAGCTTTAGATTTGCCAAAGTTCATCGCTTGACCGGGCCCACCGGGCATATTGCTAGAGCGACGGAACAAAAAGAACAACCCGGTAATCAATAAAATTGGAAAAATGAGATTCCCCAAAAGTCCCCAGATAGCCCCATCATTACGCATAGGGTGGGCATCAAAACTAACGTTTTTTTCTTTGAGCTTGGTGATTAACTCAGGAGAATTAATCGGCAGATCCACCCGCCACCGTTGCACGCGATTTTCGATATCTTGGTCGCTTGCTTCTACAATTGCTGTCCTTCCGCCTTCATAGAGATCAACACTCTTAACACGGTTAGCGTCTAAATATTCCAAAAAGCGGCCATAGGTCATGCGAGTATTGGCTGCATTTCTGGTCATATCAGCAGGAGCGCCAGAAAACGCCCCTTGCCAAAAGAAAAAGCCAATTACCAAAGCAGGCAATGTCCAGAGTACCACGACTCTCCAGGAGAATTTCATTTTAATTTGCCTCTAGATGCCAATACAATTAACCATCTCTAGAAACCGTTGATGTTATCAGCTGTGACTAGATGAGGTATGCCATTTTGTTTAATTTGATCTTTGATCGTAGATCGCCATAGAACCACTAAGGCATTACGGCGATGTCAAAAAGTATCTTAATTAAAGTTAACTTAATTTTAATACAACTTTGCAGCAGAAGTGAAGCAACCGAGGATTCTAAAATAGAAGCAAAACCCCTGCAACAACTATCCTTCGGTCATTGCAGGATTTCTACATCGCGTCAACTCTACTTCGCTTCTGTAATTTTTAACGTATAAGGAAAATATTGGTCTTTTTGGTATGAACCCACCCAAACTTCGTAAATACCCGGTAGCCATTCCCCAACTATGCCAGGGTTTTTGCCCTCAAAATCGTCATTGCACCAAGTTCCACCAGGGCCTTTGACAATCATAGTGGTATCTTGAGGACTTTCTATTTTTAGCTTCAGGTAATCAAATCCACTTTTTAATTTTAATCTATGTCCTGGGTTTTCATCTACAAATCCAGTACATGGGCCGGTGGGTGTTTCAGACCGCCCACCAACCTTGCTCCCTGGTACTGAGCCACCACTCATCCCGGTAACTGTTAAAGGATCTGGAGCAAACTTGCGGTTGATATTAATATCTGCAAATATCGGTGACGCTTCTTGAGCATCAGCTACGGCATGAATTACCGATGTGATGCCGAGCGTAACTATCATCAACGATAATCTTATCCCTTTGTTTAGCGCTATTTTCGACATTGCGGTTACATAAGTTGCTCAGTGTCTTGACAAGACAAGGATTTTACTTAGCAAGTTCCCAAAATCAAACAAATTGACCAACCATTGTAGAGGCGTTACTGCTGGTAACTGTAAATAATCAATGGCTTTTTGTGACTTTTAATGCTCACAATGGGGTAAAGGAGGAAGGAAAAATTTAGCAAAAATTTCTCCTTGTCCTCTTCCTTGTCCTACTAAGGGATGGCTAAATTTCTACGTCCATCGCTTGTTGTAAACGTGGCTTGTCTAAACTAATCTGATTCAGGAGTAACCAGGATTGAATCAAATCCGGTCCATGAACATCTCCTGTTAAAGCGGCTCTAAGCCATCGCATCACTAAGCCTTTCTTCAGTTTTTGCTCTTTTACCACCTGTTTGATGATATCTTGGGCTGCTGCTTCCGAAAGTTGGGGCTGATTTTCCAAAGCTGTGAGAATTGCTTGCAGAGCATCAGCTGAACCTTCTTTTTGTAGTTGTTCGCTAGCTTCTGCGGTCAATTCTACCGTTTCAGTGAAGAACGGTTGACTCATGGCTACAGCATCTACCAGGCGAGTTAAACTCTGGCTAATCAAGCCGACTAGCTGCTCTAACCAAGGGCGTTCTCTTCCTTCCTCAAATGTAAATCCTGCATCTTGCCAAAAAGGAATAATTAAATCTGTCAGTTTATCTATCGGCATATTATGAACATACTGACTGTTCAACCAATCCAATTTTGCCCAGTCAAATTTAGCCCCGGCTTTGTTCACACGCTCAAAGCTAAACTCTTTGGCTGCGGTGTCTAAGCTAAAGATTTCCTTTGTTGATTCGGGTGGCGACCACCCCAGCAACGTCATGTAATTAACTAAAGCTTCCGCAGTAAAGCCCATTTTCTGAAAATCAGAAATAGAAGTCACACCATCGCGTTTAGAAAGTTTACGCCCTTCCATATTCAAAATCAGAGGCGTGTGGGCAAACTCAGGAATTTTTCCACCGAAAGCTTCATACAACAGAATTTGCTTGGCCGTGTTGGCTATGTGGTCTTCTCCCCGGATGACATGGGTGATTTGCATATCTATGTCATCCACCACTACAACAAAGTTGTACAATGGCTGACCAATACCTGTTTCTGAGGCCCGGGCAATGACCATATCACCACCCAGATCACTACCTCGCCAAGTCATAGTACCCCTTACTAAGTCATTCCAGACAATTTCTCGCTCATCCTCAATTTTAAAACGAATCACACAGCTGCGCCCTTCGGCTTTAAAAGCTGCCTCTTGTTCTGGTGTGAGGTGACGGTGGCGGTTATCGTATCGGGGAGCCTCGCCTCTAGCCTTTTGGGCTTCTCGGAGTTTCTCTAATTCTTCTGAAGTGGTGTAACAGCGATAGGCTAATCCTTGTTCTAGCAGTTTTCCTACCGCCTCTTTATACATGTCCAGGCGTTGGGATTGGAAAAATGGCCCTTCATCCCAGTTTAGCCCCAGCCAGCCAAAACCAGCCAGAATATTTTCAGTATATTCAGGACGCGATCGCTCTAGGTCTGTGTCTTCAATGCGGAGAATAAATTTTCCACCCTGGTGACGGGCAAATAGCCAGTTGAATACAGCAGTTCTGGCTGTACCAATATGTAAATTACCGGTTGGACTCGGTGCAATACGGACTCTAACAGTCACAGTTAATTCTCTCTTTCACAAAGCATGATCAATCTAGCCTATATCCAGCCCTGAATCCTGAGTTACAGGAGCAACGACTATATTATCAGGAAACAGGCCGAAAACCCCTGAGGTTAAGTTTTTACGCCCATATCCAAAACTCAACTTTCCTTTAAACAACCGCCGAAAGCTAGTTAAGGCCTTTACGGTTACGTCATTTTAACTATTCTGTTGAGCAATATAGCGTTCAACTGTTTCAGTAGAAATGCACAACAAAAAAATATTGTGTATTTTTTTGTGAATTTTCTTATCAAGTTGGTATTAGACAGCAGTTGATGTGAGATACTAATGTGGTGAGTTTAATATAATCGTTTGCACCCCTATTTAAAATTTTGCCTTAAACTCAATTGTATTAAAACACAATCAAAGTGTAGCAGAAACAATTGGCAAAATCAAGCTTTTCCCTAAATAAACTGGATAAATTCCAGCCACACTGTCCCAAAATGTAAACATCAGGGCGATAGTGGGTTCGGACATGTAAATGCAGTAGTTGAAACAGCTAAAATATAAAAAAACTATTGAAAAGCCTGAAATGTTCCCAGAGTCAAATATAGAGGATGTGCAGGAACCAATTACCAGCGCACCGCCAGAAGTGCGGCAAATTATTGAGCGCGTGTGGAAGTTAGAAAAAAGCAGGCTAGATAAGAAAATTAATAGTCATATTAACGAAGAGATATTAGATATTGTCAAGGAAGAGGTGCGATGAAGCTGACTTCAATTAAGCTGTGCAACTTTCGCTCTTTTTATGGCACAACAGCAGAAATGATCCTCTCCGTAGGAGATATTCATAACACCACAATTATACATGGCAATAATGGTTCAGGAAAAACGAGTTTATTAAATGCTTTTACTTGGGTGTTATATGAAAAATTTAGTGCTGCTTTTGCCTCAGCAGAACAGCTTGTTAATAAGCGTTCAATAGCTGAAGCTCAAAAAGGTCAAGCTGTGGAATGTTGGGTAGAAATTGGTTGGGAACATGAAGGTAAACGTTATCGAGTTAGACGTTCCTGTCGCGTTTATAAAAATGACATTGACTTTGAACCTAGTAAAACCGAGTTACGCATGTGGATAGGTGCAGACGATGGCAAATGGTATTTACCAACACAACCACCAGATGATATCATCAATCAAATTTTACCTGCTAGCTTACATCAGTATTTTTTCTTTGACGGTGAACGGATAGAAGAAATAGTCCGTTCTGACAAGAAAGCGGAAATTGCTGAGGCGACTAAGATTTTTTTGGGTGTGGAAGTGATTAACCGTTCTATCAGACACTTAGGAGAAGCTAAAAAAACTTTAGAGAATGAATTGAAAACCATTGGTGATGCAGAAACAAAACAGTTACTAAGACAGCAAGAGCAGATAGAAAAAGAAAGTGAACGCATCAATACACGACAATTAGAAATTAAACAAGAGTTAGAATATCAACAAACATTCAAAAAAGAAACGAGTAACCGTTTGCTAGAACTTGTTGAAGCCAAAAAACTACAAGACAAATTGCAAAGCTTAGAAGCAAAAAAAGTAGAAATCCAGGAAGCATTCAAGAAAAATAAAGAAACACTGAAAAAAATTATTTCTTCACGGGCTTATACAGTGTTACTTGCTGAAACCACATCTAAATTTCGGCAAATTATTGATAATTTAAAACAGCAAGGTCAGTTAAAAACTGGAATTTCGCGAGAATTTGTCCATGAGTTATTAAAATCTCAACACTGTATTTGTGGTGCTAACTTAAGTGTAGGTACTGCTCATCATAAAAACGTGCAAAATTGGCTAGATAAAGTCCGTTCTTCAGCAGTGGAAGAAACCGCAATTCGTATGGCTGTACAAGTAGATGAAATTGATAAACAAGCCATGGCTTTTTGGGAAGAAGTTGATAGAGAACAAACAAGAATTAGCCAGTTAAGACAAACTCTATCCCAAGTAGAAAGTGAATTAGATAATATTCAAGACAAACTGCGAAAAGATGCCAATGAAGAAATTAGCAGTTTACAAAAACGTTTAGACGAAATTTCTAATAAAATTGATGAATTAAATAGAGAACAAGGTGCAAATCAGCAGCAGCTTGTGCATTTAAAAACAGAAATTGATGCTTTATGTAAACAAATATCTAAACAGAAACTCAATGAAGAAAAGCAAATCTTAGCACAGCGACGCATTAGTTATACTCAAGATGCCATTGAACGGTTAACGGAAGTTAAACATCGCCAAGAAAAACAATTTCGTTTGCAACTAGAAAAACGAGTACAAGAGATATTTAATCAGTTGTCAGTAAAACCATATCTTCCCAAAATTAGCGATAAATACGAATTAACCTTAGTAGAACATACTGCGGGTATAGAAGCGCCTGTTGCAGCTTCCACAGGAGAAAATCAAATTCTCAGTTTATCTTTTATTGCCAGCATCATAGATAAAGTTCGGGAATGGAGTCAAAAGCGCAAAATGATCATGCTTCCCGATAGTAGCACTTTCCCTATAGTCATGGATTCCCCCTTTGGCAGTTTAGATGAAATGTCACGCCGACACATAGCGGGGACAATTCCTAAATTAGCTAATCAGTTAATTGTCTTAGTCAGTAAGACTCAGTGGCGAGGTGAAGTTGAAGAAGAAATGACAGAAAGAATTGGCCGAGAATATGTGCTTACTTATTATTCTTCTAAACCAGATTGTGAACAAGACTATATTCAGTTAGGAGGAGAAAGATATCCTTTAGTCAAGGGAAGTGCCAACGGATTTGAGTATACCGAAATTATAGAAGTAATTCGTAATTAATTATCATGCATTTTTCTTTGCATTGTTGGGCGAAACCATTAGTAGATATAATGAAAAAGTATTTTTTCTGGTTATCTGGAGGGATTTTTTTAGATGCTATTGAACCTCAGGGAATGTGAAGACCTAGGGTTGAATATCTCACCCAGAGACCCAAAGGCGCAAAGAGGAAAGAGGAATAGGCCATCGCTTCGGTTTTTTGTTTAAGATGCCAATAATATAAATATCAATATCATGGCGGAAACTGGTAGAATTAGGGTTGCTAAAGATAAGGCTCAATTAGTTAAGGATTTAACATTTTCAGATGGGGGAACAGGGCCTTTCCAAACATTTGCTGATGTAATTGTATTTGCTGCTGCGTTGGGTGCAAAGCATAAAAAACGAGTTCCTTTGGGGGAAATTTCCAAAAGGGAACCTTCACCCATCAGGTTAGAATATTTTGCTTCTGTGGGAAATGATATAGTGATTAAGTTATTGGGAGTGACTGAAACTCAAGATATTAAAGTATTAACTCCTCATGAAGAAGAATATGAAAAGCAATGTAATCAGACCTTTGAAGAATATGCTAATGGCGGACTGGAAATCTTACAAAATGAGTTACATGGAGCAGTAGATTATTCAGAACGCATTCTATTATTTTTAAATTATGAAAGAACTAGCAGTGAAGAACAAGAAGAGGAATTTGATTTAACCAAATTCCTTTCTTAATTGTAGATGCAGAAGTGTTGAATCCTGCAATAAAAATTTACAATTTTTGCGTTTTACCCAGATAAAGTTCATTGTCTATTAAGAATAGAGTCATTAATTGCTCAAATTTTGTATCACCGACGCACAACTTGGACAGT
>WGNO01000056.1 GCA_016124525.1 Nostoc sp. RI_552 | reverse complement strand
CTGGGCTGATGTAATCAACCGCGCTAACCTGGGTATGGAAGTAATGCACGAGCGTAACGCTCACAACTTCCCCTTAGACTTGGCTGCCGGTGAAGTTGCTCCTGTTGCTTTGACTGCTCCTGCAATCAACGGTTAATTTCAAGGCTTAATTTCTAAGCTCAGTTAAATAAGACTGAAACAAAAAGCGCCTCTCAGAAACGGGGGGCGTTTTTTGGTTTGGGTGGATATTGTGGATGTTACTGTATTCTTAATATAGTTAAATCCAGAAGTGTTGAATCCTGCAATAAAAATTTACAATTTTTGCGTTTTACCTAGATAAAGTTCATTGTCTATTAAGAATAGAGTCATTAATTGCTCAAATTTTGTATCACCCACGCACAATTTGCACAGTCAACAGTCAACATTCCTGATAAAAAAATTTATACAAAGTTAAATGTCTTTAATTTAAAAAAGGTATAACCTTGTCATCTATCAAAAGGTAGATATTATAAATTTAACTATCAGCAAGACCTAGGCAAAACATAGTAAGATTAAGCCTATGGAAATCCTACTACCCAACCACAAACAACCATAAAACCAGAATTTTTGGCAACATTATTTTCAACTCTCCAGAGGTAGATGGCCTTGTTGCTGTCTCAGATAAAACCGTGCATAGCGCCCCTCAAGAGCTAACAGTTCTCCGTGGGTTCCTGATTCTATAACTTCTCCTCCTTCCAAAACCAAAATGCGATGGCATCTGCGGACAGTGCTTAAACGGTGAGCAATAATAAACACTGTCCTGTTGTGCATTAATCTTTCTAATGCTTCTTGCACCAATGCTTCTGACTCAGAATCTAAAGCTGATGTAGCTTCATCCAAAATCAAAATTTGCGGGTTGAGAAATATCGCACGAGCAATAGCTATTCTTTGGCGTTGTCCACCGGATAAATTAACTCCCCTCTCACCCACCCAAGTATAGTAACCCTCTGGTAACTGATTAATAAATTCGTGAGCATTAGCAACCTTAGCCGCCGCTGCAACTGCTTCCATATCAAAATAATTTTGTCCAAAAGCAATATTTTGAGCAATTGTCCCCGAAAACATCACCGTTTCTTGAGGAACAATACCAATTTGTCGCCGCAGACTATGAAGTTTCACATCACGAATATCTACACCATCAATCAAAACTTGACCGGCTTCTGGGTCATAAAAACGAGGAAGAAGATTGACAAATGTAGTTTTACCAGCACCGGAAGCACCAACCAGAGCGATAGCTTCTCCTGGTAATACCAATAAACTGATATTTTTTAATACAGATTCACCAGGTTTGTAGGCAAAAGACACATGACGATATTCTACTAGACCTTTAACTAGAGGTAAGGCAATAGCATTGGGTTTTTCTACCACTATTGGTTGAATAGCCATCAATTCAAAAACCCGGTCCACCGAGGCCTCACCTTGTTTAAACTCATTGTAATTATTAGTAGTATGACCAATGGGATCAATTAACAACGCCGCCGCCGTCAAGTAACTAAAAAACTCTCCCACTGTTAAGTTATTTTGAGAAATTTGCCATGCCCCCACCATCAATAAAGATATAGCACTTACAGCTTCTAAAAACCCCACAATAGGGATTTGTACTGCTTTGAGCCGGTCAGCAGAATATTTTGCTTGGAAACTGCGTTCTGCTTCATTACCAAATCGAGCAATTTCATAATTTTCCGCCGCAAAAGCTTGTACTAAACGAATACCGCTAAATACCTCCGTCAGAATTGCCGATAAGCCAGAAACTCGATTTTGACTTTTCAAAGAATACTTACGCAACCTTTCGCCAAACCACCCAATTAAAATACCCATCAATGGCGCAACAATCACTGTAGCCAGTGTTAATTGCCAATTGAGGTAAATCATATAAATCGGTATGGCTAACAATTGCAAACTACAAGGAATAAAGTCGTGAAATACTTTATTCACCACCTCCCCAACACGGTCAATATCTTCTGTAAGCCGATAAGATAAATCACCTGCTTTTGCTGTTTCAAAATAGCTGAGATCAAGTTTTTGCAAATGAGAGTAAACCTCCTTGCGGAGATCAAAGGCCACCCTCAAAGCAACTTTCGCCATGTACATATCCTGGACAGACTGAAAAAAGCCACGCACCAGAAATACTAAAATCAAGATTCCAGCCAATTGAGCTATGGCCACCACGTTACCGGCGCCAAAGGGAGTTGCCAATTTACCCGCGAGATTAATTAACGTTAACGTTGCCACTACATAACCGATAATGCCAATAAATCCCTTAGTAATATTTTGCCAATGAGGACGTAAATAAGCTGATAATTGCCAGTAATTAGAACGAGTTTTCAAGCTGTAACTTCTTTTGGGTAGTTTCAGGATAATTATCTGTTTTTCTAGGCACAAAAAACTAATAAATAAATATTTGCCACAATTACTTCACATCAACAGAGTTAGTATTTACAGTTACAACTCTATTTATGACTGAGAAATATGACATTAATTTTAGTTTAGCCCTAGACCTTAGCCGAACTAACCTAGCCCCAGCACTGGTAAAATGTTTAACCAATGACTATGTTAGGCAAAATTCCAGATTAAGTGTAGGTAAGCGATACTTATAGTCAACCAGACTAACCCATTACACTACTCCCTACACTTTAGTTATTGATGTATTTGCGTTGCTTTCAGCATATGGTAAGTAATAATTAACTGAGTCAGCGCTAAAGGATAACTTTGCAAAGTTTCCCCAGTTGTCCCCGCAATTTTGCCCAATTCTGGATTACTTTCGCGATCGCACATATTTAACAAATAAGGCATATCCGAACATAAAATATGCTCCAACTTATTCACCTGTTCCAAAGTCGCATGACCATCAACTTCCAACACATCCACAGGTTTACCCATATCCCGGTCTAATCCCAGGCGAATCGCTGATTTAGAATTACCATCAGTTAAATTCAAAATTGAAGTAAAATCAGGATGGGGGATTGTGGGTCTCAACACCAAGCGCACATTTAAATGTCCGTTATTTTCCTCATATTCATCATTAGCTGGATAAAAACTCACCACTATATCCGACCATTGGCGCTGGGGACGAATAAAATTTTCCGAATCTGGTTCACGCTTTTCCAGTTCTGCCAATACCTGTTCAGGAGTGTAACCCCGTTTTTGAGTATCCCGTTTCACCTTCCACTGAGCCCGCACCCCCTCGGGAGGCGCAAGATAAACTTTCACATCGTAGGCATCACGAGCTGCACGGGTAAAATAACCAAGTAAGCCTTCAACTATCACAAACTTTTGAGGCTTAATATATTTTGGTGGTTCAAACGTCCCGGTTGCATGACTATAAACTGGTTTGAGAATCGGTTGTCCTGTGCGTAGCAACGATAGGTGCTGCTGCATGATATCTAAATGATTACAATCAGGATGAAGAGCAGTAATCCCAATTTCCCCACGTTGTTTACGATCATAACTGTGATAATCATCAGTACAGATCAGTGTCACATTCTCTGGTCCTAATATCTGAGCAATTCCCCTAGTCAGAGTTGTTTTACCCGCAGCACTATCACCGACAATACCCAAAATTATTGGACGGCCCATCATTCCCCTCCTGATACAAGCAAAAAGTGCAGTAACAAACTTTTCAAATGATAATGTTCTTCATTTTAAAAGGGAATTGACAAACTCATTCAAGCAAAATTGCTGACGCAACCTCTCTGTATACATAATTTATGATTTATATTGATTTATTTACAAAAAATTCAAAAAATTTATTTTCTATGTAAATAAATGCTAAATATCGTCAAATATTTGCAATATAGCCATCACATTGAACTCCCATCACCAACTTAGCCTAGCCATAATTACTCACTTAGTTAAGCAACACAAAACAGACAAATTTACTAACAATTGGGTGAATATAATTCCCTAGTACATCAACAAATTCTTTACTTACCACAGACTAATATTCCAGGACACTAACACTAATCCAAAGATGTGTTGCATATTAGCCCCATCTGACGAGGTTTGGTATATACCAGAGTAGTAAAGCAGTATTGGGAATTAAAACAGAGTAGAGATTATGTGATGCTGAATATTTCAGAATTAGACAAAATTGATAAATTTCGCCATCTTCAGTTAACCTTATGCCATCGCTGGCCAAGTGTTGAACTATTTGATAATAGTGAGGCAGATATATTAATCATTCCTTCCCTCAGCATCGACCAGCATGAACTTCATAAAATAGAAGGCCATGAACATTATGAAGAAAGATTATTATTTTCTTTAATGCGGTTGCGAAACCCACGCACTCGCTTAATTTACGTTACATCAATGCCCCTACATCCCAGTATTATTGATTATTATTTGCAACTATTACCCGGAATTCCTTTTTCCCATGCCCGTAATCGCTTACTGCTACTTTCTACCTACGACTCTTCTCTCAAACCCCTAACTACCAAGATTTTAGAACGTCCCCGACTGCTAGAGAGAATCCGCCAAGCATTGAGGCCAGAAAAATCATTCATGACCTGTTACAATTCTACATTTTTAGAAGCCGAATTGTCTCTCAGGTTGAAGGTACCATTGTATGCTGCTGCACCAGATTTACAAATTTGGGGGACAAAAAGTGGTAGTCGGCAAATCTTCGCAGAAAGCGCAGTTCCCCACCCAGATGGTAGCAAAAAAGTCTGGAATCAGCAAGATTTAGCAACAGTAGCCAGCAATTTATGGCGACGCCAACCAACATTACAAAGAATAGTCATCAAACTCAATGAAGGCATTTCAGGAGAAGGAAATGCACTGCTAGATTTGAGACCAATTCTGGATTTAGCACCAGGAAAAGTATCTCATAGCCAAACAGTAGCCGCCATTAGCCATGGCTTCTCCACCATGCGTTTTCAATCCACAAAAGAAAATTGGGGCAATTTTTCCCAAAGAATTCCCGAAATAGGAGCCATTGCTGAAGCCTTTATAGAAGGGGAAATTAAGCGCTCTCCAAGTGTCCAAGGACGCATTACACCCTCTGGTGGAGTAGAAATTCTCTCAACCCATGACCAAATTCTCGGTGGTCCAGACGGACAAATTTATCTTGGTTGTAGATTTCCTGCTGACTCCAGCTATCGATTGCAATTACAACAATGGGGTTTAGAAGTAGGTAAAAAACTCTCGGAAAAAGGTGCATTTGAACGATTTGGGGTAGATTTTGTCGCCATCGACAAAGGAAATAGAGAATGGGAAATTCAAGCAATTGAAATCAACCTACGTAAAGGTGGTACTACTCATCCCTTCATGACCCTGAAATTGTTAACAAACGGACACTACGACCTTTCCAACGGTTTATTTTACAGTCAGCAAGGGCGACCCAAATACTACATAGCCACCGACAACCTGCAAAAAGACCGTTATCGAGGATTGTTACCCAACGATTTAATGGATATTATCGCCCACCACCGACTGCACTTTGATAGCTGTACCGAAACAGGCACAGTTTTTCACCTCATGGGTTGTCTCTCCCAATTTGGCAAGTTAGGATTAACCAGCATTGGCGATTCCCCACAACAAGCCGAAGACATTTACAACAAAGTCATAAAAGTTCTAGACGAAGAAACCCCCAGCGAAAATCCACACTTACCTTTGTTCTCAGATTACACCTTCCCTATGGCCTGGGATGGATATAGCTAAGGACTGGGGCAAAATTCTTCCCATACCCAACACCACAGAACTCTGAGTTTAGTTTAATCAAAAAACCTGGGAGAAGTTTTTTACCACAATGGGTGAACCTCTCGTTAAATAAAGGTTCTAAGCATATTGGTCACCCAATTTTTTCCCAATAGATCACAAATTTATCCAGGTTGGCAAAATATCCTACAGATTTGCTTTCACCACCACCTAACCCAGTGGAAGTACATAGCCAAACCACAACCCAAATCAAAATTGTAGTTAATTTAATTCCCTTGTTAAATCATACTGACCTATTACTCTTTTTACCCGTGGGGGAGGGAGAGATTTTCTGCGAATTTGGCAGTTCCATGTCATTTTGAGCTAACCAGTCTTCAATGAGTTCGGCGGAAACATCAGACATATTCAGTCCTTTAAAAAAACAAACTGTTTTAAACCTGTGTTTCACTTCAGGGGACAGGTAAACCCGAATCGAAGCTTCTCCTTGTGCCACACTATACTCCAACTAATAAACTTATTTACTAGTTTATTGGTGTAATGGTTCATCGAGAAAAAATGTACATCAGTTGACTAATGCACTAATGCATTGGTATAGTATCACCTATACCCTAAGAAAGAGAAGAAACTCTATTGAACAGATGGCATAAAACAAAGTTAATAGAAGCTATAAAAACTCAACAGAAGCTAAATTATATCAAAAGCGCAAAAACAGCTAAATTAATATAAATTAAATTAATTTAGCCCACAAACAATACTTTCAACCACAGCTAACCAAATGATTGTCGTTCCACACAACACAAAAAATACTGACAAAAAAATTTTTCATCACTAAAGCCCTCACTACCAGTAGAAAAATCAGTTACCCTGGGCAAGATATTTACAAATTATCCTTTTTTCGCCCAAATTAAGGATAAAAAACCTCTAATCAATTAAAGATTTAGGAAATTAACAATGCTCAAAAACTTCTGGTACCCTTGCGAATTTAGTTCAGCCGTTACTAACAAGCCTAAACAAATTGTGATGTTAAACGAGAGATTTGTACTTTATCGCAACTCTCAAGGACAAGTAATTGCCTTAAAAGACCAGTGTTCCCATCGCGGTGCAGCACTATCTATAGGCTGGCTAGAAGACAACTGTATCCGTTGTCCCTATCATGGATGGAAATTTCAAGCAGATGGAAAATGTGTAGAAATTCCTTCTAATGAAGTTGGTATATCCATCCCTAAAAGAGCCAACATAAATAGTTATCCAGTGCAAGAAAAATATGGTTTTATCTGGCTATTTTATGGAGATTTACCAGCAGAAAAACATCCACCAATTCCTGCTTTTCCAGAATATCAAGACCCCAAAATGCATCCGATTTATGTACAATACGAGATGCAAACTAACTACACCCGTGTCATAGAAAATGCTCTTGACCCAGCCCATCTTTATGCAGTTCACGCTAATTCATTTGGCGCAGGATTTGCAGAAGACCCCCAAGTGGAAAACTATGTAGTTCAAAATGAAGATTGGGGCATAAGTACCAAAATTGTCTACAGAAATTACACTCAACCAAAAAATGGTATTTTTAAAGCTTTTTTTCGACCCAAAAAAACACAATTAAATGCCAAAATTGCCTTTTACTTACCCAACATAACTAAATTTGAAAGCGACTTTGGTCGGGGAAAAATCATCAACTATGCCATTCACATCCCCGTAAATGAAAACAAAACCATTAGTAAACGAATTCAACTCCGTAACTTCTTCACATATTCTTGGGCAGATAAATTATTTGTCAACTTTCATCATCAGGTTGGTTTAGAAGATCAAATAGTAACCGAATCCCAATATCCCAAGTTAATACCTGATAATTTATCAGCTGAAGTTCATGTTGCTGCTGATGCTTTAACCCTAGCTTATCGCCAGATGCGCCAAAAATATTTAGCTATGGGATGGGGTTTAAAATATCATCAAAATCAAGCACAACCTAACCACACCTCACAAATGAACTAAATTTACTTTTCAGCTTTGAAGCAAATAACTATCACAAACATCCACCGCAAAACATTATAAAAAATAGTATTACAACTTTAATAAAACAACATGGGAGATAAATATGTTAAAAAACTTTATGTTAAAAAACTTTTGGTATGCTTGTGAATTTAGCGCAGAAATTACCAATAAGCCCAAGCAAGTTTTAATCTTCAACCAGAGATTTGTTCTTTATCGCAACTTTCAGGGACAAATAATAGCTTTAAATGATCAGTGTCCCCATCGTGGTGCTGCTTTTTCTCTAGGTTGGATTGAAAAAGATTGTCTCCGTTGTCCCTATCATGGATGGAAATTTCAAGCAGATGGACAATGTATTGAAATTCCTTCCAATGCACCTGGTACACCAATACCCAAAAAAGCTCGTGTAGACAACTACCCAATTCAAGAAAAATATGGTTTCGTTTGGCTGTTTTATGGTGACTTACCAGAAGCACAACGTCCTCCCTTACCTACTTTCCCCGAAGATATGGTTTCCACTATGCGTCCTGTGTATGACCATAGTATAGATAATGCTAACTATGCTCGTCTAATGGAAGCTAATCTTGATTTTACCCATGTAATTGCAGTTCACAAAAAATCTTTTGGTCAGAGAATACCCATTAACAAAACTATTAAATATCAAGTAGAAAAATATGATTGGGGTGCCGTTGCCAAAGTTAACTATGAATCTTTAGGTAACGCCAAAAATTTCCTAAACTTTTTACTCGGTGGACGACCAGAATTAAAAACGAAATTAACCTTATATTTACCTAATGTTACCCTCGCCGAAATTAGTGTAGGTAGGGGTAGCAGATTTGATATTAAGTTTGGCATTTTAGTTGCTCATCTCCCTATTGATGAAAATAAAACTCGTGTCAAACGCGTTTTATATCGCAATGTTTTACCCCTACCCTGGCTAGATGGATTTTTTAGAAACATTGACCACAAACTAGCCCAAGAAGACACCGTAGTGGTTTCCACCTTAACCTCTCAATCAATACCGAAAATATCAGACGAACTTCATGTAGCTGCTGATGCTTTAGATATTACTTTTCGCCAATTTCTCCAAAAACATCAGGCTGGATTTCCTTTATCCCAGCACAATCAACAGCAACATTCCATTCACCCATCGAAACTCATGTTTTAGATCACAAAAATTCCTTTTGGCTGCAACTTGACAATTTTGTAGCACTCATGATTTTTAGCAAAAAAACACACATACACGCACTTCATCAATAGTGGGAAGATAAGTATGAACGATATCCTCCAACAATCAGTAGCACAACAACTAACAATGCGTGGAGTAATTGACAAGTTTTTCAAACAGACGTTTGATAATACTTGCAAAGCCCTAGAAGCGTTAGATGGTAAGCAGTTTTCTGAAAAGTCCTGGAATCGTGATCAAAATGGACACTGGACTGTTGGTGAAACTACTAAAGAGGCAGTATATATTGACCGTATTCTGCACAACGGTAATGTCTTAGAAAAAGTAGGAGTTAACTATGTAGCCATAGAAGGTGAGTTACCTCCGGGAATGTCCTTTCACAAATCAGGCGCTCTGGCTACGGATGTAGCCGACCGAATCACAACCAGCAAAGCTAACCGCTATTTCGCCACAGGTTCTAGCTTTGTCATCCATCCCCATAACCCAATGGCCCCCACTGCTCATACTAACTATCGCTATTTCGAGATTTGTCATAATCATCAACCTGTTTATTGGTGGCTCGGCGGCGGCGCTGATTTAACACCAGCATATCTTTTCGAGGAGGATGCAATTCATTTTCATCAAGTCCATAAACAAGTTTGTGATCAGTACAATTCTTCTTATTACCCCCAGTTTAAAAAGTTGTGTGACGAATATTTCCACATACCACATCGTGGAGAACATCGAGGTATAGGTGGAATCTTCTTCGACCATTTAAACAATGACAATCCTCAAAAATTGCTGTCATTTGTAACTAATTGTGCCAATGCTTTTATCCCTGCTTATATGCCCATTGTGGAAAAACGTAAAGATATGTACTTTACACAAGCAAATAAGTATTGGCAACATCTCATGCGTGGGCGTTATGTCGAGTTTATTTTGTCATGCGATCGCGGTATTCGTTTTGGTTTAGCTAGCGGTATGGTCAAGGAAGAAAGTGTGTTTAACTGTATGCCTCCTGCTGCAAGCTGGGAATACGATGATCAACCCATACCTGGTAGCCAAGAAGCAATATTAAAAGAAGTACTCAAAAATCCCCGTGACTGGCTATAAATTCTTTTCATTGCCAATGATAAACACTGTAACTAACGCAGCCCTACCGTGAAAACACTCAAATCAATTAACATCAGGCAATCAATAGCCAAAAGTTCATTCAAAAATCACCTTCAATTCCACACACAGCCACTACATATCATCATGACAAACTTCACTTTCAACAAAAACAAAGAACAGACATATATTACCAGCGAGCTAGAAATAGACATTGCCTTATCCTGTCTGAATGCTTGTAAATATGTACTAATTTGGATAATTTGCCTTTGTTTCTATTCTAGCATATAAAAGCATATTTACCATATCTTGTCGTGAGGTTGAAAGCCCCACCAAAACCAGAAACATAGTTGCCTATTCCTGCCTTAGACAAATAATGAAAACCCAGAGATCAGCCTAAAGCCTACCGTCTACTTTTTTACTATTAACTTATCAATCCCATTAGAATACCCTCGCCTTTATACATGGGAAATATCAATAGCTTTACTCAATACATAACCACACAAAAATGACCATAGAAAAAGAACTAGTTACAGGTAATCTCCGCATGGAAGATATCGTCAACCTTGATGAGTCTAAAGCCATGAATTTATTCAGAAAAAGATTACAAAAATACAAAAATTTGGCAGCAGAAAAAGGAGATACAGCCGCGTTTGAAGAAATGATGGAAAAATATCCTGAACAACAAAAAGCCTTGATGGGGACTTTCATTGAGCACAACACCCTAGCCAAAGGTTTCACCCAAGCCGCCCCCTTACTGCGACTAATGGGCTTTGTCATGGATGTAGTAGATATTTCTCAAAATGGTACAGATGCAGCATTAGAAATTCAAAGAGTTTGCCCAGTTTTATCCATTGCCAAAGAATACGGTTTTGATCATCCCTGTCGCATCTTTTGTGAAATGGAACAAGAAGCTACCAAAAGAGCCTTCCCCGGAATCAAAGCAGAAATTTTGAGCAAACAAGCAGAAGGTGACTGTGTTTGTATATTCAAATATGAAAGAACCACCAACAATCTGCCAATTACTCAGGCAAACAAACAAAGTAGTTTTACTCAGGTAATGTCTCGTACTCTATCCCTCATAGGATTAATTCCTACCATGTGCAAAATTGCTGTAAAAATGCTGAAAATGCGCTTCTTTAACTAAACTTTATTATCTCTCTGTGCTTTTTTTGTTCAAATTAAAATCAAAAGCTAGAATAAAAATATCAACTTATGAACAGTATTCTCCAAGATTTAAAAAACATCATCACCGGAGAAATTAGCAACCAATCATCGGATTTAGCAGAAGTTTCCCAAGATTTTGGTAACATCATTCAAAAAAAACCACAAATTGTTATTCGTCCCCAAAACTCCCGTGATATTGCCGCAGCAATTAAATATGCTGCCAAACAAGGTTTAACAATTTCCTCGCGAGCTGCGGGACGTTCCTTAAGTGGGCAATCTTTGAATGAAGGTGGAATCCTCCTAGATATGAGGAATCTTCATCAAATTCATAAATTACAACCCAAAGAACTTTGGTTTGAAGCTGATGCTGGTGTTACTTGGAAGCAAGTAATTGATACTGCCATACCTCATGGTGTAATTCCCCCTGTACTCACCAATAATTTTGATGTAACTGTGGGAGGAACTCTTTCTACCGCTGGTTTAGGTTTAAGTTCTTTTCGTTATGGTTCTCAAGCTGAAAATTGTTTAGGTTTAGAAGTTGTTACAGGTACTGGAGATATTGTCTGGTGTACACCCGCAGAAAATAGCGAACTTTTTCATCATGTTCTTTGTGGTTATGGTCAGTTTGGTATCATCACCAAAGTTAAAAATCGTCTCAGACAATATCGCCCTTACACTCGCAGTTATTTTCTTTGCTATGACAATTTAAATCAACTTTTAGATGATGCGCGTAGTTTAGTTACAGAAACTCCGATAGATGGTTTAGTATCTTTGTTTTCACCTTGCTTACAAGGAATGAGTAGGGCAAAAAACCCAATGAAACCCTTAATTCACTGGTTTTACAGGATGCAAATAACTGTAGAAGTTGATGATGTCAATCAAATTAATGATGCTGAATTCCTAGGTGATTTAAATTTTTATCGTCATATCCACACGGAAGACTTGACTTTTGCACAATTCATTCAACCACTAGGTCAAGTTCCTTATCCTGTAAATACTGCTAACACCTGGATAGATGTACTTTTACCAGCATCTCAAGCAAAGGAATTTATTGATATTGCTTTGGAACGTATACCTAGTTTCTTGGATTTTCGCACTTTACCCATAGGTTCCTTTTGCCTCAATTCTCGCCATCATAAATTGCCAATGTTTCCCTTACCTGATCATGATTTGATTATCGGCTTGGGAATGTATCCCACTATTCCTAAAACTCAGGTAGAACCTGTGTTACAGCAGTTAAATTTACTGACTGATTTAAGTTTGCAAATGGGTGGTAAAAGATATATGGCCACTTGGGCGCAGTTTGACTTACCAAGATGGCGATGGCAATTTGGTGATTATTGGCCAAAAGTCAATCACATAAAAAGAAAGTATGACCCGCTGGGTATTCTCAATCCTGGTTTTTTTCAGTATGAACAGCTTGTAGAAACAGGAGCAAACTAGAAAGATTTGTCCCCCACAACCCACTTCGTCGGTGAGGAGTCCTCACCATCAGCAAAAACCAGATTTCACGAATTATGACTGCTAGACAAGGAACGATAAAATGTTGCGAAATTCTGAGCAAATAAAGAATTATTCTTTATTTCCAGCCAATTTGCGTTGGTTAGCTGCACTGGGTATTACCTCACTGATGACCATAGCAGTGGGAGTCATCTATCTCACTCGTCCAACAACAACTTCCACTTATGTTGTAACCACACAAGTTAGTCAACCAGTGATTCCTAAAGTTAATGCATTGGGAAGATTAGAACCAACAGGTAAAGTGATTAGGATATCTGCTCCCAGTGATGGGACTGGCGGTAGTCGTGTCGCCCAACTGTTAGTTAAAGAAGGTGAACAAGTTCGCGCCAAAGAAGTAATTGCTATTTTGGATAATCGCTATCGCTTACAAGCTAATCTCAAGGAAGCACAGCAACAAGTCCGAGTAGCGAAATCACGGTTAGCTCAAGTACAAGCCGGCGCACCACCAAGTGAAATATCAGCTAAAAAAGCCACTATCACAAATCTCCAAGCACAATTAGAGGGTGAAATTCAAACCCAACAAGCTACCATCGCTCGCCTAAAAGCTAAATTACAAAATGCGGAGATAGAATTTCGCCGCTATCAAAATCTTTACCAACAAGGTGCTATCGCCGCTTCTAACCTAGATACTCGCAGATTAACCTTAAAAACTGCCCAAGAAGAATTAAATGCCGCCCAAGCCAGTTTAGCAAAAACTCAACGCACCCTCACTGCCCAAATTCAAGAAGCCAAAGCTACTTTAGAGCAAACAGCCGAAGTACGTCCCACAGATGTAGCCACAGCACAGGCAGAAGTAGATAGCGCCATGGCCACCGTGGAAAAAATGCAAGTAGAGCTTAATTTAGCATATATTCGTGCACCACAAGCAGGTCAAATTCTACGAATTATAGCTCGTCCCGGTGAAACCATCGACCAACAAGGAATTGTGGAACTTGGACAAACTGATCAAATGTATGCGATCGCAGAAATCTATGAAAGTGACATTGGCAAAATTCGCCTTAGTCAAACTGCCATCATTACCAGTCCCAGCAATGCTTTTGAGGGTGAATTAACGGGAATAGTAGATCACATTGGCTTCAAAGTAGCCAAAAAAGATGTATTAGACAGTGACCCCACAGCAGCTACAGATGCCAGAGTCATTGAAGCTAAAATTCGTTTAAATAGAGCATCTAGTCAGAAAGTAGCTCATTTCACTAATCTTCAGGTAAATGTTGCAATAGACATTAGTCCATAATTACTAATAATTTGCTTTTCTTTCCACCTCCCCATGTTTCAACCTAAAATACCTTTGGCTTGGCGGCAACTAATGAAGCAAAAAGGGCGATTTATTATTGCTATTTGCGGAATCACTTTTGCTGATTTTTTAATGTTAATGCAATTAGGTTTTCAGTCAGCTTTATATGATAGTAATACCAGATTTCATCAGCTTTTACAAGGAGATTTAGTATTAGTTAGTCCCCAAGCACAAAACTTGGGACTTCTCAGTACTTTTCCTCGTCGTCGTTTATTTCAGGCTGCCAACTTATCAGAAGTTGAGTCAATTAATCCTGTCTATGCCCGCTTAGGTGTTTGGAAAAGTCCCCAAACCAAGTTAGATGAATCAATTTTAGTCATCGGCTTTAATCCAGAACAACCTGCCTTCAATTTGCCAGCAGTTAATCAAAAATTGGATCAGATTAAATATCCCAACACGCTGTTATTTGACCGTAACTCTAGCGGCAAATATCAACAAATCATCGCTCAAATATCCCATGGTAAACCTGTAACCACAGAACTCCAAGGGCGTAAAGTGCAAATTAGCGGTTTGTACGAAGTTGGTGCTTCTTTTGTAGCCAATGGTAGTGTTATCACCAGTGACCAGAACTACTTAAGGATATTTTCAACACAACAACCAGGTCAAGTTAACTTAGGCTTAATTAACCTTAAACCTGGTAGTGATCCTAATCTAGTGGCCAAAGCATTGCAATCTTACTTAACTAAAGATGTACAAGTTTTCACCCGTCAAGAATTTATTGATTTTGAAAAGCAATATTGGCAAGAAAATGGTGCCATTGGTTTTATTTTTTCCTTGGGTGTCGCCATCGGCTTTTTAGTCGGTGTAATTATTGTATATCAAATTATTTACAGTGGTGTTATGGATCACTTACCTGAATATGCCACCCTCAAAGCAATGGGTTATAGCAACACCTACTTACTATTGGTTGTATTTCAAGAAGCATTAATATTAGCTATATGCGGGTTTATACCTGGTGCTTCTGTTTCTTTTCTGATGTATATTTTCACTGGCAACGTCACCAAGTTACCACTATTTATGACACCTGACCGGATAATTTTCATATTAATATTAACTATCATAATGTGTCTAATTTCCGGCGCCATCGCCATGGGAAAATTAAACTCAGCAGACCCAGCAGATATCTTTTAATATACCCCCCCACTTCTCAAAAAAGTAGAGGGATATGCTTAGAGCTAATTACGATTCAGGCACTATTGCCACACCGTCCTTGAGATTTAAAAGTCCTGATGTCACAATTTTCTCATCTGGCTGTAATCCTGCCAAAACTTGGTAATAATCATCTTTAATATTGCCTAACTTTAACCGCCTTTGCCGAGCTATCAATTGAGATACCCCTTGTGAAGACTCTTGAGCTTTGATCACATAAACAAAAGTTTCCCCACCTTGATGAGACACTGCTTTTGTAGGAATTAACACCCCAGAACGCTGATTCCAAATCACCCTCGCCCGGACTAATTGATCAGGTCGTAACTCACCTGCGGAATTATTAAAAATAGCCTTAATGAGGATTTCTGGCTCCTCACTCTTAGGATCAGAAGTAATTAAGGATATTTTACTAGTACTGAGAACTTCACCTTGTGGATTTAAAACCTCTACAGGCATTCCCTTACGTAATTGGGTGCTTTGTTCCGATGGAACAGAAATGTTTACTTCTAAAGGTTTATTCTGAGAAACAGTAACCAAGGGAGTAGAAGTATTGACTAAATCACCTACTTTGACTGCAATTTCCCCAATTGTGCCCCTAAAAGGTGCTGTAATTTGATAATTCCGACGCTGAAATTTTCGGTTTTTAATATTTTCCTCAGCTTGTTGCAAAACTTTTTCAGCCTCTAATATTATGCTTTTCTCCCCCTCAATCTGAGAATTAATTGCACTTAAATTAGCCTTAGCCCTAGCCAATCTACTAGCATAGTAATCCCTAGAACTTCGGGATACAGCTCCTTGAGCCGCCAGTTCAGCATACCTTTCATAGTCCTGTTGCTGCAATTGCAAATCAGCAATGTGAGATTGGCGTGTTGCTTCTAGGGATTTAAGTTTAGCACGAGCATTTTCCTGTTGTATCAAAGCAGCCTGATGAGTAGCATTAATTTCATCAATTGTTGGTGCTATAGAATCCACTTGAATAATTGCTCTTCCTGCTACAACTGGATCTCCCGATTTAACAAATACTTGGGTAACTTCTCCCGGAATTTTTGACCGCATCTTTATAGAACGCTGAGACTCCAAGCTAGCAACAA
The DNA here is from genome assembly GCA_016124525.1 of Nostoc sp. RI_552. Lineage (GTDB taxonomy): Bacteria > Cyanobacteriota > Cyanobacteriia > Cyanobacteriales > Nostocaceae > Umezakia > Umezakia ovalisporum. The sequence continues at coordinate 10,858 of WGNO01000056.1, read as the reverse complement.
AGTCTGAACTTTCGTCAACTGTACCAACTTTTACTGGTGATACCTTAACTCTCACCCCTGGAGTCTTACTATTAGTAACTGTCCCTTCATATCTAGGAATAAACATCCGCCACACAATAGCCGTTCCACCACCAATAATCAGTATAAAAGCCAACATTAATTTTAGCCACCGCCGTTGTTTAAAAGATGACTGATAAGAAGTTTGTGAAAGATTTTTTTCAAAATTAGTTTGCGGATCAGGGGATGTCATAGGAAAATTAAAAACTAATTAACTAACACTAAATCACGATTTTGTATTTAGCTATCAACATCATTAACTTAGCTGAAAAGTTGGTGAACCATGATGTGTTGACATTTAAATATACTGCTTAACTAATTAAGCTTAAATCTATCCCAAGGTAAATGATAAAAACTCGTTAAAAGTGAATAACAGAAACTTTTTTCTTCAGCGCTGCCATACTTTCCCACACCAAATCTAAATACAATATGCTGAAAATAATTCATAATTCGTAGTTAAAAACACATTGAGTAATAAATCCCAACAGTGTAAATATTATCTGGATTTCTGTTTTTGTCATTGAACAATCAAGAAAACTGTATTATTAATTACGAATTACAAATTACAAATTACAAATTACAAATCATAGACTACTCATGGCTTTCGCAAATAGCCGAGAAACAAAAGGTAAAATATCCCGGTTTTTAGCATTAGCTTTACCTTCAGTAAATACCACTAAAATGTAAGGACGCTGTTCTGGTAACTCAATATATGCTGCATCATGACGAACTTGACTTGTCCAACCAGCCTTTGACCAAATTTGAGCATCTTGAGCCACACCACCACCCAGAAACCCTGTTACCTGGTCTTCTTCAACATCAGTAGGCAAATCATCCAAATTGAGACTACGTTTGAGCAAATCCATCATAGCTTGCGATCGCCGACTAGAAACTGCCACCCCACCCACAATACTATGAAGTAACTTAGCCGTAGCATTGGTCGTTAGCATATTGCGATTATCTAGCATTGCCCCATAGAATGCCCGTTCCCTACCATAGGGTCCATCACCCCAAGTTTTTTGACAAACGTTAATTGTCTCCATTTCTTCCCAGCCTAAAGACTGGTAGTAGCGGTTAACAATATTACGCTGATATTTCCAAGTTTCAAAAGGCCCAACAGGCAACTCTGGTCCTGAAGTAGTGCCACTCAGAATATCCACAATTAAGCTAGTAGCATCATTACTAGAGTCAACCATCATATCTCTTAAAGCCCGTTCCAATTCCTCAGCAGGTTGGGTCATGCCTTTTTCCAGCCATTCGTTGACTGCTACCAAATAAAATAATTTGACTACACTCCCAGGATAAATTCGTTCAACACCGCGATAAGCAAAACCACGAACTGTATGATTCCAAAAAGCGTCAGGAGTCAAAGCACCGCCAGTATTCACAGGTACTGGGGGATCATAAACAATCCAAGTTAGAGCGACTTGGTTACGAGCTAACCTAGGAAATGTTGCCCAAGTTGCCTCTAAAATGCCATTACCAAGATTTTCGAGTTGTTCGTCTTTTCTAAAGAAAATCATCGTAGAATGCTCTCTAATCCAGAATCCCAAATCCTAAATTTGACATCGGCAGAATACCACTGTTGCGCCGACTTGAATTTATATGATTCCCCCCAATGCACGCGCCTGACAACTCAAGCAGCTGCTGGGCGACATTTACGGGTAACATCAAATCATCAAGAGTCAGCAGTTGAGGTGTGTTTGTGTGAGGATGACTATCCAGGGTGGGTATCCTTTGCCGATTTGGGTATATTACAACCTGCTACTGTACTTTATCAGGCTAAATCATTTTCCGAGCTTGACATTACAAAACTACTACCAAGTGTTATTGCTTTTACCCAAAAAGCCATGCAACAGTCCAATTATTATCTGTGGGGTGGTACAGTCAGTCCAAATTACGACTGTTCAGGCTTAATGCAGGCTGCTTTTGTTTCCGTGGGTATTTGGTTACCCAGAGATGCTTATCAACAAGAAGCTTTCACTCAAAAAATTCACATTTCTGACTTACAACCTGGGAATTTAGTGTTTTTTGGCACTACCGCCAAAGCCACTCATGTGGGTTTATATTTAGGTGATGGTTATTACATTCACAGTTCCGGAAAAAATCAGGGACGCAATGGAATTGGCATTGATATTCTCTCAAAACAGGGAGATATGGTAAGTCAGTCATATTATCAGCAGCTGCGAGGTGCTGGTAGGGTAATCCAAAATTATAAACCACAGAAACCTTGAAGACGCTGAAGAACATGAGGAGTGGGTTAATTTCCCAAAGTTTAAATCAACAAAATGAAATGAGTTCGGTCATTGTCCCCGATGTTTCGGTGGTGATACCAGTACGGGACGAACTAGAAAGTCTGCCACTTTTGCTGGAAGCCATCGCTTCTAGTCTCACCGCCGATAATTTTAGCTATGAAATTATCTGTGTGGACGATGGTTCCACAGATGGTTCAGATCAATTCCTCAAGGAACAAGCACAAATCCGTACTGATTTAAAAGCGGTACTTCTACGGCGGAATTACGGTCAAAGTGCAGCAATGGCCGCTGGGTTTAATTATGCCATCGGGAAAGTGATTGTCACCTTAGATGCTGACCTGCAAAATGACCCGGCTGATATCCCCCTATTATTGGCTAAGTTAGAAGAAGGCTATGATTTGGTGAGTGGTTGGCGACATAAACGCCAAGATGCTCTCGTTTCACGGTTAATACCTTCTAAAATTGCCAATTGGCTCATTGGCAAGGTAACAGAAGTTAAGCTACATGATTACGGTTGTTCCCTTAAAGCTTATCGGTCAGAACTTGTAGCAGATATGAATCTATACGGGGAACTGCACCGATTTTTACCCGCCTTAGCTTACATTGAAGGAGCGCGCATTACCGAAATCCCAGTACGTCACCATGCTCGGCGTTTTGGTCGCAGTAAGTATGGAATTTGGCGCACGTTTCGCGTCATGATGGATTTGTTAACTATTTACTTTATGAAAAAGTTTCTCACCCGCCCCATGCACGTTTTTGGGCTGTTGGGTCTCATTTCCATAGTGACAGGAACATTAATCGGGATTTACTTAACTTTTATTAAATTGGCTTTAGGTCAATCAATTGGCAGTCGCCCCCTACTGATTTTGGCCGTTCTCCTGGTAGTCACTGGAGTACAGCTGTTTTGCTTTGGTCTGTTAGCTGAATTATTGATGCGTACTTACCATGAATCTCAAGGTCGTCCCATCTATCGAGTCCGAGAAGTAGTAGCCAAAAATGTTAAGTAAAGTAACAATATGAGAAACACCCTGCAAAAAAACTGAAATCTACCTTGAAAGTTCTTCACACATTAGAACCTGAACTAAGACGTAACCTGCTGATTTTATTTACAGCAGGTTTATTGTTCTGGTCTAGCCTTGCCTCTTTATTGCCCACCTTACCTCTATATATCGAAGACATTGGCGCCAACAGTCAACAGATTGGCATTATTATGGGCAGTTTTGCCATCGGTATGTTAATGTTTCGCCCTTGGTGTAGCGATCTAGCAGATCGCCGGGGTCGTAAGATAGTCTTGCTAATTGGTATGTCAACAGTTGCCATCGCACCTCTGGGTTATCTGTTAGCAAGGTCAATTATCCCATTAATGGTCTTACGCGCCTTTCACGGCATCAGTCTCGCCGCTTTCGGTACTGCCTACATCGCATTGGTGGGAGATTTAGCCCCTAGCAAAAATCGGGGTGAAATTATTGGCTACATGAGTTTAGTCAACCCCATTGGTGCAGCCATTGGGCCAGCATTGGGGGGATATTTACAAGCAGTAGTGGGCTACACCCCATTATTTTTAGTATCTGCGGCTTTAGGCTTTGCTGGAATGTTGTGTATTGTACCCATCGTCAATCCATCTATTAACGAAAAACTAGACAACAACGCCGATGACAATCTATTTTGGCGACTATTGTTGACTCCCCGTGTGCGTATACCAGCAATAGTCATGTTGTTGATTGGTATGGTTTTAGGCACTTTGCACACCTTTGTACCACTATTTATCAAATCAACCAATATAGACTTGAATCCAGGACTATTTTACACAGTAGCCGCCGTTGCTAGTTTTAATGTCAGGTTATTCATTGGTCGTGCCTCTGATCGCTATGGTAGAGGTTTGTTTATCACCCTCAGCTTGATTGCCTTCACCTTATCCATGATAGGTATATGGCAAGCTAACAGCGCCCCTGTTTTCTTATTATCAGCACTAGTCGAAGGTGCTGCTTCTGGGACAGCAATTCCCATGATGGCAGTAATGATGACAGACCGCGCCCGTCCTCATGAACGAGGAAGGATTTTTGGCGTATCTTTGGTGGGGTTGGACATTGGCATTGGCATCGCCGGGCCTGCCCTCGGTGCTATTGCCGAACAAGTAGGCTACCGCCATATGTTTGGTTATGCTGCCGGGTTAACTCTCCTGGCCACCATGATATTTCTCACCCAATCCAGCCATAACCTCACTAATTCTCTGCGCTTTGCTTTGGGGCGTGCTCAAGATAGTTATTCCTCAGACAATGGCAACTAAACACCAAAAAAGGCAAAATAGAATCACTCTACTCTGCCTTTTTCTTTCATCAGACGGGCGAGGAGGGATTCGAACCCCCGACACCGTGGTCCGTAGCCACGTGCTCTAGTCCACTGAGCTACACACCCTCACTAGATTCCAATCGTAGCACGTACTATTAAAAAAATGCAAGACAATTTTTTAGTTAATTCTGCCCCCTTAACCCACCTTGATTCTCAAGGCCAAACACAGATGGTGGATGTCTCCGGTAAAGTCCCTACCATCAGGGAAGCCCTAGCTATGGCTAAGGTGCGAATGTTACCAGAAACCTTTGCCGCAATTCAAGCTGGCAATACCCCAAAAGGCGATGTCTTGGCAACCGCCAGGTTAGCAGGAATTATGGCAGCTAAACAAACCGCCACATTGATTCCCCTGTGTCATCCTTTACCACTACAAAAAACTACAGTAGAAGTCACACCCGACCCCCAACTTCCCGGTTATCAAATTCATGCCACAGTCAAAACTAAAGCCGAAACCGGTGTAGAAATGGAAGCCCTAACCGCTGTTTCTGTAGCGGCTTTGACTTTGTACGATATGGCCAAGGCTTTAGAAAAATCTATTCAAATTGAGTCCATTCAACTGCTAAGTAAAACTGGCGGCAAATCAGGTAACTATACATCTCCCACAACATAACTTCACAATTCTCAATACTCACTTTTTCTGTCTTCTCACCAGAAAACCCCAAAAACCTTAGAATGAGTAAATACATGGCAAACAGCTGTGTTTCTACTCTGTTGAAGTTTGTAATAAATATTTATGCCTCCTCGTTGGCCCCGCAAACCCGACCGCAAAGACCCAGCATTCCGCAAGCTAGATGACCGGATGAATTTTGCTGTGCACGTAGCACTTACTACAGCTGTTAATTCTGGTTTATGGTTTGTCCACAACTTAAAGGCAGCCTCTTGGCAGTGGCTACCCTGGTTAACAGCAGGTTGGATATTAGTATTGTTACTGCATCTGATTTATATTAGTGCCATCGCTAACTATGGCGAAACTCCACCCAAATCCACCTGAAGAAGGACTGTTAAGCTAGGGCAATTGTGACCTGGGTCAGTAGACTTAGCTTGATAATTACGCGATAATGTTAAAGAAGCTGATACTTAACGCTCTTTAGTTAATACAAGGTGATTTTTATGGCTACTACTAACACCGCAGAATTACTAGAAACCCTAGCTGCTGAAATTGGCGAAGCCGTTTATATGGACATTGCTAAGTGGCATCTTTATTTATCTGATGCCAAACTAAACACTGTAGTTGCTGAACATATGTATCCCTTAATTAGTTCCAAAACTGTCAATGAAGACCGAGTTATGGCAGTTTTGGAATCTATCCCGGTCAAAATTGGCGGCGGGAGAAAAGAATTGCCTTTAATTGATGTACTACCACTACAATGTCAAGTCAACTTAGTAGATATTTTAGAGAGATATCAAAGCGAGTTTTAATTTCCCTCTCCTGAATATTCATCAAGTGAACATACACAACTCATTATTGCAAATGTAGTGAGGTTACTTATATGTTTTTACAACTCAAAGATTCCAACCAAATTATTAAAGTCCTTGATTTTCTCGAATTAATTGACCCCAATAGTAATATTATTCACGGCCAAGACCAATTAGGTCAAGAAGAACAAGAACCTGATACCTACAAAAAACAAAGTCTTGTATTCCCCTCTGGTGAAAATCTACCACGCTGTTGGGTTGATCCCAATTATCGACATCCTGAACTTTGCACATCCCCTCACTAACACTAATTGCCAGCAGAAACCGCCGGTTCTTCCACATCCTTAGTCTGTGAATTGGGGAAAAATGCCCTAGTGATCCAGGAGGTGACTATATGAGACAATAAACCTAGAGGTCCAGCAAACAAACATAAAGCCAGAGAATGAATTGTCCAGATACCTGTTTTCTGACCCTCTAAATATATCCAACGACCCACAAATAAATCCATCACCAGGAAATGAATCCAACCGGTTGCAGCAGCTGTTTCATCAGTAAAAAATCGCGCAATATCTGCTAACTGGGGATTAGATAAAGCCGCAGCATTTTCTGGGCTAATACTATTGACAAACAGATACAAATATGAAGCAGCTAAAACTACAAAAGGTAGATATGATGCCATTACCCACCGTGTAAATTTCCAGTTAGGTAAGAAAATCATTAACGCCCAAAAGGGTAAAACGAAAATATTGGCAATGTCAAATAGTTGAGAGATATTCATAAATTTGGGGTGATTATAAAGCTACTAATTGAGATGCTATTTCCGCAGGTTTCAAATCACGACCAATGAAAACTAAACTAGTTTGTTTAGGCTCTTGGACTTTCCATGGGCGATCGTAGAATCTGTCAAACCGCGTTCCCACACCTTGCATTACTAAGCGCATAGACTTATTTGGTACAGCCACAAAGCCTTTAATCCGATAGATTTCCTGTTGATGTGCTAGTTGTTGCAGTTGCTGTTGTAGCTTTTCCGGGTCAAAGCTCCGGTCTAATACTAAGTGAGTCGAGGTAATTTCTTCGTCGTGTTCGTGGTCTTCCTCGTTGTCGTGGTGACTGGGACGACTATCTAAATTATCTTCAACTGCGGCTTGAAATCCCAGTAAAATAGAAGCATCCACTGTACCGCCATTGCTTTCCACAATCTTCACCACCCTGGGTAACTCTTGCTTAATTAGTTCCTCAACTTCCAGCTTTGTCTCCAGATCCACTAAATCAGTTTTATTCAACACCACCAAATCTGCACAGGCCAATTGGTCTTCAAACAGTTCTTGTAAGGGTGTTTCATGTTCTAGGCTATCATCTCCTTGGCGTTGAGCAGCTATGGCCTCCGGGTCTCTAGCAAATGTGCCCGATGCTACCGCCGCACAGTCTACTACGGTAATCACTGCATCCACTGTAGCAGCGGCGCGAATTTCTTGCCAACGAAAGGCTTTAACTAAAGGTTTTGGTAAAGCTAAACCAGAAGTTTCAATCACAATACAGTCAATGCTATCTCGCCGCTTAATTAACTGCTGCATCGTGGGATAAAACTCTTCTTGCACAGTACAGCATAAGCAGCCGTTAGTTAACTCGAAGATATTACTCCCCTCTTCCCCATCTTCAGGGCAAATCTCACAGGATTTTAACAACTCACCATCAATACCCAGTTCCCCAAACTCATTGACTAACACCGCAATACGGCGACCTTGGTTGTTTTGTAGTAGGTGGCGAATTAAGCTAGTCTTACCACTGCCTAAAAAACCTGTAATCACTGTTACTGGTATTTTACCGGACATTATATACTACCTTGACTTTCTGCGCGACAAACAAAAATTATATACTCATGATAAGCTGGAACTTAGACTAAATTTTTACATAGTTGATATAATACTTTCCGAGTATTTCATGTGTAATTATACTATCAAAATTACCAGGGCTGTTTTTCGGCATATCCTAAAGTTACATAATTACTTTGACGATATAGCAAGAGTCTTAACAGACCTGAGTCAGGGAAACCTGGGAGATACAAGAGGCTTAGAAGGATACCAAAATTTATGGCGCACTAGAAGAGGTGATATTAGAGTTGTTTGGACTCAAAATAATTATGAAATTTTAGTAATTGCGGCGGGGTTAAGACGTGATATTTATAATAGAATTCCCGTGAATGTAAATCCAGAAGGTGCTATCACACTAGCGGAGTTACTGGGAATTGAAGAAACACGTCTAGAGCATCTCCCCACTTACCAATTTAATCATAACCGAGTTACTTCTTGGTATGAGTTTGTTTATGGTGGTTACTTGTATTCGCCTCTTCTTACCCGTGAGCAACAAGCAATTTCTAAGCAATTAATAACCGCTGCACCACCAAATCATACTTCAATTAATAGCTTTTTATTACAGAGCGCACCAGGTACAGGTAAAACAGTATGTGCTGCTTTAATAGCTTGTGAATTATTTGATAACCAAGGTTGGAATGTTGCCTTAATTGTTCCCGAAGCTTTACTTTCTGATCTTAAAAATTTTACTGAGATAAAATCAACTTTACAGGAGCCAGAGTTCAATTCACAAGACCAAAGGCCGCATTTTTTCCTAGGTACTTTTAAACAGTGGTTGCAGCAAGGGGAACCAAACATATATGCTCAGATTGCTACGGATAAAGAAGAGTTAAGTGCTTTACAACAAGAACTCCGAAGAGTTGATAATCGGGATTTACTGTTGTTTAGGGCATTTGTGCTCAACGAAGATAATTTAGGCAACCTAAACAATAATAGAACTTATATAGAAAATAGAGCGCTAATCCAACAACTAAGAGGAGTTAATATAAACAACTGGAAAAAAACACTAGGAGATAAAAAAACTTGGCTAGAGGGGTTAAGAGAAATTACAGAAACTATACCTCCACCAGAAGGAATTAAAACGCTGTTTATATTTGATGAAGCTCAAGATTATTTAATGGCTGAAATTGAAGCTATCAAAAAAATGTTGTTAAGATGGCATCAACATAACCATTCTCATGTCCTCTGGCTCTTAGGAGATATGAATCAAAGGATTCAACCTACTGGTTTTGATTGGGGACAATTACAACTGAACATAACACATTCTCTGACATACAATTATCGCAATACCCAGCGTATTTTAGAATTTGCCAATATTTTTCACTCTTTTGCAAGACAAGCTAACTCACAAAACCAAGGAAGATGGTTACCTCATCCTAGTAATCCTAACAACTGTTTTGAAGAGGGTGAACAGGTAAGGATTTTAGAATGCAAGTCACCAGAAGAATTGTCAAAAGTTCTCTCTCGACTCAATGACAGGGTATTAAATCGAGATGATCGCTATCTTCTGCAAAGAATTTCTAGCCGTGTCAAGTTAATTTATCAAAATATTGCTCATATTCCTCCAAAAGTTCAGAAGTTATCGGGAATAGATTACCTGAATGTTACCCAAGCTAAAGGGAGGGAGTTTGACGGTTGTGTGGCTTTTTCCGTATTCCAGGGACAAGGAAAACTATCAATGGAAGAAGCAAGCAATTTATATACAATTTTTACTAGACCTCGTTATAGATTACTAATCATTGCCACTACTGATCAAATTCAGCGCATTGGTAGAAACTATTTTAATCAATGTCAGTTTTTCAATTTTTCTAATGCTGATCAACCATTAGCATGGATTACAGAGTTTGGTAATGGAGAACAGATATCCCAAGATTTCGAGACAATACGTAACCTCGTTGATGAAGGTTTACGCAGTAAGCCTTTGAAAATTTACTGGGATACCTATGCAGCTTTGAGAGCAGCCAGAGTTGACAATCAAACAGTATTAGAAATTGAGCAGACAGCTATAGAAACTTTAAGAGCATCTAAAAACGATGAAATTATTCTGCAAGAATTAACAGAATTAAAATTACTAGAAAACAATAGTTTTTGGAGTCCCATTGACATCGTTCCCCTCAAATGCCTATTATTCAGGGCTTTAGGTAGATACTGGGATGCAGTAGAAGAAATATCCCAATTACAAGACAAAGAACTGGAAGAATATCGCTCTTTAGTCATACTGAATATTGCAGATAAACTTGAGCAACAAGGACTGATATATGAAGGGGCTAGAGTGAGAATGAGGACTGGTAAAGATATTCCTCAAGATTATCCATTCCGAGATATGATTGCCCATCAACATGGTTCCATTGTATCTGTCCTGTGTCAGGCTGCTATCAACCAAATTTCTCAAAGAGGAACCAATGACTAACCATCAAAACCCCACAGATTTAGAAGTTGCTAAAGACCTTGAAAAACTCACCGAAGTAGTTAAGAATTCTCTACACAGAGCAAACAAAACTATTGAACAAGCCCAACAACTTCAACAACTCACCGAGGTAATTAATAATTCCGTAGAGAGAGCAAACAGAACTATTGAACAAGCCCAAAAAGTTGATGAACAAATTCGCAATAGCTATGACCAACTTATAGAATCTCAAAGCAACGCCAGAGAAATTGAAGCTCAACTATCCCAGAAATTACAAGCTGGAAAAATTATTGAAACAAATATTCAACAACTTGAAGCTCAACTATCCCAGAAATTACAAGCTGTAGAAAGTTTTAGCAATTTTTTCGATGAATTAACAAAAGCACAAAGAGAACTGGAGGAAATTAATGTTACCAGTCTTGTGGAACAAGCAAGATTAATTTTGCAGGATGTAAATAATGTCAGAGCAGAATCCCAGAATATTTTACTAACAACACAAAATT
>WGNO01000024.1 GCA_016124525.1 Nostoc sp. RI_552 | reverse complement strand
TCCTCATCACTCATTACTCATCAAACAAACATCCCAACCTTATTACTTCTTACTCATAACTCCTTACTCATCAAAGAAACCCCCTCGCGGGATTGAAACAAACATTAGTAGGGACGTATTGCAATACGTCCCTACACAACTTTCAAATCAATGAAACCCCCTCGCGGGATTGAAACTTCCTAACCTTATAACTTATTCCTCATCACTCATTACTCATCAAACAAACATCCCAACCTTATTACTTCTTACTCATAACTCCTTACTCATCAAAGAAACCCCTTCGCGGGATTGAAACAAACATTAGTAGGGACGTATTGCAATACGTCCCTACACACCTTTCAAATCAATGAACCCCCTCGCGGGATTGAAACTTCCCAACCTCATTACTTATTCCTCATAACTCCTTACTCATCAATGACACATACCTTCACCCCCGGCTCCATAGTTAGTTGCCGTAATCGGCAATGGGTAGTAATACCAGAGGAAAACCAAGACTTAATTTGTCTTTGCCCCCTAAGTGGCAACGAAGAAGAAAAAATTGGCATTTATCAGCACTTAAACCTAGAAACCATAGAAACCGCAACATTTCCCCAACCCAGCACCAACAGTATTAAAGACCACACCGCCGCCATCTTACTCATGGATGCAGCACGACATTTGCTACGGAGCGGAGCAGGGCCATTTCGCTGCTTGGGTAGATTATCATTGCGTCCTCGCCCCTACCAACTCGTTCCTCTGTTAATGGCACTGCGACTAGAAACAGTCAGATTGTTAATTGCTGACGATGTGGGCATCGGTAAAACCATTGAAGCGGGACTAATTGCCCGTGAACTTTTAGACAGAAGAGAAATCAAACGCATAGCAGTACTGTGTCCTCCCCACCTGTGCGATCAATGGCAAAAAGAATTAAGAGAAAAATTCCATATTAATGCTGTAGTAATCCGTTCCGGTACAGCTTCTAAACTAGAACGGGCAATACCCAATAACTCCCATGTTTTCAGTTACTATCCCCACATAATTGTTAGTCTTGACTATGCCAAAGCCGAACGTCGCCGGGCCAGTTTTATTACCCATTGTCCGGACTTAGTAATTGTAGATGAAGCCCACACCTGTACAAGTCCTGGGAGTAAAAGCGCATCCCAACAGCAACGACATCAACTAATTCAACAAATAGCAGAAAAAACACATCAGCACTTGTTACTACTCACCGCTACCCCCCATAGTGGAATTGAGGAATCCTTTCTTTCTCTATTAGGCTTAGTCAAACCAGAATTTGAGCAATTGACACTGGATAAACTCACAGAGAAAGAGCGAGATAAACTAGCTAGTCACTTTATTCAGCGACGTAGAGCAGATGTCAAACTTTGGTTAGGTAACGAAACACCTTTCCCACAACGCCAATGCGAAGAAAAACCCTATAAATTATCTAAAGAATATAAACAACTATTCCAGGAAGTGTATAACTTTGCACGGGGATTAGTGAAAACCACCACCAAAGAAATGACCTACATCCAACGTCGGGGACGTTATTGGTCAGCCTTAGCATTAATTCGGTGTGTAATGTCTTCCCCCGCCGCCGCCGTGGCTACATTAAGTCGTCAGGTAAGTAAACTTGCTGATAGCACCTTACCAGGAGACCTAGACGAAGACTTAATGAATTCCTATGTTTACGACCCCACAGACCAAGAACAAGCTGTGGATGCTTCCCCCACCATAGTAATAGAACAAAGTCAGCAAACCTACAGTGAAGCAGATAAACCTAAGCTCCGTACCTTCGTCCAACAAGCCAGTAAATTACAAGGAGAAAAAGACGAAAAATTACAAGCTTGCATCGCCCATATCCAAACCCTACTAGCAAACAACCACAACCCCATTATCTGGTGTCGCTACATCGCCACAGCCAACTATTTAGCAGATGCTCTTAAACAAAAACTAGAAAAGAAAGGAAGCCCCCAGAAACAACTTCGTGTTATTGCCATCACTGGGGAATTGTCAGAAGATGAGCGAGAAATTCGCCTACAGGAATTAAAATCCTATAACCAAAGAATATTAGTTGCCACGGACTGTTTAAGCGAGGGAGTAAACCTACAATCTCATTTTAGTGCTGTTATTCACTACGACCTACCCTGGAACCCTAATCGTCTAGAACAACGAGAAGGGCGAATTGACCGTTATGGACAAACAGCACCACAAGTAAAAAGCTGTTTAATTTATGGCCAAGATAACCCCGTGGATGGAGCAGTACTAGAAGTGCTCATTCGTAAAGCAGTACAGATACATAAAACCTTGGGAATCACAGTACCCGTACCAATGGATAGCACCACCGTGTCGGAAGCAGTGTTTAAATCTTTGTTTGACCGAACCACAGATGCAGTGCAGTTATCACTACTAGATTTATCCGACGAGGGAGAATGTGCTGTAGAACAAATACATAAACAATGGGATAAAGCCGTAGAACGGGAAAAAATCAGTCGCACCCGCTTTGCTCAACGGGCTATCAAACCTAGGGAAGTAGAACAAGAATTAATAGAGTCAGACCAAATTCTTGGTAGCGAAGAAGATGTAGCTAGATTTGTAAAAAATGCCAGCCATGGCTTATCTTGCTCCCTAATTCAGAAAAAACAAGCCTGGTTATTACCCACAATTCCTAGTTTCTTACAACCAACATTAGGAAACCAACCCCGTTTAATCACCTTTACCACCCCAGCATCAGAAGACGTGGAATATGTAGGACGAAATCATCCCTTAGTGGAAGGGTTAGCACGTTACATTCTAGAACAAGCCCTCGTCAACACCAAAGACCCAATAGCAGCTAGATGTGGGTTTACCACCACGGACACCGTAGCCAAGCGCACAACTTTATTATTGTTGCGCCTGCGACACCTATTAAACACCACCACAAAAAACCCACACAAATCTCCTCCCAAATCTTTATTAGCTGAAGAATGCATGGTGGTGGGATTTACAGGCCCTCCATGGAATCCCAGTTGGTTACCACCCCAAGAAGCCAAAACACTCTTAGAACAAACCAACCCAGTGAGTGATGCTCCTGAAAAGATAAAAAAGCAAGAAATCCAGGAATTATTGCATCGAATTCATGAACTAACACCAGACTTAGAAAAACTCGCCAAAGAGCGATCGCACTGTTTATTAGAATCCCACCGACGTGTTAGAAAAATCACCCAGGAAGGTAAAATTGAAATACAACCACAAACACCAATGGATTTACTAGGGGTATATATCTTGCAACCAGGAAAAGGCAAATCACATTAGCATTAAACCCCAGCCTCAAAGAAAAAGCCAATGGTGACCATCAAAAAACAGACAAAAAAAACCTAGTGGGTAATTTCACAATTTTCAGTGGAGTCAAAGGGCAATGGGTGTAGCAGGTGTAACCTTAGCAGGAGTACAATTCCAAGGTAACTTACTAGCAGCAGACATCACTGCTGAACTGTTAGAAGGAACCATCAAAGGACAAACAGCCCAAGACTTTGGATTAGCCAAAGCTGAAAAATTAGAAGACGAAATTGCCATAGCCTGGGGTGACGCCAAAGCCTATTGGGTAGCATTCCAACGTCAATTAGAAAGACTAAACCCCGAAGACACCGCCACCAGCATTACCCGGGAAATGTGGGCAGTTCCTTTATTACGTACCCTCGATTATACCCCCCAATATACCCCCAAAGCCCAAGTACTAGAGGGACAAACCTATGCTATCTCCCATCGTGCCCTATTGCAGAAATCAAAACCCAAAGGTGAAAACCCAGAAATTACAATTTACCCACCCATACACATTATTGGTTGTCGTCTAGACATTGATCAACGTCCTCCCAGTGGCACACCTCGGTTGTCAGCACACGCCTTAGTACAGGAATATCTCAACAAAACCGAGCATCTTTGGGCCATCACCACCAACGGTCTTCGTTGGCGACTATTACGTGATTCTTCCTTAATGACTCGCCTTACTTATATCGAATTTGACTTAGAGCAGATTCTCAACGGCGAAAACTTTGCCGAATTTAGCTTATTTTATCGTCTCTTCCACCGTTCCCGCCTACCAGAAACTGCGGATGATGCAGATAAATGCTTGTTGGAATATTACCATCAAGAAAGCCTACAGCAAGGAGGAAGGGTACGAGACGGCCTCCGGGATGGAGTAGAAAAAGCCCTAGTGCAACTAGGTAATGGCTTTCTACAACATCCTGACAGCGAAAAACTGCGACAGAAAATAGCCACCACCAATGAATTAAACGAAATAGATTATTATCGCCAACTATTAAAATTAATCTACCGTATTTTATTCTTAATGGTAGCAGAATCCCGAAACTTATTACTAACAGGAAAAAACCCAGAAGAAGCCAGAATTTATCTTGAATATTACAGCATTGAAAGACTAAGAGAACTAGCAGAACGTCCCCGCCATAATCGAGAAGGTTTTCAAGACCTATGGCAAGGCTTAAAAGTCACATTTAAATTATTTGATGAAAATTGGCGAGGTAAAATCCTAGGGTTATCACCCTTAAACGGTGATTTATTTAGTTCAAAAACATTAACAGACCTAGACGATTGTGCCATCGACAACTACGATTTATTAAACGCCCTTCGTTGTTTGTCTTTATATGAAAATAAACAACAATTACGCCGGGTAAACTATGGCGCTTTAGATGTAGAAGAACTAGGCAGTGTCTACGAAAGCCTATTAGACTTTAACCCAAAAATTAACAACAATCAAGGCATTTATCAATTTAACTTAATTTTTGGTAGTGACAGAAAAACCACAGGTTCTTACTACACCCCTCCCCAACTTGTACAACAGTTAATTAACACAGCCCTAGAACCAGTAATACAACAAAAACTACACAAATCCCCACCAGAAATTACCAACCAAGAACTATCCTTATTAACCATTAAAGTCATAGACCCTGCTTGTGGTTCTGGACACTTTTTATTAGCAGCAGCACGACGCATAGGTAAAGAATTAGCCAAAATCAGAACCAAAGAAGCACAACCAGCACCAGAACCTTTAAGAATAGCCATTAGAGACGTAATTCAAAATTGTATTTATGGAGTAGATTTAAACCCTTTAGCAGTAGATTTATGTAAAGTAGCCTTATGGATTGAAGGGTTTTGTAGTGGTAAACCATTGAACTTCTTAGACCATAGAATTAAATGCGGTAATTCCTTAGTAGGAGTATTAGACTTAGAATGTTTAGACCAAGGAATACCCGACGAAGCCTTTAAACCAGTAACAGGAGACGACAAAAAATTATCCATCAACTTAAAAAAGCGCAATAAAAAAGAACGAGAAAATCAAGGACAACTATCTATTTTTGAAACCTCCAAAGATGATACTCACATCTTTGCTAAACTATGGCAAGAGCTAGGAAATTTTTCAGAAAATACCCCCCAGGAAATTAAAGAAAAACAGAGAAAATATCAAAATAATCTTTTAGATAATCATTGGTGGTTAAAAAAAGCAGCTTGTAATTTATGGACTGCTGCATTTTTCATGTATTTAACCCAACACAACCTAGAACTTTTACCAACCACAGCAACTTTAAACAGATTACAACGGGAAACCCTTCAAAAAATCCTCAATTCTCAATGTAATTACGAATTACAAGTTACTAATTACCAATTACAAACCATAGTGGATGCTGGGAATAGTTTAGCCAGTGAATATAACTTCTTTCACTGGCCCTTAGAATTTCCAGAAGTATTTGAACAAGGGGGATTTGATTGTGTTTTAGGTAATCCTCCCTGGGAAAGAATTAAATTACAAGAAAAAGAGTTTTTTGGTTCCCGCAGTTTAGAAATTGCTAAAGCCCAAAACAAAGCAGCACGGGAAAAATTGATTAAAGAATTACCTCAGAAAAATCCCGCCCTAGGCCAAGCTTTTGAAAATGCTAAACATAGTGCAGATGCACAAAGTAAGTTTATTCGGGAGTCCGGGAGATTTCCCTTAACTGCTGTGGGAGATATTAATACTTATGCTGTGTTTGCTGAAACTACCAGAGGCTTAATTAATCATAATGGTAGAATTGGGGTAATTGTTCCTACAGGTATTGCTACTGATGATACTTATAAAAAGCTTTTTGGTGATTTAATTCAAAAACAGAATTTAGCAAATTTGTATGATTTTGAGAATAGAGAAAGTTTATTCCCTGCTGTACATCGTAGTTATAAATTTTCACTTGTTGGTATTAGTGGTAAACCAATTCAACAAGGTAACTTTGCTTTTTTCTTAACCCAACCCAAACAGTTAGAAAACAAAAAGCGTTTATTTCAGCTTTCCCCCCAAGATATTGCTTTAATTAATCCTAACACCTTCACCTGTCCGATTTTTAGAACTAGTCAAGATGCAGAATTAACAAAAAAGATATATCAAAATGTACCAGTTTTGGAAAATGAAAATACCGGAATTAACCCTTGGGGTATTTCATTTATGCGAATGTTTGACATGGCTAATGATAGTGGATTGTTTCACAACGAAGCAGTTGATGGTTTAGTACCATTATATGAAGCAAAAATGTTTCATCAGTTTAATCACCGTTGGGCTACTTATATTAATAGCAATGCTACTCGTGACTTGACAGAGGAGGAAATGGCTGATGTTGCTTTTACCACTCAACCCCGTTACTGGGTAGATAGAAAAGAAGTTGACAATAAGTTAGCTGGGAAGTGGGATAAAAAATGGCTTTTGGGTTTTAGACGTATTTGCAGGTCAACTGATGAACGTACTGTGATTTTTACTTTATTACCTAAATTTAGCTTTGGTGATAGTGTTTTTTTGATGCTTTCTAAATTCGATAGTACATATTTAATTTCTTGCTTACTAGCTAATTTAAATAGCTTAGTATTTGATTTTGTCACTCGTCAAAAAGTTGGAGGAACTAACTTAAGCTTTTTCATCCTCAAACAACTTCCCATCATACCCCCAGAAGCATACACACAAAAACATACAGAATATATCACCTCCAGAGTACTAGAATTAGTGTACACCGCCTGGGATATGGAACCCTTTGCATTAGACATGGGATATAAAGGTGAACCCTTCCCTTGGAATCCTAACAGACGAGCATTAATTCGAGGAGAGCTAGACGCATATTACGCCAAACTTTATGGCTTAACCCGTAATGAACTGAGATATATATTAGACCCTGAAGATGTCTATGGTCCAGAGTTCCCCAGTGAAACATTCAGAGTATTAAAAAACAATGAAATCAAACAATATGGAGAATATAGAACCCAAAGATTAGTATTAGAAGCCTGGGATAAAATGTTTTAATAATTCCCATAAAACACCCAAAATTATAAAACAATAACCATAACAGCCATAAAACCAGACCTCATGTATACAAACCACCAAATCAAAAACCTATTTGGAAATAAAACACTAGAATACATAAAAAACAAAAATACACGTGGTGTTAGCAACACCAAAGGTAATACAGCAGTTTTTAACTACAGCAGATTTCGTTCTTATGAAGTACAAATCATAATCATCAAACTTTTGTCCGTTGGGTATCTTCCCCGCCAACACTGTATATCACCACACCGCAAAGTACTGTAAATAAACTAAAAACCTTAATATCATAAATCTTGTGGGGTGAGCATATCCTACCCCCCTTCCATACCCACTCACAACTCACACAATGAAAATACCTGTCAAACTACAAGAACTCATCCACCAACCAGAAGCAGTAATATTATCTTTTAGTACCCTCATGGGACAAAAACTAGTATTAGTAGACTGTACAAATATTACTCAACTCACCCCAGAACAACTTGATTTAATTTTCACCCATATTCCCCAACAATGGAATTATGAAGAACTCACAGAAATCTTTAATCCTCACACCTGTACCCAAAGTTTTACCAATCAATTATTAGCATACATACACCAACCCTCCAAAGTTACACCCACCCAACAAACAACCACATCCCCATTGTCCGTTTCTGATTTCCTTGATATATTCAAGTTCCGTAATGAAATCATCAACGACTATCGCCGTTATATAAAAAGTTTCTTAAAAATCCGTGACACCAGATTAGAAGAATTTGTCAATGAAGAACTAGAAAAAGGACAACTTTGGACAAATCCCCTTGTGCAACTTAACCCTAAATATTCCTCTGGTGCAACAGTAAATGAATTAGTTAAAAACTCTGTTCTCCATCCTGACTGCATTGAATATTTCTCTAAAAACGGCAATCCTTTCCACTTCCACCACCACCAAAAACAAGCATTTGAAACAGCCCAAAAACAAGAACATTATGTATTAACAACCGGTACAGGTTCAGGTAAAAGTATGACCTATGTTGTACCAATTTTTGATGAATTACTGCGTCATCCAGAAATTAAAGGCCTTAGGGCAATAATAATATATCCCATGAATGCCCTAATTAACTCCCAAGAAGAAGAACTAAAGAAATTTCTTAACAATGTTCCCAATACCCATATTCGCGTTGCTAAATACACCGGACAAGAAAATTTAAATACAAAAAGCAAAATTCAAAATAACCCACCCCACATTCTTTTAACCAACTACGTCATGCTGGAATTAATGCTTTCCCGCACACAAGAGGAAAAACTCGTTGCTTCCCCAGAGCTAAAATTCCTAGTATTAGATGAACTGCATACCTATAGAGGTAGACAAGGTGCAGATGTAGCGATATCAATTAGAAAATTACGTCAACGCTGTGGACAAAATTTATTATGTATTGGCACAAGTGCTACCATGTCCACAGAAGGAACACTCACAGAACGCCGTCAAGTAGTTGCAAATGTAGCGGGTACATTATTTGGCGTAGAAATTAAACCAGATAACGTCATTGACGAAACTTTAGAATGTTCCATTAAAGGTCCTGAACCCACCATTACCGAACTACAAAGAAGTATTAATCAAGGTTTACCACCAGAACCACAACAAACATTAGAGAATTTCCAAAACCATCCTTTAAGTCATTGGATAGAAATGACCTTTGGTTTAGAATACAAACAAGGTCATCTTGTCCGACGTACACCCATCACCTTAGAAACAGGTGCAGAAGCATTAGCTCAAGAAACCCAACTTCCCCCAGAAACTTGTCTTGATATTCTCAAACAGATGTTTTTATGGGGAAGTAAAGTTAAAGGTTTAGCATTTCGACTTCATCAATTTATCTCCCAAGGTGGTAGTGTTCACTCCACTATCGAAAGTCACCAAAAACGCTTTTTCACCCTAGAAGGACAATACACCACCACAGAAGAGCGTTTACTTTATCCCCTGGTGTTTTGTCGGGAATGTGGACATGATTATTATATCGTTAATTACAACCAGGACAAACAAATAGTCCTTCCCCAACTCCCCACAGCTTTAGACATTAGTGCTGAATATGATGATATCCAAGCAGGTTATCTTACCTTAGATGAACCAGGACTTTGGAATCCTCGTGAAGACGAAGAAAGACTTCCCGACTCCTGGTTCACGGAAACCAAAAAAAAAGGACGAGTTCCTAAAAAAGATTATGCTAAATTCATCCCCAAAGAATTACAAGTTCTTCCCAATGGAAAAATTACAACTTCCCCATTACAGGGAAAAACTTGTTGGTTTGTTCCCACACCATTTCGGGTGTGTTTAAATTGTGGTGTAGTTCATTATGGAAGTAAAAAAGAATTTGCCAAACTTTCCGGCTTGAGTAGTGAAGGTAGAAGCACCGCCACAACCCTCCTGTGTTTATCCACCGTAACCCGTCTCAAACAAATTTTCACAGGGGAAAGAGCCACCGCCGCCAAAATTCTCAGTTTTACCGATAATCGCCAAGATGCGTCATTACAAGCAGGGCATTTTAACGATTTTGTCCAAACTAGTTTTTTACGTGCTGCTTTATTAGGTGCATTGCAAAACAAAGGACAACTCACTCATAGTGAACTAGTGAGTGAAGTTATTAAACAAATGAGAATATCTCAAAAAGATTATGCTAAAGAACCATCAGAATTTAGCCCAGGTAAAATACGCAATGAAAAGGCTTTCCAAGGCTTAATTGAATATCGTCTTTATGAAGACTTACGCAAAGGATGGCGTATTGTTCAACCTAATTTAGAACAGTGTGGACTTTTGGTAATTGAATATGATGGGTTAGAAGAAATTTGTGCAAATAAAGCTATTTGGAATAAACACCGTCATCCAGTTTTATTGCAAGGAACTCCTCAAGAAAGATTCACCGCTGCCTTAGCCTTATTAAATCATCTCCGTCGAGAATTAGCAATAGACGCTAAGTTACTTCAATATGATAATAAAGATTCTTTAATTAGAGAAGTTTTTCAAGTAATTAAAGAACCTTGGGTATTTGATGAAAATGAACAATTGCATTTTGCCAAATTTGCAACTATTGATAGTAATTCTGATGATAGTAATTCTAAATTACAATTTTCACAAAAATCCTCCGTTAAGTTAACAATTAAAAGTAAAATTGGCAGGTTTTTACGTTCTCCTAAAGCTTGGTCATCACGCAGTGAACTGTTAACACAAACAGAGTACAATACTTTAATTAATACCTTAGTTTCTGCTTTAGCTGATGCAGGTTTTTTAACTACTAAAAATGGTATTCAATTACAAATTAGTTCCTTAGTATGGAAATTTGCAACATTAACCGAAATTCCCCCAGATCCTCTTTCATCTAAGCATCTACAGGGTCAAGAAGATGCAAAAATACCTGTTAACAAATTTTTTCAAGAATTTTATCAAACCAACGCCCAAAAAATTCAAACAATGGAAGGGCGAGAACATACAGGACAAGTTAAAACCGAAACACGTCAACAACGGGAAGAAAAATTTAGAAAAGGAGAATTGGCAAGTTTATTTTGTTCCCCCACAATGGAATTAGGTATAGATATTTCTGACTTAAGTGTGGTTCACTTACGTAATGTTCCCCCCAGTCCCGCAAATTATGCCCAACGTAGCGGACGGGCCGGAAGGAGTGGCCAGGAAGCTTTAGTAATAACTTATGCTGCTATTGGTAGTGGACATGACCAATATTTCTTCCAACGTCAACAGGAAATGGTAGCTGGTGCTGTTGCTCCCCCTAAGCTGGAATTAGCAAATCAGGATTTAGTTGAATCTCATGTCTATTCAATTTGGTTAGCCCATACAGGGGTTTATTTATATGACTCCATGAACAAAATTCTTGATTTAGATGCTCCTGATTATCCCCTAAAAAATAGTGTAAATGAACAATTAAAACTTAGTGCTGCAAAATTAGCTGAATGTCTAGAAGCTACCCAGTCAGTACTTGGGGATAAGTTCTGTCAAGGTGATTTGCAACAAGCCTCTTGGTATTCTGTACATTGGCTACAATTTACCCTAGAAAATGCACTAAATACCTTTAAGGAGAAGTGCGATCGCTGGCGTAAACTTTATGCTAGTGCAGTTAAACAAAGAGATGAGGCCAACATGACAATTAGTCGTTGTGCTGCTGGTAATGTTACCCATGAACAACGCATAAATGCTGAATTTCAAGCAAGAGAAGCACAACGACAAATAGATTTACTCGTGGGACAAAACCAAAGTAAGAATAATGGCGAATTTGAATTTTATCCCTATCGCTACTTTGCTGCTGAAGGATTTTTACCAGGGTTTAACTTTCCCCGCTTACCTGTACGAGGATTCCTACCCACCAATGATGGAGGTCAATTTATCTCTCGTCCCCGTATTGTGGCTTTACGTGAATTTGCACCGGGTAATATTATTTACTATGAAGGTAGCAAATTTATGGTATCAAAAACCAAATTACCCCCAGACGGTATTGAAAGTCAATATGAACGAGTAAGCTGTTGTTTTAACTGTGGTTATTTCCATGAAAATGATTGGCGCGATACCTGCGAAAACTGCGGTGGAAAAATTCAACCTGATAGTTCTCAAAACCTAGCTAAATTAAATCGTGTATTGTCAATGGACACAGCACTCACTAGCAGACGACAACGTATTACCTGCGATGAAGAAGAAAGACTAAAATATGGTTATAATATCACCACCCATTTCCGTTATTACTCTGAAAAACAAGAATCTGCCACACTCCTAGCCACAGATAATACACCACTATTCAAATTAACCTACGGAGCTACAGCAACTATTCGGCGTATCAACAGAGGACTAAAGAAAAACATCGAGGAACGTGGATTTAAATTAGATGTAAAAACAGGTGTCTGGGGGGATAGAAAAACAAACTTACAAACCAACTCCCCAGAAACAAATTTACTTCCAGAAACATTACATAGCGAAGTAAATTTAATGGTAGATAACATTTGTAATATTCTGGTAATTGAACCTTTAATAGAATCTTTAGATGTAAGTCAAGATAACAAACAAGCCTTTATTACCACCCTTCAATATACCCTGGAAACAGCAATTCAAGCAGTTTATAAATTAGAACCAGATGAACTAGACTCAGAAAAACTAGGAGAAGGAAAATATCTACTCTTTTGGGAAGCATCAGAAGGTGGTGCTGGGGTTTTATCTCAACTATTAAAACAAGAAGATGCTTTTGCTAAAATTGCCCATGCTGCTTTAAATATCTGCCATTTCTCAGA
The DNA here is from genome assembly GCA_016124525.1 of Nostoc sp. RI_552. Classification (GTDB taxonomy): domain Bacteria; phylum Cyanobacteriota; class Cyanobacteriia; order Cyanobacteriales; family Nostocaceae; genus Umezakia; species Umezakia ovalisporum. The sequence continues at coordinate 61,252 of WGNO01000024.1, read as the reverse complement.
ACCTAAAGATACCTGCTTCCAAGGTTGCTATGAGTGTTTACTTTCCTACAGAAATCAATTTGATCATCCTTTAATTAATCGTCACTTGATTAAACCTTTACTAGATAAACTGCAAACAAGTAAAGTAGAAATATCAAACATACACCGCAGTGAAAAATATCAAAAGCTCCTTTCCGAAACAGATATCAACTCTGATTTTGAACGATTAGTACTACAGGAGATTTATCAACGGGGGTATGAATTACCTGATGCTGCACAGGAATATATTCTTGAAGGGAATTGTAAACCAGATTTTGTGTATAAGGAAAAACTGATAGCCCTGTTTTGTGATGGGTCTGTTCATGATAGTCCTGAGAAAAAAAAGCAAGACCAAATTCAGCGGGATAATCTCAAGTACAACAGCAATTATCAAGTTTTAACTTTGCAATATAATGAGGATTGGCGTAAGCAACTGGATATTTTAGCGGGGTTTTGAAGCCACACCAGGCCACCCTTGCATAACAAAACTTTACACTCCCTCCAAGCTTCTGCAAAATTAGCACACACTGAAGGACAAGAACCACCTATTTGGTCAGTGAGATAATATCTTTCTTCCACAGCAAACTGTTTTGATATATCATTAAGTCCTCATGGGTGTTAATTTTTCTTACTTCTTCTTTCTAGTGTGCCTTGTGTTGCCCTAGGATAAACATCTCTGTAAAAAACCTACCTTTCTAGGTATCCCGTGAGCCATGGTTTCCTTAGCGCTTTGAGTTTTTTTATAACTCGGCATATCAAAGGCCATGGCAATGACGTAGTGAATGTACACCACCTTCCTCAAGCCTTGGAGGCGACAATTTCCTTCCGTGGTGAAACTTTCCAATCTAAATATAACAAGGACTTTGACCCTCCATTTCCCCTTGTGCACGTATCTCGGCTCCATCCCCAACACACCACGTTTATCTCATTCCTTAAGGTTAATATGAATATATTATCTACTTTAAATGTGATTTAAATGACTAAAAACTAACTAATAACTCAGGACAAAAATATCAAAATATGTTTTTGACTACAAACAAATTAGGAACTATAAACCCTTGACTAGAGACTAATAATAAGTATTAAGCTATTAACAGTAAACCAGCGAGGGTAAACATCATGATTCTGCCTGGGTCAACAGTTCGCGTTAAGAATCCCGCAGACACCTATTATCGCTACGAAGGACTTGTACAACGTGTGAGTGATGGCAAAGTAGCTGTGCTATTTGAGAATGGCAATTGGGATAAGTTAATTACCTTTCGTCTATCAGAATTAGAACTTGTAGAACTCACAGCAGGAAGAAAACCAAAATAGATTTAGTCAATACTTAGGATACTTCCTACCTGAGGACTCACAACCCAACACTCAGCAATCAGCACGGTTATGCGCTTACCAATACCACAATTTGCCACAGGCCATCGCCAACCCAACCACATTGCGGAAGTGATCGAAACTAGTTCTACGGAATTTCTCTCACAGTGCTTGGAGCCAGAAGACTTAGGTTTTCCCCCCATGCCTCCCTTTGGTAGTTGGGTTTGTGCTGTGGACGAAGAGTCAGGGCATCAAATCTATGGTGTGCTGTATCAAGTTACAACCATGCCCATAGATTCAGTACATCGGGCAGTGGCCTTGGGGTTGTCATTGCAAGATTTACGCCAGGAACAACCGCAAATTTTTGCCATGCTCAAAACTGAATTCCGGGCAGCAATTGTGGGGTTTGAGCATTCCTGCCGGACTCCCGGGGCAAACCAACGGGTATATCAGTATCTACCACCCCGTCCTCCGCAAATTCATCAAGCTGTTTATCAATGTGAACCAGAAGCAATCATCAGATTCACTGAAGAACTAGATTTTTTGCGGACATTGCTTTGTGTAAATGCCGCCCAAGTAGAGGCATTAACCGCCGCCGCCATCCGCCATGTCTACCAGCTACGCAAAGCTGACCGACAATGGCTCATCAAAGCTGGCCGTACCCTCAGCCTTTTGTTAAAAGATGACTACGATCGCCTGCGGTTTATTTTAAGTCAAATCCATCCATAGGTAGTTAATTGTTACAAAACTACCTAAGTACTTTAAATAACAATTTGTAGATTTTTCCTCAGGGTGGCTCTTACGCTTATGAATCTTTTTTTTAATCGATTTCCTTGTAGGTAATTGCAACTTCATTGTCCCCCATTAAAGTCCAATCTATGGAATTAACATCACAATTTCTGGTCACCGAACCAACTGCTCAAGTTATGGGAGAGGAACCAATTGTGACCTTTGCTGTTTTGGTGGTGGTCATATTAGTTGTACCCATCCTGTTTGAGCGGCTGAAACTCCCAGGATTAATCGGCCTAGTGTTTTCTGGGGTATTACTAGGTCCATCAGGCTGGAATTTGTTTGACACACAATCCCAGATCATTAACCTCCCGTCGGACATTGGCCTACTTTATTTGATGTTTGTATCAGGTTTAGAAGTAGAAATCAAGCATTTCCGCCGCTGCAAACAACGCTCCCTAGGATTTGGCATCCTCACCTTTAGTTTCTCTTTAGTTATGGGAACCCTAGCAGCGCAAACTTTTCATCTTGGCTGGAATGCTTCGATTTTAATTGGCTCGTTGTTGGCTTCCTATACTCTTTTGGCATATCCCATGATCACTCGTCTGGGGGTGGTGAATAATGAAGCAATCACCATCACAATGGGTGCTACGATTTTTACTAATGTCAGCGCCGTACTAATATTAGCTGTTTGTGTAGCTACTGGTAACACCGGATTATTCAGCTTCACTCAATTAATTCCCCTATTGCTCAAGTTGATTTTGTACACAACAATCATTTTGGTGGTATTTCCTTGGGGTGGAAAAGAGTTTTTCCGGCGATTTGGAGACGAAGATGGCAACAAGTTCTTATTTGCCCTACTTGCCCTATTTCTAGCAGCAGTAGGCGCTCAATTTATTGGCGTAGAAACAATTGTTGGAGCCTTTTTAGCAGGTTTGGCAGTAAACGAAGCCCTGGGTGAAGGGCCCGTGAGGGAAAAGGTAGTATTTATTGGCACTGTGCTATTTATTCCCATTTTCTTAATTAATTTTGGCTTGATGATTGACCTGACTGCCTTCATGAGCACCATTGACACCCTGCAATTAACTCTTGTGCTCCTAGTCAGTTTAATTTTCGGCAAATTCATGGCGGTTTTATTCACAAAAGTTCTTTACCACTACAATTGGTCAGAAATACTGGCTATGTGGTCCCTATCGCTACCACAAATGGGCACAACTTTAGCAGGAACTTTAGTGGGGTATCGGGCTGGATTGCTCCCACAATCAATATTAAACACTGTCTGTGTAATCACCTTCATTACCTCCATCTTGGGAATATGGATCACCCGTCACACAGCCCTTGCTGTGGAAACCACAGCAGTTCCAGAACCAAAAGCCCCAATTTTATCTGACCACCAAACAGAAGAAAAACACAATCCTTGGACTATAGTTGTACCTGTCTATAATCCTCAAACTCAGCAGTATTTAATTGAAATCGCTGGATTATTATTGGCAAATCAACCCAAAGGAAAAATTGTGCCGTTAGCCATCGCCACCGCTGCGGCTCAGATGGATGCACCACATTTAGAAGCTTCTCTAGTGCGAAGTGAAAGGTTATTGGCAAAAGCTACAGCACAAAGTCGATTGTTGGGTGTAGAAGCAGAACCATTGCTGCGAATTGATGATGCCTTTGCTCTAGGTATTACTAGAGCAGCCCGGGAGCAAAAGGCGAATTTAATTATTATGGGTTGGGGTAAACGCACCGGGTTCAAAGCCCGTTTATTTGGCAATGTAATTGATCATGTCCTATGGGCATCCCACTGTCCAGTGGCGGTGACACGTCTGATGGACTCACCAAAAAAAATTCAACGCATCTTAGTACCTTTAGAAAATTTAACACCATCATCATTGCTACCTGTACAATTTGCCCAAATGCTCGCTGAGGCTAATCAAGCCCAAGTTACCGTACTTAATGTATGCATCAGTGAATCTCATCGTTCCCATAGAAATCGCCGCAGCAGTTCCCAGAAAATCGCAGCCAGGCGATCGCACCTCGCCCTATTAATATCTCAGTTAGGTTTATCCAATCCCCCGGAAATTCAAGTTATTCCCCATGAAAATGCTACCCAAGCAATCTTACAAGCAGCACGATTATATGATTTAGTAGTGTTACCTTTTATACCTAATCGTACAAATCCCAGTGGGTTAGCTGTTAGTGATGTCACAACCCAATTAGCCGGGGAACTTACCTGCTCCATCGTCATGTTAGGAGAACCACAACAAAGCAAAGCTCAAACACTACCATACTTGAGCGGGAGGGTGAAAGCCCCTGAAAAAGACCAACGTAGTTGGGTACTTCGTGCTTTACACAAAGGATGAAAAGGGACACCCCGGGCTTTAGCCGCCGTCTCCTTTTCCACTATTAAGTTATCAATCCAATAAGTTTACACTTGACAAAATTACCTATAAGCTAAACTTTTGGTTTAGTTACATGTGTTCCTGCTGTATTTTTCCATCAGGATAGATTACTATTCTAAAGAACAAGTTGCCAAGTAAGTAAAAGTAATTAGAAAGTTGGGAAACTATGAGAATTTTAGTAACTGGTGGCGCAGGATTTATTGGTTCTCATCTTATTGATAGATTAATACCCGCAGGACATGATGTAATTTGTTTAGACAATTTTTACACAGGTGATAAGCGTAATATCCTCAAATGGATCAATAATCCATATTTTGAACTCATCCGTCATGACATCACAGAGCCAATTCGCTTAGAAGTGGATCAAATTTATCACTTAGCCTGTCCAGCCTCTCCTGTACATTACCAGTACAACCCAGTTAAAACAGTTAAAACCAACGTTATGGGGACACTAAATATGTTGGGACTAGCTAAACGCGTTAAGGCTAGGTTTTTTTTGGCCTCCACCAGCGAAGTTTATGGCGACCCTGAAGTTCATCCCCAAACAGAAGAGTATCGAGGTAGCGTTAATCCCATAGGCATACGTTCATGTTACGACGAAGGTAAACGCATTGCTGAAACTTTAGCATTTGATTACTACAGACAAAATAAAGTTGATATCCGCGTCGCGCGGATTTTTAATACCTACGGGCCGAGAATGCTAGAAAACGATGGTCGGGTAGTAAGTAATTTCATTGTTCAAGCCTTACAAGGTAATCCTTTAACTGTCTATGGCGATGGTTCACAAACTCGCAGCTTCTGTTACGTTTCTGACTTAGTAGAAGGATTTATCCGCCTGATGGACAGCGATTATATTGGCCCAGTAAATTTGGGAAATCCTGGGGAATACACGATTTTAGAATTAGCAGAAGCTGTACAAAAAATGGTCAACCCAGACGCAAAAATTAACTTTCAACCACTACCTTCTGATGATCCCCGTCGTCGTCAGCCAGACATTACTAAAGCTAAAACCTTGTTAAATTGGGAACCTACCATCCCGCTACAAGAAGGGTTAAAACTCACAGTAGAAGATTTTCGTAATCGTACAACAAGGGATACTTAAACTTTAGGCTCTGTGGCAATGTTCATCAATGTTCCGAACCTCCCCATAGGTTAAATCTATTAGTTTGTACTTGAGCTACTGATAGAACCATTAGTATAAAATTGTCATATTTGACAAATCTTTAAAAAAGCGAGGAGTTAAACTACATGCGTGTTTGCGTAATTGGTACTGGTTACGTTGGTTTGGTAACAGGCGCTTCCTTGGCTCATGTCGGCCATGATGTAATTTGCGTAGATAATAATGAAGAAAAAGTTAAATTAATGAAATCTGGGCAGTCCCCAATTTTTGAGCCGGGACTCTCAGAAATTATGCATTCTGCCATCCAATCTGAGAAAATTCATTTCACCACAGATATAGCCGCAGGAGTTGCCCACGGGGAAGTTTTGTTTATTGCTGTGGGAACACCACCTTTACCCACTGGGGAAAGCGATACTCGTTATGTGGAAGCTGTGGCTCGTGGTATTGGAGAAAATCTCAACAGTGGTTATAAGGTAATTGTCAACAAATCCACAGTACCCATTGGTTCTGGTGACTGGGTACGCATGATTGTTTTAGATGGCATTGCCGAACGTCACAAAACACTTGTAACCGCAGGTGAAGTAACGAGTGATGAAAAATTACCTGAAGATTTAGCTGAATTTGATGTTGTCAGCAATCCAGAGTTTTTGCGTGAAGGTTCCGCAGTGTACGACACCTTTAACCCTGACCGTATCGTCCTAGGAGGCAATAGTCAAAAAGCCATCGCCTTGATGAAAGAACTGTATGCTCCCATTGTGGAACGTAAATATGCTGCTGACCCATCTCTACCACCAGTACCTGTACTATGTACAGACCTAAGTTCCGCAGAAATGATTAAATACGCCGCCAATGCCTTTTTAGCAACCAAAATTAGTTTTATCAATGAGGTCGCTAACATTTGCGATCGCGTCGGTGCTGATGTCACCCAAGTAGCAAAAGGTATTGGTTTAGATTCCCGCATTGGTAACAAGTTTTTAAACGCTGGTATCGGTTGGGGTGGTTCCTGCTTCCCAAAAGATGTCTCCGCACTCATTCACACTGCTGATGACTATGGCTATGATGCCCAAATTATGAAAGCTGCCGTCAGCGTCAACCAGCGTCAGCGCCTAATTGCCTTGGAAAAACTGCAACAAGTCCTCAAAATTCTCAAAGGTAAAACCATCGGACTTCTAGGTTTGACCTTCAAGCCTGATACCGATGATATGCGAGATGCTCCAGCACTGAGCTTAATTGAGCAGCTCAATCGACTAGGAGCCAAAGTCAAAGCCTACGACCCCATTGTTTCCCAAACAGGTCTACGTCATGGTCTGACCGGAGTAGTGGTAGAAACCGATGCAGAAAGGCTGGCCGATGGCTGCGACGCTTTAGTATTGGTAACTGAATGGCAGCAGTTCGGCAGTTTAAACTACACCAAGATGGCAAAATTAATGAACCATCCAGTGATTATAGATGGTCGCAACTTCCTAGATCCTGAAAATATGCTCAGGTCCGGTTTCCAATATCTAGGTGTTGGACGTTAAAATATCCACCGACGTTTTACGTCGGTGCTCCTTCACAGCCAAGGCAAGGCTTGCAAACTTATGAGTTACGAGGAATACGTTCTATTTCAGCATATCCACTGAAAATTAATTTTTTACCTTCAGTTTCTAAACGATTGAGCCGCATTTTCACACCATCAAGGTCAAAACGATCCAAGTCAACCATATTATCTAAAATTTCCGCCAGAGCCATACTCAATTTTTGAGACAATTCCCGTTGTGGTTCAGACACTTTATCTAGCTCAACTTGGGGATTTTTAAAAGATATCCGCCGCCGTCGTTCCACAGCCACAGTCATTACCATAGTCAGTGGTATGAGTTCGCCATTGTTTAAATCCGCCTTAGCTAAAATCCGCAGGCGATTTTCTGTCAGCAGTTCTACTTGAATATCGGTAAAGGAAACTGGTTCACCGCCAGATATTGCCATCAAGGAAGGTAAGGTGAGGTTAACCAGGTGCTGTGTCACCAGCTTGGCATTGAAGGCTTGGTTAATACCTGCCTCTGATAAGATGACGTTAGCGATAGCTTGGGTGGGTTGTTTGAGATTTAGCTTGCCAGTCAAAACACCACCGAAATCAATGCTAACTGCATCGGTTTCAAAGGACATTTCCTCCACCAAGAAATCTTTGCGAATCACCAAGCCTCGACCGCTCATTTTGAAGCTGTCAATGCTGCCTTGCAAAAGTTTGCTGGAGGGATAGCAGCGCACCAAGACTTCTACTGACTCGCTTCGGGTAAACAAGTGGCGAATGGTTTGGCTGGCCACTGTGTTGAGCATTTGCTCTCCCCAATCTGTACCTTGAGAATCTTTTAAACCAGTAAGTCCGCCGAACATGTAGTTTTGGATTTCTAGAAGTTCTTTATACTTTTGTAACAAACTGTGAAGAATACAGCAAGCGATCCCACCATTTTTTCCCTCACCCTCCCCTGAGGCATAACTAATCCTGGAAAACAAATGTATCGGATATTACTAATATAATGTACGTGACTTCTTCAATAGAAGTATTCCTTCCCCTGTAGGGTCGGCATCTTCCCCGCCAATACTGTATGTCACCACGCCGGAAAGTGCTGTATAACGCCTTAGAACAAGCCGTTGGCTTACCAAATACATTACCCAGGAAGTCCCACACTCGGATCCACTAGAACCCCCAACTCCCCACAGTGCTTGATTTATAAATCAAGTCAAAATTGCCCCACCCATTAACCGTTCATAACGATACCTTAATTCAGCCTTCATCAAAGACCAACGCTCCAGAGTTCCATCTATTTCTATTACCTTCTCCGCAGCCTGTCTGGCTAATAGTAAAACCTCCTCATCATCCACCAAACTCGCTAAAGTAAAATCTGGCATACCTGATTGACGAGTTCCCAGCACCTCCCCAGGGCCACGAAACCGCATATCCATTTCCGAAATAAAAAAGCCATCCTGAGATTGTTCCAAAACCTTCAGCCGTTGTTGAGCATCAGGACTTCTAGAACTGCTCATCAACAAACAGTAAGATTTCGCCGCACCACGACCAACACGCCCTCGTAATTGGTGCAGTTGTGATAAGCCGAATCTTTCAGCATTTTCAATAAGCATTACAGTTGCATTAGGTACATCTACACCCACTTCTACAACGGTGGTAGAAACCAATATTTGCGTATGATTATGGCGGAATTTGCTAATGGCTTCATCCTTATCGGCGGAACTCATGCGACCATGCAACAATCCCACTCGAAACTCTGGAAACACCGTTTCTTGTAGCTTTTGATGTTCTTCCACAGCGGAGCGCAAGTCCAATTTTTCTGATTCTTCCACCAAAGGTAAAACTATATAAACTTGCCTTCCCTGGGCAATTTCCCGACTTATCAAGTCGTAAGCCTCAGTACGTTGGTGACCTGTCAATACAGTAGTTTGAATTTTTTGTCGTCCCGGTGGTAACTCATCAATCTGGCTCACATTCATATCCCCATGTATTGTTAATGCCAATGTGCGAGGAATGGGGGTAGCAGTCATAGTTAATACATGGGGTTGGTTGCCTTTTTGCTGTAACAGCGCCCTTTGTTTCACTCCAAAACGATGTTGTTCATCAATTACCACTAACCCCAATTGGTGAAAATTTACAGTGTTTTGAATTAAGGCGTGAGTTCCCACCAACAAAGGTAATTCACCGGTTTCTAGCTGAGAATAAATTTCTCGCCGTTTGGCGATTTTAGTAGAACCTGTCAGTAATTCCACTGGTAAATGCAACAAATTAAACCAACTCACTAACTTGCGGTAATGCTGTTCTGCTAAAACTTCCGTTGGAGCCATTAAAGCTCCTTGATAGCCAGATTGAATAGCCGCTAAGATTGCAATCACCGCCACCACAGTTTTACCCGAACCCACATCCCCCTGTATGAGACGATTCATCGGCGTGGATTTTGCCAAGTCATTGAGAATATCGTTAACTACTCGTTGCTGTGCGTTAGTGAGTTGAAAAGGCAGAATTTCCGAGAACTTTTCAATGAGCTGACCTTTAGGGGCAAGAATAGCACTGGTTTGCATCACCTTGGCTTGCTGCTGACGTTGTAACAAACCGAGTTGTAGATAAAAAAATTCATCAAAAACTAGGCGGCGACGGGCAAGTTGTAAACTAGCACTATCATCAGGAAAATGAATATTGGCAATGGCATCCTTTAACTCCATCAAACCATACTTTTCCCGCAACCCTCCAGGCAAAGGATCCTTAAGGTGAACTGTAGCTGGCAAAGCAGCCCTTACCGCCTCCCTCACCGTACTTGCCATTAAACCCTCTGTTAGGGCATAAATTGGCACAACCCGACCAATAGTCAAGGAATCAATGGTATCTCCTGGATGTGCTAACACCTCAAGTTCCGGGTTATCCACAGTCAAGCCATACTTACTTTGTTTCACTAGCCCACAAGCCGCCAAAATACTACCCACTGGGTAACGGCGTTTTAAACTTTCTTGCCAACCACGACTAGCAAAACGAGCCCCGGCGCAAAAGCGACTAATTTTAATTTGACCCGTATTATCTTTAACTATTAGCTCTAAAATCGATAATTTCTTATTTTTGGGGCTAGTAAAACAGTTACAACGCTTCACCTTGGCAATGATTGTCACTGTTTGACCCCCCTGTAACTCCCCGATATTAACCTGACGGCCATAATCAATATGGTCACGGGGATAGTAAAAAAGCAAATCCCGCACAGTGTACAAATTTAACGCCGCTAATTTCTCAGCCTTGACAATGCCTATTTCTGGCAAATCCCTGAGTTTTTGCTCAATGTTTGGCGCTAATCTCCGGTTGACTTCTGCCACAATTGGCGATTTAGGTTGAGACTTTTGGCGTTGGTGTATCTGTTCTTTCTCCTTACCACTTTGTTTTGGTTCTTGCTGTAGTTGGTAGATATACCTGCGAGTCTCAGCTACTAAATGCTGTCTTTGTGACTGTTCCAGATGGGGATAACTAGCAAATTTAGCTGCTAGTTCTTGCCAACGGCCACGCTCCAATGGGGACACATCTGTGGGGAATTTCCCAAAAGTCAAGCAGAGAAATTCGCTGAAGCGGTATTGTTTCCCCATTAAATCCGTAAAGCCTTTGTCTGCTTCTATTGCCAAAGCTTTGTGCAATCTTACCCAATCTGGTTTGTCATTAGTCATTGGTTATTGCTCATGGGTCATTGGTCATTAGTCAATTGGTAATTCAAGAAGGTATAGTTTTTTGACTTTTGGCTTTTGACTACGGTCACTACTGACTCAGCACTTTATTCAAACCAACTTGCCCGCCATGCAGATTCAGCTTCAGCAACTGAACGTTCTCGTTGCTTTTTTTGATAATCTCGCCCTATCTTGTTGAGCTGAACTAAAATATGGCGAATTTGCCTCCGCTCACATGAGAGTTTTGTGTCGGCAAATTCAATTTCCCCCAATCTTAGGTTAATGGCCATAATCTGTGTGATTTTAGGGTTTTCTAAATCTTTTTCATTTTCAATTTCCAATACCAAGTTTAAGAGATTGGGTGGCCCCGGCATCACTTCAGCAGATGCTTCTGACACAGTTGCCGCTGCTTCTAAAACCGGTTCTGGTAATTTCTTGGGTAAGATACCAGCCTTTTGTAACAAAACATTAGCATCCCGGGAGACATTTTTCAGTAGTTCTTGCAGTAAATTTTCCAGATTCTGCTGCCATTTTCCCAATTCAACCGGGTTGGAAAAATTCGGGGAGAAACTTTTTAATGGTGAATTGACCTCCGACACCTCCGACACATATGTTACTTCCTCATCCTCCTTATGTTCTTCTTTCTTATCTCCTTCACCTTGAATATAAGAAAGTAGTAACTCAGCCCCCCCTTGACCTAGTTTGCGAATAGCTTGTTGCAATTTTTGGCGCTGATTCAGGGATAACCTGAGAAATTTTTCAGGATACCCTTGGGTGCACAAATGGTAACTTGCCAGAATCAACTGTTTCCCCAAGGCTTGGCCCAATGTGCTTAAATAATCGGCATAGGCATTGTGGAGTTCTACAGCGATGGCTCCCATCGCTTCTTGTAACACTGCAATATCCTGTTCAATTAGCTCAATTGATCTCGCCATATCTTTTCTTATTGATTGCCCATGTGATAGGGTATAGTGGCATCTGCCATATTTTATTATGGTACAAGTGTATTTATCTTTTGATTTGTCCCTGGTTCTTCATTTCTTCCTACCATAATACTCACCAAAAAACACAGGCCAGTTAATTGCCACTGACCTGTGAGCACACAAGTAATAAGTTACAAAGGCAACTCTTAACTTCTAACTAAAGTTACTTAGCACCCATTTGTGCAGCAACTTCTTCGGCAAAATTACTTTCTTGCTTCTCAATACCTTCACCGAGGATATAGCGAACAAAGCGAGTTACTTTGACCTCCTCACCTAGTTTGCCTTTAACTTGTTTTACCAATTCTTCCACAGAAATACTTTGGTCGCGAATAAAAGGCTGATCCAACAAAGTCAATTCTTTCAGGCGTTTTTCAATTCGTCCCTGAACAATTTTCTCTTTGATGTTATCTGGTTTGTTAGCTAAATCGTCCCGCCCCATTTCAATTTCTTTTTCTTTTTGAGCAATTTCCTCGGGGATTTCGTCTACACTGACATACTCGATGTTGGGACAAGCTGCAACTTGCATTGCTGTATTCTTCGCCAATGTTTGAAACTCTTCATTCTCAGCTGCTGACTCAGTTTTGGCATTAAGTTGTACTAAAACACCAACTCGACCACCAGTGTGAATGTAGCTATCTACAATACCTTGTTCCCCTTCTAAAAGAGCAAAATTGATAAAGCGACGCACCTGGATATTTTCACCAAGCTGGGCCATGGTTTGCTTGATGAAGTGATCTACAGTGACACTTTTGTCTTCAATGTAGGGTTGAGCCAACAAGGACTCAACACTATCAGCCGTGGCTGCTTGTTGGGCTAGGTTCTTAGCTAAACCTTTAAAAGCTTCGTTACGGGCAACAAAATCGGTTTGGCAATTAATTTCTATCAGCACACCAACTCCACCACCGGGTTGAACGTAGGTGTCTATTAGACCTTCTGCCGCAATGCGATCGCTTTTCTTACCTGCGGAAGCAATCCCTTTTTGTCGCAGCCAATCTATAGCTTTTTCTATGTCGCCTTCAGTTTCTTTCAGGGCTTTTTTGCAGTCCATCATGCCTGCACCAGTTTTTTGGCGTAGCTCTTGGACGACTTTTGCAGATATTTCCGCCATGTTGCCTCAATTCCTAATTTGACCTTGAGTTGTAATTGCTCACGGGTGTTGAGTATTTCTATCTTACTCAGGGCTGGTGAAGAAAAAGCAATCAAGTATGAAATCAGAAGAATTTAGTATGAAGCGTGAGCTCTTTAGTCTCCATACTCAACGGTTCCACCTATTCATCCGAATTGGAATCATCAACGGACGCGTCTAAATCTTCATCTTCATCGTAATCATACTCAGTATCATCATAATCTTCCTCTTCGTCCTCAGCCTCCAATTGACCGTGACGACCTTCGTAAATCGCATCCGCCAGTTTGCCAACTATCAACTTAATCGATCTGATAGCATCATCATTGGCTGGAATGGGTATGTCTACTACATCTGGATCACAGTTTGTATCTAGCATAGACACAATTGGCAGTCCTAGTTTTTGGCATTCTTGAACTGCATTATATTCCCGCCGTTGGTCTACAATCACCACCACATCCGGGACTTTCCGCATATTCTTAATCCCACCCAGGTACTTTTGGAGCTTCACCATTTCTCGACGCAACATGGAAGCTTCTTTTTTCGGCAATAAATCCAATGCCCCGCTTTCTTCCCGTCGTTCCAAATCTTTCAGGCGATCCGCTCTGGTCTTAATGGTAGCCCAATTAGTCAGCATTCCACCCAACCAACGCTGGTTAATGTAGTGAGAACCACAACGTGCAGCTTCTTGGGCTATGATCCCAGCCGCTTGGCGCTTCGTACCAACAAAGAGGAATTTTTTACCTTGCTCAGACTGCGATCGCATATAGGCATAAGCATTTTCCATTAACTGGGCAGTTTGCACCAAGTCAATGATATGTACGCCATTGCGCGCAGTATAAATATACTGAGACATTTTTGGGTTCCAACGTCGGGTTTGATGCCCGAAGTGTACCCCAGACTCCATCATTTGAGCCAATGAAACTACTGGCATATTTTTTTACTCCAATTCGGGTTAATCCTCCACCCAGTTGTATTTCCTCATTAGGAAACACCCGAATTACTGGATGTGCGAGATTAGACAACTTTTCTAGTATATCACAACAAATTTCACCCCGCAAAACTTGAGATGATATATTTCTTCTCAGAAATGTTGACTGTTGACTGTCCAAGTTATGGGTCGGTGATACAAAATTTGAGCAATTAATGACTCTATTCCTAATAGACAATGAACTTTATCTGGGTAAAACGCAAAAATTGTAAATTTTTATTCCATGGTTTAACACTTCTGCGAGCAACCACATACATTCAAGTCTCCGGTCAAACACAACAATTAATTATCAACTAACTTAGCTGCTTATAAAAAGAATAAACTCCCTGGACATTGTACCAGTTCAGGAAAATGCGAGCAACTTCCAACGCCAACTGCGGTTTACCTGAATTAATCAGCCATTGCAACAAGGGAGCCATTGTCCGCTCATTAAGTGCGCCATTGAGTGAGAGAATACCCCAAAGTAAACGATGCAACCAAGTCATTTGAATCATCATTCGCACCTCCCAACAGGGATGCTTTTGATAAAACAAAACACCCATGCGACCCCGTTGAATTTCTTTGTCAATTAAACAGGGAATTTGTTCTAAGCTAAATGGTGGATGCCAGTGGTAGCCAACAGCTGCTGGACATTTAATTAGTTGCAGTCCCAGTTTTTTCAGTCTGACACCTAATTCTAAGTCTTCCCAGCCATAAAGTTGGAAACTGTTATCAAACAGCCCTGCTTTTTCCAGCCAATGTTTGGGTATAGCAACATTACCCGTGGCAAAAAAAGCTGCGGAAAAATCGGTGATTTTATAAGGCTCCGCCGTGGGGTCATCAAAATTACAAGTGTTGATAACCGCACCATAGGTGAAAAAGCCATCCCCACCCAACTTTTTCCGTCCCTGTACCAAGGCCTCTCCATGAGCTTCCAGGAAATTGTTCAGCACCACCAAATCACTATCGATAAAGATAATTATCTGTCCCAGTGCTTTCTCTACTCCCAAATTACGAGCAGCAGCAGGCCCCGCGTGGTCTTGCTCAAACCATCGCACGTGGGGAAATTCTTCCTCATGTGCCACCAGCCACTCTAAGGTGCCATCAGTAGAACCATCATCTACCAAGACAATTTCGTAGTCAGTTACTGAACTTGATACCCTCAACTTCTGCACCTCCAAAGCCCGGAGGCACTTTTCTAAAATCGGCTGGCGATTGTAAGTTGGTATAACAACACTGAAAAACACAGTCTCACCCACAACAATATTACCCATCTCCAGAATAGGACAACAGAAGGCTGAACACTGTTCCTGATCTAAATTTGGTCACCAAATAGGTAAAAAGGCTGACAGTACCAGGTGAATAAAGACCGTTCAGCTTACCCAGATAAAGTTCATTGTCTCTTAAGAACAGAGTCATTAATTGCTCAAATTTTGTATCACCCACGCACAACTTGAACAGTCAACAGTCAACAGTCAACATTTCTCGTTGTTTTCAAAATAACTTAAATAATTTATTGAAAATAAATTTTATTAAACACTAGCAAAAATCAGTATACAAAACCTGCAATAGCCACTTAAAAAAGATTTAGTCCAGATATAAATGAGAAAATATACTGTTAAAAGTCAAAGATTTATAGCAATAAATACCATTTAAGCAAAAAAAATATCCGTAGATAAATTGAAATTAATCAATATATAACCTGATATTAATACTTTTTACTTAAATTGAAATTGACTTAATAATTTTTACCTGCGTGAGCAATAACGGTCAGCCTCAACCTGATATTAACTACAGGGAAGTGGCTGTAGAAGAATTAAGAAAATTTTCTTGAGTTAGGATATTGCTCCTGTCAGTCGAAAATTCACTAGATAGCAACTTTCTAAACACTAAACGGAGTACCTATAAATGAAAGGTCGCCTTCATCCGAAGAACAATATAACCCTTAATCCATCAAGTAACGAATCAATTCTTGACGTAATTGGCCGCGTAGGTATGAAGCGCAGACGCTTCGTAATGACGGCTGTAGGTGCTTCAGCAGCAACTGTATTGGGAGATTTTACCATCAGTGGCTTAGTTCAAACTGTGGCTGCAGCTACGGTTCCCCCAGGACTGGGATTTGGTGGTATGGGCTTCGAGTCTGTTCCGCCAAATCGGCTCAACCCAGCCACGGGAGTACTAGAGAAGAATCTTGTCACTGTTCCCCAAGGCTACAAAGCCGAAGTATTAGTTGCTTGGGGAGATCCCATCATGCCCGGTGCCCCTAACTGGTTACCAGACGCTTCCCAGGATGCTGCTGCACAGGAACAACAATTCGGGATGAACAATGATGGTATGCACTTTTTCCCTGTTCCTGGATTGCAGTTTTTCTCTCAGTCATCCAGAAGCAGAAGAGCTAAGGCACCCTCAAGATACAATCGGGGCATACTCTGCGTCAATCATGAGTACACCCAAGAACAGTTTCTTCATCCCGACGGTTTGACTGAAGTAACAATTCAGAAAGTACGTAAATCTCAAGCTGCTCACGGCGTATCTGTCCTTGAGATATCCAAAGATAGATTTCGTAATCACTGGAGTGTAAATCGCGATTCTCAGTATGGTCGTCGCATCACAGTTAACACGGAAATGCAAATTTCTGGGCCTGTTGCAGGTAGTGCGTTTGTGAAGTCCAAGAAATTTGATATCACACCCGAAGGTTCCTTTGAAATCGGGGTAAACGACGGCTACACCGCTTATGGTACACTCAACAACTGCGCCCACGGTTACACTCCCTGGGGTACTTACCTAACTTGTGAAGAAAACTGGAACGGCTACTTTGGCTACCTTGGTGATCCCCAAGGACCCACAGAACCAGAAGTTAGATCACAACAAAACCGATACGGTGTTTCTGCAACAGGTTTCGGTTATCGCTGGCATGAAGTTGATCCACGTTTTGATGCCAGCACCAATCCCCTTGAGCCTAATTTGTTTGGCTGGGTAGTGGAGATTGACCCCTACGACCCCGAAAGTAAACCCGTTAAGCGCACTGCCCTGGGTCGCTCTAAGCACGAAAGCGTTCAATATGTCCTCGATGACAACAACCGTCTAGGTTTGTACATGGGTGATGACGAGCGCAACGAATATATCTATAAGTTTGTTTGCTCTCAACCCTTTAATCCCAGAGTTCGTAATGCTAACCGTAACTTACTGGACAACGGTACCTTGTACGTTGCTAAGTTCAACGACAACGGCACCGGCGAGTGGCTACCTTTAGTCTACGGTCAGAATGGTTTAACACCAGAAAACGGTTTTAACAGCCAAGCTGAGGTGTTAATTAAAACAAGACAAGCTGCGGATAGAGTGGGCGCAACCATGATGGATCGTCCCGAATGGACTGCTGTGCGTCCTCGTATTGGCGGATTCAATGAAATTGAAGTCTACTGTACCTTGACCAACAACAGTCGTCGCGGAACAACACCAGCATCTGTGAACGCCGTTGACGGTTCCACCAGAGGTGGTAGCGCACGTCCTCCTGTTGATGGTGCTAACCCACGCCGAGATAACCGTTACGGTCACATCATTCGTTGGCGTGAAACTGGACGCACAGTCACAGCTACCACCTTCGATTGGGATATTTTTGTTGAGTGTGGTGACAAACTCGATGCCGATGCAAATCATAAAGGCAATATTAACGGTGACGACCTTGGCGCACCAGATGGTCTTTGGTTTGACGAGTTCGGCCGTCTCTGGATTCAAACCGACCAAGCGGGGGATGGTCTTGGTGACTGGCAAAACATTGGTGGTAACTCTATGTCCTGTGCCAACCCCAACAATCCCAAAGAAATTAAACGCTTCCTTACCAGTCCAACCGACTGCGAGGTAACAGGTGTAATCACTACCCCAGATGGTAGAACCATGTTTGTCAACATCCAGCATCCAAATGATGGTGGAACCACTGAAAATCCCACCTTGCGTGGTAACTGGCCTCACGATCAAGGTTATGGTCCTTCTGGTCGTCCACGTTCTGGAGTAGTGATGATTACCCGTGAAGACGGTGGTATTATTGGCGCTTAATTCTCCATGTGCTAGTTAATAACCATACATCACCTGTCATTATTTGTCGTTGTCTGTGTTTAACCTCGAAAATTCAAGTAATTTTCCTATCCAATAACTTGTAAGTAAAGACCCTTGACTTCCTGAAAAAAAGTTGGGGGTCTTTTTATTCACAGGGGAATTTTAACTATTTCTTATTCTTTATTTTACCTTTTATTAAACTTTGCAAAAAACACATCTTGTATCTTTAAATATCAGAAGTATTAAATCCTGCAATAAAACTTTAAAATTTTTGCCTTTTACCCAGATAAAGTTCATTGTCTATTAAGAATAAAGTCATTAATTGCTTTGTATCACTGACGCACAACTTGGACAGTCAACAGTCAACATTTAATATCCCTTAGTCTTTATAAATTATTTATACATTTTCAACTTAAATTGCTTTTAAAAACCCTCGAGTTTTTAATACCTATACTAACCAGATAAATGCTGTAGAGAGCAATGACAGTTTCTCTAATAAAAAACCACAAATACAACTATTTTTTCGGTAAATCATTTTTAAATTAATTGGGAAACAATACCTGGCTAAGAAAAGCATTGATTTGGTCAAGTTTAATTTGAGTTAGTAAAAATTTAAGAAATTCCGTTTATTTTTACTTTAAGATAAAGTTAAGAATATATATTTTTACCATCAAAAAACGGTTATTTCAAATTAATTTTGAACCGCTTGACTAAGTAATTGTTTTTAAGTAATATAACCCTGTCACAAGATTTACGCACTGCAAGTTTTAATCTAAACTTAATCTGATTATTGTTGGATTATAATGTTTTTCAATTCAGATTCAGATACTTAAGAGTGTCCACACCTAAAAGTCAACAGTATGTGTTGATAGTCTTATTGGAGCTAACAGTAACTGAAATATTGAAATTCATCCCAGCACAGATATGGAAATGCGTAGATCACCAGTACATTGAAGTTTCAATAATAGGAATGCAAGTCTATGAAATTCAACAAAAAATTAGCGATCGCATTAGTTGCAGTTTCCGCTAGTGTATTTGGCTTCGGTTCTGTAGCTTCTGCAGGTGATGGCGGTGTTGCGGGAGCTGTAGCAGTTACCCTTGACGCAGATGGTTCAGTAACCGAAATGGCTGCAGCAGGAGCTGTAGGTAAAAATGATGCAGCCGCCAAAGCTACTAGCAATGCGGGTCTTGTCTCCGCTGCTGCTTTAGGAAGCGCTGGAGTAATTGAATTAATCAGCGATAGTGGATCTTATGTATTCGAAACTGCTGACCAATTTGAAGAAGAAATTTACAACAATGTCACTATCACAGGTAGTGAAGACCCTGCTTTAGAAACTGAGCAAGCTAACTTTATTGGTACCTCCACACAGACACTAATCCCCATCGGATCTATTGAAACTGGGTTTTAGATTTTGTATTGTTGAAAAATCCGTCGGAGCATCTGGTGCAGTGTAAACTGAGCCACACCTAATGTCCGACCTGATAATCTTCAGATGGTTTTCAACCTACATTTTTATGTTTATTGGTTAGAGACATGGTTAGCGTGTGTCTCTACCACATTTCATCAAGTAATCAATCACATACAGCATATTTCGTTCCTATAAAGTACAAATCATAATCATGAAACCTTTGTGGGCTGCGCATACTGCCCGCCAATAGTGTACCTGACTACACCGCAAAGTGGTGTAATTTTTGTAAGTTAAAAATACTCCAAATACTCCAAATATTCCAAATAAAATTTACGAAACAATACATAGTAAGTCTGATTTAACCAGGTAATTATTGCAGGTTTGTCATAAATGTTTAACATGATTCTTCCCTACAAAAACTTCAACCTCGTATTTGTATTCTTATTAAGTTCAACAACAATATTCTTTGCTAAACCAGCAGGTGCGGAGATATATGCAAACAAATGGAAAATAGAAAACCAAATTAACCATAGCCAATTAAAATTATCCGCAACCCCTGAATTAGAAAAAAGCGCTTATGTTTTAGCAGATGCTTCTGCATTAATTGCTAATGTGCGAGCTAAGAGGATTTTACCAACATCTGGCTCTAATTTGATTCAAAAAACACAAGTAACAGATTTATCCACAACTAATTCCCACCTACCATCTTGTCCCCCCGGCAACACTAGAGAACCAGAATTTACCACAGTCAACGATTTAGCAAAAACTAATCCTCAAGTTCAGTCTTGTATTCCCAAGACAATTAGTCAAGTACAGTCTAATATTAAGCAATTAGATCCACTAGACCCACCACCAGGATTACAGCTTGAAGTCGACGAGTTAAATATTGACCAAAAATCACCAACAGAAAAACCACCCCAAGCTGAAGAATATATTATTCCTCCTAGAATTGCTGACGATAAAAAAATCCGTACTCCCATAACTACTATTCCAGTAAATGGTGTATTAATTAATCATTTGACCCAAAGAAAATTAAGTGTAGGTACTAACTTTGGTAATACCCGAAATACAGACTTTGACATTAACGGAGTTATCAAAATCAACGGACAAATCCAAGAGAACCTAACAAAAAATAATGTTTTAACCCTAGACCAAAAAGCAGAATATTTACAACTGCAAACCCTGAGAAAAAGCAGAGAAGTTACTGTTGATTTTAAAGAACCCCAAACCATACTCGGCACAAAAATCCAACTAAGCATGACAGCTTCATGTCTTTTTCCCGGTAGTACTCCAGATCAAGTATGTACATATACTCCCGGTTTAAAATTTAGTGAGATAAACCCCGACACCCTAACACCTACTCGCATCGTCCAAACTGCAAAAGTAGGTGATGTTGTACAACCAGAAACATTAGCCGCCATTAGGCAACCAGGATTTCAATCTGGAGTTAATGGCCAAGAAATTGGTATAGATTTGTTATTACCAAACATAGGTTCATTTGTTGGCAATAGTCGTGGCAATAAAACATCTATTGACAGAAGAGAAGAAATAGAAAATACACCCGCAACAACTTATTATCGAGTTAGGCAAATTGTCAAACTTAATGACCGAGAAGCTGTTATTGGTCGGACAGTCCAGGGATTTAATTTCATTTTAAATGATGATAACACTGTACTGAATACAGCTTTGCAAGTGGCATATAGTTTTCTGCCCGACATAATACCTGATATTGCTGATTCAGAAAATAAACTCACCTCAAGTAGTAAAAATAATTCCCTTTCACCTGAAAATGGTGGTAAACCTTTGACCAATGGTTTTAAGCCTAATGTTAACAGCAATTTGTTTTTAGCGGCTAATAATGTCAGACTTCCTGCCCATAGTTTGACTGCTTATCATGGGGGATTTGGCAGAGCAGAAAATATGCCACAAACAGCCACAGGTTTACAACAAGTACCTGCTGCTACATTTAACAGTATTTGGTTGGGGGCATCACGGGTTATTGAACGCAAGTCCAATGTTAGTAGTCGTTTTCAACAAATTGGCCCCCAGACAGTGGCAGCCGGGGGTGGTGGAGAAGGAGGGTATGATTCTAATGTAAGTTTTTTTTCTAGCGTTAACAATCAAAATTTTTCCACCTTCAATTTAGACAACTTTTACACTCAGGTTTACACCACTAACTTAAATCAAGAAGTTTATGATGTCACAACTAACAAATACCGAGAAGAAATAAAATATGCGCCACATGTAAGTTTCACGGGAAATTTCACCGCCACAGACCAAGCTACCAGATATTATACAGGTGTGATAGGTGCAGAAGAAATTAAAGCTTACGGAGGCTTAGATTTTAAGAAAAGAACCCCCGACAGATGGACTTTTTCTGGAGGTGTAATCGCTTATGTTAATCCAGATATTGATTACTACAGTCAAGCAAGCGGTGGTGTCACTAAAGTTATACCCTTCAGTCCCAATAGTAATTTAGTCATATCCAGTGGAGTTAATTATGCTTTTGACCGAGAAACTCGCCCCAATGACTTTGTGAATTCAATCACACTTGCAGCGAGGGCCAATATCAGTGATTTTTGGTTTGGTATAACTAACTATTTTGGGGATGTTTTACCCGATTCCATTGAGAATATTCTGGTTACAGGTGTTGGTATTCGATTTAGCAAGAATTTCGCATTATCAGCCTACTATAATCCTATCAATGAAAACCCTGCTCGTTCTGTCTATGGTGTGGCAGGGCAATTGAAATTTGGCACAAATCAGGACAGTCCCATACTTAACTTATCCTGGAATAATAATCAGTACGACTATGGCAGAGATAAAGATAACAACGAATTAAATATCAACGAGAATATATTCAGCGTATTTTTAAGGGGCAATTTTTAAATCAGGTTTTCAACCCACATATCCAGAAGTGTTGAATCCTGCAATAAAAATTTACAATTTTTGCGTTTTACCCAGATATAGAGTCATTAATTGCTCAAATTTTGTATCACCGACCCACAACTTGGACAGTCAACAGTCAACAGTCAACATTTCTGCCACATATCATATAATAATGACTCATTCATTGTTTTCCTAACTGGAGAAATCAAACCAATGGGTCGCGCTAAAAAGGTTGTCTTGGCATATTCTGGGGGAGTGGATACCTCTGTTTGTATTCCCTACCTAAAAAATGAGTGGGGTGTAGAAGAAGTAATTACCCTCGCGGCGGATTTAGGTCAAGGAGATGAATTAGAGCCAATCCGAAAAAAAGCCCTGAAATCCGGTGCAAGTGAGTCCTTAGTGGCTGACGTTAAAGAAAGTTTTGTTAAAGATTATGCCTTTGCCGCCGTTCAAGCAAATGCCCTTTACGAAAATCGATATCCCTTGGGAACAGCCCTGGCTCGTCCGTTGATTGCCAAGATATTAGTGGAAGTTGCCCATGAATACGGGGCCGATGCCATAGCTCACGGCTGCACAGGTAAAGGTAATGACCAGGTTCGCTTTGATGTAGCCTGTGCCGCTTTGAATCCCAACCTTAAGATCCTTGCACCAGCCAGAGAGTGGGGTATGAGTCGAGAGGAAACCATCGCCTACGGAGAGAAATTTGGTATCCCCTCACCAGTAAAGAAATCTTCCCCCTACAGTATTGATAAAAACCTACTTGGTCGTAGTATTGAAGCCGGTGTACTGGAAGATCCAACAGTTGAACCGCCAGAAGAAATCTACGAAATGACCAAGGCCATGGCTGATACCCCTAGTCAACCAGAGTATATTGAAATTGGTTTTACACGAGGTATTCCCACCAGCCTTAACGGCACAGCCAAAAACCCTGTTGAGCTAATTCAACAACTCAATCAGGTAACAGGAAATCATGGTATTGGGCGGATCGACATGATAGAAAACCGCTTAGTAGGTATCAAATCCCGGGAAATTTACGAATCACCCGGAATGTTAGTGTTAATTCAGGCACACCGTGATTTAGAAAGCCTGACTTTAACAGCAGATGTTACCCACTACAAGCGAGGTATAGAAGAAACTTACACCCAAATTGTTTATAACGGTCTTTGGTACAGTCCACTGAAAACTGCACTCGATGCTTTTATCCAAACCACACAAGAACGAGTTTCGGGAACTGTACGAGTAAAACTTTTTAAAGGTAACGCCACTGTAGTTGGGCGTTGGAGTGACCATTCACTCTATAGCCCAGATTTGGCAACCTACGGATCCGAAGATCAATTTGACCACAAAGCTGCTGAAGGCTTTATTTACGTTTGGGGATTACCAACTCGTATTTGGGCGGTGCAAAGTAGAAGTTAAAAAGTGACCAGTGGGGAGTGGGGCTTTTCTTGCCACCCTGCACCCCTCAATATTAAGGTGTTTGTTTCTACTCACCTGTCACCCGGTTGACTTGGCGGGATTCTAACCAGATGGGTATAGCAATCAACGCAACAAGGATTAGTAAAGCCACCATGGCAAACTTACTTACCCAGTCCACCAGTTGTTCTAGGGAAACAACTTTGCCGGCAAAGAAAGCTAATGTTACCATCACACTACCCCAGAGTGTTGCCCCCAACAGGTTGTATAAAAAGAATTTTCTAAAAGGCATTTCAGCTATACCAGCTAGTGGTGCTGCAAAAATTCGCAGCAATGGGAAAAAACGCCCAAAAAACACAGCTTTAGTGGCATTTTCACTAAATTGGTCTTTAATATTCAACAATCGTTCATCGGAAATGCGAAATAGTTTACCTACTTGTACCAAGAAAGGCCAACCGCCAAATTTACCAATCCAATAGCCGCAAGCACCACCAATAACAGCACCTACCACCGCATCACTCAGAACCAACCAATAGTTTAGTTCTTTGCTACCAGCTAAAAATCCGCCCACCAAAGTCACTGTTTCACCAGGAAGAGGAATGCCCAAATTTTCTAATAAAATTCCCAAAAAAACTGCCCAGTAGCCATACTGGTGAGCAAACTCCTGGATGTTTTCTAGTGAAATCAGATCAAGAGACATCCCGCACCGCCTTTACAATTTTTTACCTTTCATATATCTTGGCTTTTCTCTGGCTAGGGTGTCAATCAATCCGCCCCCAGGAGTGCATTGCAGGGCTGTGCCGTGATTCAGAAACAAATAAATCGTTAATTGAACAATAACTGACTAAAACCCTTGATTTTGGCTTTTTTCTTCTCTACTTATCCAGATATTGAAAACTCAATATTTATCAGCTCCCTACCACAAATTCACAATTAATGCTACGCTGTTTAGTATTTCTTATATAAAAATCATAAATATCCAGAAAACATATAAAAATATCTTAAAAGGTACTTTTGATACTGAAATTATGGATCTGTTATGCATATATTTAAAAAAGTTAACATAAATTTTACAGCATAAACACTGTACTAGATGGATCCAACATGACTGCTCTAACTTCCTGAGTTTGGAAATCAAACACAGATGTTATTTACACTGCGATTGACAGTGAAGCAGTATTGATGTCAAATTTCTCTTTTGTTACGTCTTCCAATTACTTGGTTAAATTCATGACTATCTCACAAGATCAAGTGGTTTTATTTAAGCCCCACGGCACTATAGACTTGCAGGGTGGAATGGCTTTTAGCACAGAGATGCTTAAGGTAACACCCCAACCTCATCAAGTCTGGGTTATTGATCTGTCAGAAGTAGATTTCATGGACAGTTCAGGATTGGTCCCTTTAATTAACGGACTAACATTAGCACGTAAAAATGGTTGTCGTTTAGTTTTATGTAACGTACAACCCCCGGTTAGATTAATATTGGAGCTCACACAACTCGACTCAGTGTTTGAAATTTTTGATACTTACGAGAATATTTTTACCCACACCAATGAGAACAACTTAGTAGTTGCATAATTTACTTAATTTCGCTATGGCATACTGAACTAAGTTCCAGCAGGTGCAGTGGGAGAACAGCAAATCAGGTAAAAGCAAATTTTGTTCACTTGCAATCCAAACTGCACCACGTAAAAATTTCACCTTACTCCTAAAAAAAATCCACCACTTCCAAAGAGGTAAGTGGTTTATTATTGTCCGAATTGTTGCAAATTATTAATATTCTTACTATGGCCGGGGAAAATTGGGTAAATCAATAGCACTGTGGCTAGCCCTGCGAGTTCTTAAAGCCAAACTGTAACTCACACTTTGCAATTCTGCATGAAGTTGGCGATTTTCTCGTTGTAATGTTGCTACTTTTTGTCTGACCGGAGCTATACCCTCCTGGAACTTACGACGGTAAATTTGAGGTAATTCTTGTACAACTTCCTCCAACATCCGACTTTGCTCCGTGAGTTCTTGCACTGATTGTCGCAGTTGATAAATTTCACTATTACGAGAAGTAATTTGTTCTTGGTAGAACACTACTTGCCGTTCAATTGCTTGCAATTGTTCTTGCAATGCTTGTAACTGACTCGGATCATATTCAGGTTGAAGCCCCAGGGGTATAAATTTACTATTGCTTTTTACAAGTCGGAAGAGTTCTCGACATAGCTCCTGGACTAATTGATCACGAAGCTGCAACTCTTGGCGCAGCTGCGATACCTCGGTGGAGAGGGCTTGAATGTCGGGCGTGTCAGTTTGGCTCACAGTGGCTTACAGCTCCCATTGACGAATCCTTGTCCAATTTTAGCTAGGTATAACTGCGGTGTAGTGCCTTGAGAAAGTACTTATTAATTGAGTATTGCCAACTCAAGCCAAAAAAAACAGATGGTAAAAAATTTTTTGAGATTTTCTGTTTTCAGTATTGAGTTTTTACAACTCAAAACTCAATACTGTTTACTCACAACTTTTCCTAGACGGAAACAGCAACCGGCTCTTCTGCTTCTACCTTTTCCTCCTGTACATCATGCTTAATGGTCAAGTAGCGAATCACTTCTTCGCTCAAACGCATAGCACGCTCCACGGGAGCCACGGCACTTCCTTTCCCGGTGTAGTTCATTTGAATGTAAATCCCATCCCGATGCTTTTTAATTTCATAAGCCAGGCGACGTTTACCACGATTTTGAACTTCGATATTTTCACCACCTAGTTCCGTGAGCAAGTTCTTGTATCTGGTAATAGCTTGCTCTACTTGTTCATCTCCCAAATCAGGACGCAGAATGTAAATTGTTTCGTAAACTATGGACATGATTTTTACTCACCTTATGGACAAAGGGCTGCTGATGTGATTTTATACATTACTAGGACAAAATATACTAGCTATAATCAACATCTAAGCAACAAGGAAATATAATTCTACCAGTTTTAAATTTAAATCATCAGCCAAATCAGCCAAATTTGCATCTTCAAAAAAAGCCGCTTTGAGGATCCTCAGGGAATCAGCCCAATCACAAAGCAAAAAGCCCTCGTACCACAGCAAAGGCTAGGTGTTCACTGAAGCTATCAACTCAACTAACGGGGTAGTGCAGCTGTACTGACCAAATTCAGATTATAGTTATTAATCTCAGGCCTAAGCCTCTATTACACACTGAAGATTGCTCCCTACTCACAGCTTTTAATCCCAGACAAAAGGATACTAATCAAGGTTATGGCCCAGCGCTTTGTGCGAGTTCAAAATCTAGAAGGCAAGATTTACTATGGATTGCTACAACTATCCCTCAACGTGCAGGTGCTAGATGCTCCACCTTGGTTACAAGGGCAACCCACAGATTTAATTCTTAAACCGGAAAATTACCAAATTCTGACTCCCTGTGCCCCCTCAAAAGTTGTGGCAATAGGCAAAAATTATGCAGACCATGCTCAAGAAATGGGTAGCACCGTCCCAAATCAACCATTAATCTTTCTCAAGCCGCCAACCTCTCTCATCGCCACAGAAACTGAAATCAAATACCCCCCCCAATCCCAACGGGTAGACTACGAAGGTGAGTTAGCACTAGTGATTGGCGATCGCGTCTGTGAATGCACACCAGAAGAAGCCCAAACCAAAATTTGGGGCTATACAATAGCTAATGATGTAACCGCCCGAGACCTACAACAAAAGGATGGTCAATGGACTCGCGCCAAAAGTTTTGACACATTCTGTCCCTTAGGCCCTTGGATTGTCCGGGAATTGAATCCTGGAGCTAGATTGCAGACCTTCTTGAACGACGATGCTATCCCTGTGCAATCTGCCTGTATTGATCAAATGGTTTTTTCGCCGGATGTGATAGTTTCCTATATTAGTGAAATTATGACACTACTACCAGGAGACGTGGTGCTTACCGGTACGCCATTTGGTGTAGGGCAATTACACATAGGCGATCGCATCCGTGTGGAAATTGAAGGCATCGGTCGCTTAGAGAACACAGTCATAAGCCGTTAACTTCCGCTCCCTCAATTTTATACTGGTGGCAATTCATCATCCCGTTAACTCTGACCACTGTAACGTGAGTCCTCTTGCTCCATTAAAATAGACCAGAGTTTAGGGGTGAAGAAAAGCCTCATCCTCCAATTCCTAATCTTCCCGCTACACCGGGAGTTAAAGGTAATAAAGTGGTAATCATTAACAACAGTGCCAATAAACCTAAAGCGGCTCTAGCATCATCTGGTTCGCTGATTTCATTTAAACTAGGGCGTTCCAAATCTCTTTGCAAAAAGAAAATCACCAGTGTCCAGTAAATGGCTAGGGAATTACCAAGGGAAATTAGCCCCAGTAGAACTAAAGTTGCTACAGTGGCTCGTGCTGCGGTTTTGCGTCCATAAATTGCCTGTATAATACGACCACCATCTAATTGTCCAGCTGGCATTAAATTCAAAGCATTGATGACTAATCCCAACCAACCAATGACCACCAGGGGATGGACACTGACAACAGATGATTGTAATGCTGAACCCAGCACAACCCGTGCCAAGCTACCTACTAAAATTGAACCTTGGAAAAACTGATTCGGCAATTGAAATAAACTATCCGGGCGGGAAAGCAGCAAACCGCTAATCAACATTAACAAAGAAATGATACCGCCAGCACCAGGTCCTGCCAAAGCAAGATCAAATAGTACCTTGCGATTGGGTAACAAAGACTCAAAGCGAGTAATTGAACCAAAGGAACCTATTTGCACAGCTGGTAAAAAGAAAGGCCAGCTGATGCGGATTTGGTGACGACGAGCCAATAACCAATGACCAATTTCATGACTTGCCAAAATTGCAAATATCCCAGTACCTATGGGTAAAGCTTCTATATATCGTTCTGGGTTGGCAAATAAATCAAAATTCAACAGCAATCCCGCAGTTTCCAAACAAGTGGCAATTGTTGCCATGAACAGAATCACTGCAAAAGATTTTTGCTGTAATGACATTGGACGCGGATCGTTACGGCTAGGTAAGACAATCACCACAGGTTTACCTTCCCTACCATCCACTAAAAACAGTCGATATTTATCATCTAATTTTTTTTGCAAACTTGCCGTAAGGCGTTTGTGAACTTCTTCTGCTTCCCCACGCATATTACCTTTGAAAATCGCCCCTTCTTGATAGGAGATAGTTTCTGTGGCAAAAAACGTATCAATCCCGAAAATACTTTTAATGGCGGTTAAGTCTCCTTCCGGAATTGGCAATACTGGGATTTTAATTTCCTCAAGGACCACTTGCGGTAAATTCTCTGAGCCTTGTGAAGAATTAGCAGCTAGCCTTTGTGTTGCTCTTTGCTGAATAATTGCATCTTGTCCAGCAGCGCGTAACTGTCTGCCTAAGAAAATGTACAAACCAGCAGAAATTACTACTAAAGTCAATACACCAACTATGTTAATGTAAATTCCGGCAGCAAATAAACCAAAGAACAGCAGCCAGGGAGTCATTAACACCACCGACTGCAACCAGGCTAAAATCCCCAGTTTGCCAAAAGGTCTCGCGCGATAAAAGCCCCAACCTAAAATACCCAAAGCAATTAATAAAATTATCCCAATGATGGGAATCTCTGACGAGGTAAACATTTCCAAACCCAACCCTAAGTGAAAAACCAAGCCCGAATTAGTCAGGTGTTACAGATATTATAAGGAAAAGACTGGAAACCCTTGGGAAATAGCGACGCAATTGAGGTTTTGGTATTTCTTTGACAACTGTGTCCCCAGTACGCTTATGGGTGTTACCGAAGCGGGGCTTAACTTCATAAATTTATATCTGGATTCACCAAGGCCATAAAATCAAATAAATCATGCGCCATTTGCAATTTAGAACTAGGAGGAATTTCCACTTGATTTCCTTGTTTATCCAAGAGCACCGCCTGGTTATTGTCACTACCAAAACCACTATCAGGCTGATCAATGGGGTTAGCAACAATAATATCCAACTTCTTATTTTGCAACTTAGCCATGGCTGGGGTAACAATGTCCCCTGTCTGTGCAGCAAACCCAATTAAAACTTGATGGCGTTGTTTGAGTTGTGCTAGTTCACTAATGATATCTGATACTGGTTCTAAGGGTAAAGCCCGGGGAAGCGATCGCTTGGGTAATTTCTCTGTACTATAATCTCTGGGTTTAACATCTGCCACCGCAGCGGACATAATAATCACATCAGCATTGGGGAAATGTAATTGCATTGCTTGGTGCATTTCCTTCGCACTAACTACGGGTATGGCTCGCACACCCAATGGTACATCCCCACTAGTTGGGCCATGTACTAACGTCACATTTGCTCCTCGATGCAGTGCCGCTTGTGCTAAAGCCAGTCCCATTTTCCCCGTGGACGGATTCCCAATAAACCGCACTGGATCAAGATATTCTCTTGTTCCCCCACCGCTAATTAATACACCCTTACCAATTAAATCTCGTTTACCACCAACGTGCAGTAATGATTGGATATAAGTCAAAATTTCTTGGGGTTCTGCCATTCTCCCCGCACCAATGCGATCGCAAGCCAATAACCCCGATCCTGTACTCATGCCGTGATATCTGACATCTGTTAACAGTTGCTGCCAATTCCGTTGCACTGCCAACTGTTCCCACATATCTGTATTCATCGCCGGTGCCAACAACACAGGACAACTAGAAGCCAGTACAGTACTTGTCAGTAAGTTGTCAGCCATACCATAAGCTAATTTTGCCAATGTATTGGCCGTCAACGGGGCAATTACTAACAAATCTGCCCATTCTCCCAACTCAATGTGCAACGGACGCGAGTGATTTGATTGCCAAAAATCATTATCTGTGTATGCACAATGACGAGAGAGTGTAGCTAAAGTTAAAGGGGTAATAAACTGTTCTGCTGCTTGGGTAAGAATGACTCGAATTTCCACCCCACCTTTAAACAGCCTTGAAACTAATTCACAAGTCTTGTAGGCAGCGACACCGCCACTTACACCAATGATAACCTTTTTTTTCACCTTTGAGATTTGGGGTTGGAGATTTGGCACAGATGAAACTTAGGAGTCAGTAGTTAGGAACAATAACCCTTGACTCCTAATTTTCAAATTTTTATGCT
The DNA here is from genome assembly GCA_016124525.1 of Nostoc sp. RI_552. Taxonomy (GTDB): domain Bacteria; phylum Cyanobacteriota; class Cyanobacteriia; order Cyanobacteriales; family Nostocaceae; genus Umezakia; species Umezakia ovalisporum. The sequence goes on along the minus strand of WGNO01000024.1, from coordinate 30,541 downwards.
TCGTCGTAGGCTTCTAAATCCAACAGATGGATGTAGGGTTCAACTAACTCAGGACGTTGAAAGGCGATGGCTCGCAAGAGATGCCAATCATTTAAACCCTCAAAAGCATTGCTGTAATTATCTACTTCTAGACGATTAGCCAACTGTTCTACATCTGCCGTGGTCATAGCAGAAATGTTCTTTTTGGAAATGCTTAAAGTTTTCATAATGCTTGCCCCTCCCTTATGCAGAATTTTCACCCAGCATGATTTGAGTTGCGCTTGACGCTGCCACCCAATCTATCTTACTCATTAGAGGATGCATATTTCCGAAAAACTTGCATTTTTTTCTACCATAATTTGCAAAAAATTGCTACCCTGTACTAACCAATGAGATTGCCCACAAAATTGCGTAGCACATCTAACATTTCTAGACCAATTTCATGCCCCATATCAAATTCATGGTATTCCAAGGCAATTCCTAGAGATTCTAAAGTTTCCCGTGCTTTTAAAGCAGCTTGCAGTGGCACAACTTCATCATATTTACCATGCATAATTAACATTGGGGGAAAATCAGTTTTAGCTGTTGTAACTACACCAGGATGTAAATACCCACTCATCACAACTAATCCAGCTAAAGGCAATTTTAGCCCAACATCCAAAGTCATAGCCCCACCTTGAGAAAATCCACACAAAATAGTCCGTGATAGCGGCACACCGGTAGTATTTTCCAAAGATAGCAGCCAATCCATTAGCAATTGCCGACCTTCTTCCAATCCTTCATACATATTTTCTAATCTCAGGTCATACCATGCCCTACCTGCAACAGAATAAGGAAAAGGAAAAGGCGCATTGGGAAATAAAAATTGGTAATTCGGTAACTTGAAAAATGGTAATAAAGATGCAGTATCCCCAGCATTAGCCCCCCAACCATGTAAGCAGACAATTAAACCTGTGGGTAGTTGGGGATGAGAAGGAGGAAGGGAAATAAATTGTAAAGACAGGGTTTTACTCCTAACATTAAGCTCCTAAAGTAGATTCTAACTCTATAAAATCCCTTTGGCTTCATATTCCTTTTTCTCTAAAATAACCGAACAAGCCGACAAACTTCGTGAAATCAAGTTGATTCCCATGAAAATTAAAATCCATTCCAGGTATGGTATGCGTGGAAACTGTGTAGTAATTTCATCAAAAAGAGGATTATGAATGAGTTTAATAATTACAAAATGATGTTGATATAAGAAAATATAGGCTAAAGCGAATCCACTAATAAATGTTGCAGAAGAAACCGCACGTAAAATAGATGCCAGGAAAAGAGCAAACTTGTTAATGCTTCCCTCAAAAGGTATAGTGCGCTCTCGTAGTTTTGGAAGAATTAAGTTGTTATATTCATCCACAGCTCCAAAAAACTCATTTATGGATTTGGCAATAGTTTCAAAACTAAAACTCTGAATTAAAGCACGGCTCTGCGCCTCTTTATTGTACCTTTTTATCAGCTTCAAGGCGCTAAAATTTGGTATCAGATATTGAAGAGATCCGTCCAAAGTTAAAAGAGATCTACTTACTTTTAAAAATCCCCAGTTGCTGGGAACATTATATTTAATAGAAACTTTGCTAATTTCACTAGTAGCTCCACCCAGGGATTTTTCCTTGTAGGATAATCCATCCAGTCGGGATTTACTTGCCCAATCTTCAATTGCAGTTGCCATTTCCGCACGTACTCTAGATATGTTCACCCTTGGAATATCTACTGCAAAACGGATAATATAATCAGCTGCTTTAGGAAAATCTTCTCTCGCAAGTGCATTATTGTAGTTTAAATAATTATTCCTCAAGTCTTTATCCAGAGAGCCAACACTTCCCAAGTCAATGAGTACAAATTTACTATTACGCAACAAAAATATATTACCTGGATGGAGATCCGCATGATATAAATTATCTTCAAATATTTGTCGGAATAATGATAAAAACAAATTTTCTCCCAACTTTTTACGGTTTACCTTATTTTCTTCATCCCATTTTTTTACTTTGGCAGGGTCATTATTTAAAGCCTGAATGTAGTCAGCCATTAATACACCAGGAATATACTCCATCACTAAAATCCGACGCTTGGAATATTTTTTGTACACTGAAGGAGTATAAACACCATGTTCTCTGAGAGTTTTTTTCATCCGTTCCATATTGGATGCCTCATATCGGTAATCTAGCTCCTCAGTAAATATTTTTTCCACTTCTAGTACAGCTTCATCGAACCGCAAATATTTGGCAATATTTAAAAATTGCAATGAATTTGCGAAAAGTTTAATAACTTGTAAATCCCGTCTGAAAGCATCCTCCAAACCGGGACGTTGAATTTTAACTATCACAGGCAACTTGTTTTTAGACAAAACGGCAGTATGAATTTGAGCAATGGAAGCAGCAGCTAAAGGTTCTTCATCAAAAGATTCAAAAACTTTATCCATCGGCACACCCAATTCTGCTTCAATAGTTGAGCGTACTAATTCCATTGGAAACCCAAGAGCCCCATATTGCAGCCGTATTAATTCATCACATACTTCATCAGGAAACAAGTCTGTTCTTAATGCTAATAATTGGCCTGTCTTCACCCATAAACCACCTAAATCTTCAAATATGTCTCGCAATTCCACTGCTGTTTTTTGAATATCCGCTTTTCCTGTAAATCTGCGGAATAATATCCCTAAAAAATAAATTGCAAATCGCCATATCACATACACGATTGAAAACCGACGATTCTTAAGTTGTTCAACTATTGGTACTTTTTTCCGGTCTTTCTTTTCAACCAGTGGCGTGGGAATATACTTTTTTTTAAGCGTTTTCCGCTCTTTTTTTTTAACAAATTGGGTGGGAATATATTTTTTCATTTGTTTAACAAGGAGTAAGTGCAAAGAAAACCAAAAATCACAAATACTAAGATAAGGAATTTGCCAGTTCAATTAGCTTTACTAATTGAGAAGCAGCTTCGATGTGGAGATTGTGTCCTCCGTCAACAAAGACCCGTTTTGCTAGAGCCATTGCTGTTTGTTGTTCTTGTAAATCTTCTGGACGATTCAATTTACTGTTATTCCCATAAACTAATGTAGTTGGAATTTGAATATGTTTGAGCATTTCTAGATATTCGGATCTACCTCCATTAAAACTATTGAAACTTAGGGTAGAGCGAGTGCGAAGAATTGAGTCCCAAGTCCAGATTACTCCTTCTTCCCAGGGTTGTGTAATTCGTTCAGCTAAAATGTAAGAAAATTCTTTTGACAAAGCAGGTGTAGCTTTACGCAGTCTCTCAGCAGCAGTTGCTACATCTGGGAATGTTGGATGTTTTGGTGAAGAGGTAGAATATTCTAAAAAAGTTGTTAGTTGATTAATTGCCTGTTGTTTGTTTTCATAAGAAGGTAGTGGAGGTTCCACTAGCATCAAGGCTTTGAATTTTTCAGGCCTTACACTAGCAATCATTGCGGCTAACATTGCACCCATAGAATGCCCTACAAGAAACAAAGGTTCCTCCGGTAATTCCTGAATTACTCTATCTATTTGAGCTAAAAATGTTAGAGAATTATAGGCGGTTACCATTTTCAAATGACTTGAGCGTCCATGGCCAAATAAATCTGGAGCCACTACCCGATAACCTTTTGCAACCAAAGGTTGTGCCACTTCTTGCCAAGCCAAACCTTGTTCCAAAATTCCATGAATACACAGTATTACAGGGTTATTTTCAGAACCCCAACTACAGAGACAAATCTCATTTCCTCTCAACTCCAAAAACTTTTCATCCATGAGCAGCTCTTTCTTCACAAGATTTAAAGAAACTTGGGTTTCCTTTTCTTCTGTCTTACTATTTGCAACTGTGTCCATGGAGTTAGGCAATTCATAATTGAATTGTCTAACAAGTTCCCGGGTTTGTTCTCCTAATCTATGGGGTAATTGAATGGTTTTCCATTTGTCTCCTAAACTAAAATCAACAGCATTGTGTTTCAGAAAATTGGGATCGCTAATTGATAGTGAGTTTTGATAAATACCTTCAGTCATCCGATTTCCTTCATAAGGATGCAAAAGTTTTGTATCAAAATCAATATTTAAAAAACTACACAGTTCTGATAACGTCTTAGACGGTTCCTTTACCAATTGTTCATAGATAATCTGGTGGCGGCGTTGTGGTTCTATGTGATCTAAAAAATCGAGGATGTTCTGGTTGCTTTTTGTCCACACCTGCTCTGCAACCTCATAGGGATTATCATCACCTAAACCTGCCATTTTTTGCATCCGCATACGCACAAATGATTCAATCACTGAGTAGGGATGGCGAACTAAATGAATGTATTTGGAATTGGCAAATATAGCTTCTCCTCGTTCTAAAATACTGCGATTTACAGCATAAGAAGGAGATTTATCCACTAACATCCGGGGGCTGATATTTTCCTGAAGCCTCTGATATACCTCTTTAATGGATAAATTCTCCAATTCCATATTTTTAATCAAAGCCTGACTAGCTGTTGCATCTAAATTTTCAATTTCCATCAAGGCTTTTTGTAGTCCCTCACCCAAGTGGGAAAATTTAAGTTTTTCTTCTCGCTCCCTCATGTTACTAAAGGCTAACAGATGCAGTTCTGGAGGAGAAAATAAGTGAGGATGGCCAGCCAGCATTACCCTCAGCAAGGTTGAACCAGACCTAGGACTAGAAAGTATAAAGATAATTCCAGGGAGGCGTTGTGAACTGGAAGTGAGGGGAGAATTAAAACTCGATTTTGTCTCGAATACTTCCAAAGTCTTGGGAGATGATTGACTTGAATTGAGAGTAATACTTTTTTTTCTCAGTTCAACACTTAAATATTCAGTTAGAGAATCAATTCTAGGTCGTTCATAAAATTCTCTGGGGTAAATTATAAAGTCCAAATCACGACTCATCTGATTTACCACTTCCATGGTCATAAGAGAATCCATACCAATTTCCATGAGATTACCATGGGTAGGAATATCTGATAATTGAGTTTTTAGGGTTTTTGCCACTAGAGATTGTAGATAAATTCTCAAAATCTCTTGATGTTCAACTTCTGGTGCAGCTTCTAATTTTTCTAAAATACTTTGTTCTTGCTTTTGTTTTAGTCTAGATTGTCGTTGTGATTCTTCCGTCCCTAAAAGGTGTAAAATTAATGAACTCGGATTTCCTAAACTCCATTCTTCTGCTAAAACTGACCAATCTACAGACATTACCCCCACTTGTGATGGAGATGGACCAAGTAAAATTTGCTCTAATATTTGTAATCCTTGTTTTGGAGCAATAGTACCTACACCAGATGTTTTCATCCGGTTTTGATACTGGCTATTTACCCGAGTAGCCATGCCACTTTTAGACCATGCTCCCCAGTTAATGCTTAATCCAGGCAATCCCAGCTGACGACGATAATGAGCCAGCCCATCCAGAAATGCATTAGCAGCAGCGTAGTTTCCTTGACCCGGGGAACCCAACAAGGCAGCCGCGGAGGAAAAGCAAACAAAAAAATCTAGTAACAGGTGTTGAGTAAATTGATGCAGATACCAAGCCCCCTTGACCTTGGGTTTCATCACCTGAGTAAAACGTTCCCAATTCAGTTGCTGTATCAGACCATCATCTAAGATTCCGGCTGCATGAATTACCCCTCGTAGTGGAGGTAAAGATGTTTGAACCTCCTCTAGGATTTTAACTACATCTTCTTCAACAGATATATCTCCAGAAAATACATAAATGCTAGCTCCTGCTTTCTGTAGCAGACCAATTGTTTTCTGTATTTCCTCAGAAGGGTGAGTGCGACTGATTAAAACTAAATGTTTGGCTCCTTTGGATACCATCCATTCCGCTGTTTGTATTCCTAAAGCTCCTAAACCTCCGGTAATCACATAAGTAGCATCAGACTGCAATGATAAAGAATTAAATTCACCTAGTGTTTGTTTGACTAAACGAGCTACGTATGCTTTATTATCCCGTAGGGCTAGATTGTCTTCTTTGTGGTTTTCCCTTAGTAGTTGTAGTAGTATTTCTGCTTCATTATCTGATTCTTGTGCATCTAAATCTACCAAACCACCCCACAATTGTGGATATTCAAAAGCAATCACTCGACCTAATCCCCACAAAGATGATTGGGTGATTGCTATTGGTTTTGTCTGTGATAAAACAGGTTGAGATCCTCTAGTAACTAGCCAGATTTGCAGATATCCCCATTCTGCCATCACTTGAGTATTGTTCACTGTAGTTAATTTGCTTTGGTAGACAACTAAAGCCTGTAATATATGCAATAGGCTACCGCATCCCCAAAGTTGTGCTTCCTCTAAAGCGGAAACTGTTAAATTATTTTGATAACCAGTGTCTAAGCTCCACAGATGAACGATTTTTTTTAAGGGTAAGGTACTTGTTTTACCAATTGCTTGATAAATTTTTTCAAATTCTTCAGAATGGGCGGGATTAACTTGATAAATTCCTGCTTCAAGGTTTTGGTAACTATCTGCTCGATAAACTAAACTACATTCATGTCCTTGGTTTTTTAGTTGAGTCATCAGCTTTTTCCCTAGCCCTGTTGAGTCAGCAAAAATTAACCAATGGCTAGGTTCAAAAAACTGTTTTTGTTCATGAAGATTTAAAGGTTCCCACTGGACTTCATAGAGCCATTCTTTGATAATATTTATTTCTGGTTCTTCCCGGTATTGTTCCGCTAGTAATCCTAATAAATTGGGTAGTAATTTTAGCTGTTCCGGTGAGAATTTTCCTGATTTTTCAAATTGTTGAGTTAACTTTTCTGTATCTCCTTGGTTGAGTAAATTAACAAGAGGAGTAATACCATTTGTTGTTTCAACAAACGAGAGTTTTTCTAGATTTTGGATTGGTTCTCTCGGATAAAGCTGCCTTTGAAAGGGATAAGTTGGCAACATTACTTTGTGCCGAGTGTAATCTTGATCAAAACCCGACCAATTTATCCTAACTCCCTGTACATACAACTCTCCCATACTAGAGAGCATTTCTTGCCAATCATTAGCGGTTGAACGCAAAGAAGGCAACCACAAACTTTGATTTTCCGGTAAACATTGACAACCCATTCCCAGAAGTATGGGTTTTGGCCCGATTTCCAAGAAGATTCTACACCCATGTTTATCTAATGTTTCCATACTTTGGGTAAATCTCACAGGTTGGCTAATATGATCTACCCAGTAGCTATATGTCGCAATATTTTTATCAACTAATTCCCCAGTTATATTAGATACTAAAGGAATTTCAGGCTGACGGTAGGTGACTTGTTGAGCTAATGCTGCAAATTCTGCCACCATGGGTTTCATTAGTGGTGAGTGAAAAGCATGGGATACTTGTAAGGGTTTTAACTTAATTCCTTGAGATTCTAAAATATTACAAATTATACCAATAGCCTGACTTGCCCCTGAAATTACTATACTTTCCCTCCCGTTAAAAGCAGCAATTGTTACTTGTGAAGCATAAGGTGCTATTACTGCTTTCACCACATCTTCCGATGCAACTACTGATACCATTTCACCATCCGGGGGTAAGTTTTGCATTAACCTTCCCCTAGTTGCAATCAGTTTGAGACCATCTGCAAGACTGAAAACTCCCGCCACAGTTGCGGCAACATATTCTCCCACACTATGACCCATCACTACATCGGGTTCAATTCCCCAAGACTTCCATAACTGCACTAGGGCATATTCAACAGCAAACAAAGCCGGTTGAGTATATGCTGTTTGATCCAGAAAGTGGGATTGTCCTTCTGTTTTTGTAGGCGGGTAAAGCACTTCTAACAAGGGGATGTTTAGCTCACATTTGAGAATGGAAGCACATTCTTCTAAAGCTTGACGAAATCTGGGTTGAGTCTGGTACAATTCATATCCCATTCCCACATACTGGGAGCCTTGACCTGTAAACAAAAAAGCAATTTTTGGTTGACTATTGTTGTGGGTAATTTTACCACAGAACATTCCTGGAATTTCAGTATTTCTATTCCTAGCTTCTGTCAATTGTTGTATATTTTGTACTTGCTTCAATTTTGCCTTTAGTTCTGCTGTGGAATTAGCTATGACAGCAAGACGATAAAGAAAATGAGAGCGTCCAGTATTAGCGGTATAGCATATGTCTTCTAGTGTTTGTTGACAGTCAATTTCCAAATGTTTGTAGTAAGAACTGGCTAAGTCTTCTAGGGCTTGGGGAGTTTTTGCTGATAGTGTTAGTAGATGAATGGGTCGCTCCAAAGATTCTTTAGTGTCGGCTTTTAAATTTGCAGTTGTCAATTGTTCTGGAGCTTCTTCTAAAATTAAATGCACATTGCTACCGCTCATACCAAAGGAACTTACTCCTGCTAGGCGCGGTTTTTCTCTCCGGAGCCAAGGCATTGTTTTCGTGGGAATTACTACGGGAATTTTATCCCAAGGAATGTAAGGATTAGGTTCAGTAAAGTGCAAATGCCGTGGTATTTGCTGATGGTAAAGTGCTAGTACAACTTTGATCAGAGATGACACACCGGCGGCTGCTTCCAGATGTCCGAAGTTGGTTTTCACCGAACCAACCACTAAGGGTTCATTGTCAGGGCGATTATGTCCATACACTGCTGCTAGGGACTCCAGCTCAATGGGGTCACCTAAACTAGTACCAGTACCATGAGCTTCTACATAGCTGATTTGATGCGGCTCCACCCTGGCATTTTGCAGCGCTTGTTGGATGACTTCCTTTTGAGCTTTTTTATTCGGTACAGTTAAACCACCGCTAGGTCCATCGTGGTTGGTAGCCGATCCCCGAATTATGGCTAAAACTGAATCACCATCCGCTATGGCATCACAGAGCCGTTTGAGAACTACCATTCCACATCCTTCTCCCTGACCATAACCATCTGCGGTAGCTGCAAAAGTTTTGCAACGACCGTCAGGAGCTAGGGCTTTCATCTTGCAACGAGTTAGAGTATTTGTGGGTGAGAGAATCAAATTAACTCCCCCCGCCAAGGCAAGATTACATTCTTTTAAACGCAAACTTTGACAAGCCAGATGTACAGCTATTAACGAGGAGGAACAGGCTGTATCTAACTGAATATTAGGTCCTTGTAAACCTAATAGATGGGAAATTCGACCTACTGCTACACTACGGGCACCGCCTATACCAGTGTAACCATCCACAGAAACAACGTTTTCTTCGTCTTTGTTTGATTGGGTAATTAATTTGACAGCTGCGTTAAATATTTGGTTAGATACATGATCATCTGTACAAATACCCACATAGACACCAGTTCGACTATTTCTCAACTTATTTGCTGCCAGTCCAGCGTTTTCTAGAGCTTCCCAGGTAATTTCTAAAAGTAATCTTTGCTGGGGATCTAAACTGGCTGTTTCCCGAGGCGACAAGCCAAAAAATTGAGCGTCGAATTTGTCAATTGCTTGAATAAAGCTACCGTTACGGGTGTATCCTTTTAAAGGAGCATTAGGGTCTGGATCATAGTAAGCATCAATATCCCAACGGTCTAGTGGTATTTCTGTAACAGCATCCACGCCGTCATGCAATAAACTCCATAATGAAGCAGGGTCATTGGCATTTCCAGGAAATCGACAACCCATGCCAATAATAGCTATGGGTTCCGTTTTTTCTTTATCAACTGCTTCCAATTTATTGTGAACCTGCTCAAGAAGTTCAAATAACTGTTGGGATGAAAGAGGTTGATTCACCTATGATCTCCTTTTCAAAAAAATGGGGTTTAAAATCTAGCCATTTTAGGGGGAATTTGTATCAACTCGTAAATATATTGTTAACTATTAATACAGAGGAAACAAGGGATACTTTTGAGCTAGAAATTCCTTGCGGTCAATGGCACTCTTAAAATCAATAACTAGGCTATAGTCTGTCGTAATTTACACTTGGGGAATAGTTCCGTTAAGTGGAACATCCCCATCAGTGTAATTCGGGCTAGATATGAAGGTCTCAGACCAAAGCTGAGTTTACTCGATAAAGAAAAGTATTAAATATCCTTATTGAGTAGATTTTGGATCTGTTTAAATTTTTCTGCGATCGCATCTGTCCCTGGGTCTGGGGAGATAGCGGCCTTGTCTTGGGGAACCACCGCCGGCGGTTGTGGCTTACTATTGTCGGAACTATCAACCGTCATCTCTAGTTTTGTTGCCAAAACCTCTGTGATTATATACTCAGCCAGGGACTCAATATTGGAATATTCAAACAGAATTGTCGAAGAAACGGAACAATCTAAGTTGCTTTGCAGTAGATTTCTCAACTCTAAAGCCAGCAAAGAATCCATCCCCATATCAAAAAATCCTAGCTGTGGATCTAAGGTGTCAGAGTCCGGGAATCCCAATAATTTACCCACAACACTTTGGAGATAATTCACCATCATTTCTGGGCGATCGCTGGATTTAGATACCTTCAGTTTTGCCAGTAGCTCATTGGTTTTCCCTTCCTTGGCTACCGATTGGAAATCGATAAATGCTTCCAATACAGGCATCTTCATTCCATCTGGCAATTGGCTGACAAACTGAGGCCAGTTTACAGGAAACACACCCACTAAGGTTGCCGATTGGGCCAACAATTGATCTAAAATTTGTAACCCTTGTGCCGGAGGTATGCTACTCATACCCAAGGAGCGAATCCGGTTTTGGAACTGATCTGCCAACCGCGCCGCCATACCTCCTTGTCCCCAAGCACCCCAATTAATGCTCAATCCTGGTAAACCAAGCCATCGCCGATAATGAGCCAAACCGTCTAGAAAAGCGTTCGCAGCCGCATAATTACCTTGACCAGTTGAACCTAACAAAGATGCTGCAGATGAAAAACAAACAAAGAAGTCCAAAGACAAATCCTGAGTTAAGTGGTGCAGATGCCATCCCCCTTGAATTTTTGGGGCCATAACTTTTGTAAACCGTTGCCAGCTCATTTGTTGTAGTACCCCATCATCCAATACTCCAGCAGCATGAATCACACCCCGCAATGGTGGTAGGGATGTCTTGATTTGTTCCACAATTCTAGCTGCATCTTCCTTAACAGCAACATCGCCCAATACCAGGGAAACCTCCACTCCAGCTTGTTCTATTTGAGTAATGGTTTGTTGTGCCGTCTCCGAAGGTTTGCGCCGTCCCGTCAATACCAAGTGTTTAGCACCCTTACCTGCCAGCCACTTAGCCAACTGGAGTCCTAAAGCCCCCAGTCCACCAGTAATTAGGTAACTGCCTTCAGAAATAATGGTAAATTCTTGCTCCTCTTCAGTGCTTGTCTGCTGTGGTCGTCGTACCAACCGGGCCACCAAACCCTCACCCTGACGATAAGCAATTTGGTTTTCTTCTTGTTGAGACATCAGTTCTTGATGTAGCAACTTCGCCAAATCTTCAGCTTCAGTGTTTGGTTCCAAGTCAATTAACCGACATTGTAGTTCTGGATGCTCCAGAGCCACTACCCGACCTAAACCCCAAACTGGTGTTTGTTGTACCTCCACCATCTCGGTATCCCCACCCACACTCATTGCACCTTGGGTTACTACCCACAGGGGCACTACCTGTTTCTGTTCAGTCTGTACCACGGCTTGTACCAAATGCAACAGACTAGCACAACCATATTCCATGGCTGTTTCTAACTGACTGTTAGTTGTTAGTAGAGACCACAGATGAACAATTCCTTGCAATTGTGAATTTTCAGCACTAATTTCAGTTATTAGACGCTTAAATTCTTCCGGAGCAGTGGGGTTAAGTTGATAGTGTTTTTTACCTATCTGCTGATAATTTAAACCAGGAGACACTAAAGTACAACCTGCACCCAATTTTTTCACCAATTCTTCAGCCAAAGCCCCCGGTTCTACAAATACTAACCAGTTTCCCGTTGTCTGCACTCGAGTAATTGAGTGTTTTTGGGGTTGCCATTCTAGTTCATAGAGCCAACGCTGGGGTGTTACCTCTGAGTAAGATAACAATTGAGCTAGGACTTTTTGATTCCACTCAGCTATTTGCTCCTTAGATAACTGTTGTTGTTTTTGTGCTGTCAGCAACACATAGCTAGCTATCCCCTTGCTCAGAACCTTACCTAATTGGTAGTAAGACTTAAATCCAGCTTTAACATTTTCGTCTCGATTTCTTTGATACAACTCTTCCAAACGTTCTTCAAAATCTGGATCGTACAAAAAGTTGGATATTTCTGGACTTACATCAATAGCTGCCACCAATTGGAGATGATTTTCAGATAGTAACTCTACCCACTCCGACTTAGTAATAAAGTAAGAAGAAGTTTCCTGATGATCAATAGCAAAGTCACTATTCGAGATAAAATCTGCTAACACTAAATACCCCTGTTGGTTCAAATGATTACCAATATTGGTAAATAATGATTTTTTATTTAGAATGTGGTGAGCCACCTCAAACCCAAATACCAAATCATAGTCATCAGGGAACTCATCTTTGGCGCTATCTCGATTAAATATTTTTACCCGTTCTTGTAGTTGCTTTTCATCAACTTTTATACTGCCTAGCTTGGCTTGTTCGCTAGAAATTGTATATCCATTCAATTGCAGATGCTCATACTTTTGAGCTAGCTGAATTAAATCTGAAGCATATCCGCAGCCAAAGTCCAAAACTTTTTGGCAAGATGAAAAGTCTACTTGAGCAAATAATAATTTTCTCAAATCTTTTTGCGACTCAACAATCATTTGGCGAGATTGTTCTTGATTTGGTTCTGTCAAACATTTAATCCAAGAAAAACCGGGAACTTTTTCAGGGAATAAACCAAAAGTTAAGAATGCTGAATCAGACCTTGCATCTGCCTGATTTCCAGCTTGTTCTTGACCCAAGATTGCTACGGCATTGTAATATTCATGAACTATACCGCCTTTAAATTCCAGGTAATTTTGTTGTCGTTTAACCAAAAGTCCCAGTAATTTTGGCAGTAATTGCCGCTCCTGTGCAGTCAGTTCTCCTGCCAATTCCAATTCCTTCGCTAAACCATCACTTGCACCTTGATTGAGTAATTCCACAATTGGTGTCGAGACATTTTTATCCTCTGGTTTAGATTCGGTTTCCTCCATATCCCACCAGTAACGTTGCCTTTGAAATGGATATGTTGGCAATAGTACTTTACGCCGCAGATAATCATGATCAAATCCCAGCCAGTCTATAGCCACTCCTTTGGTATATAACTGTCCTAAACTTGAAAGTAGTTGTTGCCAATCTCCTTGGGGTGGACGCAAGGAAGGCAACCATGTACTGATTGTGTCTTCCGGTAAACATTGACGGCCCATGCCCAGGAGTATGGGCTTAGGCCCAATTTCCAGGAATAATTTGTATCCTTCCCGGTGCAAAGTTTGCATACTTGCACTGAAATGCACAGGTTGGGTGATGTGCTGTAGCCAGTATTCTGCAGTGGTGATGTTTTCTGTTCCCTGCTGTCCTGTGACATTAGAAATTATGGAGATTAGCGGTTGATTATAGGTAACTTCTTTGACTACAGTTTCAAACTCCGCCAACATTGGTTCCATCAGTGGAGAATGGAAGGCATGGGATACCTGTAGAGGCTTGGTCTTGATTCCCATTTGGCCCAAACTGGAACAAATTTCCTGAATAACTGCTCCTGCACCAGAAATCACAATACTGTCGGGGCCATTAATAGCTGCAATAGCTACCTTGTCTGTATAAGAAGCAATTACCTCTCTCACCTGGGACTCTGATGCTAATACTGATACCATCTCTCCACCAGTGGGTAACTGTTGCATTAACCTACCCCTAGTGGCAATCAATTTCAATCCATCTTCCAGGCTAAATACTCCCGCTATCGTTGCTGCCACATATTCCCCTACACTATGGCCCATAACTACATCTGGGTTAATGCCCCAAGATTGCCACAATTTAGCCAAAGCGTATTCCAAAGCAAAGAGGGCAGGTTGGGTATATGCAGTTTGATCTAAAAGTGAGGAATTGTCAGCCGATGCTGTTAACTGTGGATATAGCACAGATAACAAGGGTTGCTCTAAATAACGTCCCAGGATTTCATCACACTTGTCCAATATCTGACGAAAAGTGGGTTGAGTTTGGTATAGTTGCAAACCCATATTTACATACTGACTACCCTGACCTGTAAACAGAAAAGCTACTTTGGGTGAACTCGTGTTGTTAGAGACTTGACTAGAAAATAGTCCTGGAACTTCCTGACCTGCTGTGAAATCCTTCAGTTTTGTGATTAGTTCACTTTTATTAGAGCTAATCAGTGCCAGTCGATGATGGAAATGAGAGCGCCCCGTGTTCCCCGTGTGGCAGATATCTGCTAGTTCTAATTCCGGATAACTCTCTAGATGATGAGTATAATTAATAACTAGCTCTTCTAGAGCCTTGCCAGTCCTCGCTGAGAGAGATAGTATATGCAATTCACGCTCTAAAGATTTTTCAGCACAGGCTGGCTTTGGTGCTTCTTCCAAAATCATATGCACATTTGTGCCACTAATACCAAAAGCACTAATACCTGCTATTCTCGGCTGACTGCCTACATTCCAAGGAGTTGCAGAAGTTGGAACTACTATGGGAAGTTGATGCCAGGGAATATGGGGATTAGGTTTGTTGAGATGCAAATGGGGCGGTATCTCTTGATTCTGAAGGGATAACACAAGTTTAATCAATCCTGAAATTCCCGCCGCCGCTTCCAAGTGTCCAAAATTGGTCTTAACTGAACCAACAACCAAGGGTTGATTGATGGGGCGGTTTTTGCCATAAACTGCTGCCAAAGCCTCCAGTTCAATGGGGTCTCCCAGAGATGTTCCCGTACCATGAGCTTCCACATAGCTCACCTGATGAGCCTCCACTCGTGCATTTTGCAGCGCTTGTTGAATGACTTCTTTCTGGGCTATTTTATTGGGAACTGTCAAACCACTGCTAGGTCCGTCATGGTTGACAGATGAACCTCGAATCAGAGCTAAAATTGTGTCTCCATCAGCAATAGCATCAGAAAGACGCTTCAGCACTACTATCCCGCATCCTTCTCCTTGACCATAACCATCTGCGGTAACATCAAAAGTTTTGCACCTTCCATCAGGAGCTAAGGCTTTCAATTGACAACGTCCGATAGTACTGGCAGGCCAAAGAATCAGATTCACTCCCCCAGCCAAAGCGAGATTACATTCTTTAGTACGCAAACTCTGGCAAGCTAAATGCACAGTTAGTAATGAAGAAGAACAGGCAGTATCCAACTGGATATTTGGCCCTTGTAAACCGAGGAAGTGAGAAATGCGGCCCACAGCCATACTTCTGGCATTACCAGTTCCAGAATGACTATCAACTAAACTCAGTTTTTCCAGATTTAAAAACCGTTGGGCATAGTCATCTGTGCAAATACCTACATATACACCTGTCTGGGTGTTTTTGAGTTTTGTGGGTGTTTGTCCAGCGTTTTCTAAAGCCTCCCAGGTTACTTCTAAAAGCAGCCTTTGTTGAGGGTCTAAACTTACTGCTTCCCTGGGAGAAATACCAAAAAACAAAGGGTCAAACTGGTCTACTTGTTCAATGAATCCACCTTGTTTGGTGTATGTTTTCCCAATTGTTCCGGGATTGGGATCATAGTATTTATCAACATTCCATCGGCCAGATGGTATTTCCCTTACCGCATCAATACCTTCATGTAATAGCCGCCAGAAGGAAGAAGGATCATTAGCATTACCCGGAAATCTGCAACCTAAACCAATAATTGCAATAGGTTCACTTTTTTCTTTGTTAAGTGATTCAAGTCTATTTCGCATCTCTTTGATAGTTTGAAGCACTTGTTGAGAAGAAACAATTTGTGGTTCTGTTTCTGAATTAATAGTCATTTAATTATTCCTGGTTAAGTAAAGTCTGAATTTCTTTGAGCTCATCTTGAAGAGCTATTGCAATTAATTCTTCTTGCATAGCATTTGTAATCACATTATCACATATTAAGTTGAATTCATTATCCAAGAGATCATGCTGATTCTCACTATTTTCATAAATCTCTATTTCAGGTTTTTCTTCAAATTCTGAGGCAAAAATTTTTTTAATTAAGTACTTACTAAGTTCTTCAATATTAAAATGCTCCGATAATGCTGTAACCGAAAGAAAACAACCAAAATTTCTCTGTAGCTGATCCCTGAGTTTGAGCATTGTGGAATAGTTCATTCCCATATCAAAGAATCCTAGCTGTGCATCTAAACAGTGGGATTCATCAAATTCTAATAATTCTCCAACCACCCCTTGTAAATACTGTCTCATTAGCTGCTGGCGTTCTTGCTGGGGTGTTTTTTCCAGCTGTTGTAAAATTCCTAAGTATTGTTCTGATGATTGATTATATTCCTTCAGCCTGGTACTTAAGATATCTAAAAGTTTTGGTAATAACTTTTGCTCTTGTTCTGTGAACTGTTCTGAAAAAGTCAACTCCTTTAGTAAGTTATTTGTAGCAATTTTATCAATTACCTCACCAATTAGATATGCACTCCTTTCCAAAGTATCTTTTTCAGGTTCATTTTGTTGATATTCTTTTTCAACTTCTTGCCCATAGCGTTGTCGTTGAAATGGATAAGTAGGTAGCGCTACTTTCCCACGGGGATAATCTTGGTCAAATCCTGACCAATTCACTTGTACCCCTTCAACATATAACCGCGCTAAACTGGAGAGCATCTGTTGCCAATCTTCTTGAGGAAGGTTTAATAAAGGTAACCATAATCCCCCATTTTCTGGTAAAAATTGATGCTCTGTTTCCACAACTTTTGCTTTTAGCCCAATTTGCAAAAACATTTTATATCCTAACTGACATAAGGTTTGCATAGTCTGAGCTAAATCCACAGATTCTACCAGGTCATCTGTCCAGTACTTAGCTGTGGCAATTGCTTCTGTTATTTTTTCTCCACTTAGATGTGGTGAAATTATAGGTATCTGAGGCTGGCTGTAAGTAATTTCTTCGGCTACAGATGCAAATTCCCATAGCATAGATTCCTTTAGCCCGGATCGAGTAGCAATCAGTTTCAATCCGTCTTCCAGGCTAAACACTCCCGCTATCGTTGCTGCCACATATTCCCCCACACCCTGACCAACAACTATATCTGGGTTAATGCCCCAAGATTGCCACAATTTAGCCAAAGCGTATTCCACGGCAAAAAGGGCAGGTTGGGTGTATGCAGTTTGATCTATTTCGTCTAAAAGTGAGGAATTTCCAGCGGATGCTGTTAACTGTGGATACAGTACAGTTAACAAGGATTGCTCTAAATAAGGTCGCAGAATTTCATCACACTTGTCCAATATCTGACGAAAAGTGGGTTGAGTTTGGTATAGTTGCCAACCCATATTTACATACTCACTACCCTGATCTATAAATAGAAAAGCTACTTTTGGGCTTTCTTTTTGAGCTTTTCCTCTCACAAGTCCATTTGCTTGATTAACCTTGAGGAAAGCCGCCAATTGTTTCTCCAATTCAGCGTTAGATTCAGCAACTAACGCTAATCTTTCTTGAAAATGAACACGGCCATTATTAGCTGTAAAGCAAATATTTGCTGTTGATGTTTCCTGATTTAATTGCAAATATCTTTGATATTTTTTGACTAGTTCTTTCAAGGCCTTGTCGCTTTTGGCTGAAAGAGTTAGGATGTGCACAGGACGCTCAACTTCTGCTTTTTTAATTTCTAAGGCTGGAGCTTCTTCTACAACTATATGAGCGTTAACGCCCCCAATTCCAAAAGAACTGACACCAGCCCTTCGAGGTAATAGTTCCCCTATTTCTGTCTTCAACTGTTGCCATTCTTCAGTTTCAGATACTATGTAAAAGGGGCTATTTTTTAAATCAATGCGTGGATTTAATTGCTGAAAATTTAGATTTTTAGGTAATTTTTTATGCTGCATTGCCAAAAGAACTTTAATCACTCCAGCAATCCCTGCCGCTCCTTCCAAATGTCCAATATTGGTTTTAACTGTTCCTAGACCACAATAAGATTCTGTAGATACCGGCAAGTTATACTGCTGATAAAGATGCCTAAATCCACGTTTAAGAGAATTAATTTCAATTGGATCACCTAATGGAGTACCAGTGCCGTGAGTTTCAATGTAAGAAACTGTATTAGGGGCAAAGTCAGCTTTTATAAAAGCATCACGCACCACTTGAGATTGGGCATAAATATTGGGAGCAGTAAGAGTTCGTGATTTTCCTCCATGATTTAAAGAAGTGCCTTTAATTACACCATAGATGTGATCCTGATCCTCAATAGCCTTTGCTAAAGGTTTTAATAAAATTATCCCTGCTCCCTCTCCCCTGACGTAGCCATCGGCATTACTATCGAAACTGTGGCACTGTCCTGTGGGAGACAACATCCCTAATTCGCTCATTTGGATGTACATTACTGGTGTATTCAATACACTAATTCCACCCACCAGAGCCATCTCACATTCTTGAGATTTCAAGGCATTAATAGCCAAATGGATCGCTACTAGTGAACTGGAGCAAGCAGTATCTACAGGAATACTCGGTCCCCGAAAATCAAAAAAGTGAGAAATTCGGTTAGGAATCATGCAAGTCCAACTTCCTGTACCAGTATGTCCCTCAATTTTTTCCGAGTCTTTATTCAAAAAAAGAATTGAATCATAATTACAAGCCCCAATAAAAACACCAGTTTGACTTCCTGAAAGTTGAGATGCTGAATATCCAGCATCTTCCAAGCAAGACAAGCTTAATTCCAGCATCAATCGCTGCTGAGGATCGATCACTTTAGCTTCACGAGGGGAGATACCAAAAAATTGGGCATCAAACTCCTCTGCTCCTTCAATCAGCCCAGACCATTTACTAATACTTTTATTGCGTTCTTGAGCATTGGGAGAATAATACTTCTGGACATCCCATCTCTGAAGAGGAATTTCCGTGATGCTATTAACTCCTGCTTCCAGATTGAGCCAAAATTCCTTGTAGTCATTAGCCCCTGGAAAGCGACAACTGATACCTACAACAGCAATCCCTTGAATCTCCTGTTCCTCTCTTTCTTTGGCTGGTGTATGTGCTTGCTTTTGGACTCTTTCTTCTTCTGAGCAAGAAAAATAGTTTTTATCTTGTTGGGATGTTTGATTCATATCAAAACGTCGCTTAATTACACAAACCTGATAAAAATGTTGGCTGAAAGCCTCTTCAAACCTCAAGGCTGAAAAACTTTTGAGAGTGATACTGCCAAAAGGTCATAGCAAACAATGGGTGCGGTCAAAAGTAGTTGATCTTTGAGTAATAACCCACATAGCCCAGGCAAGAGAAGGTCTAAACTAACATCCTACACCTCCAGTAAAAACTCAAGTAACCTAAAAAGATGTGTAATAATACTACCTTATTTTCATTTGCTTTTAACCGTAAATCAAGGTTTTTAAAATTATACTGTGTAATTAAATCACATAATTTTTTTGGGTGCAAGATATGAGGGTAAACAGAGATATTGACACTGAACTACCCTCGGGATAAATTCTGGGGTCTAACTTACCACCTAAGTTTCGTTTACCCTCACAGGTTCCGATTCCTCCCGAGCCATTGCATAGCAATCATGAACGATTCACGATAAAATTATGATACAAGCTAAAGGTAACCTTTGTAACCAAGCTGGATCTGTGATGAAGTGGATGCAATTATGACATACGAGAAAATTTTCTCATAAACAGTAAACAACCGCGTAAAATTAAGTCGCCTACAGCTGCTCTGTTTTTGCAAAACTTGCTATGTTCACATATGGTGTTTTTTGATGAATGATTTAGAATTGCTATATACAATTTTTCATATTCAATAATTTTTTGCAATATAACCCCATCAGGTGATTAAAAAATGAGAAATAACAAAAACTTTTTAGACACAGAACTTTTGTGGGAAATACCACTAGCTTTTTTATCTTTAGTATTCTTTAAAACTGTAAGATTATTAATTCGCACCATAGCATATATTAATGCAAAATTTAATAAAAAAATATTTTTTAGATGGCTAGTGTACTCTGATAAAATCTTAAAAAGACCTTTAATATTACCATCTATTCTAGTTACTGGACCTCGTTGGAACCCTCATGCAATTGCTGCTGGTGCGGGACCATTTGATATCAGAGAATCATTAGACATAGAGG
The DNA here is from genome assembly GCA_016124525.1 of Nostoc sp. RI_552. GTDB lineage: Bacteria > Cyanobacteriota > Cyanobacteriia > Cyanobacteriales > Nostocaceae > Umezakia > Umezakia ovalisporum. The sequence continues at coordinate 10,488 of WGNO01000024.1, read as the reverse complement.
TAAAATCTTGTATAGACTCAGCCAAATCATGGACTATTGGTATTTATAGATTCCCCGATGCCAAAATTATTAAACATATAGGATCTAACTCCTCAAATTTTCAAGAGCAATGGTACAAATTAAAACTTATTCCTGGCAAGTATACTTTAGGAATAAGATACTATGATTGGTCGGATGAGGTTAATTTACCAGCTATAAATGTAGATGGACTAGAAATTATTACCAACCAATCCATTAACAGCAATGATGTAAACAATTACCTGAACAATTTAATAGAACGAGATAATATTTTTTACCGATGCCTTAATGGTTATATATTCACTCTACTCATTTGCGAAAAATGGCTACCCAAAAAATGGGTAATGAAGGAGTACTTACCTGTTGGAGATACAAATAATGATTTTTTCTATGGAGTGATTTATAAGGGTTGTTCTTTAAAAATAGAAATAAATTCCTTATTACTGAATAACTATGATGTCTACTTAACAATATATAATCGTTCTAGTTTTCCAGTGGTTTGGTATCAGATAAAAGAAGAAAAACACACAACTTGTACAGTAGAAAAAGATGGGTTCTATTTAATTCGTGTTCGTTCCAACCTATCCTCCGAAGTTAAAAATATACTACACGACTACTCAGAAGTAATCCCTAGTAAGGAAACATTAATTATTAATATGCAGAAACATTAGACGGGTGTGGTCAAAAGTAGTTGGTGTTGTAGTGATTACCATCCCGCTCTTACAGGTAATTTGACTCCCTCAACCGTGAAGCCCCCAACCTCCAGTCGGGGGATTGTCAAACAATCACTCTCTTGCCATTGGTAAGCGCAACAAGACACTAAGAATCGCTCTACTACCAACTAACTTCTACCACATTCGTTGTCAAGAAATGTGAATCCAGCAGCAAATATTCTCAATCTTGGAAAAAATAAGCCAGGGGATACCCAAATCAACGCTACAGCAGTGAAAACCTTCAAACCTCTACTCTACTTGGTGAAATCCTGGTTGAGCAAGTTTTGACGATGAATGTAGAATCCCAGATTCTTGAGGGCGGGGACTGTCAACTGACAGAACTTTATTGCTCTTGCACTCGTTTGTCAAAATCTTCAAAATATCTGAGGCGACCCGAGACCAGCTATAGTAAGTCTCACTTAGATAACGTCCTTTTCGACCCATTTCTTCACTGCAATCTGGTTTAGATAAAAGGTAGTTAATGTTAGTAGCAAAAGCATGAGGATTTTGATAGTCCTCGATAAGGATACCATTTCCCCCCGGAACAATTACCTCAGAGTTGCCACCTCTGGCAGTGGTAATAATCGATAGTCCTGTTGCCATTGCCTCATAATGGACTCGAGCCAGTGGTTCTTGCCATTGGGAAGCGCAAACAAATATATCTCCTAAAAGAAAGTAATCTGGAATCTTAACTGGTGAAATAAAACCGCTTAAGCGCACAGAATCACCCAAGCTTTTTGCCTGTTCCTTAAGATGAACAACATAGGTATCTTCTTCATCTTTTCCATACCATTTACTCCCAACCAGTAAAATGACTGCTGATGGATGCTCTTTAATTACTTCAGGGAAAGCAGATAGCAAAATATGAGGTCCTTTTTTCTTCGAGAGACGCCCCACACTTAACACCACTTTTCTGTCTTTCAATCCATGTGCATCCAACAATTCTGCCCGCCGTTGAGCAGCATCCGTTCCCCAGCGCGATTGGAAGCGTTCTAGATTTACCCCAGCATAAACTGGTTGTAGCTTGTGTCGGTATTCGGGAAAAAGGTCGGCAATTCCGCAAGCAATAAATTCACTAACCGTAATCACCTTTTCCACTAACTGTAGGCAATGTCTAGCTACTTCAGGAGAAATTTTTTCATGTCCAAACATTTCGTTGTGCATACTGAGTAGAAAACGACTGTTCGGAGCTGCTGCTGCCACCAGGGGAAGATATTTAGGACGATTATAAATAATAATCCAATCAAATATTTCTCGAGCAACAAAATTTGCTACTGCCTGATAGTACTCTTGAATGTCTCCCCCAGCTCGTTCGTAGCGTATTCCATCTCGAACTTCCTCATCAGGTAGGTCTGGATCAGTGACTGAGAAAACTGTGATTTTATGTTCTCGACTCAAATAAGGCAATATCTCATTAATGTAAGTCTGAATAGCCCCACCTCGGATAAAAGGGACAGGCAATTTTTCTGTACAGACTAATAATACCTTCACGTTATTAATTTGACCTCTGAATGATGTGGATTGGAAAAATAATGATGTTTTTATTTATACTATATTTTGGTTATTTTTTTACACTATGGGTAAAAAATATTCTAATTCTTTCGCATTATGGTGAAATAAGGTTTATGCAAACATAATCTTCACTCAGTCCGGGATACCACAGCATCCTCTGCTGTGTGGACGTAAAATGGATGATAATGGATGATTAAGTTATTAAAACTATTATTTTGAAAACTAATTTACGGCGGGCACAGAGGTATTGGAAAATTACCACAGACATTTAAACACTACTTTTCCCAATTTCTATATTTCTGTATCACTATAGTTTCTATTTTTTCATGCCTTCGTGCAAACTTGTGGTCATCAAGTTAGGTCTGCAATTCATTTTTTCACCAAGCTCTCCCATCTGAAATTAATTCCACTTGCTTCTTGATCCCACAACCCTATAGTTGAATCTTTGCATCTTGTTACAATTAATATTTTCCTAAGGCGAATGACCTTAAAGTCATTTCAACACCTTAGGAATCTAGATCTATTAATTTAACAACCCAATATCTAAATCTAAACTCTTTTCGTCTGCAATGGTTTCTTGGCAATAAGAGCTTGGATTTTAGTTTGTATTTGTAGTGGCAAAATCGCCATTACTTGATACTGACTGAAGGCTACTAATCCGATTTCTTTTGCGTAACAATGACAACAATTGGTTGTATTGATGCGCCTATTTCTCCTGATTCCCTCAGCCCAGAAATTGCTCTTTCTATTTCTTTAAAAAGACGACCGTGACCTTCTCGAAGATCTCGAATATCATCCTTTTTCCTACTGCCTAACTCAAGAATAATAGTATTTGCTTCTTGTTGTGCATCGCTCACAGTCTGATTTTCTGACATTACCTTACCTCGATGATATTATGCTTGGATTGTTGGAAAACTATACAATTCCTCAGTTACCTTTGATTAGCATAGTTCTTACTGAGGGTTTTACTTGTCAATGATGCAGTAATTAGGTTAATTTCACCCGGCATCACTTAAAATCAAAAACGTCTGGTCATTTTCCGAAAGTAACTCTTATTCTGGTACAAAGCTGATAGTTCATATGGGAAAAAAACTATGAACCTTAACCATTATAAAAATTAAGTTCCGTGAAATTTCACAAACAGGATCATATCTTTTCTGTAGTCTTACATAACAAAAACAAGCGGAGTGCTAGAAGAAGTCTTTTGCACCGCCTTAATTTAATTTGTTAGGTCAGCAAACAGCAGTGTAGATATTGATTAAACTAGATTGTTGCAATACGAATACATTACTTCGTATTTCAACAAAGAGCCGTACTCAGAGAATGCTTTAAAAGGGTCGTTTGATCTCATAGTTGGTAAAACGAATTACCACGGTATATGGCTGAAACCCTGATTGTTGTTTGAGTTAAGATCAATTCAGAAGATCTAAATTGTACCTTCTTAGACTTTTAAAACACTCTCTTCCATCAAGTAGGGTATTGCTGAGTAAAAATTGTGATTTTATCTCACGCATAAGTACACCACTACAAAGAGCAAGAGATTTACAGATGGAATTTTTGACTTTAATACATCAGCAATGCCAAAGATTAAAGCTTTTTTACATAGTGGCATAGTTTAACTTGCTGACTATGAAATGTAAAGATTCCTTTAAGATATTGTCTGCAACATAACTACTCTCGTTAACAGTGACTACCCTTCCCTGTCTATTTCAAATACTCGTTACGCACAAAAGTCGGATCAGAGTAAGTTATAGCTTAATACGTCCAAATTTTATACCTCCCAATTTTGACAAGGACTTGTTCACATTCTTGTCTAAATCACGTATCCAGCCGTTTTTCTTCTTTTTATTAGACTCTTCGTGTCGATCTAGGTATGTTTGGCTAGCTTTGGCTTGTTTTTTAGCCATGTTTCTAACCATCTTTTCCAGAGGACTCAAAGATTTTGATTGTTTCTTTCTCTTTTTCTTTCTCTTCTGTTTCTGACCATAGATGAGATCTGGCTCTCCACCAAAGGAATCGTCACTACGTAGGACTACAACCCGTTTAAGTTTCTCTTTATTACTCATAGTTTGTTGCTTTTTGACTAATTTAACTCTGAGGCTAGAAAAGATTATACCACGATAATTGTATTAAAGTTACAGTAAATAGCAAATTATCAAAAATACCTTCACTAATTTAAGGTTGACCAAAAAGCCATCCTACTAATAACACTTGGTTAATCCAGATATGGATGGTGGCAATGTTTATGAATATGTCAAAATACTAGGCTTGGATGGCTCTTGGGGAAATATGTCCTCAAATAAATAAATAAATAAATTTTGTTCCCAATCCCTCAATTCCCCAAAACTACCGCCATAAACTGATACACCCAAGTGTAACCAAAAATAGATTACCAAAATCTGGCAGTTTTGCACTAAATGTTCCCTGGTTTGCTTGACATAAAAGTAAACACATCTTGGACTTGTGCAACAAATCTTTGACTAGGCATTACTTCGATGACTGACATCAAAAGTATAATTTTCTTCTTACACAGCACCACTGGAATTAAATTCTAGCATCATTGAACCCAAAGCATCACCTTGCATCTGGTCATAACAGATGCTATCAGCACGAACTGCTGTTAAGTGTTCCGCTACTAGTTCTGGCTCTTTGCCTTTGGCGCGAATCCTTACAATGGGTACCGGTTCACCAGTTATGGTGACTAAACTCAAACAGGTACAGAGAACTTGTCCGCCTCCTTTCCATAGGAACCGTCAATTGCAACCATAGGAGATATTGGATTTTGGATTTTTTCATAATCTGCACAATTCTGGAACCATATCATCAATGGATAAAGATGTGGGTAATTCATAACATCCCGTCAAATAAAAGTATAAAATTATACTTTTTAACTCCAGGGGTATACATACAGATATCAACATAATCGGAATATAAAGTTAGGGATCTGCTAATGAGCTAGTTATGTGTCTTTGGCGAGACTAATGGCAATAGGAGATGCCATGGCCAGTAGCTAAATTTAATCACCAACAAACTTTTAGAAATTATAAATATCTTTCACAGAAAATCAATGAAAAATTATTTTTAATTTTCGCTTAATTACAGAATAAATATACTTATTAAATAAGATACTTGTTTTTATAACAAAACATTTTAATTCTTGCTTTTATTGTGTAAAAAGTTAAGAAAAAAATACGCTTTTTTCTTATTTTATACCTTTTTAGGTATACCAAAATTTCAATAGAAATAATACTGTATTAAAAGCGTTATTTCAATATTTTCCCCTGATGATGGCGACTTAGATTGCATATTTTTTAATTAAAACCCATATCAATATTCGCCAGCTTGTTAGTTGGATGCAAAGAAAGAGCATAACGCAAATAATCACGTTCCATATACCTTGTCAACATGAAAAACAAGTTACTTTTTTTAGTTTTATTTTTGGTTGTTTTAGGAATTTCAGTGACATCAGTAAAAGGTCACTCTACACAAAGTTATTCCCTGCTCAATCCCAAAAACCAGCCACAGTTCATTAACTCCCTACCTTCTCCTCAGAAAATAGATGCTACAAAGCCAGGAAAGTTTACTCTAGAAATGGCAGAAACCGAGCAATGGCTGGGATTATATGCCAGCCCTGGTAAAGATGGAGAATATGGTACCAGCGATGATGAGCGTTTAAATACAACTATTTGGGGATATGGTTTAGCAGGTCAAAATGTTACCTATCCTGGCCCCACATTCATCGCAGAAGACTCTGTACCTATTCAAGTTGAGTGGCAAAATAAACTACCTAGACAACATTTGCTACCAATAGATATTGAAAAATTGCACAATAAACCTCTCAGAGAAGCATTTGAACACAAATTAATGCCATCGGTTGTACATTTGCATGGAGGTCATACCCAATCAGCTAGCGATGGCTTACCAGATGCCTGGCACACACAAAATTATGAAAAAACAGGACCAGAGTGGGTGCAAAAAATCAATACATATGACAATAACCAAGAAGCGGCGACGCTTTGGTATCACGACCACACCAACATGATTACTCGCTTAAATGTTTATGCAGGTCTTACAGGATTTTATTTACTGCGAGACAATAACGAAAATAATCTCATCAACAATAATGTTTTACCCAGTGGTGACTACGAAAGAGAACTGGTAATTCAGGATAGACAGTTTACCACCAGTGGTCAGCTGTTCTATCCACAAGAAACAAATACAAACCCACCGGGAATACCCAGTCGTACAGGAGCTTATGGCGATTTTATCTTAGTCAATGGGATGGTATGGCCTAAGCTGGAGGTAGAACCGAGAAAGTATCGCTTCCGCTTACTCAATGGCTCAGATTCAAGTTTTTACAAGCTTGAATTTTACGACTCAAATAAAAAGATATACCTGATTGGCACTGAGCAAGGCTTTGTAGAAAAACCAGTTCCTTTAGATCACTTAGTTCTTTCTCCTAGTGAACGCGCAGATATAATTGTTGATTTTACTAACGATGCAGGAAAAGAGTTCATTTTAAGAAACTATGGCCCAGGAGCTAATCCTAATACAACTGGACAAATAATCAAGTTCACCGTCAACAAACCCCTTTCTAATGTTCCCATAGCCACAGTTGATACAGACGAGAGTGATGGATTGACAACTAGCTTACGACTGGACAATATCACGCCTCTTACACCAACCGTACCTCCCAAGGAATTAGCTCTTTTTCAACTCAGAGAATCAGACAACCATGATCTTTTTCTCCTGGGTACATTGAAAGATGGTTCGTTGCAATATGCTGAACCCATAACAGAAAAAACACCACTTAATGCAACGGAAGTTTGGGAATTTTATAACACGACTCAATACACACACACTATCCACATCCATTTGGTTGCTTTTCAGGTTCTCAATCGACAGAAATTCCGTGGTAATGTGGTCTCAGAAATAGATCCAAAAAAGGGCGAGACAAAGCAGTTTCTCCAAAATGTTACCTTTCAAGGCAATCCTAGGGAGCCAGAAGTCCAGTCTCAGGGTCGAAAGGATTCCGTAATTGTCTACCCTAATGAAGTTGTCCGTGTTATTGCCAAATACGATAGACCAGGAAAATATGTCTGGCACTGTCATATCCTAATCCATGAAGACCACGATATGATGCGTCCAATGGAAGTAGTGGAAAACTTTTGACACTCCTGAATCTAAAGACGTGAAGCGCAAAACCCCAAGCTAATATTTTAGATAGACGTGGTAAGCTACAGTGATGCTGAACACTTTTACACCTACCGCGTTTATCCCAACTTTCACCAATCGTCAACCATGCTCCAGTGGTTAAAAACCTCCCCCTGGGTTTATAATCAGTACCCGTGGACAGTGGGGAAATAGAAACTGCCTGTGCAGACCAACTAACGGGGTGGAAAACCTAAGTGTCAACTGCCGAAAGCCCGTCAGGGAATAACCAAGAACACCAAAAAGTGATTCTTGGAATTTCCGTTTTTTTATAGGGTGAGGAATATCTCAAAAAAGCTCAACACTTTTAAATCACTCTGCTAATCTGAGTAAATTTCCTTAAAATCTATCAAGTGAGAGCGCGAGGCTAGGAAGATTGGACGACAACCATCAAACTTACCTGAATCGGGTAGCAAGAATGACGCTACCAGAAGCTTACAGATCCCAAATTCAGCATATTCAGGAATCTGGTAAGTTTCATTTGCATTCTGGAACCAGACAACCCGCACCTTTTCCTGGGTATTCACTAATTACCCCACCTGCGGAAGAAGAAGTAAAAAACTCTACCTTTTACAGCAAATTACAATCTTACCAGCAGGAACTTTTACAGTTACCTGTCAACAGTGATTTTATTGTCCCTGTGCCCCCAGCTAGTTTTCATGTGACTTTAGCTGACTTAATTTGGGACAGTGCTTATGTTCATGCGTGTCAAAAAAACCCTGAGTTTGAACAACAGTTACGTTCTTGTTGTGCTGAAATATTTCAGCAGTATCAACAATCCATGACAAACGGAACTAATCCTATTCAATGGCAAATGCTAGGACTGATAGTAATGCCAAGATCCGTGGGTGTTTGTTTAGTCCCCCAAGATGAACACTGCTATGAGCAGATTATTCAGTTTCGCCGCACCATCTATCAAAATCCGAAGTTAATGGCTTTGGGTATTGAACAGCACTATCACTTTACAGCCCACGTTACATTAGGCTACTTTGGGGAAGTTTTGCGAGATTTAGACCGGACAAATCTCAGCACTATGTTTTCTCAGCTCAATCAGCAATGGCTGCTGAATTCTCCAAAATTTTTAATCCATCGTGTAGAAATACGAAAATTTGACGATATGACCCACTATTATCGTCAAGCACACTGGCCTAGTTTAAATTTTTAGGGGCTAAGGATTACCAGGTAAGCTTTCTATTCCCCACCTAATATTCCCCCAGGTGGGGATTTGTACTGATACTGTTAAAAAGTTAATATTTGCCTGTAAACCAGTCACCAGAAGTGTTTTACTGTCTTGCTTGATTTATTTTAAGACAACAGTCGAGCAGAAATAGTCAAAGTGTGGGAATATAAAGAAAATATTAAGAAAGGAACGAATCATGGTAACTGCTAAGATGATTCAACAAGTTTGGTCCGTGGTCGAGTCCACCCAAGTCAGCACTTTGCTACACTTTGACGATGCTGCCTTAATACAATTACTTTTGCAAAAGTTTAAATCACAGCAATTGCTTGACACACAGGCAGATAGCAGCCTCAATACTTACATCAAATCCAAACTGCCCTTAATTCGTGATACAGCGGAAGGAAGACTATCCTTTGAAAAAGGTAATCATTAGTACAACACACCGAACAATTACACATAAACAACATAAACTGTGTGTGTGGTAAATTATTTGCTCATAATTTAAGCATGATAAAATTATGAATCACTGGCTAGGAATTGCCCTGGGAGCTTATTTAATTGGAGCAGCAATTGAAGGGGTGACTACAGCCAGTCAGCTATCTCGTTCAGTTCAAGAGCTGGTTCAAGGCAAACAAGAACAATCGTCAAAATCAGACACTCTTCCCCATTCCAATTGGCAAATTTTGACCACTATTACTTCATTAAGTATCTGTGCAGGTTTTTGCTGGCCTTGCCGACTCTTCCACCGTTCAATTAAAGAGAGCATCTCATCTAGGAACTTGTAAATTATGAAGATTTTAGATGTTTTTTGTGTATTTTTTGTAACGTTATTTGCATAATATGGGCTTGATGAACAAGATGGAAAAATTATCCGGATAAATTTATAAAAAGTTAAATTTATTTAAAATTCCCGGCTTTTTGATTTTTTGATACAAAATACCATATCTGTGCACTCAAGCCCCAAGCCTAAATTTATATAATAATATATAATAAACTTGAGTTGATCCGTAAGGACTAGGAAAGCGCCCTGTGAGTAGCAGAGGTCAGGGAATGTAATTCTTACCCCTAAAGTGGCAAAGGTAACAGAGGTTCTTCTGGTGGCTAGGGCAGATGCGGCTGTGGTTTCCGTAACCGCTACTGAGTTTTCAAAGTTTTCAAACTTTAAATTTCGCCTAAAAGTCTTAAGATTAGACAAAGCTCTGTTTTTTGTATACTCTAGTTAACTGAATTTGTTACCACTGTCGATCTATCAATTAAGTCAATTTAGTAGGAGAGATAATGACCCAAATAATAGTGGGTGAAAATGAAGCAATCGAGTCAGCCCTACGTCGCTTTAAGCGAGAAGTTTCCAAAGCAGGGATTTTTCCAGATATGAGGAAGCATCGTCACTTTGAAACGCCTCTGGAAAAACGCAAGCGTAAAGAAATTGCCAAGCACAGGCAAAGTAAGAGACGCTTCCGCACTTAAGGACGATACAGGTTGAAATCAAAGCCCTCAGACTATCCATGAGGGCTTTGCTTATGAAAAATTTGGGTCTAAAACCCCGTGGTTCCATAACGGCTTTTTGGTCAAATTACAAGTAGTTGCCCCGGGGTATTGGCAGACTCTCAACCCACACAGAGGAACTGTGCAACTACGGCGGTGGCAAGTTGCAGTCATAGCCTGGGTAGCCTAGCCATAGCCTCAAGGAATCCTTCCTTCTTTAGGAAGAGTATTTAAGCTTCCCCGGTCTAAAGACACGGGGATTTCTGAATATTCCATAAAAGAACTTTCTTAGGTTGACTTAAACAACCTCTACTGATTCCGGTTAAGTCAAACTTAAACATCATCGCTACTTTACGAATAATATTGGCT
>WGNO01000031.1 GCA_016124525.1 Nostoc sp. RI_552 | reverse complement strand
ATCGCCATACGTTATATGTTTGGCTCTAGTTTCCCCGGAGAACAACTCATTGATGGCGCCATCGCTCCTGATGCTACCCGTAACTCAGCAGAAATCCAAGCATACTTAACAACTCTCAGCGCTCTAGTTTAGTTGTTAGTAATTAACAAAAACTGCGGAAGTCCCTACCCTCAGCCAAGGAGGGACTTTAACTATTGGCTAATTTCTACCTATAACTAGACAAAACCAACTTAACCTCTACATATTTAGGTAGTCCTCATGGGGTTAGATATCAATATTTTCTCCCAATTCCCTTAACCGAGAGGCTAAACATTCCCCTCCTGGATTTGCTGCTTGCTCTGATAACAATGGTAATTAATCATCACTCAAAGTTTCAATTAACAGATTTATCTGTTGGTGTCGCTGGTGCAAAAAACTTTCACACTCACGCAAAGACTCCACAGCACTGGAAAACTGCTCAAACACTTCCTCTAACCCCAATTCGCCCTCCTCAATCCGGCCAATAATTTGTTCTATTTCAACAACCTTCTCTTCAAAACTCCAATTGACCATAGAATCAGCACCAAAACCATCCTGAGGTTTAACCATTCAATTCCACCTATCCCCTGGGTCTATGTCAGTAACCTTCACTTTAACCTTTCCTTGCCCCAACAAAATCAGCAAATCTTCACCCACCGCTAACTCAGAACCAGAACGAGCGATCGCGCCATTTTCCCGCCTCACCACAGCATAACCACGCTGTAAAACTGCTTTGGGGTCAAGACTAGCCAATTTTTCCTCCAACAATTGTAAATGCTGCCTTCCTTGCTGCCATCGCCCCAGAGTCCCTTGCACCAATTGCCGCTTGTGCCAACCCAGCTGCTGTATCTCCTGTTGCACCTTGCGGTCTAACCCCAAACGCCGCAAACCATGGCGTAAACCTTGTAATTTCTTCTCAGCACCTTCCTCAAATTCTCCCACAGCTTTACGTAGAGCAACAATCATTTGTCGGTGCTGAATATACAGATCCGAAAGTGATGGCACAACGGTTTCCGCCGCCGCTGTGGGTGTATGTACACAGACATCAGCCACTAAATCCGCCAAAGACTCATCTCGCTGATGACCAATACCAGTAATCACCGGAACAGAACAACCAGCAACAGCCCTAACTACCCGTTCATCATTAAAACAAGCCAAGTCTTCAACCGCACCACCACCCCGTGATAAAATCAGCACCTCTGCCCGACCATCACCATTAACCCGATTAATAGCCTTAACTATAGAATCTGGTGCTTGCTCACCCTGCACCGTAGCTGGAGAAAATAAAACCTGTAAACCTGGATATCTTTCCTTGAGAGTTTTTTGAATATCCCCCCAAGCAGCCCCAGTGGGAGAAGTAACCACAGCAATAATTTGGGGGTGCAGAGGCAAAGCACGTTTCCGTTGTTCATCAAACAACCCCTCAGCCAGCAATCGGTTTTTTAATTGTTCATAGCGTAGCGCCTGTAACCCAGCACCAGCAGGTATAACTTGAGAAACAGATAATTGATACTCTCCCCGTTGGGGGTAAACTGCGATACTGCCAAGGATAATTAACCGCTCACCCTTAGTGGGCATTTGCGCGAGTTTAGCAATTTTGCTTTTCCATACCACACACTTAATTACCGCCGTACTATTTGGGTCTTGCAGATTAAAAAACAACCCTTTGGCATGGTTGCTAGCACTGGAAACCTCCCCGGTCACCCAAACTTGCCGTAATTCATCCTTTTGCTCCAACAGAAAGCGGATGTAGTCAGTTAATCTACCCACTGACAGCGCTGTATCAGGAATCACAGAATTAAAAGTCATCTCAATGTGTGAGCATCAGTGCCTGAACAATTTTAGCATTTTTAATACCCTGACCAACTCACACCACAAAGTACGCTACCTTAGCGATAGGGTGAAAAGCCCACCAGAACCAGCAACCTAGTGGCGTACTTCATCCCCTAGGGGAGACATCAACCTAGCTCCTGGAGCCGTTTTGTGTAAACTAAAGTTAGTTGCAGATAACTCACTGTGCCTTGGTCTAAACTAGATAGTCTCGGCTTTTTGGCAGGTAGTCAAATTCAAGCCATCACCTGATAATATGAATGTTTACTAATTACCAATCACCATTGCGTACCTCTATGGTAAAAAAATTTCCTAAAACTCTGTGGTCCTGCTAACCTAATTTCCGATCCATCGCCCTAGCATTTGGTCACATTTCCCTGCTTCAAATTTGTATTTAAGAATTTTCTGGTTAAAATAGTATATCTGTTCTACTCCAACTTCCAGCCCAACACTCCAGCAAATCCACATAATTCCTATATTTAGAGGCAAGAATGGCTATCAACACAGATCCTTCTGGCAAGCAAAAGGCATTGAATATAGTACTCAATCAAATTGAGCGTAGCTTCGGTAAAGGAGCAATCATGCGCCTGGGGGATGCCACCCGAATGCGAGTAGAGACAATTTCTACCGGCGCCCTGACCTTGGATCTAGCATTGGGGGGAGGTTTACCCAAGGGACGGGTAATTGAGATCTATGGACCAGAAAGTTCTGGTAAAACCACAGTAGCATTACACGCTCTGGCAGAAGTGCAAAAAAATGGCGGTATAGCAGCCTTTGTTGATGCTGAACACGCCCTAGATCCCACCTATGCTGCGGCTTTGGGTGTAGATATTGAAAATTTGCTAGTTTCCCAACCAGACACAGGGGAATCTGCATTAGAAATTGTCGATCAGCTAGTTCGATCCGCCGCCGTTGATATTGTTATCGTTGACTCAGTAGCAGCATTGGTTCCTCGTGCAGAAATTGAAGGCGATATGGGTGACACCCACGTTGGTCTTCAGGCAAGGTTAATGAGCCAAGCCCTACGTAAAATTACAGGTAATATAGGTAAATCTGGCTGCACAGTTATTTTTATCAACCAACTACGGCAAAAAATCGGCGTCACTTACGGTAGCCCAGAAACTACCACTGGCGGTAACGCATTAAAGTTTTACGCTTCAGTACGTCTGGATATTCGCCGAATTCAAACCTTAAAAAAAGGCACTGAAGAATTTGGTAACCGCGTGAAAGTCAAAGTCGCCAAAAATAAAGTTGCACCACCGTTTAGAATTGCAGAATTTGACATTATCTTTGGTAAAGGAGTTTCTACCTTGGGTTGTTTAATTGACCTAGCAGAAGAAACAGGGGTTATTATTCGCAAAGGAGCCTGGTACAGCTACAACGGTGATAATATTTCCCAAGGTAGAGATAACGCTATCAAGTACCTAGAAGAAAAACCAGAATTTACTCAACAAATTAAGGATCTAGTGCGTCAAAAGCTAGATATGGGGGCCGTTGTTTCCGCTAATTCAGTTTCGAGAGCCAGCGAAGAAAATGAAGATTTTGAATTAGAAGAAGAAGAAGAACCATAACAATAGCAGCTTTTCACCAACTAGAGTCATAAAATCCTTGAAAAGACTGAACTTATATTAGGTTCAGCCTTTTCTTAGTCCAAACCCACAATTTCACACAAGGGAACAGGGGAAAAATTTTAATTTTCCAGTTTTTTCATCACACTAATCATCATTTCTATTCTTTTCCTGACCATGATCCCAGTTGACTTAAAGAATATGTGAATACCTGTTCAGATATTGTAAGATAGTTCATGATGAACTCATGGAGAAAAATTATGACTACCGTTACCCAAATGAAATGTGCTTGTCCCCACTGCTTGTGTATTGTTACACTCGCAGATGCCATCATCAATAAAGAAGATAAATACTATTGTTCTCAAGCCTGTGCTGAAGGTCACAAAACCATTAAAGGCTGTGGTCATCATGGCTGTACTTGTTAAATCAAGTCCAAATTACTGAATGCTGAGTAGAAAATCACCCACTGAGCTAATCAAACACATCTGATTGATTTTTTGACTCAGCACTCAGCATCAATACTTACAGATTACATAGCACTTCTCGTGCAGCAACTAAAGTCTGGTGGATATCAGCCTCAGTGTGAGCCAAAGAAGTAAAACCAGCCTCAAACTGAGAAGGTGCTAAATAAACACCACGCTCTAACATCCCGCGGTGGAAGCGAGCAAATTTCGCCATATCGGACTTTTTAGCATCCTCGTAGTTATGAACTGGCCCAGAGGTAAAGAATAATCCAAACATAGCGCTGATGTGACCACCACAAGCTTCATGGCCAGTTTCTTTGGCTATTTGCAGCAACCCATCTGCGAGCTTCTGAGTAATTTGGTCAAGATACTCATAAGTACCAGGTCTTTGTAGCAATTCTAGAGTTTTAATTCCAGCCGTCATTGCTAAGGGATTACCCGAAAGAGTCCCCGCTTGATACACAGGACCCGCAGGAGCAATCATAGACATAATATCCCTACCACCGCCGTAAGCTCCCACTGGCAACCCACCACCAATGACCTTGCCCAAAGTCGTTAAATCCGGTGTAACACCAAATCTTTCCTGAGCCCCACCGTAGGCAATGCGAAAACCTGTCATCACTTCGTCAAATACCAGTAAAGCCCCATGTTCATGGGTAATTTCCCGTAAACCCTCCAAAAAACCAGCATCGGGAGTAATAAACCCAGCATTGCCAACCACCGGCTCCAAAATTACACCGGCGATTTCGTCGCGGTTTTCTGCAAATAAAGCTTTTACAGCTTCCAAATCATTGTAGGGCGCTGTAAGAGTACTGCTAGTTGCCGCTTTAGGTACTCCTGGTGAATCGGGTAAACCAAGTGTAGCTACACCAGAACCAGCCTTCACCAAAAACATATCAGCATGACCGTGGTAGCAGCCTTCAAACTTGATGATTTTTTCTCTGTTTGTGAAAGCCCGCATTAACCGTAACACTGCCATACAAGCTTCAGTGCCAGAATTGACAAATCTGACCATTTCCATACTGGGGACGGCATCAATTACCATTTCCGCCAGTAAGTTTTCCAGCACTGAAGGAGCGCCGAAGCTAGTACCTTTTTCCAAAGCTTCATGAAGGGCTGCTATTACTTCTGGATGGGCATGACCACAAATAGCTGGACCCCAAGTACCGACATAATCTATATACTGGTTGCCATCTACATCCCAAATGTACGAGTCTTTCACACGATCAAAAACTATTGGTTGCCCACCAACTGATTTGAAAGCACGAACTGGAGAACTAACTCCTCCTGGCATGAGATTTTGGGCTGCGGCAAAGATTTCCTGTGATTTTGTGGTTTTAATCGTGGTATTTACCAAGGCTCTCTCCTAAATAGTGGAAAATAAAAAGCTCTATCTGAGCATAGGGCGAAAAACTGCTTAGAAATTCTACCTTATAAAAAAATAGGCTGAAAACCCTTGACGTTAAGTTTTGGAGCTGGGCGGAAAAACTTAGCCCTCCTTTCGCCAAGGCATAAAAGCCAGTTGAGGCGTAAACGCCTCAGTTATTTTAGCTATTCCCCTTATCAAGCAATTTAGCGTTTAACCGTTTCTGTACAAATATTACCAGTTGTGCTAACAAAATAACTAGGACTCCACAAAGTAGGAAGTTTCAGCAAATCGGGAAATTCTCTTCTCATAAAAGTAAGTAGGCTACGGAACGAACACCCTGAAGAAAAAGCGCGTAACCTATCCAGGGACAAGGCCTTAGTCGCCTGTGAAAATTTAAAAGTCAAGAATGCGGCTTGGTGTACTTTTTGTCAACGGCTAGAATATTTTGCTCTTAAGTTTAACTGTGAAGTTGTTGGTGTTCCTCCATATTACACATCTCAAAAATGTAGTAATTGTGATGCAATTGTGAAAAAATCTCTTTTTACTCGTACCCACAGATGTAGTTGTGGCTGTCAGTTGCAATAGAGATGTGAACCCAGCAGTAAATATCCTCAATTTAGCAAAAAATACGGGAGGCTATCCCCGCTCCCCTAAGTACCGTCAGACATATTAACGCCACAAAAGTTAAAATTAATACTCTAGTGGGTAAAAACCTGCTAGGGCAAGTTCTAACGTAGAATGTAGAATCTCCATAGCTTTAGTCCGGAGAGTGTCAACCAACTTTAGTCAACAAATTTATTTAAACTAAACAACATGAGCGGGAAATTAATTGTATTTGAAGGAGTAGAAGGCTGCGGCAAAACCAGCCAAATGCAGCTTTGTTATCAATGGTTACAAAATCTCGGACTTTCCGTAGTTCTCACTCGTGAACCAGGGGGAACAGAGTTAGGCTCACATCTGCGCCGCCTCTTACTGGATAAGCTAGATAATAAACCAATTTCTGAGGTGACAGAGTTATTATTGTATGCTGCTGACCGAGCCCAACATGTTGAACAAGAACTCAAACCAAATTTAGCAGCAGGAAAATATGTATTGTGCGATCGCTATACCGACTCCACCACCGCCTACCAAGGTTATGGTCGGGGTCTCAATCTCAGCTTAATCAATCAACTCAACTATATTGCTACTGGTGGGTTACAAAGCGACTTAACTATTTGGCTTGATGTCGATGTGGAAGTTGGACTAGCCCGGAAAAAAGGCAATGCAGTTGGATTAGACCGCATTGAGCAAGAAACAATTACTTTTCATCGCTGTGTTCAGCAAGGATACGCAGACCTGGCTACTCGCTACCCATCTCGAATCGCACGGGTAGATGGTAATTTAACTCAAGCAGCAGTGCAACAAGTGATTCAGGAAATTTTGCGCTCAAGGCTGCTGTTGCCTCAAGTGGGTTAGGGTTTTTCAACCCAAAGCTAGGCGGAAGTTTTTTCAGTTCGGTTGCTCAAGAATTGAGTTTTATAATTTACCAAAAATGGCGCGATTCTGTCTGATTGTGTCTTGAGGAGGGACGTGGCAAACCACGATTTCCCAACAAAAGTAAAGGCAAACTGAGAATACCTAAAATTATTACTACTCCGGTCATAATCCACACCGGTAAGCGGTGGGGTCGATAATCCCCGCGTTCAATTTCCCAGAATACTTGATTGTATCGCCATGCTGCTAGGGCTATGGCTACAATGCCAAACACCACAAATACAGTCCCTAACTTTTCTGAGTTAAATATCGGGTTGACCAAAGGTTCTTGCTGTGTTAAGGCAAAATTTAACTGACGCATAAATAGACCAAATCGCGCGATCGCAAAACCAAAACCAATCAATGAGATGGAAGTACGTAACCAAGCTAAAAATGTTCGCTCGTTTGCTTGATGTTCCCGTTGACGGTCAATTTTTGGGATTTTACCTGGGATTTTACTCATGTTACTTCTTAAGCCAAGTGATGGCACTCAGTTCATATATCTCAACTAAAATAAGCTAGAATGCTAATATAACAAGCATTTCCCGCTTAAACATCCCATGCTGGAGACCCTGGAAACACGACTTTACGAATTAGAACAATTTGCCAACACCCTAGTATCTAACCAACTCACCCACCTTAATTTACTGAGTATTGGTATAATTTTTGCAGCTGGCTTGCTAACAAGTCTTACCCCCTGTATGCTGTCCATGGTGCCTATTACCATTGGATACATTGGCGGTTATGAAGCGAAAAGTCGCCTACAAGCAGCAGCACAATCTACATGGTTCGCTTTGGGATTGGCGACTACTCTAGCAGGCCTAGGAGTAATAGCAGCTTTTGTTGGTAAAGTCTATGGTCAAGTGGGAATCGGCTTACCAATTATTGTCAGTATTATTGCCATTCTCATGGGGCTGAACCTACTAGAAGCCCTACCTCTACAATTTCCTTCCTTGGGAGAAACTAATTGGATTTCCCCAGATTTACCCCCCGGTGTGCGTTCTTATTCCCTGGGTTTAACTTTCGGATTGGTAGCATCTCCTTGTAGTACACCTGTTTTAGCTAGTTTGCTGGGTTGGGTTGCCAGTACACAAGATTTAATTCTCGGCGCTGTTTTGTTAATATCCTATACGGCAGGGTACGTAGCACCGTTGATTTTAGCAGGTACTTTTACTGCTTCTATTAAAAAGCTCCTAGAACTGCGGCGTTGGTCCGGTTGGATCAACCCTGTTAGTGGTGTGCTATTAGTGGGATTTGGTGTATTTTCCTTGATTTCGCGATTTCCCTGGGGAAATTTCTAAGCCATGACCCTAAAAAATTCAGTGTCCACAGAATCAAATTGGTGGTCAGTACCTGGGGGATTTCTACCCAGAGAGGTTTTACCAGTACTGACTGATTTACGATTAGCCATCACACTACTGCTAATAATCGCTATTTTTAGCGTAAGCGGCACTGTGATAGAACAAGGTCAGTCACCCGCATTTTATCAAGCCAACTACCCAGAGCATCCAGCTTTATTTGGTTTTCTGACCTGGAAAATAATTCAAATAGTAGGTTTAGACCATGTATATCGCACTTGGTGGTTTTTGGCCTCACTGATTTTATTTGGTACTAGCCTCACAGCTTGTACATTCACTCGCCAGTTACCAGCTTTAAAAACCGCCCGTCGTTGGAAATATTACGAAGAACCCCGGAAATTTCAAAAATTAGCTTTGAGTGCAGAACTAGATCATGGTTCCCTGGAAAATCTCAGCAAAATTTTACAGAATCGCCATTATCAAATTTTTCAAGAACAAGATCATATTCTTTACGCCCGTAAAGGAATCATGGGACGCCTAGGCCCCATAATTGTGCATGTGGCAATTGTAATGATCCTTTTAGGGGGAATTTGGGGGGCTATGACTGGATTTATTGCCCAAGAAATGATATCCAGTGGTGAGACCTTTCAGGTCAAAAATATTATTGATGCTGGCCCCTGGGCAAATCCTGAAATTCTCAAAGATTGGTCTGTGCGTGTGAATCGTTTTTGGATTGATTACACACCCACCGGTGGAATTGACCAATTTTATTCAGATATGTCTGTTTTAAATAAACAGGGACAGGAAGTTGACCATAAAAAGATTTTTGTCAATCAACCCCTGCGTTATCGTGGCGTAACATTCTATCAAACGGATTGGGGAATCTCAGCTGTTCGTATCCAATTTAATAACAGTCCCGTTTTTCAATTACCCATGGCCTTGCTAGACACCAAAGGGCGAGGACGCATTTGGGGAACTTGGATCCCCACTAAACCAGATTTAAGTCAAGGGGTTTCTGTCATCACCAAAGACTTACAGGGAATGGTATTAATTTATGATTCCACAGGTAAATTAATCAATACAGTGCGAACCGGAATGTCAGCTAAAGTCAATGGTGTCAACCTGAAAATTATCGATTTAGTTGGTAGCACAGGCTTACAAATTAAATCTGATCCTGGTATCCCATTGGTTTACGCAGGGTTTGCAATACTAATGTTAGGCGCAACCATGAGTTATTTCTCTCACTCCCAAATTTGGGCACTGCAAACAGGCCATCGCCTGTATATTGGTGGTAAAACCAACCGCGCCCAACTTGCATTTGAACAAGAAGTACTACAGATATTAGACCACCTCAGTTCTCAACCACGAACCTAAACCCACCCACAGAAGCGCTAACACCTAGCGTTTCTTTGCTTCTACACTGGTTTTTGATGACGCACTTCCACCACAGTATGCACATTACCACGGGGACTAAAATCCGCCTTGACCGTCACCTCCAACGGGTCACAAGCAGCAACAAAATCATCTAAAATTTGATTAGCAGATTCTTCGTGAGAAATATAGCGATCACGGTAATTATTAATATAAAGCTTTAACGCCTTTAACTCCACCACCCGCCCATCAGGGACGTAAGTAATATAAATCGTGGCAAAATCAGGATAACCAGAAAATGGACACTTACAAGTAAATTCCGGTAAAGAAATGCTCACATCATATCGCCGACCCACACGGGGGTTAGGAAAGGTAATTAATTGACCTTCTTTAATTTCACGTTCACCATACTTCATTTCCGACTGTGGCTGGGATATGGTCTCAGGAGAAGAATTACTCATAACTTGTTCAATGTTCAATATAGATAACTTATGAAATTCCAAAAACTGTCCGCCTGACTAAGTTTAAACCTTTTCCCAATCGGGACAATTATCATCATCCCACCCATGAGGATGCATACCACAGACTAACAGATTACCACCATAAACTTGACCGTGGTAATGCTGACAACCTATACAAGCAGGATTCATTTCTCCTGTTGGCTCCACAGCGTAAGGAAAACCAGGCTCTGGATCTCCCATCACCTCTTCCAGTTCCCAGTAAACTTCCAAAATTGGGTCAGTGAGTTCCTGTAAATAATAGTCTATTTCAGTAGCAATAGAATTTTGGACTTGATCGGAAAATTCTTCTGTTAGCTCAAAAAATACATCTATCATTTCGCTCATCCCTAGGAAGAAACGTTCCACTTCATCAGCCACGGTTTCAACCATTTCCGCTAAATCTTTTTGCCATTGTTCCATAAATTCCACGCCCTTAATGAATATTAACAGCAAACTGTGCGCTACCGGGCTTGCAGCACTACACCAAATCCTAGGCAATGTATCTCACCTAGCTTCCGCACATAATGGTAAGTGGAGATGGCTCTCAATGTAAAGATAAGAGAGGAAAATTTACTTTTTACACATCTTGTTGCAAGTTTCTTAACTCTTCCTGCATTTCTAGCACCTTTTGGCGCAACTCAGCAACATCATCTGTGGAAGCACCCTTTGACCTTGAGTAGTTCCCCACCTCATCCTCTTCTAGAATTTCAATGCGGCGAGGTTCATAGCTTGGTGGTTTTTCCTTACTTTCACCGGGCTGGGGGGTACTTTGAGCCTGTTTCATCATTTCTTCCACGAGACGGCGAGCTTCTTCTGTGCTTATTTCGCCCCTTGCCACCATCTCGTCCGCCAGTTTTTGGGCTTGTAATCGCAGTTCGCTCAACTTTTCTCCCGCCTTCTCACCTGCGTAAGAAGCTAAACCGACACCCAGGTAAAAAGCTTTTTGAACAATATCTCCAAAACCAGGCATTGCTGATGAAAGCTCCTAATGAAATAGGGCGACCCGGAGACTACGCCTACCGTAAGCATCCCGTATTGCTGCTACCTTCCGGTCCTGACAAGGTTTGGGCGTTACAGTCGCGTAGATCCAGGTCTCATACCAATATAACATCAAAAGTTCGTAAGTGTGTGTTATTCCACAACAATTTTCCATTCATATAGCTGATAAGTGACGCAGCCGTTTTGTACCAATGGGTCAAGAGCCACTATTCCTTCTGCTTCATCCCTGGAAGCAGCTTCAAACATCAACATTCCCCCTCTGTCTTCTGCCCAATAACCTGTGCGAGCTTTGTGTCCTTTGGCAATCAAATCTTGCACATAAGCTTTATGGGCAGGTACGAATTGATCAAATATAGGTTTATCAACTTTACCCGCTTCAATTTTGACAAACAAAGGCATTTGCTGGACACCTCTCGATTTTTGTATCTTACATATCTTAACTACCCCGGATGCATCCGAACCGTAAACTAGCACCAAGCAGTCGTCTAAGTTTTAGTTCCCTTAAAGGGATTAGGTTAGCGCAAAGGAATTGAGAGAATATTCCTTTGTCAACTTTCTGGGGATTTGGCAAACTCCCCAGGTTTTTTGACCTTGCTACAGATTTGCCAAACATTTTCCCCATCAGCCAACCACCATATAATGATTGTCTGCTCTTTTCTAGATACTTCCCGGGATTGTCGTCAACTCACGCGCAATTCATCTCATCACTTGCGCTTCCCATTAAGTTAGAGGCTTCCTGCGGTTTAAGCTAATTACGAATTACCACCCGTCCCATGCCCATAGCTGTTTTCCGTCCCACTCCCGCAAAGTTAGCAAAATGGGCTAAGATTGTCCCAATTCTAGCTTGTTCAGGTTCCAGAAACCGATACTTGACCCACCCCTCAACCCCAATTTCTGGACCACCTTCCATTTTCAAAGCATGGGTTTTTAACTCAAAAGCAGAAATTAAAGCATTCCATTCAACTTTGGGAAAATGCAATTCCGGCGGTGCAAAAATATTCCACCGCCGTAATAAACTGTTAAAAACCAACTCCGGCAATGGAAAAGGCTGGATAAATCCACCTTGTTTAAAGCTCGTGGGTGAGAGAAACTTCAATTCAATCACGCTTTGGGTAGGTAAGTTCACTAGTTGTTCAAAGCTGCTAGTGGGGAAAATGTCTATGCACTTACCCAACTGACAAGGTATTCCCCCCAGGGTGATTTCTCCATCGAGACTGGTGCTCAATCCCCAAAGTAGCGGTGCTAATAGTTTTTTTTGTAATAAACTAATTCTCAAATGTAGCTTTTGGCATGAGCCATACCCCATTGTCAGAGTTATGGGCACACTGTCTTGTTCATGCAACTGAGCTGCTAAACCAGGATCAGCAATAGCCAGCCATTGAAAACATTGAGCATGAATCCCTCTTCCCAGGCTTGCTGGCAAAGTTTGTGTAGTGGAAATAGCAACTTCAATAACATGCAAAGCATGATTATCTACTTCTACTCCAGTCACTTCATAGGGCTTTCCTTGCCACTCCACCAAAGTATGATCCGCAATGCGCTCACATATACATTGCATCAGATATTTATACAACAATGGTTGTGGCAACACAGGCATAATTTTAGCTACACCCCCAGAAATTCCTAGAGGAATCCAACTCAGTCCTGGTTTAATTTCTGGCAGCCAAGATGTTAACGCTGTACGAGCGATCGCACCTGGTGTAGACTTGAGAACTAGCTTAACTCCAGCATAAGCAATCTCAGTATCTTTGGTACACATCATAACTGCTACTTGTGGCCATAAATTGCAGAGGCAGAAATCCAGGTTTAATTACGCGGTCTTTATCAAGTTGTGCTTTATCCTGAGAAAAAGGATTAATCCGATTAAAAGTAGTTTTTTCACTTAAATCATCCATAGGTTGCACCGTAAACCCATTACTAGGATTGGGATTAAAGGTAGCCTCTGGGGTTACTTGTCCATACTCGGGAAGATGCTGAAAAAAACAGCCGCGTTTACCAAAGTAATTAATTTGGCCAAACAGTCCCTCTAGTTCTCCTAAATAATTTCCCGCACTACAGCAAATTTGGAGATTTCCCTGCATATACACCCATTCTCGAAAAACAAACCCTCCTTGCATTGGGATTGTCACACGATTTTTATCTACTTTGTCCGCATTTTGATCGTAGTACCGTAATTTGTAACCATTGCGATTCACAACCAATTTTTCTGGAGGCCAAATATAAATTGTTAAATCTCGAATCCAGGTAAATTCGCTATCAATCCATTGAATAAAATCACTTTGGTGTTCTCTTCCCTGAGTTTCTAGCAAAACCCTTAACAATGCCATTTTAATAGCATAAGGAGTAGGCACTAAATTAGACCGTCCCGCCATGCTAGTTGCATCAGACCTTTTAAGGGAAAATAGGCTCACAGGTTGATAAACCACAGTTAGCCACTGCTTAGAAAAAGATTTAGGCGATAGCTTCGGCATTTTTACTCTCCCAAGGTTGACTTTCACCAATTAAAGTTTTAATTTGATCCGCAAACTCAGCCATATTATTAAAATCAAAACAATGAATCGTTTCCGCACCATTAAGATTATTTAATGTCCTTGCTAAACTATGAATTTGATCCTTGTATTCCCATTCCAATGGGCTAATCATCGGTGCAGGACAGCGCCGAGTACTCACAGTGATCACACCTTCAAAATGGTCAGCATGGGGTAAATGAGTATTGCGTTTAGCTCCATTAGGCTGCAAATAGGTATACAGCACACTTTTGAGTAAAGCATCTAAGCGTTTTTTGCGTTCAGTCACGTCAATGCTATAACTAAAATTGTGAGGATTATAACCAATTCGAAAAGCCTCTATATTCAAAACAGTGGCATATAAACCGGAACTGACTTGTACATTATAAGGAGTTGGATTATCCACACCGTATTTAGCATGAAAATAACTCTGAGTTTTTACCGAACTAGGTAAACCCACAACCGCCCCAAATTCAATTACAGAATCCCGCTTCAGAGTTTGTCCCTTCTTTTCTGTCACCATAAAACCTTCCAAATCGCTGATAGTGCAAAGTTTGAGAACCTTACCTGTTTTAGCAGCTAAATCACTATCTTTGTCCCTAAAAAAAGAAAGATTTTTCTCCAAATCATAACCAACTCTATCAGGATTAAATTGCTTACCACCCTCGGATAAACTTAATCCACATTCCATCGCTAGACGGTGTAAATGTTCTGCCTGAATATGTTTGAGCATATCCCCAGAAATTCCATTGACATACTCAGGTTCATTCATACCTTTTTGAATGATATAATAACGCCGAGTTAAAGATTGATTACCCTCATTACCCTCATTATTTAAAGCGTGAAGTTGCCAAGAAACTAAACCACTGATGGAAATTGAATAAACTGGAAATTGCACCCTAGTCATTATCTGATTATCCTTCTGTTTCTAAATTATCATTGCTATCAGTTTCATCAGTATCCTTAACTTTACCCCAACCTTTGGCATAGCCATAAGCAATTAACAGGTTAGCAACTAAACTAGAACCATAATGGTCAATCAGATGAATTACCCGGTCTAAATCATCTTTGGTAGTCCAGATACGGCGTAACTTACCTTTTTTCTTTAATTCCTCATCAATGCGCAGATTCTCATTTTCATAACTAGCCAAAAAGGTTGACAATTCAATAATGAAATCTTTCTTAGAACCTGCTTGACTACTTAAGCGTTGGGCTAAACCATAAATTCGCACCCAACCGTGTTCTTCTTTTCCTGCATACACTGTAGCGCTATTAATAGCTTTAGCTATGCGTAAAAAACCAGAGTCTTCAGTGATTTCTGTTAAAGACCAATCTTGGTCATCTTGACGATGCTGGAAATTTTTGACCATGAGGTTTAATCCCTTAAGAGAAAATAACCGGGGACCTTTAGCCTTGGAATTTGCTAAAACTTTGACAACATAATCAGCGTAAATGATTTGAAAGTGAAAAAATTGGTACAGGTTATTACTAGTAATAAAGTCTCGATAACCTGCCAATAATTCACTATTTCCCTCTTCCGCAGACAAGCTAATAATTACCGATAAATGCTCCTTTAAAAGACTTTGATAATCCATTAATTCCTCATAATTTTGAGGACTAATCCAACCAGGTAAACCCAAACTAAAGACTTCTTTAACACCATACACTTGACCTTTAGAACCAAAGTGAGTCCCCAAAAAGCTGCTAACAAAATGGTTAATTGGTTGCCAAATACTAAATTCATCTGGTTCCCCCTCTGCTTCGGCTTTGTGATAATTGAGTAATTCCTGACATAACAGTAATATCAACTCAGCATCAAATCGGGCAATTCCATGTCCCCCAGAAGGTGGGTTAAATTTGCGAAGTTTATCCAACACCCCACGATATTTCGTTAATTGAATATCTTGAGGTTGAAGCACAACGACTCGCCAATCATAAACTCCCTCACTAATCTTGAGCCATTCTGCTATGCCAAAGTGAAATAATCCCCCCGCAATTAGCCATAAACTTAACCAATCTTTTTTTTGCGAATCTACCTTGTTACCATCTCCTTTAACCCGATTGACACCTTGCACAGATGTCGGAAAATAAATTTTGACCGCACTAGCTGTTTCAGGTAACTTCTGGCCTGTACCTTGTTGAAATAACTCCGCAACTTTTTGAATATCTCCATCTAGACTGAGGTAATTTTCCTGACTAAAAGCTTGAATTAAACAAGCAAGTAAAACCCCATAATTATCTTTAATTTGCCATCCTAAGCACCATAGTTCATTATGATTGCGATCATGGCGCATAGAAGTAAGAATTACGCCATTTTGCGTACTAGCATGAGGAGGCTTCGGTGCATCTTCATTAAATTGAACTTTACCTCGTTGTTGAAATACATAGTTCCGGTAAAGTTTGCGATGGTCACTTTTCTGAACTGTGTCAAAAAGTTCCGTTTCCCGTGGGATCTTGCTAATGTCAGTTTTTTGACCTTTAACTGGCGGGAAAGGATTGTTATATTTCAGTTGAGCGATAACTTCTAAATTTACAGTTTGTTTGAGTTTTAGGCAGTAGCGTATTCCTTCATCTACAATCTGAATTGCACTTTTTTGGTTAGTTGCCCTCAGTCCGTACTCCACAAGCTGTACCAAACCTAGCATGAGAAAGGTGTCAGCATAAGTGCCGAATTTTTTGGTAACAAAGAGCTGCTTTGTCATTTTGACTTCAACCCATAGGACTTGTGTACTTCCAAACATTATATACTCATATGGAAAACGGCTATTCCATATAAAAATTATGCCTCTTCAGCACATCAGTATCTGCGGCACTGCCCCCGGCGCAATCCCTTCTTACTACCCTTTACACAAATCCACCAACACCTGGGCCAAAGCCTGCACCACCGAGCGACTAGAAACATCCTCTCCCCGTGCCAGGTGATGAATAGTACCAGTCAATAATGGTGATATTGTCATAATTATATCTGCTTGAGCATCAAGATCACTAACAATCTTGGCAATGACCCGTATATTTAAATTGCTACAAAATTCTTCCCATTTCGGTACATCTTCTTGTGCTTTCTCCCCAGCTAAAATCACTGCATGAGTTACTTCACGCATAATTATCCGATTTTCCTCACTGATTTTGCCACCCACATCAACAATATTTAATGGTGTAGTGGCAGACCTCACCCAACCAGCTGCTTTTTGTGCAAACTCCCGTGTAAATTTGGCTTTATACTCATTTTTTAGTCGTCTGGCTAAATCAGGGTCTCGCTTCGCAGCATCCGAAAACCAAGCCCCTTCCCCATCTGGACAAGCTGTAATAACATAAGGATATGGTGCGCCGGAAATATTACTAATAGCTTGCTTTAAACCTTCACGCAGACATGATTTACCCGACTGGGGAGGGCCGCACAGCACAACTTTGATAATTTGCCTATTCTTTTGTGGTTCGTCTGTTTCTATGAGCTCCCCTAATTGATAACTCGGTGTTTGCGTAACGGCAATAATATAAGTTTTGTATCCAGATCTGCCAATTTTAGGGTCAAAAACCGCGATCGCACCATAAAGATGAGCTATTTTATTTGCTATCAAGTAACTCACAGCAACAGATGCCGGTCCATCAATTTTCAGCAGTTTTCCCCCAGACATTTCTCCAGAGTTGATCATTTTATCTAACTGTATTGCCGCATCCCTCACAACTTCGTCGCCATTGCCTGGTTGACCAAACCCAACTTTTAAAACATCACCATTCAGACTGATATGATACGTTGTCATAATATTTCTGACTACCTATTTCATCTCCTTTGTTAATCAAATATCAATCAATCAAGTCTCCCAGCTTATATGTAGGATTATGAGTGATACAAATCACATACTTACCCAATTTAGGATCATAAAAACCAATAGCACCGTAAATATGAGCCAATTTATGAGCTAAAACAAATGCTACAGGTATAGAAATCGGCCCATTAATCCTGAGCAATTGTCCTCCACTCAATTCTCCTAAAGTAGACATTTCTTCCAGTCTTAGCGCCGCATCTTGGACAATTTGGTTATTTTGTGCCGGTTCAGCGAAACTGACACGCAAAATATCATCCTTGAACTCAATTCTGTAGGTACTCATAATTTTCTATCTTCAATTAATACATACATCATACACAGCAATGGAAGATGCTAGTTCCATAGGGTTTTATGCTAGTGTTATACTTCAACTTAGTTAACCAGTGTCTGAGCCAATTTTTGTAGATACTCCCCAAGTAGAACTGCTGCAATGGTTAGCTCGCGGTTCTCTCAAACAAAACTTACTCCGAGCAATTCGATTATGGGTATGGTTACGTTCCTTATATGGCCTTGAAGAAGGATCGTTATATGGATCAACTCCAGAACGCTTGCTCCTGAATAACTCTTTTACCTTTGCCCACTGGCGCGACGCGTTTTTTAGTTCCACACATCCCAAAGGTGAAGCAATTCCTCATCTCCATGATCAAAACTGCCCTTGTGCTAAAACCACTGCTGCATGGTTATTTAACTCAAACACTGAACTTTCAGAACCACAATGGCGGCGATCGCTCATAACCCACGCAGGTGTTTTAGAATCTGATGTGAATAAGGCATTAGAAAAACGATTGTTTAGTGTAACTCGTCGTTCCCTCCAAGCAGATTTACAAATCCTCACAGATATGGGATGGCTGGAATATCGAGCACAGAAATATCATTGTGTCAAAACATTACCATCTCGTCCCATCACCACATCTTCAACAACAATAATTAATAATTATCATCGGGAAGAATTCAACTTTCTCAATCAAGAAGACTTAGTGGCCATCGCTCAAAATCATTCAGCAAAGATTTGTGGTGTACAAAGATTTTTCTGCAAACTTGATTATGTTAGTCCCCGTCATACTATAGATAAAGTCGATGACTGGTGTAATATATTACAAAAAATTTGGAAAAAAACACCAGTACCACCCGTGCAGCTAACTTACAACAGTGCCAGTTTACGAAAATCTGTCAAATGCACAGTTTACCCAGTCTGTAGTTATTATGTACAACGAGCAGTTTATCTGTGTGCCTTTGGGCAAAGTCCTGATGGGCACAATGATTGGTACAACTATCGACTCGACCGAATTCAAAATATTAGACCCATCAACTGGACCGATATATCTATTCCCCTGGTTTTACAGCAACGCTATCAACAAGCTAATTTGCCCAATCCCGAAGACATTGAAACCCAAATGTCTAAAGCTTGGGGCTTTGATTTTTACCTACCCCCCCAATTGATGCTGCTACGATTTGACCGAGATCATCATGACCTATATATTCAGGATACTGTTCGTCATAACACATTTGAAGTTATCTCTTACCAGCAAGCAAAAACTTTAATCAGGCAACACACTCCAATACCAGAACAACGACAAGCACTACTCACAATCCTCAAAGATCGTTCTCCACAAGACGCCTACTACCGTGTCCAATATCGACATCTAGATCACGATGTCAGTATGCGTATACGCGCATGGCGACCCAAAGCAGAAGTTATCCTACCTTGGGACTTACGGCAAAAGGTTGCCGCCGATATCCTTGCCGAACATAAACTCTACCTTAATTAATTAAACTATGAAATCCACAAAATTGACAGCAAAATTTGAATCAGCATTAGTATATGCCACTCGTCTCCACGCTAATCAAACCCGTAAAATTGGCGGAGTTCCTTACATTGCCCATTTGCTAAGTGTAACAGCATTGGTACTAGAAGCTGGAGGAACCGAAGAAGAAGCGATCGCATCTTTATTGCATGATAGTATCGAAGACCAAGGAGGGAAAGTTATCCGTAAGGAAATCAACGACCTTTTTGGTGAAACCGTAGCAGAAATTATTGATGGTTGTACAGAGTGGGATACACCACCTAAACCCCCTTGGAAACAACGAAAGCAGCGATATTTGCAAAACCTGCATCACGCCTCACCATCCGTAAGATTAGTATCTTTAGCAGATAAATTACACAATGCGAGATCATTACTTGCCGACTGGCAACAATATGGTAATAGTATCTGGGGTCAGTTTAAAGCTGGCAAAGAAGGAACTCTATGGTTTTATCAAGAGTTATTAAAAGTTTACACAGCCACCGGCTCTGATTTTATGACCGATGAATTTTCACGAGTTATTAATAACTTGCGCCAACAAAGCTAAAACAATCCAGCCTCTACCACAATCAGGTTAGCAGTGATCCCAACTTTGTCAAGAGTCTAAGAATTATTTATTGCTTACCCTTAACCCACCCTTTCCCCTCCACCAAGCTGGTTTGCTCTAGTGATTTTTCTTAATGATTTTTATTGAGCAAAATTCTCTCTTTCCACCTGAAAAGCTTTAAACCTATTTACTGCCATTTTGCAGTAATCAGACCTAATTTCAAACCCTAAAAATATCCGTCCTAAACCTGCTGCTGCTATACCAGTAGACCCAGAACCAGCAAAGGTATCAAGAACTAACTCTAACTGATTTGATGAAGCTTTAACAACTCTCTCAACAATCCCTAAAGGAAACTGCGCCGGGTGTCCAGTGCGTTCTTTTGAACTGCGTTTTTTACCTGTAGTGATTTTAGGAAACTCCCAAACATCAGACGGATTTTTCCCCAGAGGATTACATCTATATTTACCATTTTTTTTCTGATGGGGATACTTCACATTTGGATCACGGATGTCATCTAAATTGAAAGTATACCTTTGAGCATCCTTAACATAAAAAAGCCATTTTTCGTTACGTGGACTCAGACGATATTTTGTGCAAACACCAGCGCCATATTGCCATACCACCTCTTGCAGTAAATAAAACGGTGACTTATCCCATAATAAATAAGGTATGGGTACACATAAACCTTTATTGGCAACTGCAAAATGCCCCACATTTAACCAAAATGCACCGTCAGGTTTAGTAACTTTATGGATTTGACACATCCATACCGAGGAACTTTCAATATACTCATCCACAGACATTGGGGCTTCATATTCTTTACCAATGTTATATGGCGGAGAGGTCACAGTTAGATCAATATTGATATTTGTTGAACTGAGTTTGTCTAAAAAATCTTTAGCATCACCGTTATAAAGAATAAATCCATTGTCAGAATAAAATGGCGCACCTAAAACTTTAAATAATTGTCCCTCTAAAACTTGTTGTTTAACTGAGAGATCATATTTTAAACTTTCAGAAAAACATTGCAACAGGGAAGATGGAACACACTGAGTTGCCTTGTGTGGTGCCATGCCTTGAGCAAGATAATTATTGTGTTCTTTACTAGCAATTTTGCGTGTTTTATCCATTGGCTCTGGAACCTTCATCCCCAATTTAACAAACACAACTTTCTTCACCACACCTTACCACGTCCCCCACTTCTTAAAAAAGCGGGGGATCTAAATTTTGTTAAGCAACTACAAAATTCACCAACTTGCCAGGAACTACAATCACTTTTTTAATCTCCTTACCTTCAAGGTAACGCTGAACCACTTCAGATTCACGCGCGTATTTTTCCAAGTCAGCCTTATCAGCTTGTGCAGGAACACAAATATCAACACGTTTTTTGCCATTAATTTGAATTACCAAAGTAATTTCTTCTGCTACCAAAGCAGCCCGGTCAAAACATGGCCAAGTCTGAGTGTGAACAGAATTAGTATTACCCAGCAAGTGCCACAATTCCTCAGCAATGTGTGGAGCGAAAGGAGCTAACATCATCACTAAAGTCTGAATACCTTCAGCATAAATTGGCGAATTTTTGCACTCGGCATCAGTAAGAGCATTACTTAACTTCATCAATTCAGAAACAGCCGTATTAAATTGATATTCGTCTTCCAAGTCCTCCGTTACAGCTTGAATAGCTGCGTGAATTGCCCGGCGTAATTCCTTTTCTGGTTTACTTAAATTAGAAACTTGGGCTTGCTGAGTTGATACTCCAGCCCCAGCATAATCTGTTACCAAGCGCCACACCCGATTCAAAAAGCGGAATTGTCCTTCTACATCGGCTTCATCCCACTCCAGGTCTTTTTCTGGTGGTGCTTTGAACAAAATAAACATCCGCGCTGTGTCCACACCATACTTACTAATTACATCTTCCGGTGCTACACCATTACCCTTAGACTTGGACATAGTAGCATAAAGGCGTTGTAATGGTTCACCCGTGTGGGGGTCCCTGGGGTCCTCTGGGTTGACTAAATGTGAGGGAACCCATTTATCTTTACCACTTTTATTAGGATTCATGTAAGTTAAACCCTGTACCATCCCCTGGGTTAACAAACGTTCAAAAGGTTCATCAAAATTCAATAAACCT
This sequence comes from Nostoc sp. RI_552, assembly GCA_016124525.1. Lineage (GTDB taxonomy): Bacteria > Cyanobacteriota > Cyanobacteriia > Cyanobacteriales > Nostocaceae > Umezakia > Umezakia ovalisporum. The sequence goes on along the minus strand of WGNO01000031.1, from coordinate 72,879 downwards.
CGATCCCGCAACACTTTAGTAAAGAATCTCGAATATAACAAGTGTAAAATGGCATGTTCAATACCACCTACATACTGATCCACTGGCATCCAGTCATTAGTTTTAGCAGGGTCGAATACCTGTTGTTCATTTTTGGCATCAGGATAGCGCAAGAAATACCAAGAAGAATCAATAAAGGTATCCATTGTATCGGTTTCCCGCCGAGCTGGAGTGCCGCAAGTCGGACAAGGAACATTTAGCCAGTTTTCCAACTGAGTCAAAGGTGAACCACCACGTCCAGTCAATTCCACCTCTTCTGGCAACTTCACTGGCAAATCCTCATCTGGGACTGGCACCACACCACAATTGGGGCAATGAATTATCGGTATGGGTGCGCCCCAGTAACGTTGTCGAGAAATCAACCAATCCCGCAAGCGATATTGCACTCGCAGTCTACCAACATTGTTTTCCTCGGCATATTTAGTGATTGCAGCTTTGGCATCTGCAGAATTCATCCCAGTAAAAGGCCCAGAATTAATTAAAATTCCCGGTTCAGTATATGCCTCGTTATATTCAATATTAATAACTTTTGTGATTTCATCTGTTGCTAATGCTGGCGTTAAGTCAAAATCTGCCACATCTTCCACAGAAGCAATGACAAATTCAATAGGTAAATCATAAACACGGGCAAATTTAAAATCTCGCACATCGTGGGCAGGTACACCCATTACTGCCCCAGTACCATACTCATACAACACATAATCAGCAATCCAGATGGACACTTCTTCCCCCGTAAAAGGATTGATGGCTTTACCGCCAGTGGGGACACCTCGTTTTGGTTTATCTTCGGCAGTACGTTCTAACTCACTTTGCTGGGAAACTTCTCGAATAAAAGCTTCTACATTTCTTTTGTGTTCTTTGGTCGTAACAACCTTGGTTAAAGGATGCTCTGGTGCCAATACCACATAACTAACACCATAAACTGTATCCGGGCGCGTGGTGTATACAGGGATTTTTTCATCCATCCCCACCACAGCAAATTCTAAATAAGCACCTGTAGATTTACCAATCCAATTCCCTTGCATCACCTTGACCCGTTCCGGCCAGCCTGTTAATTTATCTAAATCATTGAGCAATTCTTCAGCATAGTCAGTAATCTTTAAAAACCACTGCCGTAATAGTTTGCGCTCAACTTTTGCCCCACTGCGCCAAGAACGTCCTTCGCTATCAACTTGCTCGTTGGCCACCACTGTTTGGTCAACAGGGTCCCAGTTAACTGCTGCTTCTTTTTGATAAGCTAAACCTCCTCGCCAGAACTGCAAGAAAATCCACTGCGTCCACTTATAATAATCAGCCGAACAAGTAGCAAGTTCACTATCCCAATTAATAGACAAACCAAGACGCTTTAATTGCTGACGCATTTGAGCAATATTTTCATAAGTCCACTTTGCCGGTGGAACTCCTCGGTCAATAGCGGCATTTTCTGCTGGCAAACCAAAGGCATCCCAACCCATTGGGTGCAGCACTCTATATCCTTGCATTCGCTTGAGGCGTGCAATTACATCAGTGATAGTGTAATTACGGACGTGACCCATATGGAGGCTGCCGGATGGATAAGGGAACATGGAAAGAGCGTAGAATTTTGGCTTGTGACTATTTATAGCTGTCTGATCTAAGCCAAGTTCCGCCCATGTTTGTTGCCATTTTTCCTCAATGTTTACTGGGTTATATCGGGAATCCACCAAAAATTCTCCTAGGGGACTGTAATCGTGTCTGCTTAAATATTGTAGATGCTAGGTACTGTAATAAGTTGCTGCAAAATAATATTTCCTGGCTGAGTTAAAATTTTTGTTGAGCATCTACTCAAACCACCTCAAGCTAATTATCCCAGTTACAAAGATTCAAACTCAGCTGTAAATCCTGGCAAGTTTGCACACTCTTCCTGAAAAGCCTCAGCATCACTGACATCTTCTATTTTATATTCCATGATCCGCGTGCCATCTGGCATTTTCTTAGAAGCAATACATTCACCTTGATACTTATCTGACCTAATTTTGAAACTAGCACCTTGTTGTTTCCAAGCATCACCCGAACAAATAACACTAACCCGCCACATAGTTGATCTCATTTACTAGAATTTAGTTTTAATCATCTCATAAACGTTACACCATTTTTTTAGTGATTTTAGATTTTCTCTCTAAAGGAGGTATTTATTTATTTAAACATCTATTACGATATGGGTGCAAGATAATGTCTGAAAAATTTTATCCAATTATCTCAAAAGGAAAAATTAACAATGCCTAACAACATCAAAGAGCAAATTAAAACTGACCTACAGCAAGTAAAAGAAACTGGAAAGTTAAGAACTGATCGCATTCGTGAAATTGTCAAAACCGCCGTTTCTCAGCTTGGTTCTGAGTTAAAAGCAGGTTCCAGCGAAATTCGTTCTTTGGTAAAAGATGCAGTTTCCGCTGTGGTGGAAAGTTTGCAAGGTAAAGGGGCAGAAATTAAAGAAGAACTCACAGCATCAATTGAAGGTGCCCTGGAAGGTGCTAATACTAAAAGACACGAAGCTATTGTCAAAACTCAAGCAGAGTTGAAAAAGCTACAAGCTCAATTGAATCAAGAAGAAGAACAAATTCAACAAGAAGTTGACGGTATGTTAGCGGAAATTGAAGAAACCACCAAAGATAAAACTGCTGATACTAAAAATGCTATTATTTCCGCCATCAATGCAGTTAGAGATAGTGAAGAGTTTACATTAATAAAGAAACGTTATGCTCAACTCCAAGCACAACTAGCCATTATTCGCGCCAATTTAGCTGCACGCTACGGCGGAAGAGATGGTGAAATTAAAGATTATATCGACGAAGCAAAACACTGGTATAATCAAGCTCGTCCACAAGCTGAAGCCGTAGCTACACAAGTAGAAGAAAAGCGATCACAGTTAGAAGATAAACTAGGTGAAGCTGGTTCAGTTATTGCTAAAAAAGAGCGTCAAATTAAACAAACTTTAAGAGAGTTATTGCTATCAACAGCTGACTTGTTCAAAGAGGAAGAACCTGCACAGAAACAAGAAAAACTTCCTCAAAAGAAATAAGCTAGTACGAGCAACACACAACTCCCCAAAATTCCCGACTCATTAAAGATGTCGGGAATCTCAACCTTTCGCCCTTAGCAAATCACATATGAAAATCTAGACATTGACCAAAAAAAACTAGGGTGGTAACTAACCCCATATTTTAGTAGAAAACTGCAATTATTAAATCCTAGGAAATGCGTCTTTCTTTATTCATTTCTTCTTCATGTTTAGCAATAACCCACACTGCATGGATGCTACCAGGAAGCCAACCTAAAAGTGTAAGTAAAATGTTAATTAACAAAGTTGGGCCCACACCCACTGTGAGAAAAACACCTACAGGAGGTACTAATAAACCTAAGAGTAACCGAACTATTTTCATGACTTCTTCATCTTGTAGAATTGGTTTTCTCTGAAAATCCTGAAATTATCCCGCTTCATCCTAATACTCATCTAGAAGGTAATTCCCCTTGGCCATTTACATCCCCCCTGGATAAAGCAAGACTTTTTTCGGCAAAGTATTTGTTCATAAAGGTGCTAGCAAAAGAGAGAATCACCGGTCCTAAAAGAAATGCCACCAGCCCACGCACTGCGAACCCAGGAACCAGCACTGCGGCTAACCAAAAACAAAAACCGTTAACTATCAGCGAAAATGCTCCTAACGTCAGGAAGTTAAGTGGTAGCGAAAAAGTGGAAAGTACTGGTTTAACTGAACCGTTAATTAAACCAATTACTAAAGCAGCAATTAACGCAGCCGGAAAATTAGCAATATTTACACCTGGGACAACTAAATCAACAATTAATAAACTCAATGCTGTGGCTATAGCAGTTAAAAATGTTCCCCACATTGTTTTTACTAAAAATTACTGATACACTTTTTACGAATCTTGATACTATTATTCAATAATTACTAAAATTTTGTCTCTGATGAAAGATAGATTTCGGTTCCACCTTTAGACCAGTGTCTTGGTGTCTCGGTGGTGAAATTTATCTCATAACCACAAAGGCACAAAGACACAAAAATCCTATGATTGTTTAACAGCTTTCATGGACAAACTAATACGCTTTAATTTTTCGTTAACTTCCAACACCTGCACCTTAACAAGTTGCCCTACTTTGACAATTTTTTGAGGATTATCCACGAATCTATCAGCTAGTTGGGAAATATGTACTAAGCCATCTTGATGTATACCAATATCCACAAAAGCACCAAAGTTAGCAACATTGGTAATAATTCCCTCTAATTCCATTCCCGGCTGTAAATCGGTAATTTCTTTAATTCCTTCCCTAAAGGTGGCATACTTAAACTCTGCACGGGGGTCTCTACCCGGTTTCTCTAATTCCCTCACAATATCCCGCAGTGTAGGTTCACCAACACCGTCAGTGACGTATTTTTTCAAGTTTATGTTTTTGAGTTTTGCGGCAACTTGTGTCACCTGATTTAACGGTACATTTAAATCAGCTGCCATCGCTTCCACCACAGGGTAACTTTCTGGATGCACTGCTGTATTATCCAAAATATTATCACCACCACGAATTCTCAGAAAACCCGCAGCTTGTTCAAAAGCCTTTGGCCCCAACTTAGCAACTCTTAACAGTTGTCGGCGGTTCTTAAACACTCCATGCTCGTTGCGATGAGCAACAATGTTATTAGCAACTGTGGGTGTGATTCCAGAAACAAAAGTCAAAAGTTCTTTAGAAGCCGTGTTTAAGTCCACACCCACGTAATTGACGCAACTTTCTACAGTTTCATCTAATTTCTTTTTCAGCAACTTTTGATCTACATCATGCTGATATTGTCCCACACCAATAGATTTAGGATCAATTTTAACCAATTCCGCCAGAGGGTCTTGTAACCGTCGACCGATACTAATGGCTCCACGCACGGTAATATCCAAGTCAGGAAATTCTTCTATTGCCACCTTACTGGCAGAATATATTGATGCACCCGATTCATTGACAATGACTTTAATCGGTTTGCAGTCCATATTTTGTAATACCTCGCCGACAAACTCATCTGTCTCACGGGAAGCTGTACCGTTACCAATTGCAACTAACTCAATGTGATACTTTGCAATTAAATTTTTAATGGTTTGTGCGGCTTTGGCCCGTTGTTCCGCTCCTTGGTGAGGAAACACCCCCTGATATTCTAAAAATTGTCCAGTTTGGTCCAGTACCACAACCTTACACCCAGTTCTAAACCCTGGGTCTATAGCTAGTGTTGGCTTCATCCCGGCTGGTGCAGACAATAATAATTCTCGCAGATTTGCTTCAAAAGTTTTAATCGATTCCATATCAGCATAAGTTGTTTTTTCAGAAATCACCTCACTCATAATGGAAGTTTTCATCAGCCGATTAAATGCGTCTTTGAGTATTGCTTGATAAAAGTCTCGAATTATAGGATTTTTATTCTTAATCTCTTTTGATTCCAAATATTTAAGTACCAAATCTTCATCAAAAGCAATTTCATAATTCAAGACCTTCTCCGCTTCACCGCGACACAAAGCCAGCATATTATGGGGTGCAATATTCCTTACCCGCATTTGATAGTTGCGGTACATTTCAAACTTGGTTGTACCCTCAGGATAATCCTTTTTAATCTGAGAAACAAATATCCCCTCTGCTAAAAAGTAATCACGCAAATAAGCCCGTAATTCCGCTTTTTCTGCCACCTCTTCCGCTAAAATATCAGCAGCACCCTTTAGTGCTTCTTGTGGTGTTTTTATTCCCTGGCTCTCAGCAACATAGTTTGCTGCTGCTCCTTCTAGTGATGCCGTTGCAGCATTTTTGATATTTAGGGACTTGATAAACTCTGCCAAAGGTTCTAGCCCTTTTTCTCTCGCGATGGTAGCGCGGGTACGTCGTTTTGGTCGATAGGGAAGATACAAATCTTCCAGTTCAGTTTTTTGTAAACAGGATGAAATTTTGGCTTTGAGTTCATTCGACAGTTTGCCTTGTTCAGCGATCGCATTGAGAATCACCGCCTTGCGTTCTGCCAATTCTGTCAAATAAGTATATCGCTCAAAAACATCCCGCAGTTGGACTTCATTCATTTCACCAGTGCGCTCTTTGCGATAACGTGCAATAAACGGAACCGTCGCACCTTCCGCTAAAAGTTCTAACGCGTTTTGTACCTGATGCGGTTTGAGGTTAAATTCAGTCGCTAGTAGTTGAGGAATATTCAACATTGGGTGTTTAATTTAAAAAAGTTACTCCTAAATGTAATATGCTGGATCCTCGATACAAGAATAGCAGCAAGCGTTGACTTACTCATTGGATTTTTGCAAAATCTCAAGGTACTAGACGGTTAATTAATTTCAAGGATTTTGTATAAAATTTATAAATTTTACTTAGTTACAAAATTAACAACCATTATCAAAAAGTTTTCGTTTGCTTTGATATACTCTTGTATTTTATTTACGAGGATAGTCAAAATGCACTTGTCTTTTTTAATTCCCCTCTGTACTGGTTTAGCCATTGGTTATGTATCTAAAAAGTGTCACGGTGAAATAGCCTATCTCATCAGTTTATTTACAGTGATCAGTTTAATCTTAAGTTTAGTATTAGCACCTTGGCAGTTTCAACTCATGCTATTAATTTTTGTTATGGTCAGCAGTGAGATATTTTTACATAGAAATTAGAGAAGTACCTCCCATGTTGCAATAATCCAAGTTTTACAGTGACAAATTAATGTCATTTTATGAATCATTGCTGTACAAGAATTTTAGCTACTTGAGGATATAATACTTTCATATCCTCTAATAATAAATCAAGTGCCACATCCTGGATCAGTGACAAACTATCTGTCCCTTCACTCACCAATAAGAAGTTTTCCCATATAAGTGGACGTACCCCGACTCGAACGGGGGACCTCTACGATGTCAACGTAGCGCTCTAACCAACTGAGCTATACGTCCCTAAACAAATCATAACCTAACATAACATACATCTCACAAAAAAAGCAAATATTAATTTTTATGCACTTTTCCCAGTTCCACAGTCCCAGAACCCAACCTCATAGGATTGAGTCCCAAAACTTTCAACCAACATTGGTTATGGGTGATCTTAAAACTCAAATCAGAACTACATCATTAAACAATCATCCCATATCACATGGCAACATACTTAGACACATCCTTTAGGAAGATGACCTTAATAAATAGTACGTTTAAATTAATTTTGGTGTGTCGAATAACTGCTTTCTATGGAGGTTTAGCCAAATGCTAAACCTTTTTTATGTTCGCAATGTCAAGTCATATCACATTGTAAAATATCTGGACACTTCCTATTGGAAGATGAATAGTGTAATTGCAAGAGTTAAGTTAATTTGATAGATTCTACTTCTACTAAGGCTTGGTTTATTGCCAAGCCTTTTTTATAGCGCAGCAACTTTATTGGTCAAATTATATAGTGTTTATCTCAGTTTTAAGTAATATTAGAAACTTGAAATTCTCAAGGATTGAACTAAATAATTTATTATTAGCAAATATATTAATCTAGTCCAGTTATTATCACATTTAAGCAAATTTAGACATAACCTATAGATAGATGAAATTGACTATAAATATATTTAGACTTACAAGATATGGTAAACTCTTGGTATATAATAGGCTTGGCTAATAGTCAAGCCTCTTTTGTTATTATTTAACTCAACTTAATACTCAATTTTTTAGTGAATCTAAAAAAACGTTTTGCCATCCTAGCATACATAAGATTAATTTAATATCTTTCAATAGGTAAAGAAAATAATTTGTTTCTAGTGTTATCATTCAACGTATTAATGCCTGAAAAATATGTTAACACCCTGGAATAACAGCCAGGGTTTTTTTATAAGCGTGAAGAAACATATATTTCAATGGCATGAATTTGCACTACAAAATGATTATAATTTGTTATAAATATAACAATGCTTACCACATTGGAGAAAATTTGTACACATCTTTAAGACAGATGAATTAATATACATTAATATATAAATTATCTAGATATGGTAAACACCTGGTATATAAAGGCTTGACTGTTGTTCAAGCCTTTTTCATACTTTTGATGCATCAATAAAAATTAAGTAATATAAAATTATATCTCAAGAAAATGAACTTTCAAAATATTAATTTAAAACAATGACTTACTATATTGTTAAGCACAGCAATAATCGAGGTTTGGTTATCAACCAAACCTCTTTTTGTGATTAAAAAATTATTGTTTATCAGTTTTCATTTTATTTGCACACATCCTTTAGGAGGATGAACTAAAGAGGTAGAAATATTAAATTAATATTGGTGTAGTAAATGCTTGGTATACATAAAGGCTTGGCTTGGCCAAGCCTTTTTCCTTTATAAGGATGGATGAATTTATATCATTTTTAGAATACACATATATAATTTAAGCCACAGCAAACACTATATATTGCCATAGCATATTCCAGAATAAATTGGATATTTTTTGGCAAAAACTTGCTTTTCTTTCTCAACACTGTTCTAACTATTAATCAAGAAAAAACCAATTTAATAACACCATAAAATTAAGAACATACCCTGCCGGAAAATATATGGTTGTTAATTTTAAAAACAACTTCTTATTCCTGTAAAATATGTTACTTAAGTTTATACTTAAATTGGACATATAAAATTTTTACATACAACTAAACTATTTGATAGCATAACACCACGAACCACACAGGCACAGAAAAGCCAATGAGTTAGGCAGATTTCCCAACTTGTTAGCGAAGCTCCGTGAATCAGAAAATTGAATAAAAGCCGTCCTAAATTTTTGGTAAATTCTGATAGACTCTCTAGTGAACTAGAAACTTTACGATAAATATAATGTAAATTTCTACCAGAAGCCAATAAAAGCCCAACTTAATAGCTGACTATGGTAGAAAGGACTCACTACAGCCATGAAAATGAGGATTCACCACAAAAATTTCAGATGGCTTAGTCAGCTTTGTAGGCTGCAAGTTAGCAGATATAAGCTTGGTCTTTATCGTTCTTTTATTTCATACCGTAAAATCTATGACACTTCAACTCACAGTTCCCAATATGGCCTGTTCTGCTTGTGCAAACAATATTACCAATGCCGTTAAAACAGTTGATGCCAATGCCATTGTTCAGGCTGATCCACAAACCAAATTTGTGAGCGTAGAAACTCAAGCCTCAGAAACAGCAATTAAGGATGCTTTAGCTGCTGCTGGCTATCCAGTTGCTTAAACCTGACATCAAGTTGCATCCTTGAGATGCAAATTCTGCTGGATAACTCTACATAAGTAAAAATGGTTTACTTAGCATGGATACTCTCAGACTCAAACTCCGAGGCATGAGTTGCGCCTCCTGTGCGAACAATATCCACCAAGCAATTCGCTTAGTTCCAGGGGTGATTGACTGCAACGTTAACTTTGGTGTTGAGGAGGTCACCATCAATTATGACCAAAAAAGCACTGACCTAAAGACCATTCAAGCCGCTATTGCCGCTGCGGGATACTCCTCTTACTTACTTCAAGAAGATATTCTTTCCCTGGAAGATGAGCTTGAGACAGCAAGTAAATTAGCACAAGAAAGGCAAATTACCCGCAAGGTGATAGTAGCTGGTGTAATCAGCATCATTATGTTTGTCGGATCCATACCCATGATGACCGGGCTACACCTACCCTTTATTCCAGCATTTCTCCATAACTCTTGGGTGCAGTTACTGTTAACTACACCAGTGCAATTCTGGTGTGGTTGGACTTTTTACATCAATGGATGGAAAGCCCTAAAACACCATACGGCAACCATGGATACTCTGATGGCGGTGGGTACTAGTGCGGCATTTTTATATTCTGTGTTTGTTACTCTCTTCCCTGGATTTTTCATTGCTCAGGGCTTGATGCCTTATGTGTATTATGAAGTTTCTGTGATTGTGATTGCTTTAATTTTGTTGGGCCGATTATTGGAATATCGCGCTAGGGGAAAAACTTCCGAAGCCATTCATAAACTCATTGGACTACAACCCAAAAATGCCAGAGTCATTCGCGATGGCATGGAAATGGATATTCCCATCACTCAAGTCAGAATCAATGATGTGATTTTAGTGCGTCCTGGAGAAAAGATTCCTGTAGATGGGGAAGTGATTTCAGGTAGTTCTACAGTAGATGAGGCAATGGTGACTGGTGAAAGTTTACCAGTGCAGAAGCAACCAGGGCATGAAGTCATTGGGGCAACGCTCAACAAAACCGGTAGTTTTCAGTTTCGGGCCACACGAGTGGGAAAAGATACATTTTTGTCCCAAATCGTCAAACTCGTGCAGCAAGCACAGGGTTCTAAAGCACCAATTCAAAGATTAGCAGACCAAGTTACAGAATGGTTTGTACCTGTTGTCATTGCCATCGCCATCGCCACTTTTGTTATTTGGTTTAACTTCATAGGTAACTTGACCTTGGCAATCATGACAACAGTAGGTGTACTAATTATTGCCTGTCCCTGTGCCTTGGGTTTAGCCACTCCCACTTCAATTATAGTCGGTACTGGCAAAGGTGCGGAAAATGGCATATTAATTAAGGATGCCCAAAGCTTAGAATTAGCACACAAAATCCAAACCATTGTTCTCGATAAAACCGGCACTTTAACTCAAGGAAATCCCACAGTTACAGATTTTGTCTCTGTTAACGGTACAGCCCATGAAAATGAACTCAAGCTTTTACAGTTGGTTGGTTCTGTAGAACGGAATTCTGAGCATCCCTTAGCTGAGGCAGTGGTAAAATATACCCAGTCCCAGGCAGTGAGTTTAACTCACACCGATAACTTTGCAGCTGTGCCAGGTAGTGGTGTTCAAGCTGTAGTTTCAGGCCGCTTAGTACAAATTGGTACACAACGTTGGATGTCAGAACTAAAAGTTAATACTGACACCCTCCAGGAATATAAACAAGCTTGGGAAGACGCGGGTAAAACTGTAATTTTAATCGCTGTAGATAGCAATATACAAGGAATAATGGGTATTGCCGATGCCTTGAAACCTTCCTCAGCAGCAGCGGTAAAAGCACTACAAAAGTTAGGTTTAGAGGTAGTAATGCTCACTGGAGATAATCGCCAAACCGCAGAAGCCATCGCTCAAGAAGTTGGCATCCAGCGAATTTTTGCCGAAGTGCGCCCACACCAAAAAGCAGCTATGATTCAATCTTTGCAAGCAGAGACCACAAAAGTGTCCCATCCCCAATCCAAAATTGTCGCTATGGTAGGTGATGGCATTAACGATGCACCTGCACTAGCACAAGCAAACGTGGGAATTGCCATTGGCACAGGAACAGATGTGGCCATAGCCGCTAGTGATATTACTCTGATTTCTGGGGACTTGCAAGGAATTGTGACAGCAATTCAACTCAGCCGGGCTACTATTCGCAATATTCGCCAAAATCTTTTCTTTGCTTTCATTTACAATGTCATCGGTATTCCTGTAGCTGCGGGAATTCTTTTCCCTTTTTTAGGTTGGTTCCTCAATCCTATTCTCGCCGGTGCTGCAATGGCTTTATCTTCGGTGTCTGTGGTCACAAATGCTCTAAGATTGCGTAAATTTAAACCAAAAATCACCTTTTGAACTGTACAAGCATTGAGCGAATGTTGAGCAAAAATATACTTTTGGCTAGCCTTACTGCTTTAGGCCTGTCTGTGGGAACTACACCACCAGCAGTGCCAACTTCTTCATCCCTGGAAGTTACGCAATTTCAACCCATTGAGCAACCTTTAGCATTGAAACTTGGTGTGACTATTGGCGGTCTAGGGTTAATTACACTAGAGCTATGGTGGTTTCTGTTCAGTAAATCGCCACGACAAACCAATGGCAAAGAACAATAATCAATCTTGAACAGAGAAGCGATCGCAGTTCCGTATAATTCCGCACGGCGATCGCGTTGTTGATTAATCCCTAGCCACAGGAATCGATCATGAAGATTGTAATTCGCTTTTGGTAATTAATGATTGCAGTGGCAAGCCCCCCATTTGCCCTAAATCTTTTCATCAGAATTTACAAAACCCCTCTATGACTTGCTTTCAACTCTTCCATCTTCCTTCAAAACAAGTTTTGGCGGTGAATTTTTGTATTTCATGAAAATTCTACTAGGTTTTCAGCTTAAAATTACTTAAAAGTTAAATTTATAGTTAACTTGGCCACTTGCACCATATCCCCAAGCTATTATGACTGAAATTTTTCCTTTCCATTTTGAGGTAAACACGGCAGCGATCGCCGGCGCGAGTTTGTGGTCATTGGCCCTATATTTAGCTTTTTCGCCACTCCGGGACAAGATTATTGAGTTGCTCAATCGCTGGTTTAATTTTGCCGAGCGATCTCTTTATACCAGCCAAACAGAATTTGAAAAGACACGCCAAGCCAGAGAATCCCAAAATGCTTTTTATGCTTCACTATTTAGTATCGTGCCTTTCCTCATATTTGGTGCTTTATCCAACTGGCTCATAGATATTAGCCTAGGACGCAGCTGGGGCATTAGCATGGGGATTATGGCTTCTATGATTTCTGCTATTTATGAGCTAGCTCGTCAAAGCGAACAATCAGAAGAATAACTTCATAAACCCCACACCATAGCTATTTACCCATCTGTTAATTCTTTGTTGTTGAATTCTTCTTTTAGCTACGGAGTTTGACATTGATTTACTTATTCATGCACAAACAACATTTGTTCCACTTTAACAAATTTAATAACTGTTCATAAATTTCAATTCCCCTATCTTCACAAATGTGCAAAAAAACAATTCTATTTGCTGACCAAAATTATCAACCAATCTTACAATGCTTTTCGGCCCATTCATAATCGGTCTAAGGATTTTTGTAATTATCTCAATAACAGCTGATCTGACATTCAAAAAATCATACTTAACACTATATAATATAACGTTGTATAGTAATACTTTAACCGATTATTTTAGCATTACAAACAAAAATCCCTAATTCATACAAACTAACAACACAGGCCTTTGAAAATTAGGATTATAACCAGAATTAATATACTTACTCGGTTGAGTTAACCTTAAAGTTAGGGATAATCTAGTTTGACCACTTGTATTACAGACAGAACGGTGAATAAGATTATCAGTAAACATAATAAATTCACCAGGTTTTAACACCACTTTTACCGCCTTTTTTGCCAATTCATCCTTAATTTCAAAAAAATTATTCCCGCTAAAAGGATCTGTGACTTTCACCGCTAGTGTATCTGTAATCTCATTAGTGGGGATGAACTCAAAACCATTAAACTGATTTACTTCAGTCAGGGCAATATAAATATTAATTGTTTTACCTTCGCCCACAAGTAACTTAGGATAAGAATCTTGATGCCAAAATGGAATTAATTCTTCGGCGGGATAATTAGCCCATATTTCAGAACGCCATAATACTATTTCTTGACCCAAATATTCTTGCAACTTAACTAAAAGATTTTCATCACAGCATAATTTCCACACCTCTGGTGAATCTATATGTCTTTCCATATTAAATTGCTGTTTTTTTAATTGCAATAGTAAGAGTAAAAATGAACCAAATTTGAACTTAACTAAAAAACCTAAAAGATGTAAAAACAATAATTTATGGGGTGGTTTTGGTAATACATCCGCGAAAATAGTTTTAGTAATATCAGCAATTTCTTTACTATCTAACTTCAGCCTATAAGGTCCTGAAATTTCTGTAAAATTATCATAATTATTAACAACGCTTTCCCGGTGTTGCTGATACCCAGTCCAAATTAAACTTCTCTCCCAAAGTTGGTTAACTGTTCTAACATCTGTAACTATTTTCGGTAAGGTAATTTCCTGACATTTAGGATTAAAGAATTTTCCACTTACCTGTTCTAGTTCCCTAGAAGTTGCACAAAATAAGCTGCTATTTGCCCCCTGCTCTGGAGTAATGCCCAAACCTAAATATTTACTGAGACGATGCCCAATTGTAATATTTGACTGGACAAATCCGGGATGAACTGCGTTAACAGTTACATGGCCATGAGCTAAATGTTTTGCAAGTTTACTTGTCAATAATAATAAACATAATTTAGAAACAGAGTAAAGCTCTAGAAAATTCAATGGTGTTTTTTTCACTAACAAATCCCAAGGAATATGTTGCGGACCTAATGCCAAGTCAGAACTCACCATCACAATTCTACTAGGGGCTGAAACTTCAAGTTTCTCTAACAATAGATATGTAAGTAAAAAATGTCCTAAATAGTTAGTCCCCCAAATTAATTCAAATCCCTCTTCTGTTGTACCTCTGTGATGGAAAATCCCCGCATTGTTCACTAAGATGTGTAGGGGAAGTTGTCTAGCTGTAAATAAATCCACAAATTGACGAACCGATTTTAAAGAAGCTAAATTAAGGGGCAAAAACTCAACTTTGTTATTTCCACTATTGTCACGAATATATTTTAAGGCTTTAGTAGCCTTAGTCATAGAACGACAGCCAATAAATACATGATATCCCTTTTCAGCCAGACCCAAGGCAGTCATCAAACCAACACCAGAATTACCGCCAGTCACAATACATACTTTCTCTAGGTCGCTATTCATAAATTAAACAATATTGCTGATGAATAATTATACTCCTCGCTTATTAAGTATAATTGGCAATTTCATCCAAGACAATCCCTGCTATTTTCTGGGCTGCCAGACTTTCTCCCCTGACACTGCGAAGCTGATTTCTCATCTGATCTAGCTTTTCTGGATGAGCTAAAAACTCTAAAACCATTTCTCCCACTTCCACAGGCTGGAGTTTGCCTACTAGTTCTGGTACTATCTCCTCTTTAGCCCAGATATTCGGCCATGCTAATAAACCTTTTTGACTTAATACCAACCAGTTAATCACCTTCGCAAAGCTAGAACCCACCCCCGGTAAATTAGCTAATAATCCCGGTAAACCATCCCAAGAACGCATAGCATCAAGTTGTTGTGTAGGTATTAAAACAATCATCGGTACGGCCAAAGCACCAAGTTCAGCTGTGTTTGCTCCTACTGTGGTTAAGCAGATACTACATTGAGATAATAATTCATGGGCGGGATTTTCTGTGCACAATTCCAAACACAAACCCTTTTCAGTTTTCAAAACCAGATGATCACATTGCACTAAACTAGCTGAAACACCGCCAAATACCTTGACAAAAGGGTTTTTTTCACCATCAGCAAAATTCGCTAAAGTTGCTAAATCTAATGTCGGCGCAACGAAAATCACAAATCTGGTTTCAGGTCTTTTTCCATAAATATATTCGGCAATAGCCAACGATAATGGCACTCCTTGGGATAATTTTGCCGCTTTCGAGCCAGGAAGCAAACCAATCAGTTCATTCCTCAATGAGGACTCAGGAGTTAAAACTTGCTCAAATTTTTGCGCCTCTACCATCAAATCTCCCACAACCGTGAATTTGTGAGCATATTTTGGCGAAACTTTTTCAGCAACTTTTGCCTGCATCACCCCAAAACGATCAATCAAGTTATGCCAACGTGCTTCCCATTCTGCATAAACAACTGTGCGATATCCTAATTTTCTGCCAATGACTACAGAAAAAACTTGATCTCCACCTAAGAAAAGTACCACACCCCTATCCCGCCAGTCCCAATTGTCAAATGTTTTACCCCATAACAAAAACCGCCAAAAATGCTCAGATGCTTGTACTCTATCAACTTCTGGGTAGGAAATAGCCATCGCAGCTTCTTTCCCACTAGCGTTTGGACATGGCGACAAAACTACAGAAATCCTCACCACACAACGATCATCCCCCAGTTGTTGGCGCAAAGCTTTCACCACTGGGCGCACCCAGGTTGTTACCTCACCCGGGCCATTAGAGAGAATCACAATATCAACCGGCTTAGTCATTGGTCATCGGTGATTGTTCATTGGTCATATTCCCATATTTTTGCCTTCTCAGTCCCCAATCATCAATTGTTACTATTTCGTTACACGAAATGAGTAAACACTTTTATAATTTGTCAAGTTTTATAAATAAATATTTATTTTTTTATATCGATTTGTGTCAAACAACCCAAAAAATGCTCAAAGGTTAAAGTTTTTCTGATAAAAAATTAATATTGCCGAAAATAAAGAAGTAACTCTAGCGGCAGATGTCGTTGAGAACTTCTGTTAGAGAACACGCATCAAAGGAGCCTATCTGCATGTTCACACACGTCAAGTCCACCATTAGACATATTGCGCCTGATGACTTACGCGGACGTAATTTAATCAAGGTGGTCTATGTCGTGCTTGAGTCCCAGTATCAAAGTGCATTGTCGCAAGCTGTTAGCACAATTAACTCGAACAATCCCAACCTAGCCATTGAAATTAGTGGGTATTTGATCGAGGAACTGCGAGACCCGGAGAATTATGAAGATTTCAAACGGGACATCGCAAATGCTAATATCTTTATCGCCTCACTTATTTTCATAGAAGACTTAGCACAAAAAGTAGTTACTGCCGTCGAACCATACCGAGATCGCCTGGATGTTTCAGTTGTCTTCCCATCCATGCCAGAAGTAATGCGCCTCAATAAAATGGGTAGCTTTTCCTTGGCACAGTTAGGACAATCGAAAAGTGCGATCGCCCAATTCATGCGCAAACGCAAGGAGAAATCCGGGGCAAGCTTCCAAGATGGAATGCTCAAACTGCTGCGAACTCTGCCGCAAGTATTAAAATTCTTGCCCATGGAAAAGGCACAGGACGCACGAAATTTCATGCTCAGTTTTCAGTATTGGCTTGGAGGTTCACCAGAAAACCTGGAAAACTTCTTGCTGATGCTAGCTGATAAATATGTATTAAAAGACATAGACAAACAAAACTTTGCATCTTCAACATATGAAGCGCCAGTTGTCTATCCCGACATGGGAATTTGGCATCCTTTGGCGACGACAATGTTTGAAGACATCAAAGAATACCTGAATTGGTATACTGCCCGCAAGGATATTTCCAGCGATCTAAAAGATCCCCTAGCGCCTTGTGTAGGATTAGTATTACAACGCACCCACCTAGTCACAGGTGATGATGCTCATTATGTAGCCATCGTCCAAGAATTAGAATGTCTTGGTGCCAAAGTAATTCCTGTATTTGCAGGCGGCTTGGATTTTTCCAAACCCGTACATGCTTACTTTTATGAACCCACAAGTAAGACACCGTTAGTAGATGCGGTTGTTTCTCTAACCGGTTTTGCCTTAGTAGGAGGCCCAGCTAGACAAGACCATCCCAAAGCAATTGAAGCACTCAAACGCTTAAATCGTCCTTACATGGTGGCATTGCCGTTGGTATTCCAAACCACCGAAGAGTGGTTAGATAGCGATTTAGGCTTACATCCCATTCAAGTAGCTTTACAAATTGCCATTCCAGAATTAGATGGAGCCATTGAGCCGATAATCCTATCAGGCAGAGATGGGGCCACAGGTAAAGCTCACGCGTTACAAGATCGAGTAGAAGCAGTAGCCCAACGGGCATTAAAATGGGCTAACCTGCGCCGCAAGCCAAAACTAGAGAAAAAAGTTGCCATCACTGTTTTCAGCTTCCCCCCAGATAAAGGCAACGTGGGAACCGCAGCCTACCTAGATGTATTCGGTTCCATATATGAAGTATTGAAAGGGCTAAGAAATAACGGCTACGACGTGCAAGACATTCCCGAAAACCCCCAAGTGTTAATGGAACAAGTCATTCACGATGCCCAAGCCCAGTATGCTAGCCCAGAACTGAACATCGCCTATAAGATGTCAGTACCAGAGTATGAGTCACTCACTCCCTACTCTCAACGCCTAGAAGAAAACTGGGGACCACCTCCAGGAAACCTGAATAGCGATGGGCAAAACCTACTGATTTACGGTAAACATTTCGGTAACGTCTTCATTGGCGTACAGCCCACCTTTGGTTATGAAGGTGACCCCATGCGTCTATTGTTCTCCCGTTCCGCCAGCCCGCACCACGGTTTTGCTGCATACTACACCTACCTAGAACGCATTTGGGGCGCAGATGCAGTCCTCCACTTCGGCACTCATGGTTCCTTGGAATTCATGCCAGGTAAGCAAATGGGGATGTCTGGTGACTGTTACCCAGACAACTTAATTGGCACAATTCCCAATCTGTATTACTACGCAGCTAACAACCCGAGTGAAGCCACCATTGCCAAGCGGCGCAGTTATGCAGAAACAATTTCTTACCTGACACCACCCGCAGAAAATGCAGGTTTATACAAAGGTTTGAAAGAACTCAGCGAACTAATTGGTTCTTACCAAACTTTAAAAGATAGTGGCCGCAGTGTTCCCATTGTCAACACTATTATGGATAAATGCCGCATCGTCAACCTAGACAAAGATATTAACTTGCCAGAAATTGATGCCAAACATATGACCGCCGATGAGCGCGATGTCATTGTTGGTAGCGTCTACCGCAAGTTAATGGAAATTGAATCTAGGTTGTTACCTTGTGGCTTACACATTATTGGTAAACCACCCACTGCGGAAGAAGCAGTAGCCACCCTAGTCAACATCGCTAGTTTAGACCGTCAAGAAGAAGAAATTCTCAGCTTACCCCGCATCATTGCCAACAGTATCGGGCGTAACATAGACGATATCTACCAAAACAGCGATTTAGGCGTTTTAGAAGACGTCCAACTATTACAAGACATTACCTTAATCACCCGTGAAGCAGTGGGTGCATTGGTCAAAGCCCAAACCGACGCTCAAGGGCGTGTGTCTCTGGTTTCCCGATTGAACTTTTTCAACATGGGTAAAAAGCAACCTTGGGTAGAAGTACTGCATCAAGCTGGTTATCCCCAAGTTGACACTGCTGCTTTAAAACCACTGTTTGAGTATTTGGAATTCTGCTTACAACAAGTTTGTGCAGATAACGAACTCGGCGCATTACTCCAAGGCTTAGAAGGAGAGTACATTCTACCCGGTCCTGGTGGCGATCCCATCCGTAACCCAGATGTATTACCCACAGGTAAAAATATCCACGCACTTGATCCCCAAGCTATCCCAACCACAGCCGCAGTCCAATCAGCCAAAATCGTTGTAGATCGGCTCTTGGCACGTAACAAAGCAGAAAATGGCAACCAATGGCCAGAAACCATTGCCTGTGTACTCTGGGGAACCGATAACATCAAAACTTACGGTGAATCCCTAGCACAAATCATGTGGATGATTGGTGTACGTCCCCTCCCTGATGCCTTGGGACGCGTGAATAAGTTAGAATTGATACCTTTAGAAGAGTTGGGACGACCCAGAATAGATGTGGTCATCAACTGTTCTGGTGTATTCCGCGACTTGTTCATCAACCAAATGAACCTGCTAGACCAAGGTGTGAAAATGGCTGCTGAAGCCGACGAACCTTTGGAAATGAACTTTGTTCGCAAACACGCTTTGCAACAAGCAGAGGAAATGGGAATTAACCTCAGACAAGCAGCAACCCGCGTCTTCTCTAACGCTTCTGGTTCCTACTCGTCAAACATTAACTTGGCAGTAGAAAACAGCACTTGGGATAGTGAAGCCGAGTTACAGGAAATGTATCTAAAACGGAAATCATTCTCCTTCAATTCCGATAACCCCGGCATGATGGATGAATCCCGGCAGTTGTTTGAAAGCACCTTAAAAACTGCCGATGCAACTTTCCAAAATCTCGACTCCTCCGAAATTAGCTTAACTGATGTTTCCCACTACTTCGACTCAGATCCTACTAAGTTAGTCGCAAATCTGCGTGGTGATGGTAAGAAGCCAGCATCCTACATTGCAGACACCACCACAGCTAATGCACAAGTGCGGACATTATCGGAAACCGTGCGTTTAGACGCCCGTACCAAGTTGTTAAACCCCAAATGGTATGAGGGGATGTTATCTCACGGTTACGAAGGTGTGCGCGAACTTTCCAAGCGGTTGGTAAACACTACCGGTTGGAGTGCCACAGCCGGTGCTGTGGATAACTGGATTTATGAAGAAACCAACGAAACCTTCATCAAAGATGAAGCCATGCAGAAACGGTTGATGAATCTCAACCCCCATTCTTTCCGCAAGATTGTCTCAACTTTGTTGGAGGTGAATGGTCGGGGTTATTGGGAAACTAGCGAGGAGAATTTAGACCGCCTCCGCCAGTTGTACCAAGAGGTTGAAGACCGCATCGAAGGAATAGAATAATCTTTAAGATAGAGGCGCTCTCAAGAGCGTCTCTACTGATCCTCAAGGACGATATCCCATAAGGATTTCAGTGTGCTTTGATGAGACAATTAACAGAATAATCCCTTAATTGAAAACACTATATAAAACCTCATGGTCATGATTAACAACTTGAATTATTTCAATTATCTCAACCTGTAAAAATTATAAACCATCAAGCAAAATTTACATTCTTATATCTTCTTTCTGGTATGGGTGGCTTTAGAATTTCCCTCAAAGATTTGGGAAGTTTTTGTTTAGGATAAGAAACAGAAAGCAAGAAAAAAGCATAATGTAGTGCCATCCCCTTGATTTACCAACTACCAAACAGTAGCAACTAAACCCGACGCAGTTAAATTTTCCTCGCAAGTTAATAACTGCACATATTCACCTTTACTTCCTATAATTAGCGCAGTTGCTACAATTTGTCTATTGTGCATTTCATCAATCCCAGATAACCTCATAGTCATGTGCAGTACATCTTGATCAAATGGGTAAATTACCACACGGGGGTCAGCTTCTACTATAGAAATTATATCTTTAGGATCAGGAATAGATGTTCTACCTCTTTCCACAATCCAAACAGCCTCAGCTAAAGTAGTTGTAGGAATAATTAACTGAGAATCTGGTTGAGACAAAATAACTTTAGCTTTTGTACTTAACCGTGAATTACCTTCCAGAAACCAAATTAAAGCATGAGTGTCTATAACGTATTTCATAACTACTTATAACCAGTCTAAGCTATCCTCAATATCCCCATAAAATTCAGCAATTTTAAAATCTGCTGCTGTTGATTGTTTCTTTCCCGCAAAAATCCCAAACTGCATCATCTGCTTTTTCCGTTGATTTTTTTTAGCATCTAAAAAAGTCACAATCACACGACTTTCTGAAATATCTTCTGGTAATTCTGTAAGTTCTACTTTACCGTATTTGTAAATTCCTTCAATTGATTTCAACATAGTCTTTACCATTAACAAATTTTGCTTGTATATTTAATAAACCAAGATAACTATTTATAAAATAAACTGATAATGCAAATTTCACAATATCGCATTTTACAGCAATTTAATCTGAATTGTGATAGTTAGCGTTGCGTAACTATTAACCCAGATTTATCACCAGAGAAAAAATCACTTATGAACAGCAATACCAAGGGCTGTTTATTTGATACATAACTACCAAAGATGAGTAAGGGAAATATTATACATATATATTTTATGACTAACTTTAAATATCCCTCTTTTTTATAAAAATTATGGTTTAATATTCAAAATCAAGAAATTGTCTTTAATCAAAATATTGGGATTAATAACCCTGGAGTTAAAACATTTACACTGCTTTAATGGTCAATTTTTTTTGCAATGCAAGTAATGAATACTAATAATTTAGTTAAATTAAATACAGAGCAACCATAAGATTTGTGACACTTTCCTATGACATTTTACACTTATTACTAAATCCTCCTCAAGATTCATGAAAAACTTTTTTATAGGAATTTAATATTCAAGTTCCACCATTAAGTATTTTTCTTCCTCTATCAATGCGTAAGACCTAGAAGCATGGTCAAAAAAGTAGCAATTATCGGTGCTGGACCCAGCGGAATTCTGCTAGCCGAGTATCTTTTACGTCGTGATAACAAATACAATATCAACATTTACGAACGTCGCAGCGATCCTCGCATTGTCTCCTTCTCAAAATCCCGCACCTTTCCCATCTCTCTAAACCCAAGGGGAATGAGTGTTTTGACACAAATTGAGGGTTTAGAAGCAGCAGTCAAAGCAGTAAGTGTAGAGATGACAGGAACGCTTTTTCACCAAAAAAATCGTAAGTCCAGATTCACACCCAGGAAAAAACCCCTGGTTACTCTTGACCGTACTAATTTAGTAATTGTACTGTTAAAACAATTAACGCAAAAGTACGATGAAAGTCGTCTAAAAATTCACTTTGATTCTGAATGTACTTCTGTAGATTTTGCAGCTAAAATTGTCAAATTTAAAAATATTGGGGCAAAAGATGATTTCACTGTTAATTATGATTTGTTAGTTGGCACAGATGGAGCAAATTCCGTCGTCAGAGAAGGTTTCCTGGGTGCGGAAGATTTTTACTGCGAGCAAAAGTATTACCCTACTGATTACAAATCAATTTTTTTAGAAAATACCAAAAACTCAAGTTCTTGCCTCAAATCAGATAATATTCACACTTGGAGATTAGAAGACGGCACACTGATGGTAGCACTGCATCAAGCCGATGGGACAATGAGTGGTGCAATCAATTTTCCCCATCAAAAAAATCAAATAGTTAATCTGTCTAGCGCACAAGAAGTAATGCAATTTTTTCAACAAAACTTTCCAGAAATTGGTCAGATGATGACATTAGAAGCAGCCAAAGCTTTTCTCGAAAGACCAACTGCTAAAATTTTAACCGTTCGCTGTAACCATTATCATCTAGATGATAGCGTAATAATTATGGGAGACGCAGCCCATGCAGTCTCATCTTCCATTGGTCAAGGTTGTAATGCAGCATTGGAAGATGTAGCAGTTTTTAATCAGATTTTAAACGAATATGCTGACAATTTAGCTGAGACTCTGCCACAATTTACTACCCGCCGTCAACCAGATGGTTACGCCTTAGTGGAATTAGGAGATTAT
This sequence comes from Nostoc sp. RI_552, assembly GCA_016124525.1. Classification (GTDB taxonomy): domain Bacteria; phylum Cyanobacteriota; class Cyanobacteriia; order Cyanobacteriales; family Nostocaceae; genus Umezakia; species Umezakia ovalisporum. The sequence continues at coordinate 50,038 of WGNO01000031.1, read as the reverse complement.
GCTTTTCCCAAATCAACCAAATTATTTATTGAGTTTATTTTGAGAGAACATATTGCCAAAACTATGCACCGATTTTTACCACAGTTTTTTCCACCTTCACTAATCGACCTGATATTTGAAACCTCAGTTCCCTACTCAGAAATTTTGAATTTATATCAACCCTGGATATCCAAAGTGAAAAAATCCAACGATAAATGACTAGCTATATTACAGAATAATACTTAACCCATGGTTAACAAAGTAGCAATTATTGGTGCGGGACTTGGTGGTTTATCCGTGGCTCAGGCACTCCGTAAACAAGGTATCAATGCCCATGTCTACGAAAAAGCCCGTCTTTTGCGCCCAGTGGGTGCTGCTTTAAGTCTTGTGCCCAACGGTTTGCATAGTCTAGAGGCAATTACACCTGGTATCACTGACTTATTAAAAGCAGAAGGTAGCGAAACTCACAAGCTGAAACTGTATAAAAGTAACGGCGAGTTAATTGGGGAGAAATCGGTAACACTCTTGGAAAAATACAAACAACCAATGTTACAAATTCGCTGGTCACGTCTCCAAGAAATCCTCGCGGCTCAACTTCCACCTGATATCATTCACCTTGACCATAGGTGCATTGGCTTTCAGCAAAATCAGCAACAGGTGGAAGTATGCTTTGAAGGTGGAAAAACCGTGCAGGCAGATTTATTAATTGGTGCCGATGGATTAAACTCCGCAGTTAGACAAACATTAATTGGTGACGGAGATCCCACTTATGCCGGTCGTATGTCTTGGCGAGCTGTTCTCAAATACAGCCACGAAAAACTACTTCCTCATCAAGTTATGTCTATCACAGCATCCGATGGCAAAATATTTGGCTTCTTTGACCTAGGTAGTGGATATGTATTTTGGAGTGCAGCTTCTCTATGTCCCCATGGATCTATTGCTCAAAGTCCTGCTGATGTAAAATCTCGTATCCAAGAAAACTTTGCTGGTTGGGCAGAACCAGTACAAGAAATATTGGCAGCAACAAATCCTCAAGACATTGTGGAGCGCCCCATATGTCACAGACCCCCCCTAAAAAACTGGAGTCAAGGCAGAGTCACACTCTTAGGAGATGCTGCTCATCCAATGGTGCCATTACTAGGACAAGGAGCCAATACAGCCTTTGAAGATGCTTGGGAACTTGCCCAATACCTTCGCAACGGGGCCGATATTAACGCAGCCTTAGCTAATTATGAAAATAGTCGTAAACCCCGCACCCACATTATACAGGTTCGTAATGCAGTGGGGGCCAAGGATGCCTATAAAGCTGATAGCGAAATCTATTTAGGAAAAATGATGCGGCAAGCACAAGTGAGTGATGCTAAGTTTGAACAGTGGCTCTATAGTTATCTTCTAACTTCATGAGTAATCAATTAACACAAATGAATCAACCCGGTCTAATTTTAGCACCAGGAACAGAAGGCTGGTGGGACTCCGAGCGGGTTTCTGCACCACAGGTAATGCACTGTCCTGATGGTACCTGGAAGATGTGGTACTACGGTCGGGATGCTTCTTTTGATCAGCAAATTAATTTACCTACTGGTCGCTGTGGCTTGGCCATTTCTCCTGACGGTGTGAATTGGCAACGGCTCAAAGGCCCACTGACAATGGGATCTGTATTAGAGCCTCACCCAGACGCTCATCGCTTTGATTCAGCCCATGTTGGTGTTAGTAATGTTAACTTTGACGATAATCTTTATTGGATGTGGTACTTTGGCGGTAACCACACAATTGTTGATATTGGCAAATTTTCAGCCAAGGGGTTAAAGATGCGCCCCGGCTGCGCTATTTCCCGTGATGGTATAAATTGGGTACGGTTAGAAGGTGCTTACCAAGGGGCAATTCTCGATGTCGGTCAAGCAGGCGAATTTGATGCCCTGTTTTGTGCCTGGCCCCAAGTCTTGCGTGATGGTCAAAGTTGGAAATTATACTACCACACCTTAAACCCAGAAAAAGGTTTTTTAGTTGGTCTAGCAGTATCAACTGACGGTTTGCATTGGGAAAAAGTGGGTCAGATTTTAGGTCCGGGGGAATCTGGAAGTTTTGATGAGAGAGGTATTGGCACTCGCCATGTCTTGAAAATCAACAAACAATACTTAATGTTTTATGAAGGTGTTAATAACAGTGGTTACCACTCTATTGGTTTAGCCATTTCTGATGATGGTATTCACTGGCAAAAAGATACAGATGTCCCCATATTTAGTCATGCTGAAAAAGGTTCTGGTTATTGGGATGCACGAGCAGTGGGTACCCCTTGTGTGGTACCAATGGATGATGGTAGTTTCCGGATGTATTACATCGGTGCTAACGAAGGCGGTCACGACGAACTATCATTACAGCATCAAATTGGTTTGGCTGTGAGCGCTGGAGCCAATTTTCGTCAGTGGTATCGCTGGGGTGAATAAGTTTTTTGATATTTAAGTTTTTTGATATTTAACTTGGCGTTCATTCTCATCACTGTTGTAGAAACGTTCCATAGAACGTCTCTACATTTTTGGGCGAAGATGTCTACTCCAAGCCCTATTGCCACAAATAAATGAGGATAAACAAAACAATCCAAATTACATCTACGAAGTGCCAAAACAAAGAAGTGGCATTTACGCCATAGTGACCTGATTCGTAGTTGTCTGGAATAAAAGAACGGACAAAGATAATCAACTGCAATATAATACCAGTGAGAACGTGCAAACCGTGAAAACCAGTTAGCAGGTAGAACATACCACCGAATACCCCGGAGGTAAAGCCAAATTCCAAGTTACTCCATTCAATAGCTTGTCCCACTAAAAAGTAGCTACCCATTCCCATTGTTGCGCCGAGATAAAAGCGAAACCCATTTAAATTGTGGTTTTGCAACGCGCGTTCTGCTAGGTAAATCACAAAGCTACTGGAAACAAGAATAACTGTGTTGATTGCAGGTTCTTTGATTTCTAGTCCGGAAACTCCGGCTGGTAGCCAGTTAGGAGTTGTGGTTTTGTAGACGATATATCCAGCAAAGAAACTGAGGAAGATCACACTTTCGGACAGAAGGAAGACTACGAAGCCAAACATTTTGTTACCTTCTTCGTCGTGTTCGTGTTCAACCCCTGTGTGATACTTTGGCAATTGCAACTCCTTTGAGTTGATGGAACTGTCCATTGATGAGAATTCTCCTTTTTTAAACCCAGAAAAACGCCAAGGAAAGCCCAAAAGTGCCCCGAGGGAAAGGTTAGTCTGCGTTTTTGAATGCAGGGTTGTTGGCTGTTAAAGGTTCTGATTTGCCGTAGCCGTAGGGTGCGGAGATGATGATGGGAATTTCTTCAAAATTTTCTACCGGCGGGGGAGAAGAAACCATCCACTCTAAGCCTATGGCACGCCAGGGATTATCCAGTGCTTTTTCCCCCTGCATCCAGGAAGCTATGATATTGAAGATAAACGGTAAAGTGGACATTCCCAGCAGAAATCCGCCTAAGCTAGCAATTATGTTCCAAAATTCGTACTCTGGCGGGTAGGAAGAAACTCGGCGTAACATTCCTTGGAGTCCCAATGGGTGCATCGGCCAAAAGTTCAGGTTAGTGCCAATGAATGTTAACCAAAAGTGTAATTTACCCCAGCCTTCGTAGTACATTCTCCCCGTCATTTTGGGAAACCAGTGGTAGATGGCAGCATATAAACCCATCGTCACTGTGCCAAAGAGAACATAGTGAAAATGACCAACTACAAAGTAAGTATTATTGACGTGTACATCTACAGGTACGGAGGAAAGCATAATTCCCGTTATACCTGCAAAGACAAACATCACTAAAGCACCCAGGGAAAACAGCATCGGTGTATCTAGTCGTAGTTTCCCGCCCCAAATGGTCGCTACCCAAGCAAATACTTTAATGCCTGTGGGCACAGAAACAAACATGGTTGTGAGCATGAATATTAGCCGCATCCAGGCAGGTGTACCACTAACGTACATGTGGTGTACCCAAACTATACCACTGACTACAGCAATTAACATAGAGGAAATCGCAACTACTTTGTAGCCAAATAGTGGTTTGCGGGCATAGACCGGGAAAATTTCTGAGAAAATACCAAAAATAGGCAGAATGATCACGTAAACTGCCGGGTGGGAGTAAAACCAGAAGTAGTGCTGAAACAGAACTGGATTACCTCCGTGGCTGGGGTTGAAAAAGGCAGTACCAGCCGTCAGGTCTAGCAGCAGCATGACCGCACCTGCTGTCAGTGCAGGTAATCCAAACAATTGGATAATCTGAGCGCTAAATACTGCCCAAACAAATAAGGGCATCCGAAAAAATCCCATACCAGGAGCGCGCATTTTGACAATTGTGGTAACAAAGTTCACTGCCCCCATAATTGAGGATACCCCGGATACAGCTACTGCCACTAACCAAAGCACTTGACCATTGATTAAGTGACCTGTGGGGTTTTGCAGACTGACTGGCGGGTAAGCCCACCAACCAGCTTGGGCCGGACCTCCAGGGACAAAGAAACTGGCCATGAGGAGAATCCCAACTATCGGTACCATCCAAAAGGCAACGGCGTTGAGTCTGGGAAATGCCATATCTCGCGCCCCAATCATCAGAGGTACTAAATAGTTAGCAAAACCCACTAGGGAGGGAAATGTCCACAAAAACAGCATGACAGTGCCGTGCATCGTGAACATTCCGTTATAAACGGTGCGGTCAATTAAGTCAGATGGGGGTGTAATTAGTTCTCCCCTAATCACCATGGCGAAGATACCGCCTACCAGAAAGAAGATGAATGAGGTGACAAGGTACTGAATACCTATAACCTTATGGTCGGTGCTGAAGCTAAAGTATTTCTTCCAGTCACCAGGTTGTTCACTAGTGTCCCTGATGCCTACAAGAGGGATATTTGTCATCGGTAAGTTTCCTTTTAATCATTAATCATTAGTCATTAGTCATTAGGAAAATTGCTTCCCCCAGCATAATTCACTAGGGGAGATGCCGCCGGCGCTACCGTAGTCCAACCAGTTTTGACTGACTGACTGGTTGCTTGGGCATACTCAGAAGCTGCTTGATTGTTCGCCGGGGTTGGCTTTTGGGTCGCAACTCGAGACAGCCATTGATGGTAATCTTGTAAAGATTCAACGACGACATTGGCCTGCATCGTCGCGAAGTATGTACCGCTATATTGGGAATCAGTGAGCCTATACTGTCCTACCCGCATGGGAGTAAATTCAAAGTGAATGATGTGGTTGGGTACAATATCCTGCTTGAGGCGAAATGCAGGAATATAGAAGCCGTGCAGCACATCTTGCGATGTTAGTGCCAAACGTACCCGGCGATCGCTTGGTAAATGCAGTTCCGTACTGGTAATATTTTTTTCAGGGTAATGAAAGATCCACGCCCATTGTTGAGCCACTACATCAATTTTTTCTACGGCTGAGGCTTCAGCCTCAGGCGGTTCTTCTTTTGCTGCTGCATAAGCCGATTCCATGCCTATAGGATTATGGAAATGCACGATTTCCATCGGCCCTTGAATTCCCATTTGCTCGTAGACTTGGTAGCTATAGCCAGCAATCCACAGCACTAACATAATGGGGATGGCTGTCCAAACAATTTCTAAGGTGACATTACCTTCAATGTGTGGGCCATCTGTCAAGTCCCCTTCTTCTGCTCGATGGAAAATAATGGAATACATCAGAGTGCCGGTTACGCCCAAGAAAATGAACCCACCGAGGGTCACTAAGAAGCTAATTAAATTATCGATTAGCTGAGATTCTGCTGCTGCTTGAGGGGGAAGCCACCCATAAGCCTGCTGTCCTATCCAGAGACTAATCACAGCCACAATGGTTGCACCCACAAACACTCTGAAAATATTGAAAATCTTCCGCACGTTCATAATTCTTAGTCTTTATTTGTTAGTCATCAGTCATTAGTAAAAAATGACCAACATTGGTTACTTCAGCATTGTGTTAAGGTCTTCGCCCAATCGCAGTAAGCTATCGGCAGTATTATGTATGCCAAATTCAGCTGCCATTTGCGCTCCTAATGTACCGTGGAAGTACATAAGCAAAATCACTGCCATACCCGTGGCGAGATAACCCCACTGCACTTGTTGATCTGGGTACTTACTCCAAACAAAACGCTGCCATCCTCTCCACATGGTCAGACCCACAATCAACCCGAATAATAATACCCCACCAACCCCATGCCAAAGCATAGTTTCCATAGCCTGCATTCCCCAGGCACTCTTGACATCAGCTGGGGGTGTTGCCAGCAGCATTTCATAAAAGCCTGCCGCTACAGTGAAGATAGTAACGACGGTAGAGCCTAGCATATTGTACCAGCCCACATCAAAGAAGTTGGCAGGTTGTGCCGGAATCGCCAAAAACTTCAAGACTCGTTTTTGCAACGGCAACAGCATACCCACAATATCAAAAGTAATACCAATGATGAACAGACCCAAAGTCAAATGAACTAAGTTGGGATGTATGGGAATAGAGTAAGGTAATCCATTTGCGCCCAATTGTGCCCTTAACTGATCAATGAGTTCAGAGTTCATGGCAAGATACCTTCCTTCACTGCTTCAACCACTGGTACCGTGTGCAGTCCATATACCCAAACCAGTTGATCTCCGAGATATACTTGCACGCCAACAATAACAGTCAATAACAACCCAGTTAACATATAATGAAACGGCAATTTGTAAGGGTTGCGGATACGAATTACATAGCGCCAAGCTGTAATTGATACGATAATTCCAGACAGTGACCAACCAATCAATGTATGTACATTCAATACTGATTTAGCTAGGTCGTAAGGTTGTGCTAGACCTGCTTCAAATTGCCCAAAAATAATAGCAACGAAGATAGCAATGGTCGCTACACACATATTCCACCAACTCACCTCAAATAGATGAGTTCTACCAGTAAAGTAGCCTATTATATCGCAGAAGAATGCAAACAAAACCATCGCAATTATAAAGTGGACAACGATGGGGTGCATCGTATCTGGATAAGGCAGATTATGGTCATTCAAAGATATCAGATTCTCAAGCATTGTGTTCTCCTGGACATATCTATTTCTCCTGAATAGTTAATATTCACAGCCCGCACACCACTACATTAGTTAGTTGCAACTGACCGGAGTTTGTTCAGATATGCGGGCGAAATCCGGTTTTTGTCAAGACAAAGCAGTTCTAAGTCTCTAGTTTTAGTCTAACGAAATGCAATTACTATCAATCATTAATGATTAACGTCAATTCATTTGTTCATGCCGATAATTTACAACAACAATTTTTAATTTATCTAACAAAACAGATGTGTTCTCTTTTCTTTGTGCAACCTATACTTTAGCTTAAAGATTTTTTTAGTAATTGTCAAAATTATCAGATTTTTTTTTAAACTGCTTATATTTTTCAAATCAATATTTTGATAATGTAAATTCTTTTGCTATTTAAAATATATTGCATAGATTAAAATATTTAAATGTAAATATGTAACATTTAGGAATTATTAATTTGTGATTTAAATTACTAACTATTAGTCATCTTCAGAAATTAAATGTACCAATTCTATTTGATTTGCCAAAACCAAAAAGCTAAGAATCCCCACTGATTCAAGAAGTTAGGGATCTTTATGTTCTTAACTTATCAGCACTGCTATATAGCTTGTCTAAAAGCCTTGTGGAGAAAAAGTGTTAAAGACATATTTTGTGAACTGAGAAGATAAATTATAGATTAACCTCAAAAGTTTGCCCATATACTGTTACTTTGTCGCCTACCACTAATTTTCTTCCCCGTCGAGTTTCAACTACGCCATTTACTTTTACACCACCATCAATAATTATCAATTTAGCTTGTCCTCCTGTTGAGGCTACCCCCATAAACTTTAAAAACTGGTCTAGTTTAATCATCTAATCTAGGTAATTTATCTTGCACAATAATTCTATTTTACGTTGAATACTTCATCCTGTGGCTAAGACTGTCGGTGATTCGCTATGCTTCAAAATATTGGGTTAAGGGTGCAATATGAAAAGATATTGGCAAGTGCTAAGGCTATTTTGGAGTACTGCTATCGCCGCTGAGATGGAGTATCGCCTCAACTTTTTGATAGCTGCCCTCAGCAGTTTGGGTAGTCTTGCAGGTAGTCTGTTTGGATTATTCTTGTTTTACCGTACTGGCTACACCTTTACTGGTTGGTCATGGGAAGCAGCATTACTGGTTCTGGGAATTTTTACCTTGCTACAAGGCTTTGCCGCCACCCTTCTCGCCCCAAACTTAAATCGCATTGTCCGCCATGTCCAGGAAGGTACATTAGATTTTGTGCTCCTAAAACCTATCCGCAGTCAGTTTTGGCTTTCTACACATACCCTATCACCTTGGGGACTACCAGATTTAATTTTTGGCAGTATTATCATTGGCTATGCAGGTAAAAGCCTGGGTTTGGGAATCAGCAATTATCTTCTGAGTGCAGTGCCATTGTTATTCGGTTTGGCAATCCTTTATAGTTTATGGTTTATGTTGGGAGCAACTAGTATTTGGTTTGTCAAAATATACAATGCTACTGAAGTTTTACGGGGTTTACTAGAAGCTGGCAGATACCCTATGGTAGCTTATCCCACCGCTTACCGCTTTTTCTTTACTTTTGTAGTACCAGTAGCATTTTTGACAACTATACCAGCAGAAGTGATGCTAGGTCGGGGTCAAATCAACTGGTTAATAGGTGCAGGAGTGTTAGCAGTGGTGTTATTTTGGGTTTCCAGTGGATTTTGGCGATTTGCTTTGCGCTTTTATACTAGTGCTTCGAGTTAGGATCACGGAAAACTTCTACACAAAACACCATAACATCAAAGCCGTCCCAGAAACACCGGGCTGTAAACCCATTTTTTCGGTAAAATCAGGACTTAGGGAATATGAAGAGGGAGATACAAGGGTGCCTACACTTGGCGTTAACATTGACCATATCGCCACCATCCGCCAAGCCCGGCGGACAGTGGAACCAGACCCCGTAGCGGCGGCAGTACTAGCAGAATTAGGGGGTGCAGACGGTATTACCGTCCATCTGCGAGAAGATCGCCGACATATCCAAGATAGAGATGTGCGACTGCTACGCCAGACGGTGCGAACACACCTCAATTTAGAAATGGTTGCCACCGATGAAATGCTGGGTATCGCTCTAGATATTAAACCTGATTACGTAACTCTAGTCCCCGAAAAGCGGGAAGAAGTCACCACAGAAGGCGGATTAGATATCGTCGGGCAAATTGCTAGAATAGGTGAGATAGTGGATAAATTGCAAAGCGTCGGTATTCCAGTCAGTTTATTTATCGATGCAGAGCCATCACAAATTGAAGCATCTGTCAAGGTAAAAGCGCAATTTGTTGAACTCCACACCGGTCAATACGCTGAGGCTAAAGATGAAAAAAGTCGCCAGCAAGAATTAGCTATATTGGCTCAAGGATGTGAGCAAGCAATTCAAAGCGGATTGCGGGTCAATGCTGGTCATGGACTTACCTACTGGAACGTTTATCCCGTAGCTGCACTACCAGGAATGGAAGAACTGAATATTGGTCATACTATTATCAGTCGAGCAGCATTAGTAGGAATAGAAAGAGCAGTCCGCGAAATGAAACAAGCTATACAGGGATTGTAGTTATCAGTCATTGCAGCGATGCATAGGGTCTTAAGATTTCCAAACTAGAGGGGTTGTAACTGCGAAATCCAGCAATTTGGAGTTAAATTTTCAGCAAAAACTTCTATGACCTCAACAAAGTCGAACAATCTGCCGCTTTGGGTACAGCACAGAGATAAAGTACTAGAACAGAGTACTGATATCCAATGGCGCTATGGCAAGTTTCCTGACTATAGCCGTTCCAACGAAAATCTGGCCAAAGAAAGTACACGTAATCATCCCCAAGGTTCACTAGAAGCGATAGTTCAAAACTTGGTGAGAACCTTCGATGTAGAAGCTAACTTCAAAACTAACCCCCAGCAGTGGATATCCGTTGTCCATGACCAGTTCTCCATGAGTACCAATGGAGGACCTAGCTATACAGTATCAGATGTGGTAGAGTCGGGGACTTACAAACTCTTAATCGGTAATACACAACATTACAAAGCTGCTGAAGAAAACTTTGAAACATCCACAAACCTCTTTCATACAGCATTTCCCGAAGGATTTCTCTGGGAAGTGCTAGAAGTATTCTCAGCTCCACCCACCATTGCATTTAAATGGCGGCATTGGGGACATTTTCAGGGCACATACAAAGACTATGCACCCACAGGAGAGACAATAGAAGTTATCGGTATGAGCATTGCCCGGGTTACCGATGACTTGAAAATCTTGTCCTTGGAACACTATTATGACAACACCAAGTTCTTAGAGAAGCTAACAGCAAGTGGACCACAAGAAACTGCTGAACAACAGCACAAACAAACAAATTTTTGGAGTTTTTTGCAACACTTCTGGCATGGGAAAAAAAAATCAACCACTGCTCAAGGAAAAACCAGTACTTGTCCCTTTAGTGCTTTGAAGAAGTAATTCCGGTTCAATTATTTTTTAGGGGTACAGTGCTAGATACTGTACCCTGAACTATGAGATAGCAAGCAAAGGTAAAAAAATGCAAACATACTATTACGTTTTGGCAAGTCAAAAGTTCCTGATAGAAGAAGAACCAATGGCAGAAGTGCTAAAAGAACGCACTCGTTATTACCATGAGCAAGAAAAAGAAATTGATTTTTGGTTAATCAAGCAGCCAGCGTTCTTAGAATCACCTCAAATGGCAGACATCAAAGCTAAGTGTCCTAAACCAGCCGCCGCCATTATTTCTACCAATTCCCAATTTATTACCTGGCTGAAACTGCGGTTAGAGTATGTGATTACAGGAGAATTTCAGGCTCCTTCTGAGACAATTTCAAATCCTTTGGCATCCCTCGCTGCCCTGTCTTAGTCCATTGGTTCCCGGCCACGTCCCCCTTACCTTCGCCAGCGAGAACAACATGGGGCAGCTAAAAAACCTGCCCTAAAATTAGCTAAACAAAAAATATTTTGGAAATTTTGGTAGAGAATCTGGTTTATGCGTTACAGCTTTGTGCACCAACTTAATACTTTATTCAATACATTAGCAATTGCAGCAACAGGCTTGATAGGTAGCATGACTTCTGTCATTGCCCAACAAAATGTTCCTATTTGTCAACCACCCCGCCCTGGGGAGTATCTTTTGCTAGTAGTTAGTCCCACAGCAAATAGTCAGAAACAGCTACGTAGTGTATTACCCAGTGAAATTCAAGCTACAACTTGCCAATATCTTACTGATACAGTGACGCGCATCGGCGGGTTTAAAAAAATGGAGGATGCTAATCGTTGGGCAAGATATGTAAATAATATTGTTGGTTTATCTGCCATCATTACTACAACACCGACAGTAGCAGGTATCACACAAGCACCACGAACTCAAACTCAGACAATCAGCTTTAATCCCCAAGTATTAGGAGATGGTTATGCTGTATTGGTAGATTATTTCAACCAACCGCAACTGGCAAATAGTGTACAAGAAGTGATGGGTGGTAACATAGGCTTTGCTTCCTACGGACAACGCCCTTATTTGCTAGCAGCTTACACTAGCAACCAACGAGAAGCATACCGCACACTGGAAAAACTCAACCAACGCGGTTTTTTTGCCGTCATAGTAGATGGAAGTAAAGTCATGTTACTGCGCTCATCTGTGCGTTTGTGACACTGCTAGGCCCAAAGGCGTAAGCATTCTACATTCACAGACTCGTCGTTACACAACAGGGCGATGCCAACTGCTAACAGGGCAAAGTGTCTGGTTTTATCATGAAACATTAAAATCAGAAGCTAATTGTCTGATAAACTAATAAGCAAATCGAGCTAACCAATAAATGGTTATCCCCAAAACCGACCCAACTATGACTTGCACCGGTGTATGCCCTAGTAATTCTTTGAGACGGTCTTGGCTAAAGTCTGGTTTTTCGTGGAACAGTTCATCAATCATTTGATTGAGAATCCGAGCTTGCTTGCCAGCAGCTTGACGGACTCCGGCTGCATCATACATGACAATAATGGCAAAAACCGTAGCTAAAGCAAACTCAGGAGATGACCAACCAAGGCTTTGCCCTACCCCAGCTGCTAGAGCTGTAACAAAAGCTGAATGGGCACTAGGCATACCTCCAGTTGTGACTAAAACACGTACATTCAGTTTGCGATGTTTGACCACCTCAACTACCAGCTTCAGTACTTGAGCAACTAAACAAGCTACCAGAGCAACCAGCAGCACGCGGTTATCTAAAATATTTCCTATGTCCTGCATGGTATTTTGGTTCGGTTAGTAAATTTAGCAGCAATTTTTTCTGAGGAAACATTTTAATACAACCCAAAATCCTCAATCCCAAATTGACCTAGTGATTGCGACTTGTGATAAAGTGAGCCAGTGCTTGGAGTGGCTGTGCCAACTTTCCGAATGTTTCTAATTCTTCACAGGCTGCTTCCACTAGCTTTTGAGCTTTGGAACGTGATTCTTCAAGTCCCCAAAGGCTGGGATAAGTAATTTTTTTAGCTATTAGGTCTTTACCAGCAGTCTTACCTAATTGCTCCTGAGTAGCAGTTATGTCCAGAATATCATCTATGATCTGAAATGCCAGACCGATGTTTTGGGAATAGCGAGATAGTCGTTCTACATCTTCTGAAGATGCTCCCGCTACAATTCCCCCGCAAACAACACTAGCTTCTAAAAGGGCAGCCGTTTTGTGGTTATGAATAAAATTCAGGGTTTCCAGAGAAATATCAGATTTACCTTCTGAATCTAAATCAACCACTTGACCCCCCACCAACCCAGCCGCCCCCACAGCTTTGCCTACACGAGCAATCACCTGCAAAACTCGTTCTCTGGAAACGATATCAGGAGTTTGAGTAGCCACAAACTCAAAAGCATAAGCCAACAAGCCATCACCAGCTAAAATTGCTATATTCTCGCCATATACTTTGTGATTTGTCAATCTGCCACGACGATAATCATCATTATCCATTGCTGGCAGGTCGTCGTGAATCAAGGACATTGTATGGATCATTTCCATAGCACAGGCCGTTGGCATAGCCATTTCAATGGTTCCACCAATCATTTCGCAGGCAGCAAGGCAGAGAATGGGGCGTAGACGCTTACCTCCAGCCAATAGCGAATAGCGCATGGATTCATAAATCTTTTCTGGATAGACTACGGGAATAGCTTGATCCAGAGCAGTTTCACAAAGTTTTTGCCGCTCATTGAGATAGGCGGCGAGGTTAAAGGTGGCTTCCTGATGCATTGTCTGGAGGTTGTCAGCTGCTACCATTCTTAAATTCCTTTGATTTTGGGCTGTTGGCTGTTTGTCCTATCCGTCACAATTCTAAGATGCTCTGGCGCGGAAAAAGTCATGATTGAGGAGTGAAAATTTAAAAATTTAAAAATTTAAAAATTTAAAATTAATAACTGACCACTCACAACTACCTTGCCTTTTTCAAATAACTGGTGACTGTGTTTTGCAGCAACATAGCCACGGTCATGGGACCAACACCACCGGGAACTGGAGTGATATATTCGGCCACGCCAGCAGTTGATTCCCATTGAACATCGCCAACTAATCGGCTTTTGCCACTGGCATCTGTGACACGATTCATCCCCACATCTACCACAAGAGAACCAGGTTTGACCATTTCACCAGTAATTAATCCTGGGCGACCCACAGCAGCAATAATCATATCAGCATTCTTAGTGATAGTACCAAGATCCAGCGATCGCGAGTGAGCAATAGTCACGGTAGCATCGGCTTCCAAGAGCATCAAGGCCATGGGTTTACCGACTAAAATACTGCGCCCCACCACCACAGCTTGTTTTCCTGGCAAAGAAATTTCATATTCCTCCAATAGTCGCATCACACCGGCTGGGGTACAACTGCGTAAACCAGCTTCTCCCCGGACTAACCGCCCTAAGTTAACTGGATGCAGTCCATCAGCATCTTTGTCCGGGTCTATTGTATTGAGCATGGCTACAGCATCCAAGTGGCTGGGTAGAGGTAACTGCACGAGAATACCGTCTACCCGTTCATCTTCGTTGAGTGCAGCAATTACTTGTTCTATTTCCCCTTGGCTAGTTTCTGTCGGAAAATGCTGGCCAAAAGAAGCAATACCGACTTTAGTACAAGCTCGTTCTTTGTTGCGTACATAAGCGGCTGATGCTGGGTTATCACCGACCATTAGTACGGCTAAACCGGGAGGTCGCCCCATTTTTGTTTGTGTTTTTTTAGTGATAGCTGAAATTTCTTGATGAATTTTTTCAGCTAAAGCTTTACCATCCAGAATTTTGGCAGTTTTTGTTTCCATTAGAATCCCCACAAGACTCGCCTTGAGTCCATATTTCAATCCTTTCCTTAACTATTAAGGTGTTGTTGCGTAATGGCGTAGCGTCTTTTGATCCGCAAGACTATACTCATATTGTCTATATTCTCAGATCAACTGCCTCAACTGAACAATAAAGCAATCAAATATAGAGGTTAATGAGAAATGGGCAATAATCCCCCTCTGCTTGGCAAGTTTACTCATGGGAATTCACTTCATGCAACGAACAAAAAAATTTCACCTTGGCAGTATTATTCCTTATTACCGCCTGGGAGTTGCTTTGTTACTTGTAGCTGGTCTTTCTAGTTGTGGTTCTTTCACAAAATCCACCTTAAACACTGGAAACTTGGGCATTGGTAGCAATGTGACTTTCATTCGGGATATTAAAGCCGAAACAGACCAGCAGTCCATAGTTTATATCCAAGGTAAAGTAGAAAAGCAAGTTCCTTTAATTAAGCAATGGGCATATCAAATTGGTGACTCCACCGGCAAAATTTGGGTGATTACTCATCAACCCAATCTCAAAGAGGGAGACCCAGTAGTAATTAGGGGTAAAGTTCGCTATAAAAGTATTCCCTTAGCTGACCAAGAATTTGGGGAAACTTATATTGAGGAAAGTTAGGATTCTTAGGAAAATATCCAGTTACAACTAATGACTAATCAACCAGTCCATGTAGCAATCGCAATTCTTTACCAAGAAGACAAATTTCTCATGCAACTGCGAGATAATATCCCTGATATTCTCTACCCGGGTTACTGGGGGCTATTCGGTGGACATCTAGAAGTGGATGAAACGCCAGATATAGCAGTGAAGCGAGAGATTATAGAAGAAATCGGCTATAAACTACCAGAATTTTTTAAATTCGGTTGTTATCAAGATGAAGCTGCTGTTCGTCACGTTTTTCATGCACCACTGTTAGCAGAATTAAGTCAACTGAATTTAAATGAAGGCTGGGATATGAAATTATTAACACCTGAAGATATTCGCACAGGAAAGTGTTATTCATCAATTGCTGATGAAATCAGGCCTTTAGGCCCCATACATCAAAGAATTATGTTGGATTTCATTGGTCATTAGTCACCAATTGTTGATCACTGGTTAATAGTTTTTCTGCACTGTCCACATAGTCAAGTGTTGAAATTCGGGTAAAAAACCGTACTTAAACCGAAACTTGTTCCTTAGACGAATTCCCTAAACTACAATAGTGGTAGAGGCAAAAATATAAGCTACTGAGTCTCAATACTCAGTTGGATATAAGCAAAATGGGATTCTTTGACTCTGATATAGTTCAGCAAGAAGCAAAACAGCTGTTTGAAGATTATCAAGCAATGATCAGCCTTGGCAGCAACTACGGCAAGTTTGATCGTGAGGGTAAAAAGCTGTTTATTGAGCAAATGGAAGCCATTATGGATCGATATCGCGTTTTTATGAAGCGATTCGAGCTCTCAGAAGATTTCATGGCACAGATGACCGTGCAGCAGCTCAAGACTCAGCTAGGTCAATTTGGCATGACCCCGCAACAGATGTTTGAGCAAATGAATTTTACCTTACAGCGGATGAAAAGCGAACTAGAAAAATAACAATAGTGAATTTTGAATTTTTGATCAGGGATTTTGGATGAACCACCTCTCCAAAATCCCCATCCACTTATGATTTAGGGCGCTGAAACTGAGAAATAGGTTTAAAGTTCTCCAAGGGCACACCTTTGAGAGCTTGCTGCATAAAATCTTTCCAAATGGGGGCTACCATACCGCCTCCTGTTGCACCTCGAGATAACGGTCTGTTGTCGTCTCTACCTACCCAGACAGCAGTTGTTAACTGTGGCACAGTCCCCACATACCAAATATCTCTTTCTGAGGAGGTTGTTCCAGTCTTACCAGCACTGGGCCTGCCTATGTCTGCTGCTTTACCAGTACCCATGGTTACTACTGAACGCATGATATCGATAGTTGCTGCTGATGCCCATGGATCTAAAACTAACTGTGGTTTAGGTGTATTATCTAGCATTATATTGCCACTACTATCAGTAACACGCGCTATAACTGTTGGTGGCGATTGCCAGCCATAATTGGCAAAGGTAGCGTAAGCACTAGCTAGTTCCAGAGGTGTAATGCCTATAGCTCCTAGGGGTAAAGAAGTCACTGGTGCCATGGGACTTTTGATTCCCAAAGTACGAGCAACATCTACCACTTTATTCATACCTACAGACATACCGAGCCTGATCACCGGGATATTGCGAGACTGAGCTAAGGCTGAACGTATCGTCATTGATCCTTGAAAGCCGCCATCATAGTTTCTTGGTCTGTACCAACCGCTACCATCTCGATAGCTGATTGGTGTATCCTGTACTGCGGTTTCTGGCGTATACTTACCAGTAGCAAACGCAGCATAATATACCAATGGTTTAAAAGCGGAGCCTGGTTGACGCTGGGCTTGGGTTGCACGGTTAAATTCGCTAGCTTTAGAGTCTACACCACCCACCAGTGCCTTGACAAAATGGGTGCGGGGGTCCACAGCTACCAAGGCAATCTGATTACCACGCAAGCCTTGACTAATCAATGATTTACTCCACTTGCTAACTGTTTCTTCCGCCATCTTTTGGAACTCAGCATCAATAGTGGTTTGTACGCGCATTCCCGCTTTTAACAAGGTCTCACGCCCAAATTTTTGTACTAGTTCTTGAGCTACCGTATTGGTTACATAAGGTAAGGCACTACCTTGAAACGACTTAATTCTACCGAATTTAAGTTCTTGGTTGATGGCTTCATCGTATTCTTGCCGGGTAATCCAATTCAAGTCGAGCATCCGCCCCAAAACTTCCCCTTGTTTTACTTTTGCGAGCTTCCGATTCACAAAGGGGCTAAATTCCTCCGGGGCTTGGATTAAACCCGCCATCATTGCTGACTCTGCCAAGTTTAAGATTTGTGCTGATTTGTCGAAGTAACTGCGTGCTGCCGTTTGTACGCCATAGTTATTATGACCCCAATAAACTTGATTGAGGTACATTTCCAAAATTTGGTCTTTGCTGAGAATTTGCTCTAACCTAATTGCCAGTACTCCCTCAGCTAACTTGCGAGTAAAGGCACGTTTTTGAGTTAAAAACAAATTTTTCACCAACTGCATGGTGATGGTAGAACCGCCCTCTCGCACTCTACCCGCTGCCAAGTTAACTATCAAAGCACGTCCGATACCACTGGGATTGATACCGTGATGGTCGTAAAAATGACTATCTTCGCTGGCTAGTACTGCTCGTT
This sequence comes from Nostoc sp. RI_552, assembly GCA_016124525.1. Classification (GTDB taxonomy): domain Bacteria; phylum Cyanobacteriota; class Cyanobacteriia; order Cyanobacteriales; family Nostocaceae; genus Umezakia; species Umezakia ovalisporum. The sequence goes on along the minus strand of WGNO01000031.1, from coordinate 32,424 downwards.
TGAGATGAGGGGAAATTCTATCTAGAGGTACGACTTCGCGGTTTGCTTCCCCGTGGATACTAGTTAACAGTTTGCCCTTAATGTCATAAATATAAGTGGTTTCTGTGGGCAGAAAGTTACGCATCTGTCTAACATCTGGCAAGTTACGAAAACTAATAGCTAGACCTACCAAGCCTCCCGCTACAATAGAGCTTGCCAGCATCGTGACTGACAGCAGAGTACCGCCAGTGATTTGACCTACTGCTTTCAAAAATTCAAAACCTGATGAAGCGCGACCTTGTGGCTGCTTATTTGTAAAAGTCCTAGAAGACGACACGGCGTTCTTAATTCCTCATTTATAAATATAACTGTAGTTTATTCATATTCAATGAAGCTTGGCGGTTAATTGTTTGCAATTATATTAATTCGGTAGATTAAAGTACAAACAAATTGCCAATGAATATAACCAACCTAACTTATAGTAAAAGCGTAGTTAGTAGCGAATATCCGGGTATGACACAAAATTTTTCTTGGCTACATCGTGGAATAGTAGAAATTTTCCCCCAATCAACGGATAGTGAAAGTGATAGTTTAGAGAAGCGCTTGGCAACTACAGACCGAGCTTTGAGGGTTAAATTAGGAATTGATCCTACGGGATCTGATATTCACTTGGGTCATAGCATACCAGTACGTAAACTACGGGCTTTTCAAGATGCAGGTCATACAGCAGTTCTCATTATTGGTGATTTTACAGCTCGTATTGGCGATCCTACAGGTAAATCTGAGGTGCGTCGTCAGTTGACAGAGGCAGATGTGGCACTAAATGCTCAAACCTATCTTGACCAAGTGCGCCCTATTTTGGACTTTGACACACCAGGGAGATTGGAGGTTCGTTATAACTCTGAATGGCTCTCCCACCTGAATTTAGGGAAAATTCTGGAGTTACTCTCTACCATGACTGTAGGGCAGATGTTAGCAAAAGAGGGATTTGCTGAACGTTATAAGAAAGAGAATCCAATTTTCCTCCATGAGTTCCTATATCCATTAATGCAGGGCTATGATTCGGTGGCCGTTGATGCCGATGTAGAGTTAGGGGGAACCGACCAGAAATTTAATATTGCTGTAGGGCGAGATTTGCAACGCTATTTTCGACAAAAGCCCCAATTTGGGGTGCTGCTACCGATTTTAATTGGTACGGATGGTGTGCAAAAAATGTCTAAGTCTCTCGGTAATTATGTGGGGTTATCGGAACATCCTGCCCAAAAGTATCAGAAGTTGCAAGCTGTTCCTGATCATTTGTTACCTCAGTATTTTGAACTGCTTACGGATTTACCTTTGGATCAACTGCCAGAAAATCCTCGTGCTTGCCAAATGCTTTTAGCATGGGAAGTGGTTAAACACTACAACGGTGAAACCGCAGCTAATGAGGCTAAGGAAGCTGCAAAAACCGGTGGTAAGGAAGGCGCAGTTCCAGAGTTTTCTCTGGCTGAGGTGTCAGAGTTTCCTGTCAAGTTATTCCACCTTCTCAATTTGAGTGGTTTGTGCAAAAGTAGTGGGGAAGGTAAACGGAAAATTCAAGAAGGCGGTGTACGTCTGGATGGCCATCGCATTACTGATGTTGATACGATGTTTGAGTGCAAAAGTGATTTACACGGGCGTGTGCTGCAAGTCGGTAAAAATAAGTTTGTCCGGCTGTTAAATAACTAATGACTAATGACCAATGACTAATGAACGAATAATTGTACCTTTGGATGTACCGGATCTACAGAGGGCCATCACGCTGTTAGATCGATTACCACAAGTTAATTTTTGGAAGGTGGGTTTAGAATTATTCACCAGTTCTGGCCCTACAATCCTGGAAGTGTTAAAATCTCGGCAAAAGCGGATTTTTTTAGATTTAAAGTTTCACGATATCCCTAATACTGTTGCCGGCGCTTGTCGTGGTGCTGCTAGTTACGGGGTGGACTTACTGACAGTTCACGCCAGTGCCGGGAAAGATGCCTTAAAAGCCGCAACTGATGCCGTACAGGTGGGAGCATTGCAAGCTGGTGTTCAACCACCGAAATTAATTGCTATTACTTTACTGACTAGTATTTCTTCTTTGCAGCTAGCAAAAGATTTGAAAGTTCCCCTAGAATTACCAGAATATGCTTTGACAATGGCACTGATGGCCCAAGAATCTGGGTTCAAGGGGGCTGTTTGTTCACCTCAGGAGGTGACTCACTTGCGACAAGTTTGTGGAGATGATTTTTTACTGGTTTGTCCTGGTGTGCGCCCAATTTGGTCACATCAGGCAGATCAAAAGCGATCGCTTACTCCTGCTCAAGCTATACTTGCTGGTGCAAATTACCTCGTCATTGGTCGTCCCATTACCGCTGCACCTGAACCGGAATTAGCCTGGCAAAAAATTGTTGCAGAATTAAATACAGTGAAATGAAGGCAAAAGTCAAAAACAAAAATTATGGCTTGTGGCTTGTGGCTTTCGCCTTATCCCTTCTAACAGCAAATAGCGTTAATAATTCGGCATTCTCTCATAATTTAGCTCCTAGCCCTTGGGGGTTAAGAGAGACAAAACAAGAGAGTGGTAAAGTCAAGCTGATTTGTTCTGAACAAAGTTTAAAATTGTTAACTACTCAGCTATTGTATGATTTGCCCAGTTATGCCAACCGCGTTAGTCAACGCGCCCGCCGTCGCACTAGAAACAGTGATATTTACAGCTATGTACTAGTAGCAGGAAAACCAGAGTTTCAGCCCCTACCCATCAACTCCGGTGAACATGACGCAGATGGGCACAAAAGTACACCAACAGGGGTTGAACAAGTTTTTTTCACTACTTTAGAACGGCAGTATATAAGTGGAAAAATTGTTGAATTACAACAATTTCACTGGCTGTTGCTGACAAAAACTAACACTGGTTGGCGTTTGGTCATGATGTTTACCCAAATGGCCGCTGCTCCTCAAGAAAAGGTAATATCCCCCCCTAGGGACAGTACTAGCGGTGTAATTGCCCAAGCAGTCAAGGCTTGGTTGCGAGATTGTCAAGCCGGAAGTGTGCGGCTTCAACTATTTTTGTTAATTTGATCCAACTTGGCACGCACCGCTTGGATATCCTGCCACATTAACCATTTAGGCTTACCTACTTCTTTAGAAGGGTTCCGCAGCAAGTAGGAGGGATGAAAAATTGGCATACATAAACGCCCTTCCCACTCTAGCCACTGACCCCGAATTTTAGTAATGCCTCGCTTATCGCCAATGATGCCTTTGACCGCAGTTGCACCTGTGAGTAAAAGTATTTTCGGGTCAACAAGGCGAATTTGTTCTAACAAGTAGGGTTTGCAAGCCGCCATTTCATCAGGGGTGGGGACTCGGTTATTTGGTGGACGACATTTATTGATGTTGGAAATGTACACATCATGTTCGGTACTCAGGTTTACAGATGCTAATATTTTCTCTAGTAACTGTCCTGATCTGCCTACAAATGGTAAACCAGTTTCATCTTCGGTTTGACCTGGGGCTTCGCCTATGACCATAACTGGTGCTTGAAGATTACCCCGCCCAACAACAGCATGAGTACGATTGTCTCCTAAAGCACAACGATGACACTGATGACAATGGTGCGCCAACTCAATGATGTTGTTGTAGGCTCCAGGTTCAATGGGAATTTTTGCGTCTGTGGGAATTAAATCTCGCTGGCGGGAGATAGGGTCATCAAAGAGGTTGAGTTGAATGTCGCTGCTCATGAAAACCGGGATTTAGGGGTTAGCACCAGATGTTTGATATCAATCATCTATGGCGCTATTGCTTACTGAGTTTTGATATTACCATTGTATCTATTGAAATAGCGATGGACTGAGTGCCAATTGTGATTGACAACTGACAAACTCAATATTATTGATATATTGATCAACCTTCGCGTTTTTCTTGCGATAATTTGCAAAGGGAACCCTTTGCCCTGTGACTGTTTCAAGGGAAATAGATGACGATTAAGCGGTTAATTTTATTTTTTTTCTTGACACCGATAGCAATATTGTTGTCAGTTTCGTCTTTGTTCGGTAGTTTGCAAGAGCCCCAGTTCCAAAGTCGTCTGGAACTGTATCAAACTAATATTGCTTTACAAGCACAAGCCTACAAGCCACAAGATAATGATGAAGATAATTTCTCGGCTGTTAAAACAGCAATAGTGGGAGACCAACCCCTAGAAACTGCCACACAGCAATATCAGCAGGCGCGTGAGTTAGTGAAAACTAATTTGGACAAAGCGCAAAAAAAACTTGCTCAATCTCAAACTATACCCTTACCCCCTAAACCTTTACCGAATGCTCCTCCTGAGACAAACCCTTCTCCTGAACAAAAGCAGAAAAATTTGCAGCAGTCCATAAAAGAACTGGAAAATTTACTAGCTGAGTTAGATTTACGTCTGGGAATTTTACAAGCAAAGCAAGGAAACACTGATGTAGCTATGAACATTTGGGGCGAATTAGAGCAACGACCCCAAATTAAACCCGAACTTCGGGAAACTGCGGCTGTGTTGATGGGAATATGGAGTGTTACTCCCCGACTCCTACCTAATGCCCAACAGCTGATTAACAAAAATTTAGACGGTTGGTTTAGCTCTACTTCTTTAATTGAATTGTACGAACTCCAACAACGACAAGAAGCTATATCAAAGCTTAAAGCCGAACAACAAGAAGCCGCTGGTGAAGCTGTGATGAAATTAGCCATAATTGCCACAATTCCCACCTTCACAGCATTAATTGGTTTTATCTTACTGGTTTTCTTAATTGGTCAGCGTTGGCTGAAAGGAAAAGCTGCTTTGTTGGCTCAAAATGCTGATTTGCCTTGGTCAACACCTTGGGGTGCAGAAGCGATTTTACAGGTTTTTGTGGTGGGATTTTTCTTTATGGGGCAAATTTTTGTGCCTGTCTTGATATTTCTCCTGCCAATCCCGCGCCCTATTGTGGATGTCCGACTTCAGGCTTTGTCTGTGTTAGTGAGCTATATCATGGTGGCATCAGGTGCGCTATTGGTGCTTTATTTATCAATCAAGCGCTTTTTTCCACTACCAGAAAACTGGTTTCGTTTCCGTTACCAAGGGGCATGGTTGTGGTGGGGATTGGGTGGTTATTGCGCCGCTTTACCCATAGTGGTGCTGGTGTCGTTAATTAATCAACAATTATGGCAGGGTCAAGGTGGTAGTAATCCTCTGTTACAACTAGCCCTAGAAGGTCAAGATACTGTGGCTTTGGCGATGTTTTTCTTTACAGCTGCAATTGCTGCCCCAATTTTTGAAGAATTGTTGTTTCGCGGCTTTTTATTGCCCTCTCTGACTCGTTATATATCTGTATGGGGAGCAATTATTTTGAGTAGTTTGTTGTTTGCCATCGCTCACCTGAGTTTATCAGAAATTCTGCCCCTGACAGCCCTAGGAATTGTTTTAGGAATAGTTTACACGCGATCGCGCAATCTGTTGGCTCCCATGTTGCTCCATAGTCTTTGGAATAGTGGAACTTTATTGAGTCTATTCATTTTGGGTAGTGGTAATTAATCAAACGTGATAACACGGTTGCCAATTGAAAAACTATTTGGTTTCATTTACATATGCAAATGCTATGTCAAGCATTAATATGCTGCTAGCAAACACCAGTGCAAAACACCACTGTACCTGTGAATAATTCTTTCCTGACTAGTTAGTGAGGAAACTGCATCTACAAATAACACAGGCAATTGCACCTAAAAAGTGCCTTAGTTGTGAGCAAGGCGTGTGTTATTTCCCATTACCACCGCTAAGTGCAAGATATAAATTAAGTGAAAATCTTTACAAAAAGTAACTAAATTTTTCCGTTTACAGTGCTGAAGAGTTAGTAAATAGCACAGTAACGCCAAAAATATCGGTAACACTTCGTCCGTATCATATTGTTAATTTACCCACTCATTGATCCTGGGGCTTAATCTTCCTAACCAAAAATTAAGGATATATTTACTAAATAAATATATCTTAAACTTGGAACTTCAACGATAATCGTGGTTTTATAGTCACCTTTAGAGGAGTAGAACTAATATGGCAAATTTCAATCCTAGTCAACCAACCAAACAACTTATTGCTGGTTACAGCGGGATTATTTTTGGAGGATTTGGAGTTCATAAATTTGTTTTAGGATATATCCCAGAAGGCTTTATTATCATCGTTATAGGTGTAGTTGGAGGTTTTTTCACCTATGGAATTACTTTGTTAATTATGCAAATTGTGGGTTTAATTGAAGGCATGATCTACTTAAATAAATCACCTGAAGAATTCGTTAATACCTACTTTGTGAATAAGCAAAGTTGGTTTTAGAACTTGTGCTTATTCACAATGATTTCTAAGTACATGCTGATAATTTATTTTGATGTATATGCTAACAATTAAAGGAAAGTATCTGACAAGGGTGATGTTGTTACTGTTAGGTGTGGGCTATTTCAGCGCTATGTCTAGTTTAGAAATCAACTATCTCTGGAAAAGTATAATTGCCATCATGCCCATACAAGTAGTATCTGTGATACATATAAGTTATCTTCGATGGAAACAAAATTAAGAATTAGCCATAAAGCACAATGGTTACTGCTATTTATGCCAATTTGAAAAAATTAATATCATTGACCTTCTGTCATATTTCCCAATTTCGCCTACGCTCAAAATAGAGACGCTTTTATTAAGACGTTGAACTTTCGTAGCGAACCCAACACTTGTCATGCAACTTGCCCCGAAAACTCAGCTTACTCCAGAACCAGCTCCTACTTGCGAGAAAATTATTCTTGATGTTGGGGGAATGAAATGTGCTGGATGTGTAAGCGCCGTAGAACGACAGCTAACCCAATATCCAGGAGTCAAAAACGCCTGGGTGAATCTGGCTACAGAACTAGCAGTGATAGAGATAGAAACTGGTGAAGTAGACCCAGAAGCACTAGCACAGCGATTGACATCAGCTGGATTTCCTTCTCAACCCCGTCAAGCTAGAGAAAAAGTAGCAGGGGAAGCTACTCTACAAAATCCCGAAGAACGAAAGCGCCGAGAAATGCGTTCTTCATTTCAGCAATTGAGTATTGCTGGAGTATTGCTGCTACTGTCAGTAATTGGACATTTTGGCAGCATGGGTGGTGAGATACTGCCAATATTAAACAACATCTGGTTTCATTGTGGATTGGCAACAGTTGCAATACTAATTCCCGGTAGCCCAATTTTAGTAGATGGCTGGCGGGGATGGCAACGAAATGCTCCTAACATGAATACCCTAGTAGGATTAGGAACACTGACAGCCTACACTGCTAGTTTAATAGCGCTACTGTTTCCTCAAATGGGTTGGGAATGTTTCTTTGACGAACCAGTGATGATGCTGGGTTTTATTCTTTTGGGTAGGACTTTAGAGCAACAAGCCAGAGGTCAAGCCTCAGCCGCTTTTAGAGAATTGCTGACACTGCAACCACAAGTAGCACGATTGATTCCCAACCCAGACCCGGAAAAATTAGGTCTTGGGTCAAATATTGTCGAGATTCCCGCAGAAAAAGTGCGTGTTGGTGAATGGTTACAGGTACTACCAGGAGATAAAATTCCTGTTGATGGAGAAGTTCGCTTTGGGCAAACCACAGTAAATGAGTCCATGCTCACCGGGGAAGCAGTAGCAGTAATTAAGCAGCCAGGAGATGTGGTAGCCGCAGGAACCCTCAACGAGTCAGGAGCCATTGCTATAGTCGCTACTCGTACTGGTGAAGATACTACTTTGGCACAAATTGTCACTTTAGTGGAAACCGCCCAAACCCGTAAAGCCCCAGTGCAAAAATTAGCCGACACAATAGCAGGTTATTTTACTTATGGTGTTTTGACAGCCTCTATGTTGACATTTGTGTTTTGGTTCTTTTTCGGTACTCACATCTGGAGTGATATCACCATCTCTAGTGGGATGGAAATGATGAACCATAGTCCTGGGGGTATGAATCGGGTTTATGGTCACTCTCCCCTGATGACTAGCTTAAAATTAGCGATCGCAGTTATGGTTGTGGCTTGTCCTTGTGCTTTGGGACTAGCTACACCAACAGCAATTTTGGTAGGAACTGCCATAGGTGCTGAACGAGGTTTGTTAATTAAAGGCGGTGATGTATTAGAAAGAGTACACCAGTTAGATATAGTTGTATTTGATAAAACAGGTACTCTGACTACTGGTCATCCCACCCTGACCGACTGTTTAACAATTGCAGAATTACCTGATGACAAACCTTATTCTCTTCTTCAACTAGCAGCAGCCGTAGAAAGTGGCACTTACCATCCTCTAGCCAAAGCAATCCAGCAAGCTGCACAAGAGCAAAATTTATCTATTCCCGATGCTGTGGATTTTCACACAGAAGCCGGATTGGGTGTGTCTGCCATTGTCGAGGGATTGCCGGTGCTTTTGGGTAATTGTACCTTTTTGACCAACCATGGAATTTTTGTCAGTGACGCCGCACAACAAATGACCCACCAGCTGGCAGAAGATGGAAAGACCGTAGTTGGCATAGCCGTCGGGGGAAATTTAGCCGGACTCATTGGTGTTCAAGATACCCTCAGACCCGATGCAAAAGCTACAGTCCATAAATTAGCTGAGATGGGTTTACGGGTAATGCTTCTCACTGGGGATAGATTAGAAGCAGCTCAGGCCATAGCTAAACAACTAGGCTTAGATAGCGCTGATACCATCGCTGGAGTGATCCCCAGCAAAAAAGCCGCCATTATCCAAAAGTTACAAGGAAAATCCGCATCTAAAGTGGCAATGGTTGGAGATGGTATTAATGATGCTCCGGCTTTATCACAAGCAGATGTGGGAATTGCTGTACATTCTGGAACAGATGTAGCAATGGAAACTGCCGAAATCGTATTGATGCGCGATCGCTTAAGTGATGTTGTGGCATCAATTGAACTGAGCCGTGCCACCTTCAACAAAATCCGCCAAAATTTATTTTGGGCATTTGCATATAACACTATCGGTATTCCTTTGGCAGCAGGTGTATTATTACCCGATTTTGGCTTTGTCCTCAGTCCCTCTGGGGCAGCTGCATTGATGGCTTTTAGCTCTGTTAGTGTTGTGACTAACTCACTTTTATTAAGGAAAATAGCTGACCGCCTGTAATCAACCCGAGTATGGATCAATATGAGGATAATCACGGGAACCCAGGTTAAAATAAAGGTCTGATTAAGGCATATTTCCATAATGAAAGTAGCGATTACTGGAGCAACGGGATTTGTTGGCAGTCGTTTGGTGGAACGACTGCACCAAAAGAATAATCAAATAGTGGTGTTAAGTCGTAACAGCTCTTCAGCTGAAAAAGTTTTTCCACCAGAGGCCTTTCCTCATGTAAAAATTGTTGCCTATACACCAACAACATCTGGTCCTTGGCAAGATGCCATCGCTGGTTGTGATGGTGTAGTTCATCTAGCAGGAGAACCGATTAGTGAGGAACGCTGGACATCGGTAGAAAAACAGAAAATTTTGAATAGTCGGGAATTGGGTACACAGAAAATAGTGGAAGCAATAGCTAAAGCCAATCCTAAACCCTCTGTGTTAGTGAATACTTCTGCTGTTGGCTACTATGGCACAAGTGAAACAGCTACCTTTGATGAAACAAGTTCATCTGGTAGTGATTTTTTGGCTCAAGTTTGTCAAGCATGGGAAACAGAAGCACAAAAAGTCAAAGATGCTCATGTGCGCCTTGTGATTTTGCGTTTCGGCATTGTGTTGGGCAATGGTGGTGCTTTGGGGAAAATGATTACACCTTTTAAACTTTTTGCAGGCGGACCCCTTGGCAATGGTCGGCAGTGGTTATCATGGATTCACTTAGATGATTTAGTCAGCCTAATTGTAGAAGCTTTAGCTAACCCAGCAATGGAAGGCGTATACAACGCCACCGCGCCTCATCCTGTGCGAATGGCACAGTTCAGCCAGATTTTAGGGCAAGTGATGCAACGTCCTTCTTGGTTACCTGTTCCTGGGTTTGCTCTTGAAGCTCTTTTAGGAGATGGAGCGAAAGTAATTTTAGAAGGTCAACGAGTCATACCTAAACGGACTTTGGAAACTGGTTTTAAGTATGAATACCCTAATTTGCTGCCGGCTTTGACGCAAATTATTCGCTAACTGAGTCCAAACCGTTAATCAGCTTGAAACTTGCGAGAAACCCAACTGAGTAAACCGCTAAGAATAGCTCCGCCCATGAGAATACCAATTGCCGGGTTAAATACTGGTTGCCAAAGCTGATGCCATAAATCTAAACCTAAGTTTACTCCCGCAGCATCACCAATGGCAGCCATGGCCAACCAGCCAAAGCCAAACAAAACTAAGAATACATCGGCAACCAAAATTAGGTTTAGCCAGTTTAATAATTTTTCTTTCATCATCAAATGGATTTGATTGTTAATTCTGGCTGGAACACACACTAGCACACCACAAGTGCAAAATTTGTAAAGACCCAAAATCAAAAGTTTGACTTTTGACCTTTGGGCAGCAGCACTAGCCGATACTTGTTTGCTAATATTCACTAACAAATACACTCTCTAAGAGAGGGCCTACCAACCAATGCACGTTGGCCTAGGGTGGGGGATAGCCCATAGGAAAATCCCTCGCGCACCATTCATTACTTATGTCCCAGCTCATTACCCGCCGGTGAGATGGAGACTTAAGGAATTTAGCATCACCAAAGTTGGAGATGATTTCGCCACTCCAACTGACCGTTTTTGATGTGTATGCTTCGTTGACATCCATAACTACTTTATTAGTCTCAAAAGCCTTGTGCTTCAATCCATTGTTGGCAAATAACTAGCTATTGACTAACCCCCAGGCTCCATTACTCAAATATCCAGTTTTTGACCTTTGCCAAACTCTTCCAATCTGGTTTTCGAGTTAAACCATCGGCAATAGATTCCTTAATATCTGCCTCCCATTCTGGATTAACAAAAATTAACTGTTTAACAAAGTCAATATGCTCTCGCAAGCCTTTTTCCCCTGTTTCCAGCATTGACACCGCCAAATTAACCCTGGCTTGTGGGTCTTGTGGATTTAACTTTACTGCCTTCTGTGCAGCTTTGTAAGCCAAATTGGGTTTGTTGTCTAGCAAATACAACCAAGCTAAACAAATCCAGGCTGAACTTGTTTTAGGAGCGCGATCGCACACTTCTTTAAACACAGGTATTAAAGACTCTGCCGATTCACCTGCTTTATACCGTTCCAAACCTGTATCAAACAAGAATTCAACTGTTTGAGCCATACCAAATCAGTTAATTGTTATTTAGTCAATAGTTAGCAGTCAGTCGTCAATACCAATTAACAACTGACCACCGACCACTGATCATCTTACACTGCAAATGACTTGCCGCAACCACACGTTTGGGCTGCATTGGGGTTAGTAAATTGAAACCCGCCACCAATCATGGCATCGCTATAATCGAGCATCAGACCATAGAGATATAATAAGCTTTTACGGTCACAGACAATTTTGAAGCCATCATAATCAAAAACTTCATCCTGGGGATTGACCTTGCTGGTGTCTTCAAAGTCCATCATGTAAGACATACCAGAACAACCGCCTTGGCGCACCCCTACTCTTAAGCACAGTTCTCCCCCTTGGTTTTGTTGCAAGGACTTTACCTGGCGCAAGGCCGATTGGCTCAGTTGTATTCCACGTTCTTGAGGCTGAGTTGCTTGTGTCATTTTGCTATTTCAACTCCTTAATTAGTATAAGAATTAACCTGTCTTGGTGTTTGATATCCCTGAAATGACCCTTGAGTTTTTGTTCTTATTCTAGCGGGCTTAAAATCATCAGTTGCAAAATTGTAAACACTCGGTTCAAAGCAGGCAAAACTTTTTATTCTAGAATTGGGAAATTAGGTGTATTTAGAAATTGGGTATTTTTTCGAGTTTAAGCCTTGTGCAGCTGAGTTGCAACCACTCTTCAGGTGTAGCCATAAAGATTTGACCCAAGTCCAGTTATTTCCTATAGTTTACCGCCAAATTGCTTGTTTTTGATTAATCTACTTTATGACAAATTTTAATCGCTCTACCAGTCGTCGGTTGAAAACATTAACTCAAATTCCTTCTGTATGGGAGGGCGATCGCCGTCCGATGTCATTATCGCCAATCCATGATTCACATTCAGAAGCCAAAGGTGAATGTATTCTTTGGGTGGATGGCTCACAAGGTGTTGTGCGGGGAATGGACTTAGTATCTCCTGAAACAGGACCAGAAGCCATTGTTCGCACTTTAATGCGTGCAATGGAGCATCCCCACAGTCCTGGTAAACCGGGTAGACCCCAAAAGATTGTGGTCAAAGATCGGGAAATCCAGTTTTACCTGCGCGGTGTGCTACAAGGTTTAGATATTACCATTGATTACGTCCCGGAATTGCCCTTAATCGATGAACTGTTTCGTGGGTTTACGGAAATTTTGGATAACCAAGTTCCCGACTTACCTCCCCAGTATGCACAAGTTTTACATGATAAAGCCTTAGCTCTTTGGCAGTCAGCTCCTTGGGAATTTTTAGAAGAACAGCAAATCTTATCCATAGAGATTAACAACTGGGATGTTAGCACACTCTACGCCTCAGTGATGGGGATGCTAGGGATGGAATATGGAATTTTATTTTATCGTTCAGAAAATTCTCTAAAGCAGTTTCGCGCCGCGGTTTTACAAGATGATGAATCAGAAGGACGTTTAGAAGAAGCTTTCCTCAAACAAGATTGCCTGTTTGTAACCTTTGAGGGTAAGGATGAAATGGGGCAAAATGAAGATTTAGCCGATTTACCCAAATCGGAAATTGAGCCAAATTTTGGTAATATACACCCCTTAGAGGGATTACGCTCCGTTTTGTATGAAGAAGAAGCCCTTGCGGCCTTTGTAGCCCTGGAGAGCCTGAAGCAGTTTTTCCGTGATTACCAGCGCCATCTCAGTAGTGAGATGTTTCCTAGCCTGAGCCGAAGCTATCGTATTTCTCTACCTAAATCAAAGTCAGAATCAATTAAATCTTTATCGGTCACTGTCTCCACTATGCCGCAGCTAGCAGCAGAATTAGAGGAAATGGCAGGTTTAGTAAGCGAAGAATTGGAAACGGGAGAGGAAAATTTATCTGATTTTCATTCCTTGCGAGATGACTTGATCCCAGAAGATTCTTTTCTCACTTTGGGGGTAATTTCTTGGCAGATGCTAGATTCTTTGCGTCAAGGAGTGCAAACTCATCAAGCTGCTGATCTTTCAAAAGTTGGTGACGGATTCCCGGTAGTTTTAATTCAAACTTCAAGACCCAAGGCGAAAACTGTAATTGAAAATATTTTAGCTGCCGGCGGACTCAAAGCAATTTGCTTTAATCCGGGTGCTGATCCTTTTGATGGCGAGCGCTACGATTTGGGTTTGTTGCAAACTGAAAATAATGAATTGTTCCTGTTTGGTGAATTCTTAGACGATGATCCCAGTCATATAGAAGCCCGAAAGAAATGGAATCAGCGATGTAAAAACACCAAAGGCTACTGTGGCTTAATTATTGCTAAAGGGCTAACAGGAGCCTCCCGTGGAAATCCGCAATTGCGGGATATGATGGCTTTGTTTGAGACGCGATCGCTTTCACCTCAAAATTTAGGTATCGGTACTCTCCAACTTATGCCCCAAGTTTAACCTGTAGGTTGTTTACGTGATGGGTTTTCATTCCTGGTCACAGACTACACTAACGTGAAAAAATCAGAAACAACTGGGCGAATGTAATTTTGCAGCTGGACCAACAAACTCCCCCTGGGCTGGTTTTGTCTAAGTGCTGTTGTAATTTTTTATAACCATGACTTTTCTATGGATATGCACTTAATTACCATCGCAATTATTGTGTAGTTTGTCCTTAACATCTTCCCTGATTGAAACCCAGGAAACTCTAAACTGATGTTGCTACCCAGGCTGAAGCCGTGGAACCCAACCCTCAGGACATGATTTACTACTTAATCCATTAAATAAATTAACTCGTCTTGGGACTGTCAAAGCTCCCCTACCCACCTTGGCTAGGTTAACACCTATCTGTGCTGCTACTTTCGTTAAAATATTTCCAGCACCGTTACAGTGAGCGTTTACCAGTATCCCAGGGGAAGTTTTGTACAACCCGGGTTTTACCCTTTGACCTGACAGTTCCATCCGCTGGTTTTTTTACCATGTTTGTAGAGGTAATCGCCATCCAGGTAAGACGCTTTTAAAGTATATACTTCTTCAGTAATCCTTATTTTTATGCCATATTCTGGACAAAACTTCCTCTGTTCTATACCAATAGTTACTACAATATTTGACAACAATATTCTTAGGAAATATGGCTAAATTATCCAGGGAAGACCGTGAATACAGGCGCACTGAGAACTCTGTATCTTCAATTAATTACCATTTTGTTTCAGTACCAAAGCGTAGAAAGTCAGTATTAATTAACAAACTTGCTAAAAGGTGACAAGAGATTATTTCTGAGCTAGTAACAGACCATGGATGGCGACTTATTACCCTGATGGTTCAACCTGACCACGTTCATTTATTTATCAACCCTCCTACCCATGAGTCACCAGCAGATATTGCCAAGTAAGTTAAAGGTAGAGCATCTCATCACCTGACAAAAGAGTTTCCAGAACTAAAAAAAAATACCTGCTACGTGAACATTCACTTACTTTCCAGCGTCAACAAATCAGGTAAGCACTGAGGTAGTTAAAAGGTATATTGAAATTCAACGAAGGAAATGAGGAAAAATCGCCATAAATCCCCTTGAGTCCCGGTTCACACCCTCCCTAAAGCCCAGAGTTTCCCAACCTCCCACTATGTTTTAATAGAATTAGCTAAAATTTTCAATAATTTACTTATCCCTGATGTCCCTATAAAAAAATCTTAAGTTATTTGGGAATACAGATTATTAAAAGTATAAAAATCACCCATATAATGTCTGTACTATGAAAATAAATTTAGCCCACCCTCATCAGAAAACTTACAAAACAAAGAACTCTATCATACTTTAACTTGTTGTACTTACTCTATACAGAATGTTTTAAGTAAATTACCAACTTGACGTAAACATAGTGCTGAGGTTCCAAAATTTACGACCCAAAATTTAAAAAAAATACTGGGGCAATTTATCAAAAATGTCAGGATCACAGTTACTTGCAGTAGAAAAATAGTATAGTAATTCTACCGTTGTTAGTTAAGAGTCATAATAGTAGTTCGTGATTGATAAAAATGTTCTACTCCACTAGTAAGTACCTCATCTGTGGTTGCAATTACTAGCGGTAGTCTGCTCGCTCTTAATTAGCGATTAAGAATTAGCAGTTAACTGATTAAGGATGGACTTTTATGAGCTTAAACAGATGGAAAAAACTTCTTTGACATTGACAAATATAGCTTTTGTCCCAGTAATGTCAGGTGGTTATTCACAATAAAATCGACGTAAGCAGAGCAAGGCATATCTCAATGCTAGCAGTTTTTGGTCTTGGAGTACATATTGTTTGTCAAAGTATTTGCTTACCTTGATGGACAAAAAAACTGAAATTCTATTGAGCAAGAATAATGCGGGTATCTTGATTAAGTTAACAGTAGGTGTGTGAAGTGGATTGAATAGAATTCAATTGTCAGGCTTGGATGAAAGTATTTATGGTACAGCTGTCTTTACCATAGACTATGCGATATCTCTGCCCCCACCATAGTAATTCTATTTTTATCTTTTAGTGAACAATCATCAATGTATTGGACAAAGATAAGTTTTTTATTGCTAATAGCATTGCTTGTTTCTTGACACAAATTCTGATAATCTTATCGTCTTGATATTCAGTTACTTCCCTTTTTCATGATGTAAATACACAGCAAATAGCATGATAATGACTAATAAAAAATGGGCCGTAAAACGTATAACTGTGAACTTAGCAACACAGGAAGCAGAGAAACTAGAACAATATTGTCAACAAACAGGTAGACCTGCAACAGATGTAATTCGTGAACTGATTAGAGGACTACCTCTATCAGACGCTAATCAAGGAAGCTAACAAATAGGAATCTAGTTTTACAACTCCGTCCATCACCAATTTTACTATGTCAAAAAGACCTGCCATGTTTGCTAAATCCAAATTTACTGACTAAAACTTATTCCCCGGTAAATAGGTTTTCGCACAAGTCTATTTGGTGAGTTGCCAAAACTACCAGGGAAACTTACTACTAGAACCCATAAGACATGGTGAACTTGAATAAATAGCCAATTCCGACACCAACCCAGTTACAATCTGTAAAGAAACTGAAAGGGTAAGATGGAATGCGTGTTGCAATAGTGGGTGCGGGACTGGCTGGGCTAGCAACCGCAGTAGATTTAGCCGATGCTGGTTGTGAAGTCCAGATTTTTGAGTCCCGTCCATTTGTTGGTGGTAAAGTCAGCAGTTGGGTTGATCAAGATGGCAACCATATTGAAATGGGTTTGCACGTCTTTTTTGGTTGCTACTACGAACTATTTGAATTAATGGGAAAAGTAGGGGCGTTGTCAAATTTGCGCCTGAAAGAACACACACACACTTTTATTAATCAGGGGGGAAAAACTGGTAGTTTAGATTTTCGCTTTTTTACAGGTGCCCCCTTCAATGGATTAAAGGCATTTTTTACTACTTCTCAACTGTCATTACAAGATAAACTGCAAAATGCCATCGCCTTGGGTACTAGCCCCATAGTTCGGGGGTTGGTAGATTTCAATGGAGCGATGAAAACTATCCGCAATTTAGACAAAGTTAGCTTTGCTCAATGGTTCCGCAGTCACGGCGGTAGTGAGGGTAGCATTAAACGAATGTGGAATCCCATCGCTTATGCCTTGGGATTTATTGATTGTGAGCATATTTCTGCTCGTTGTATGTTGACAATTTTTCAGTTTTTTGCATGTAAAACCGAAGCTTCTATTATGCGAATGCTGGAAGGGTCACCGGATGAATATTTGCACAAGCCGATTTTGAAATATTTAGCAGATAGAAGCGCACAAGTTTATACTCGTCGCCAGGTGCGGGAAATTCAATTTACCGATTCAGGAGAACAAACTCATGTCACTGGCATAGTAGTTGCTGAAGGTGAAAACACAAAAATTATTACTGCTGATGCTTACGTTTGTGCTTGCGATGTGCCAGGCATTCAGCGCATATTACCTCAAGAATGGCGTAAGTGGTCAGAATTTGACAATATTTATAAATTGGATGCCGTACCAGTAGCAACAGTGCAGCTGCGATTCGACGGCTGGGTGACAGAACTACAAAATCAAGAGAAACGTCATCAGCTCCATCATCCTGCCGGCATAGATAATTTGCTCTATACTGCTGATGCTGACTTTTCTTGTTTCGCTGATTTGGCTTTGGCTAGTCCCAGTGATTATTATCGCCCAGGACAAGGCTCATTGTTACAGCTGGTACTCACACCGGGAGATCCCTTTATTAAACAAAGTAATGAGGCCATCGCACAACACGTCCTCAAGCAAGTCCATGATCTGTTCCCTTCATCACGAGAACTGAACATGACCTGGTACAGCGTTGTGAAACTGGCGAAGTCTCTCTACCGGGAAGCACCAGGAATGGACCCCTACCGTCCTAATCAAAAAACCCCGGTGCATAATTTCTTTTTAGCAGGTAGTTATACTCAGCAAGATTATATCGACAGTATGGAAGGAGCAACAATTTCGGGAAGACGTGCAGCAAAGGTGATTTTAGAGAACGTCAAGAAATAACCAACCGCACTCAGCACACAGGAAGCAGAGGAATAAAAGAAAATGGCAGATTGGTTAGAACATAGTGTGCAAATTGAAGTACCAGTTCCTATAGAGTTGGTATGGGGACTTTGGTCCGATTTAGAGCAAATGCCCCGTTGGATGAAGTGGATTGATTCAGTTAAGATTTCCCCTGAGAATCCAGATATATCAGTATGGAAGCTGAGTACTGGTGGTCTGAACTTTCAATGGAAATCCCGGATCATCAAGATTATCAAGCAGCAAATTATTCAATGGGAATCTGTTGATGGTTTGCCGAATCAGGGCGCAATTCGCTTTTACGATCGCCACGATAGTACTATCGTCAAAATGACCGTTTCCTATGCTATTCCTGGGATTCTGGGTAAAATTATGGATAATTTGTTTTTGGGTCGGGTGGTTGAGTCCACTATTCAAGCTGACTTGGAGAGATTCAAGGAATATGCTGTGAATAGCAAGTCTCATAGTTAGTTAAGCTTCCCCGGTCTTCTGAATCGGGGATTTCTGAAGAGGCCAAAATGAACTTTCTTAGGCCGACTTAAACAACCTCTACTGATATCCCTAAATTCAACTCTTAGCACCACCGCTACTTTTCTCAAAAAATTAACAGCCGACACTCTGGGTTAATTCTGAACCCATCACCAGTTTTATAACCCTGTTTTGTCACCCTCTGGCTATTACAACAAACTACAAATACTACAACCAGCCGCAGCAACAGTATCCTTGCAAAAACTACCAGGTGGCGTCACTATACAAATGAATAATCATTTCTTCGTGCTCTGGGGAAACTGAGGAAATACAAGCGCGAATGACATCCTTGTTTTCTAGTTCTACCGTGCAAGCGTGACAAGAACCCATGAGACAACCTGTGGGAATGAATACTCCAGCCCGTTCTGCTACATCCAACAAGGGTTCTCCTGGTTCAGCGTTAATAGTAATATCATCTGGCAAAAAGCGGACACGAATAGTCATAAATAGTTAGTTTAATTGCGCTAAAAAAGGTGTTAAGTTCAAATGGTTTTCAACTTCTGTGGCTAGGGAGTCTAGTATTTGTTCTCGATGTTCCCGATAGTTAGCAACACCGGTGGGTAAAGACTGTAAGCCTCTTTGTTGACGGAGACGATTTAACCAAGCACGTCGCCAAGGACCGTTGTCAAAAAGTCCGTGGAGGTATGTACCCCATATTGATTGACAGCTATCTACTAACCCTAAATTAGCATCATCAAATAAAGGGTGGTAGTGTTGGTTATTTTCTGGCTGTTCTATGCGCGATCGCCCTTGGTGAATTTCAAAACCGTTGACCGGCAACCCCGTTTGCGGGTAGTTTGAGGTAACCTGGCGCTGGCGGGCTATTTTCTGTCCTGTAATTACGGTTCTAATGGGTAAAAGGTTTAATCCTGGAAATCTACCAGCTTGTCCTTCTAATCCCTCTGGGTCAGCTAGCATTTGTCCCAAAATTTGGTAGCCCCCACAAATACCTAATACTGTACCACCCGAGGCTGCATAGTCTTGAATCGCTTGTGCCATTCCAGTTTTTTGCAGTAGAAGTAGGTCATTGATTGTGGTCTTTGATCCCGGGATAATTACCGCATCAGGATGTCCTAAATCTTGCTTAGGGCTAATAAATTTGACTGTTACTGTTGGTTCTGATTCCAAGGGGTCAAAGTCGGTAAAGTTGGAAATTCTCGGTAAGCGGATGACGGTGATATTGAGGTCTGTGTTATTTTTGTATGACCTACGCTCTAGTAGGTCAAGAGAATCTTCTGCGGGAAATATTTCTTGAAAATAAGGAATTACACCTACAACAGGAATGCCAGTATATTCTTCTAACCATTTTATCCCAGGTTCCAGGAGCGATCGCTGTCCCCGGAATTTGTTAATTACTATACCTTTAATTAATTGACGCTCTTCTGGTTCCAGTAACTCTAGAGTACCCACCACATGAGCAAAAGCACCACCACGGTCAATATCAACTACCAACATAGTCGGTGCATTCAAATATTTTGCTATCCTCATGTTGGTTAAGTCACGGTGCTTGAGGTTAATTTCCGCCGGACTACCTGCACCTTCACAAACTAGAAAATCAAATTCTGTAGATAAGTGTTTAAGAGATTCTTCTATGGCTTGCCAACCAATATCAAAGTATTGTTCGTAATAATCTGCGGCTCTGACTTTGCCTAAGACTCTACCTTTGATAATGACCTGGGATGTCATATCTCCTTGGGGTTTAAGTAAAATCGGGTTCATTTCTACCCAAGGAAAAACACCAGCAGCCCAAGCTTGTACAGCTTGAGCATAGCCAATTTCTCCCCCATTAGCCGTAACATAAGCATTCAAAGCCATGTTTTGACCTTTAAAGGGAGCCACTCGCCAAGAATTCCGGGATAAAATGCGGCAAATAGCTGTGGTCATCAGTGATTTACCTGCGTGAGATGTTGTTCCCACCACCATCATTGCTTTCATAATTCCTACGTTATAGACTCCTAGTTATTTTGTCTCCACTGCTGGTAACATATTTACAAAAGGTGTTGTAGAACATTTACTTCAACAAAAAGAGGGAACAGGGAATGGAGAGGCTGCGCGAACATCCCTTGCCCGAAGTACGAAATACGGCGCTATACGCCTGTTTGTCAAGGGTTTTCCGCATTTTTGTTATAAGTTTGATTGCTCAGAATATAAACTTAATACTTTTTAATACTTTTTTTTAAAAAGGCAGTCTAAACCAGTAAGTTATGGCATCATACAGGCGATCGCTCCAAGAAGGAGGAGACCAATTTTTGCCTTGGAATTGTTCTACTAATTGATGACCTAAAGGAGTTAGGCGAAAACTATCTGTAATTCCCTGACCATCCACTTCCCGGCGTAAAACACCTACTTGGATTAGCCAGTTTAAAGCATTATCGCATGCTAATTCTGATAAGGGGCGTTGGGTATAACCATGCTTAATACCATTTTCCATAGCGATCGCCCCTAATGGTACACTCTGATGACCCATGGACGCAAACAAAACCAGATTGAAGGGAGAACATAACAGCGATCTTTTCGCCCTTTTTACAGTGCTTGGGGTATACAAAAATGTTTTCTGATTTTTGGTCATGGGTTATTAGTTTTTATTCAATCAGATGTATTGTAAATTATTGTAAAATTTCTAAGTCATCTATTTAAAACAGGAAGGGTTCATTATGCCTCTAGCAGTTGGTACAGATGCACCTGCATTTACCGTCAAAGATACTAACGGTAACACCGTTTCATTATCCGATTTTGCTGGAAAAACAGTTGTTTTGTATTTTTACCCCAAAGATGACACTCCAGGCTGCACTAAACAAGCTTGTAGCTTTCGGGATGCTCAACCTGAATATACCGATAAAAATGTCGTAGTGCTGGGAGTTAGCGCTGATGATGAAGCTTCTCATCAAGCCTTCACCCAAAAATATAATCTCAATTTTCCACTGTTGGCGGACACAAACCAAACCTTAATCAAAGCTTATGATGTTGATGGCGGTGGTTACGCCAAGCGTGTTACATACGTAATTGACCGTAACGGCAAAATCATTCACGTTGATGCTAGTGTAAATACCACTACCCATGCGAGTGATGTTTTATCTGCACTTGGTCTGTAGTTTTTAGACCCTGAATTAACCTCAACTCCACCTGTTTAAGGTTGGAAGTTGAGGCTTTAAAATCAAAAGATAAAGAAACACAGAGCATTTCACTTCACCGAGGTAAACTCCTAGCGGACAAAACTTCTACCAAGGGTAAAAATTAAGGCAGTTGAGTTTCCTCAGGTAAAGTGGATGTTGAGTTTCTGTTTGACTGTTGCTGTTGTTGAATCGCTTTTTGTTGTCTAGCTCTAAACTCCAATGCGGCTGAGTCCAATTTTTCTTGCTGCTCATTAGCATTCCAGATTATATTGCCCATATTCACCCGATGGATGATGTCAAACATATCAATTTCACCGGAGTTAGGAGAGGCGAAGGGATCAATATTCTGGTTTGTACCACGATCTACTGAGTTAAATTGAGCCAAACTGGGTTGAGGGAACAAAGAAGCAAAGCCAATTCCCGCCAACGTTACTATTGAAAGTTTAGTAACTGATAAAAATGGTTTTTTCACGGAGTTTTTATCCTTCAATTGCTATCAGGAATCCAGTTGTGAACTTAGCCTAGAGTCTGTCGTAGTCGGGGTTGAATGCTTAATAAAGCAATCAGAGCAAAGCCCAACAACAAAAGCAGCGCTCCTCCAAAGGTAACATTACCCCAAGGGGCTTGCATGACAATACTATCTAGTCCCCAGTGGCTGTGAACATAAAGATAGCGTATTGGTTCAATAGCATAGCTCAAAGGATTCAAAGTGGCTACAATTTGTAACCACTGGGGCATAAAGGATAATGGAGCTAAGGCAGTACTCGCAAACAACAGAGGTAAGTTAGTTACAAAAATTACGGCAATCAGTTCAATGTGACCTGGTAGGGCAAAAGCTAAACCCAGGGAAATAGCTGTTACACCTAATGCTAGAAGAAATACGATTAAACCAATGGCACTCAGACCTAGTACATCCGGTAGCCCTGCCCCTAGAAAAGCTGCTGCTGCTACAATTACAGCTGCTTGCAGCAAACTTTGGCTAATAATAAAAATGGCAGAAGCAAAGACTATAGAAAACCGTGATGCTAAAGGTGCTACCAGCAACCGATTTAAAAAACCGAACTCACGGTCAAACATCACGGGTAAACCAGCATTCAAAGCTCCGGCAAAGGCTGTAAAAACAATGACACCAGCAGCTAAAAATTGACCGTAATTTGTCGTACTCCCAAATAAGCCTTTGGGGGCGTTCTGGAATAATGCGCCAAATAGCACTAACCACATAACCGGCTGAATAATTCCGGCGACTAAGGTTGAGGGACGGCGTTGTAATTGAATAAACAAGCGCCGAGTTAAGGCCAGAGTCTCTTGTACTAATTCACTAAACAAGTTCGAGGCTACATTGACATCTACTGAGGGTGATGTTACTTGCTGCCAGTTGATTTCAGATTTAGGACTAACACTCATAGTAATTTAGCAACTATTGATATTCAGGACTAGGAAGTAATGACTCTTGACTAATGACTATTCCCTATCTCATATTTTGCTTTTTCTCGGCTTTGGGATCGCGAGTGCTAACTGCAGCCAGTTCTGCATCCATTAAAGTGCGTCCAGTGGCGGCGAGGTAAACGTCATCTAAGCTAGGGCGAGATTGAGCAATGCCAAAGGTGGGCAAGCCAAGGGTGTTCAGGGTTTGCTGTATGGTAATGAGGGCATCACTTTGAGGTGTCACTACCAAGTTGAGGGAATTACCTTGAGCGCTGTTAATAATTACCTCTTGCACAAAGGGTAAATTTTCCAAGCAGTGTTTGGCTTTTTCTGCCTCTTCAAGTGGAGAAAATTCTTGGATTCGTAAGGTAATGCGATCGCCGCCTACCTTATCTTTTAATTGTGAAGGTGTGCCAGCTGCAATCACTACACCACGGTCAATAATTGCCACACGGTCAGCAAGGGCATCAATTTCTTCTAAATAATGGCTGGTAATCAGTACCGTCGTACCAGCAGCCCGTAGTTGGCGCAAGAAATCCCAGACTACAAAACGGCTTTCTATGTCAAGACCTACTGTTGGCTCATCTAAGACCAAAACATCTGGGGCGTGGAGTAAACCAGCAGCTAAGTCCAGACGCTTGCGTAAACCGCCTGAATAGGTTCCAGTTTTTTGATGAGCGTATTCCTGTAAACCGAGTAAATTCAGAACGGTATCAATACGCTGTTTAGCCACTGCACCTGGGATATGATAAAGAGCTGCTTGCAGTTGCAGTAATTCTTTGCCAGTCAGTACCTTATCTAATGCCACTTCTTGGGCTACATAGCCGAGTTTTTGTCTGGCAATTCTAGGCTGGTGTACAACAGACACACCAGATACTTCGATTTTGCCCGCATCGGGTGTAGTCAGAGTACATAAAGCCCGCAGAGTCGTGGTTTTGCCAGCACCGTTAGGTCCGAGTAAACCAAAGATTTCTCCCGGTTCTATTTCAAAGGACACGTCCTTGACCGCGACTACTTTACCGTAGCTCTTTTGTAGTTTTTCAATTAAAACGGCGGGAGCCATCACAGCTTAACCCCTAACTATACAAATCTCAACAAATTACATTTCTATTGTAGTTGAGTAGTATGATCTCTGGCCATCGATTGGTTACATGAGGTTATTTTGTGGCTTGATTTTGAAGATGTTTTCTTTACTAAAATTTTAAGTTTTGTAACCTCTCGATGTGGTGAATCAAGGAAATCCATGGGGGTTAAATCCACATGAGGTCAGGTTTTGAAACATTGTAACCCATTGTAATATCTTTGATAATTTTTTCGCACCGACCTAGAGGCAGCCACAGCGATGAATGTTATGTAAACAAAAATAAAATATATTTTTTTTGGTTGACACCCTATGGTTTTGTCTATTAGTCTTGATAAAGGTAAATTTTAAACTATTTACCGCTAGCAAAAGTGTACGCAAACTAAATCTTACATTAGAATCTACGTGCCCTGGCGCAACCGAACCTTAAAAACCATATTCCCCATTCCCTATTCCCCATATACTAATAGTTTCATAGGGGTACTGTCTGTGACTACCTCTTCCCCCCAAGGGGATGGAAACGCATTAGCGTGTGGAAGTTTCGCACAAGCCTTGAGATTGGCGAAAATCCCTGACTACCTCTTCCCCCCAAGGGGATGGAAATACACTTTAGTCTGTAGTCCGTGCTTACCCGCCCTAAGGCGATGAAAACACAGAAGAGACCTTCCGCCGGAATGTCTCTTCTGCTGAATCATCGGTGACTACCTCTTCCCCCCAAGGGAATGGAAGTCACCGACTTCTTGAAGAAATCGGGGATGTGAGCCTAGCAGTGTTAGTAAACTACCTGGAAAAACTTAACTATTCGCCGTATTCTCCCCCAGTCACCTTACCGCGAAAAACAATATATTGGTAAAGGTTGTAAAACAACATCACGGGAATGAGAAAGCCGATAAAAATAATCATAATTACCAGCGAACTCGGATCAGCAGAAGCTTGATAAATTGTGATTTGATTAGGAATAATGTAAGGAAAAACAATTAATCCCAAACCCACAAAAGTTAACACAAATAACAGAATAGTCCAGACAAAGGGCGCTCTTTCTTCTCCACAGTTGAGACTTCTCAGTAATTGCCAAATTAACAGCACCCCTAATACCGGAATGACTGCAAAAATATAAACTAGGGGTTGTTGAAATAACCTGGCTCTGGCATTTTCATAAATGATTGGTGTGGTAATAGTGATGAAAATTGCACCGATTAAAGTTGTCCAAGCAGCAATTTTGGCAGTTTTAAAGTGAGTCGCTTGTAATTCCCCCGTGGTTTTCCAGATTAAATAGGTAGAACCAATGAGCACATATCCTTGAATCAAGGTTAAAGCTACCAACACAGAGGGAAGACTCAGCCAGTCCCAAGTACTACCAATAAAGTGTCCAGCTTCATCAACATTAATTCCTTTTAACACCGCACCTAAAGCGAACCCTTGACCGAGTGCGGCGCTAAAACTTCCAGCACCAAAGGCTATATTCCAGAAAAATTTGCGGTTAGATAAGTCCCGAAATTCAAAAGCCACACCGCGAAAAATAAACCCAAACACCATCACCAATAAGGGAATATACAAAGCAGTGAAAATCGTACCATAAGCTAAGGGAAATGCACCGAACAGTCCTCCTCCCATGAGAACTAGCCATGTTTCGTTTGCATCCCAAATGTTACTCAAACTCGTCATTAAAATTCCCCGCCGTTCTTCATCGGAGGAAGTGAGAGATAATATCCCTACTCCTAAATCAAATCCGTCTAAGATTACATAAAGAAACAGAAAGAGTGCCAAAATTACAAACCATACTTGGGGGAGAAAATACCTGAGTGTCTCCATAGAATTTCCTCTGGGGATTGTTTGCAGAAAATAAATCAATTCTGATTAGTAGGGGGTATCTGCTACACAAAAGCTACACAAGTTTTGTCCATTTATCTGTTCCCCATTCCCTGTTCCCTTTATCTGTCAATGAAAAATTACTTAACCTCAACCCAACCCTCTCCTGACCAAGAAGAAAGAGCAAGAATTTTCTGACTGTTTTTCACTGTTGTGCTTCCACAGGGCGTTCGTCGGGAATGAATTCCCCAGGGGTAGTTTCTACTGCCGGTTTACTAATTTCTATTCCTGGGATGGGTAACTCGAGATTTGGACCTCTACGAATAATGCGACTACCGAAGTATAAAGCCGCAATGAATAACACTGTATAAACAATGACAAAGCCCGTGAGTGAAACTAAAACATTGCTAGCTGGTATACGAGAAGCAGCATCAACAGTGCGGATTTCTCCGTAAAGTGTCCAGGGCTGTCTACCCACACAACGCACTATCCAGCCTGAATCTATGGCAATGTATCCCAAAGGTGCAGCAAATACCCAAGCCCCCATCAACCAGCGTTGCTGAGTAATATTTTCTACTGAGAGATTACCAACCAGCCATTGTAGGGTGCTGACTAACATTAAACCGGCTAAAAAAAAGCCAATGGCGATCATGGTGCGGAAAGAATAGTAAATTAAACCTACCATGTGGGGACGATCTTCTGGTTTCCACTCTTTTAATCCTCGTAAGGGTTCCGATAGATTTTTTCTAAATTCCAGAATGTACCCTAGTCCGTTGGGGATGGTGATTTCCCAGTCGTTTTTTTGGTCTTTTTCGTTGGGGATAGCCAGCAAACTCCAATCAGCAGGTTGTCCAGCTGGTGAAGATTCCCATTGAGCTTCCATGGCCGCTAGTTTGGTCGGTTGATAGTGATAAACTTGTTCACCGCTTAAGTGACCGATGTATATTTGTAATGGAGCTACTGCAATAGCCACTGCTAAAGCAATTTTGAAAGAGCGAGCAAAAAAAGCTTGATGGCGTTGCTGCAAGATGTACCAAGCACTAATTCCACCAATGACAAACAAAGAAGTTTCCAGTGTGGCAAAAAACATATGCAGCACACTATTAACCATGAAGGGATTTAAAATTGCTTGAAAGTAATCGCTGACAACAAATTTACCTGCCACCATTTCTCCACCAGCAGGAGTTTGTAACCAGGAATTAGCTGTTAAAATCCAGAGAGTCGATAAGTTAGCACCTACAGCTACGAAGATGGTGGAAAGATAGTGAATGGCGGGATTGACCCGTTCCCAGCCAAATAACATAGTACCTAAAAATGCAGCTTCTAGCATAAAAGCCCAAGAAGCTTCAAAACCGATAACGCTACCAAAAAAGTTACCTATAGCTTCTGATAATGGTCCCCAATTGGTGCCAAACTGAAATTCCATCGGGATACCTGTTGCTACACCAATACCAAAGTTAAGGACATAGAATTTTGACCAAAACCTAGCATGAAGATAGTAATCAGGATTACGAGTTTTTAGCCATAGTCCTTCAACGATAACTAGATAAATACCCATCCCGGTAGTTAGGACAGGCCACAGCATATGGAATAATGCAGTCAGTGCAAATTGCATCCGTGATAACACTACAGAATCGGATAAAAATTCCACGAATTTTCTCCTTTAGTTAGCCACACTACACTATTTAGGATAAAGGCTAATTCTCATAACCCAAATACTTTTAATTGGTTTTTTGTAAATCTTGTTAAAATGTAATAAAAAATTTATTTTTTGTGTTAAACCATAATTGTTGATTGTGAAAAATATCTGCAAAAAATTATGCAAAATATCCGCAATTCTCAGGTAAATAATTTAATATCTTGTGTAAATTAGTTTTCTTGGAAATTGTAACATCAGATAATTTCAAAGATTGTTGAGAAAATGTCTTTTGTTTTTATTCTCAAGATAAAACCGATTTCTCTAGAAAAACCCTTTTTCCAGAAATGCTGATTGAAAAAATAGCATAAAAATGGAAATTGTGTAATTTATACTGAGTTCCCAATCCTACTATTGCGGCATGGGAATCTTAGTATAGGTGTTTGCATATGATAGGTAATTTTAGTAAAAATTAATTTTCTGCAAATTAATGTAAAAAGCAACTTCTATCTACTCGTGCAACAAGTGAATTTATTTTGATAAGTGACTAATTGTAAAGGTAGTTCTATCTGTTTTGCTATTTGCGAACATACAAATTTCATATCTGTTAGCCAATCTTACTAACTAACTATGACAAGCAAATTATTTTTACTTAAAAACAACTATATTCCTGCAAGTTAAAGCAGTAAATCATATAATAGCAGCTTACTTAACTAGAAAATTTGAGCCTGCCCATGCAGGCTTGCTTGGCGTTGCTTTAGACTTGAGTTTGAAGAATTGATGAGATATATTAAGTTACTAAATCCGGGAAAACCTCTTGTACTGCCGGATGTACTAAGCGATGATTATGGACATTCAAACCCTTAGCCAATGCTGGGTTAACTTCTATTGCTTTGATGCCTAGATTTGCTAACTGGGTAACGTAAGGTAATGTACTGTTATTAAGTGCCTGAGTTGCTGTCCAAGGTACTGCACCGGGCATATTGGGAACACCATAATGGACTACACCTTCTTCAACATATACAGGATTAGTGTGTGATGTGACATGTAGAGTTTCTACACAGCCGCCTTGGTCAACTGCAACATCTACGATTACTGAACCAGGATGCATTTGTTTGACAAATTCCCGGGATACTAATATCGGTGCTCTACGTCCTGGAACTAAAACTGCACCAATAAGTAAATCAGCTTGTTTAACAGCAGCTTCGATATGAGCGGAGTTGCTGTACAGTAATTCAACTCTGGAAGCAAATAAAGTCTCTAAGTAAGATAAGCGTTCAATATTCACATCTAAAATTTGCACGGCAGCACCCATGCCCACGGCAATTTTAGCTGCTTCTGTACCGACAACGCCACCGCCTAAAATAACCACTTTTCCGGCTTTGACTCCAGGGACACCGCCTAAGAGAACTCCTCTACCACCTTGTTGACGTTCTAGAAATCTGGCTCCAAATTGTACTGCTAGCCGACCAGCAATAATGCTCATGGGGGCCAGTAGTGGTAATTTGTTATTACCGGGTTGTTCTACCGTTTCATAAGCGATAGCACAAGTGCCACAATCAATTAAATGCTCGGTCAAGTTACGGTCAGCCGCTAAATGTAGATAAGTAAACAATATTTGTCCTTTTTGCAAGAACTTATACTCATCACTTAGAGGCTCTTTGACCTTGACCACTAACTCCCGATTCCAAGCAGCTTCTGCTGTAGAAACAATGTTTGCTCCTGCTGCTTGATAATCATCATCTGTGAATCCTGCGCCACTTCCTGCTTGAGTCTGAACAAAGATGCTATGACCATTTTCCCTCAGCACCCGCGCACTAGAAGGACTCAACCCTACCCGAAACTCTTGATCCTTGAACTCCTTAGGAACGCCGATTTCCATTTCCCGCCTCTAATGATTTTTGTTCAACTTTAGCTTGCCAGTTTCACGCTTGCACTTTGGTATTAGAAATAGCTAACTACTAACCCAACTTTCTCAACCCTACTGGCCAAGCTATGACAGTCCTAACCCTGACTTATGTGAAAAATAATTACAAATTGTTAAAATAGTGTTGATATGGTTTTCTGTTAGAAAACAGTAGCAGATTCTGCAAGA
This sequence comes from Nostoc sp. RI_552, assembly GCA_016124525.1. Taxonomy (GTDB): domain Bacteria; phylum Cyanobacteriota; class Cyanobacteriia; order Cyanobacteriales; family Nostocaceae; genus Umezakia; species Umezakia ovalisporum. The sequence continues at coordinate 3,007 of WGNO01000031.1, read as the reverse complement.
GATGCTGGCATTGTAGCACTGCTCGGCAGTTATACCCTCTCACTGGTTGTCAATGCCATCTGAAACTTTGATCATTGTTTATTGTTTAATGTTTCAAGTCCCGTTTACGAAAAAGAGGTTTCTGGAAAATGACACAAATACAACCAACAATTACACCTAGATTAGAAGAGCCTAAATTTGGTTTTAATGAATATGCTGAACGGCTAAACGGCCGAGCAGCAATGATTGGCTTTTTATTAATGGTGGTAATTGAGTACGTCACTGACCAAGGTGTGTTATCATGGCTAGGTTTGAAATAGTGCCAGCAAAAAGCATTAGTGTTAAAGTTGTAAGCTAGTAATTAGAAGTGTTTGAACCAGCTGGGACAACTAGCTGGTTTTGACAGTATCCATATCTAACGGCGAACTTCTTCCCACAAATTGCTGTTGATGCTAAAAAGGCAGATCAAAAAGTTGGTATTAAAAGTTGGTATTTTAAACTTGCTGGTAAACCACACCCTGCAAGAAAGTTAATTACTTATTTTTTTGCTGGCTGCAATCAAGTTTTAATCATCAATATGCCTATTGCCAAAATGGCAGTTAATGTGTGAGGCATCGTCAATCAAGTTATACATTAAGGTAATCTGGATAAACCAATCTGTGATGAATGCTGTATTACCTCGTTTTTTAAAATCAGCCTACAGAAGAGACCCAATCATCAGCGTATTGATGACAGTAGGCTTCGTAGATACTCTGATTGGGGGGTTTAATGATACTTGGTCATTATTTGCCGTGGGTTTGGGAACAGCAGGGATCAGCCTGGCTTTCAAGTTCTGGCGTATCCAGCAACGACGACCCATAGTAGATGATCCCGTAGTCCAACATTATTTACCCTCCCAATCTTCTAGTCCTTCTCTACCAATTCTGACTACGGCTAAGAAAAAACCACGCCGATAAGCACATAAATCGGTAAATTTCATGGGCGTAACTATTTTGAAAGGAAGCAAAAATAGTGAGGAGTGAGGAAAAAAGTGGAGATAATTCTGTACTCCACCGGTATCTTATTACAGCATTGATGGCAGCCATCGCTGTGCCAATACCCCTTCGCCAAGGGTTGAACATTCACACTGCTGATGCTGCTGTTGAATTTAGACCTAACTCTCAAGTCAAAACCACAATTGCCAATCCCCAACTGCTTTACTCTTTTTTAGGACATAAAGGAAAAGTTAAATCTCTGGCTTTTAGTCCCGATAGCCAACTTTTAGCCAGTGGTGGTGCTGATAATGACGGCATAATTCAATTGTGGAATCCCGTATCTGGTGAAAAATTGGGACACATCAGCAAAGCACACACAACTGGGGTGAGGTCTTTGGTGATTTCCCCAGACGGTCAAACTTTAATTAGCTCTAGCAACGATAGCAAAATTAATCTTTGGAACCTCAGCAATAATCGTTTTAGTCGCTCTTTTGTGGGACATAACAGTAATGTCATGTCTTTAGCTGTATCTCCCGATAGCCGAGTTTTGGTAAGTGGTGGTTTAGACGGAATTAGGATGTGGGATTTATTGCAGCAGCGTCCCCTGGCTACCTTAGTGCAGTTTGATAATTCTATACATACCCTAGCAATAAGTCCTAATGGTCAGACCTTAGTTAGTGGTGATCACAAAGGAGTGATTAAGCTGTGGAACTTGAATACTGGTAAATTAATCCGTGAATTTACGGCACATTCCCAGATGGTAACTGCTTTAGCTTTCACCCCTGACGGGTCAAGTTTTATCACCGCTAGTGGCGATGGGCAAATTAAAATTTGGCAACCTAATTCTACCAAGCCAGTCCGCATCCTAAGAGGAGGGAATAATTGGGTAAATACCATCGCTATTAATCCCGATGGACAAACTTTAGCCAGTGGGGGTAGAGATGGAGTGAAGCTGTGGAATCTAACCACAGGCGAGTTAGTAAATAGACTTGTGGGACATTCAGATTGGGTAAATGCCATCGCCTTTAGTCCTAATGGAAAAACCCTGGCCAGTGGTAGTTTTGATGGTAGAGTAAACATCTGGGGAATTGCATCAAAAAACCAAAATTAAATTTCCCAATTATTCAAAAACTCCAAAAGATAAAAATACATTGGTAACTTTAATTGTTTTGCAGGATCTGCCGTAGCTGTTGTTGCAAAGCTTCCTCTTGTTGAATGGCGCCAAATATTTCATTGAAGCGGTTTGGTTCTAATCCCACAGACCTCACCACTTGCTCATGTTGAGATAAAGTTTCCTCTTGGATTAACTGAATCTGTGATTTGACTTGGTTAAAAGACTGTTGCTCTTCTGGAGTTGGTGGTGAAGATAGTTGAGGTTCAGGTGAGTCCTGTGCCTGGGAAAGCTCTTGAAATCGTTCTAAGCTTATCCCTGATTGCTCAAGAGCTTGTGTAGTTCTTTGTTGAGCTGTTTGACCAATTTCCTGCAACGCCGGTATCAGGCTGGCAAATTGTTGTAGTTCTTCCGGACTGACACTTTGTGCTTGAGGTTGTTGAAATTGTGCGTGAATTTGAAGTTTTGATTCTGGAGCTTCTGCTAAAGCAGAAACATTGCTTGCTAGCAACAAAACCAAAACAGAGCTACCTTTCAAAAGTTGCTTTAACATACTGACTTCCTCCGTAGAAATTGCTAACCTTGCCTTAGCAAGGTAACTGGTTTCCAGAAATCAAGCTTGTGGGATTTTTATCTCCAGATGTATTGAGCAATTAATGTGATAGCAAACACAAGGTATTAATGATTATGATTGACATCATTTCCCAACTAGCGTAATACATCTTGAATAAACTAATCAAGATGACAAAGAAAAGTCTTTGTCTCAAAATACTGATGTCAATTAACGAAAATCATGTGACAGATTTAAGCTTCCCCGGTCTAAAGACACGGGGATTTCTGAATATTCCATAAAAGAACTTTCTTAGGTTGACTTAAACAACCTCTACTGATTCCGGTTAAGTCAAACTTAAACATCATCGCTACTTTACGAATAATATTGGCT
>WGNO01000070.1 GCA_016124525.1 Nostoc sp. RI_552 | reverse complement strand
GGGGATCATTAGTACGCCGAACCAACCGATGTAGATGCGGTTGCCGGTGCTGGTGATCCACTCGCAGAAGCGATCCCATACGTTGGCGCTTTGGCGCTGTTGTAAGGTTGTGGTCATTTGTTTATGATTGCTTTTGTTTTTGTATGTGTCAGACAAATATTTTTTTGTCTGTGAGTTCACTTTACACTGCTTTACAAAACTTAAGCAAGTAAATTAATATCAGTAAAAATTATACATACTGTTAGTTTTACTTATGTAGCATACTCCCACAGTTCATTTAACGTCAGGATACCGACCTATTGTCGGAACCCTGCAACCAAGCTGAACAGAACTTTTGGTCAGGAAACATCTACAACTGGTGCTTGCGTAAGACGGCTATTTATTTATCTGCTTTGATTGCTGAAGTGAGGTGATTTGTGAGAAAACCTTGGACAGAAAATCAATAAGCGCTAAAAGTTAAAAGAGAACAACTTTTGGCTTTTATCTTTGATGATTTGTCACTTCCTTATAGGTGTCCCCGGTAGCGGGAAAAGTACCTTCGCCCATAAATTAGCTCAACTGGCGAATTATCGTATTGTTTCTACTGATGCAATTCGGGAAAAACTTTACGGCGATGCTTCTATTCAAGGTGTTTGGGGGGAAATTGAAGCACAGCTAATGTCTGAAATTGTCCAGGCCACTGCATCAGGTCACTCTGTAATCTATGATGCCACTAATGCCAAACGTGCTTGGCGGATGGAGTTGCTCGGTAGGCTTAATTCTCTGGCTGATTCTCCTTTATGGATGGGGTGGTATTTGCAAACCCCTCTGCAAATTTGCAAGTTGTGGAACCAAAAACGCTCGCGTCAAGTTCCAGAAGTAGTTATTGAGAATATGTACAAATCTTTACAAAACTTTCCGCCAGTAACTGCTGAAGGTTTTACCACTGTGACAACTATTGATTTGTCTTCACCAAAGTTCGATTTTTTCCAAATCCGTCGTCAAATTGCACTGCTTCCCCGGAGGATTGTCAAAGGTCCTAGCCACAATGGTAACATAACTTTACATTCCTACAGCAGTCTTCAGGATTTTGAACGTTTAATCTATTTGATTGCGTTGATTGTCCGTTATCCGGGTATTGGTAATTTACAATCAACTTATCCTATTGTGCTAGAGAATATTTTGGGTAGGGTTCCATATTTTACCAGTGCTTTGGCAGAAATCACTGCCTGTATAGGCAAGTTATACGGCAATATCTACGCCCAACCCGAGGCCATCGCATCAGATTTACACTGGCTACAAGAAAATTTTTTCATTCACATTAATAATGTTCCTGATTTTCCCTCTTTGCCTATCTCTCTACCAGCCCCAGTTACCTCTGGAAGTGTAGCAACTCACCCTTACTCTGATTTTCCAACTTTCCAAAGATTGATGCAAATTATTCGCTTCATTCTCCATCACCCATTTTTGCACAATTGGGGTCAAGCTAGTTTGACAAGTTTCGTGTCTGCTCTCAAGAAAGATGACATTATTAATGATAAAGATTTAGATTCTGTTCGTCAGGATATTGACAATGTGCTGAAGCCCTATGGTATTTTACCTAATTTTTCTATAAGAGAGAGTTACTTTGCTGGGACGGGGATTTTGTCACAATATGAATTTATGAGACTGTTTAAACTTTTTCAGTCCCAAGCTCAAATTTCAAATGATCCCATAGCTTGGGAAATATGTAAAACCTTTACTACTCGCATTGAGCAAACTAAATTAGCTGTAAATCAAGTGTATCCAGCAGAAGGAATCACTAAGAGCGGTGTGATAAATTCAGACTATTTACCCTCAGATGCGCTGGCTAAAAATTTACCCCAGTTAGAACAAGCTATAGGCAACAGACAACTACTAGAATTGGCTCGTTTTGCAGGTAGTGGTAAGTTTAATTTGGATGAAGGAGGCTTTTTTTTAGCATTTCCCTTGGAAATCATATTTAGTAACACTTCATGGTATTTGGGTTATGAGTGCGAAAGCGGAAAATATGCTGGTTTATTTCGATTTGAACGTTTAGATAGATTATTTTTGGGTCAGCATCAAGAAAAATCCCGGACCATAGCAGAACAAAAAAATTCTTTAGAGAAATTACAAAAATTGGCGACGGCGAGTGCGGGACTTTTTTTGGGAAATAGTACCAGTGACCAACATCAGTTTTTGAGTGATGGTTTACAAGAAGATTCTCCAGTGTGTGTGGCCGTGGAGCTGTGGTTTAACAATAATATATACAGATTTATTAGTGAAGGGACTAAGAAATTTTACCCCAAGCAAATTAAGATGTCTCCACCCTTGCAAAAAGGAAAATTAAGTTTACAAAAATCAATTTTTTGTCTAAATAAAACCAAGGATGAATATTTTCCTAATTGCCTTCGAGTGCTGTTACCTAAATGGTCTTTGAATGATGTGGAATTTATACGCTGGATAGTGGGTTTTGGCGGAAATTTGAAGGTAGTACAGCCACCAGAATTGGTTGATAAGGTGAAAGGAATGGGAAAGGCTATTTTTGAAATTTATGAATAATCTATTCGTGGTAAGGTTGGTGGACAGCACACAAAATTAAGTCCAAAGAGGTAGCCCCTAAATTCCATTTATGGGGGGTTAGCCTGCGGCTAATTTATTCGTCATCAACTCTATTTTTAGTTTTGAATATACATTCTCTGGCAATTAAGATTTTGGAGAATTCTTGTATTACACCCAAAGCCTATTTGTGTAAAACTTAATTTACGTTATAAGCAATATAACATAGGAATTCGCCTTCATCTGGATAAAAATTAAGATTATTTGGCACAAATGACCGTTCTTCCTCAGAAGTGAGAAATTGATTTACTCAACCAGAGGTACTTTCACGCAAGGTTTCATCAGCCGTTACAATGACAATGAGGAGATAGTAGTAATATGCATAGCTTTATTCCCCCAGAACGGTTTTTTCCCTACTTGACTTGGACTGATGTCCAGGCTATGCCGGATAAAGAAAATGTGGTGATTATTCAAACAGTCGGAGCCATCGAACAGCATGGCCCTCATTTACCTCTGATTGTTGACGCTGCTATTAGTGTAGGAGTTCTGGGAGAAGCCTTAAAAAAATTAGATGCGCGTATTCCCGCCTATGCTTTACCTCCCCTGTACTATGGTAAGTCTAATGAACATTGGCACTTTCCCGGAACGATTACCTTGAGCACCGAAACTCTGACAGCAATCATGATGGAAGTGGGTGAAAGTATTTACCGTGCTGGGTTTAGAAAACTAGTGCTAATGAACTCCCACGGGGGACAACCCCAAGTTATGCAAATGGCTGCAAGAGATTTGCACGTTAAGTATGATGATTTTTTAGTATTTCCCTTGTTTACTTGGCGTGTTCCTCATATCACAAAAGAATTATTAACACCTAAGGAAGCAACCCAAGGAATGCACGCCGGAGATGCAGAAACTAGCATTATGCTGGCGATGTTGCCAGAACTGGTCAAAATGGATAAAGCTGTGGCTGAGTATCCACCAGAACAGATACAAAGCACTTTACTAAGTTTAGAAGGTAAGTTACCTGTATCTTGGGTAACACGAGATGTTAGCAAAAGTGGAGTAATTGGCGACGCAACCACCGCAACCAAGGAAAAAGGCCATCGCATCCTAGAATCTGTATCTGATGGTTGGGTGCGAGCCATTCAAGATATCTACGCTTTCCGTCAACCCCAACCCCAATCATAATCGACAATGGCAATGGGAAATTTTACATTGGCGTGAGTGTTCAATCACCTGAAAGGCAGATAACTAATACCCCATGCTTGTTTCTAGATTTGTTAATCTAAGGATAGTACAAACATTATTAATAACACCCTGGCTAAATTGCACAGCTACCAAGGGGCAAAATTTTACTAAAGGTCACACCCAGAGATAATAGTTATGACGGCATTTGAACCTCACAGTCTTCGTTCTTATAGCCAAGACGATGTACAGCGAATTCTCCAATTAGCCATTGCTCATCAAGCTAACAACGATGATGAGGAATTTTCCTATGAGCAACTTTTGGAAATTGCTAGAGAGTTAAATATATCACCCGATGTACTAAGTCAAGCAGAAAATGACTGGCGATCGCAACACAGCGAAATGCAACAGAGACAAGCTTTTAATTCCTACCGCATAGCAAAATTTCAGAAACGTGTTGGCAATTATGCCATCATTAACAGTTTTTTAATGGTAGTGGATTTAATCGGCGGCGGCGGTCTTACTTGGTCATTGTATTTTTTAGTATTTTGCGGATTAACATTAGGGCTAGATATTTGGAATACCTTTCAAACTAAAGGCGAAGAATACGAAATGGCTTTTCAAAAGTGGCATCGCAAACATCAAATCAAGCAAACTATTAACACCGTTCTGAACAAGTGGTTTAAAGCATTGCAAATTTAGCAAGTTGAAAGCAAAATTTTGCCGACATAGTTATCATAATTATTGATAATTAATGACTAAGTTTGTGGTTTGTATTGAGAGTATCAACTATGCCAATCGTGGTAACTGGTTTATCTTTGATAAGGCTATTACCTTCAAGGGCGATGGCGGGAAACTGCGCCGTCAGATTTCTGAGCTAATTAAATAATAATTAATTACTTTCTCAAAAATCCCCAACGGAAATCTACCTTGTGCTTAAGTCCCACGCAAGATGTCTAGATCAATTATCCAGCTTATTGATAAAAACAGAGGGTAGGGATAATTAACTATGCAACTCAAGCCAATTAATCAGCAGGTAGTAGCCATCGTTGGGGCTTCTAGTGGTATCGGTAGAGAAACAGCACTCAAGTTTGCCCAAGGCGGTGCAAAGGTAGTAGTTTCCGCACGCAGTGAACCAGGACTAAAGTCTTTAGTTACAGAAATCCGCAGTTTGGGCGGTGAGGCGATCTATACTATTGCCGATGTGAGTAATTTTCAGCAAGTTAAAGCCATCGCAGACAAAACTGTGGCAGAATATGGACACTTGGATACTTGGGTTCACACTGCGGCTACGGGTATCATTGCTCCTTTTGAGAACATTACACCAGAAGAGTTTAAACGAGTTGTGGATGTCACCTTAATGGGACAGGTGTATGGTGCTATGGCTGCACTACCATATCTCAAACAAGAGGGACGGGGTTCATTAATTCATATTTCTTCCATGGAAGGTAGGCGCAGTTTACCACTACAAAGCCCTTATTCCGCAGCTAAACATGGTTTAGAAGGTTTCCTGGAAGCCTTGCGTCTGGAGTTGCAACACGAAAAATTACCAATCAATGTTACATCTATCTTGCCTTCCACCATCAACACACCCTACTACAATAAAATTCGCACCAAGTTAGGGGTGAAACCAACGGGAATACCACCCTATTATCAACCGAGTTTAGTGACTAATGCCATTCTTTATGTTGCTGAACATCCCATGCGGGATTTTGTAGTTGGGGATGCAGGCAAAGTTTTAGATGTGTTGCAACGCATTTCACCAGAATTAGTAGATGCAATTTTACTAGCGATCGCTTTTCCAGGTCAACATACCAACGAGCCGAAATCACAGGACGCACCACATAATGTTTTTACTCCCATTCCTGGCTATGACAAAATTGAGGGAGATTTTAGAAACTTGACAATACCCAGTTTCTTAGATTGGTGGGATATGAATCCGAAACTCAAATGGGGGGCTGTGGCGCTGGGGGTTTTAGGTGTAGCAGCATTTCTCGGTGGGTGGACTAGCGATTAATTAACGAACCACAGACCCCCTTATCCTCACAAATAACTTTTTCAGCAAGCCCTAAATATCAGCCCATTAGTTCGTGCTTTAGTCTTGAAGTTAACCCAGCCTTATGTAAAACTGAGGATCTTTCGCTTCCCAGAGAACATTTGAGGAACTACAACATGGCGCGTCTAGCACTGCTGAGTGTATCTAACAAAACTGGTATAGTTGACCTAGCCCGTCGCTTGGTCGAAGAATTTAACTTCGATTTAATCAGCAGTGGGGGAACCGCCCAAACTCTTAAGAATGCGGGGCTACCTGTGACCAAAGTCGCTGATTACACAGGTTCACCTGAAATTTTAGGTGGTAGAGTGAAAACTCTACATCCCCGGATTCATGGCGGAATTTTAGCCCGACGGGATCTTCCCCAACACTTAACAGATTTAGAAAATAATCAAATTCGCCCCATTGATTTAGTGGTAGTCAATCTTTATCCCTTTCAAGAGACTATTGCTAAACCTGGGGTGACATTATCTGAGGCTGTGGAACAAATTGATATTGGTGGCCCGGCCATGTTACGGGCTGCATCGAAAAATTTCCCCCACGTGACTGTATTATGTGATCCGGCAGACTATGAGACATATTTACAGGAATTGGGGCAAAATAACAGCACTACATCCCTGGAGTTTCGCCAAAAATGTGCTTTAAAAGGTTTTTCTCACACGGCTAGTTATGACCAAGCCATTGCAGCTTACCTCAGCCAACAATCTCAAGATACCCTACCCCAGCAATACAACCTTTCTGGACAGCAATTGCAATCTCTGCGTTACGGTGAAAACCCTCATCAACCAGCTGCTTGGTATCAAACTGGTACTACTCCCACGGGATGGGCTGCTGCGATAAAATTACAAGGTAAGGAACTGAGTTACAACAACTTAGTTGATTTAGAAGCCGCCCGCCGTATTATTGCCGAGTTTACTGATACCCCAGCCGCAACAATCATTAAACACACAAACCCTTGCGGTGTGGCTGTAGGAAGCACCCTTGTAAAAGCATACCAAAAAGCTTTTAACGCTGATCCTGTTTCTGCCTTTGGTGGAATTGTTGCACTGAATCGGCCTATTGATGCAGCCACAGCCCAGGAGTTAACCAAGACATTTTTAGAATGTGTTGTTGCACCTGGTTGTGAAATTGAAGCCCAAGAAATTCTCGCGGCAAAATCTAAACTGCGGATTTTAACATTAGCAGATTTGAGTAATGGCCCCAAGGATACAGTCAAAGCAATTGTGCAAAGGGCAGTAACTAAGGCAATCGCTGGCGGTTTTCTCGTCCAAGCTGCTGATGATACCATGACTGATACCACTGCATGGCAAGTAGTTACCGAAGGTCAACCCACCCCTGACCAGTTAGCCGAGTTACTGTTTGCTTGGAAAGTTTGTAAACACGTCAAATCTAATGCCATTGTGATTACAAACGATCAAACTACCCTCGGTGTGGGTGCAGGTCAAATGAATCGCGTTGGTTCAGTGAAAATTGCCTTAGAACAGGCAGGCGCAAAAGCCCAAGGTGCAGTTCTCGCCAGTGATGGATTTTTCCCCTTCGATGATTCTGTCAGAACAGCCGCAGATGCTGGTATTACTGCCATTGTCCAACCAGGGGGAAGTCTGCGTGACCAAGATTCCATCAACGCCGCCAATGAATTAGGATTAGTGATGGTGTTAACTGGTATGCGCCATTTTCTACACTAAATTTTGCCAGTTAAACCTGTGACACTTCAATAACTGTCACATATTACACTTGGTTTGTAACTAAACAGAAGTATCCTCTAGTGGTGTGTGAGGAGCAAGTTAAAAATAAAAAGTGCCTGGGGTGGAAACACGGCAACACTCCCAGGCGCTTTTTAGTATGCTTCTAAAAATTTTACAGAAACTAAAATTGCTCGTCAGTCTCTTGACTAATTTCCAAACAGCGCTCATCAGCAGCCAGTTGAAGCTGTAACTTAAGATTTCCTTTCCAGCGGGTTAGGAATGTATCTGAATACCGGATCAGAATTCCAAGGACCACGCTCATCTTTACCATCGCCATTTGTAGATAAATTGTAATAAATATCAACCGTTTCATCAGGCTGAATATTACCAAACAGTGGGTCTGTTAGTTTACCCAATGAATCAAGAGCTTTCATAAACATCTGAGTATGAGAAACTTCTCGTGTTAAGAGATGAACCAAAGTATTTTTAGTTCCTTGATCTGTGGCCACCTTAATTAGTTCTTCGTAAGTTTGACGTGCGCCAGCTTCAGCCGCAATATTAGCTCTCAAATCCCGCACCACGTCTCCGCCTTCATTTAAGTAATTTGCTGTCCAAGCATTTCCTTGACTATCAAGAAAGTGAGGACCCACACCTCTAACGGCGAAGAGAGTGCTTTTGTATGCTTCTGTTTGATCCATATTCTTGGTGTGGGCTTCAATCAGTTTACCAACCATTTCTAGGTGGCTAAATTCCTCTATAGCAATGTCTTGGAGCATATCTCTAATGCCAGCATTTTCCACATGAAATGATTGCACCCAATATTGCAAAGCTGCCGATAGTTCCCCCGTAGCTCCACCAAACTGCTCAAGCAACAATTGAGCAAAATGAGGGTTAGCCTCAAATACATTTACAGCATGAATAGGCTCTTTTTTGTGGTAAAACATAATCCACCCCTTAAGGCATTTTCATCAAAAATAATCCCTTAGTAGCCAGAAATGTTGACTGTTGACTGTCCAAGTTGTGCGTCAGTGATACAAAATTTGAGCAATTAATGACTCTATTCTTAATAGACAATGAACTTTATCTGGGTAGAACGCAAAAATTGTAAATTTTTATTGCAGGATTCAACACTTCTGCTTAGTAGCATATAGCAAACTGCTGTTAGCAAAGCTATTAGGAATCAAAACCTTCTGCACATATTTGAATTGTCTGTCCAATAAATTCTTATCTTTCAACTCCCTAACATTGCCCAAGCAGTAATATTCATAAACTTCTTCTAAAATCTGAACTGTCTTTAAATTAGCGATTCTTATTTACCATTATTTCTACCAGAGGAAAGAGTTATTAAAATCAAAAGTTAGAGAACTTTTATGGAATTTTATGAAATTTTAATTTAGAGCAAATTTGTTCAGATTACACTTTATTTATATTAAGCGAGCCCTAGGTAGGGGCAATTATGAATTGCCCTTAATTTATCAAATTGCTCTGGAAAATCGCCGCTCTTTAGTATTTTGATAATTATCAAATATGACAGCGATATTTCTCACTAGTAACCGACCTATATCTGTGACCTGAATTTGGTTACTTGATATATCAACGAGTTGATCCGCTGCGGGTATTTCTAATGCCTTTAGCTCATGGCTAAAATAATCATCGAAACAAATGTGATATTTATCTTCAATATCTTGCTTATTCAGATAAAAGTGAGACATAATCGACATGATCACATCCCTCCTAATTATGTCGTCTTGACTCAGTTTAATACCTTTACTAATGGGTAAAACATCCGCCGCCATCGCCTGATAATAATCCTTTAATTGCTTGTGGTTCTGCACATAAGCATCATTTAGCATACTGATAGATGTAGCACCAAAACCTAATAGCTCTGTTCCACCGTGGGTGGTGTATCCCTGAAAGTTGCGCTGGAGGGTCCGATTGTGTTGAGCGAGGGCTAGTTCATCATTCTGTTTGGCAAAATGATCCATACCAATAAATAGGTAGTTGTTACTCGTCAGTTCCTCAATAGTCATCTTGAGAATTTCTAACTTTTCCTGCGGTTGAGGTAATGCTGCTTGAGGAATATTTTTTTGTGCTGGCTTCATCCAAGGTACATAGGCGAAGTTAAAAACAACAATTCGATTAGGGTCTAATTTAATAGTCTTTGTTACTGTTTCTTGAAATGTCTGGAGAGTTTGATGAGGTAAACCATAAATTAGGTCTACATTCACACTGTCAAATTTAGCTCCTTTAATCCAACTCATCACATTAAACAGATGTTCTTCTGTCTGGAGGCGATTTACAGCTACTTGTACTTGGTAGTTAAAATCCTGAATACCAAAACTAATACGGTTAAACCCTACTTCACGCAGAAATAAAATATAGTCTTGATCAACGTAGGTGGGATTAATCTCAATGGAAATTTCGGCTTGTGGTTGGATATTAAAGTTTTCAGTAATGTGTTTCCATAACAATTTGACTTGAGCGTGATTTAAATAGTTTGGTGTACCACCGCCCCAATGAATTTGTACTACTTTTCTCTCTGGATCAATCAAGGTTGCCATATTCTTGATTTCTTGCACCAAATTTTCTAAGTAAGGTTTGGCAATATTCTTGTTTTGAGATATTACTGTATTACAGCCGCAGAAGTAGCAAGCGGTCTGACAAAAGGGGATATGGAAATATAAAGACAGAGGTGATTTTCGGCAGTTAGAAGCGGCCATCGCACCGTGAAAATCAGTTACAGTAAATTCTGAGTTCAACTCTGTAGCGGGGGGATAACTCGTGTATCTGGGTGCAGGAGTATCGTATTTTTTGATCATATCCAGATCAAATTTAATACCAGGCAAGACAAAAACCATCAAAACCTCCAAGAAACTGCGATCATCCCGCCTCATGCAGCGCGGCGGAAATCAAACTGCCAATCAATTTGTAAGATTGCCTCCGGCACTGGGCTTCGCGCAATCTGGGTATTATCCAGTGTAGAGAGTAGCGGCACTGCATAATGTGTTGATTCCAACCAAACAGCTTAATTGAATTGGTCTGAAATGATCGGATTTTTTGGCTTCGACTTCCTCTCACAAAATCATTTAACTATCAATATTTGTATAACCATAAAATTATTAAGATTTCTTTATATTTTTCTCGTTTTCAATGGACACATTTAGCAACTGACTTAAGAGAAAGTTTGTTAATAAATAGTCTTTTTAATTCTGTGAATCTCCAGAAAATAAGCATTACCAATTGGTAGTCAAGGTTATTTATCGAAAATCGCTTTTCAATAATTTAACTGATGTATTAATAGCAAAATTCATGCTTATATAACAATTAAAACTCAAACATGAAAGCAGTCTCATGGTTAAGTCTCTCGAAACTTCCGACCCTAAATTACTCAAGCCAGGTATTAAAGCACCTGTTCAGGAAACATTGTTAACACCTCGGTTTTACACCACTGATTTTGAAGCGGTAGCAAATTTAGATATTTCGGCGAATGAGACTGAGTTGCTAGCGGTTGTGGAAGAGTTACGTGCTGACTATAATCGCCATCATTTTGTGCGCGACCAAGAATTTCAGCAAAGTTGGGAGCATGTTGATGAAGAAAAACGTCGCACTTTTATTGACTTTTTAGAGCGTTCATGCACTTCAGAATTTTCTGGGTTTCTGCTGTTTAAAGAATTATCCCGCCGACTCAAAGAAAAAAATCCCCTTTTGGCTGATGCCTTTAATTATATGGCCAGGGATGAAGCACGCCACGCGGGATTTCTGAATAAATCTATGGCAGATTTCAATCTGTCTCTGGACTTAAGCTATTTAACCAAACATCGGACATATACCTTTTTCCCCCCAGAGTGGGTAATTTACACAGTCTATCTATCGGAGAAAATTGGTTACTGGCGGTATATCTTAGTGCATCGCCACATGCAGGAACATCCTGAATACCAATTTTATCCACTCTTCCGCAAATTTGAAAGTTGGTGTCAAGATGAAAATCGACACGGAGATTTCTTTAAAGCACTACTGCGATCGCAACCAAAATTATGGAACAATTGGAGAGCGCGGTTGTGGGTGCGGTTCTTTTTGCTGACTGTATTTGTCACCCATACCATCACAGTATTTGAACGGGCAACATTTTATGAAGCCATTGGTATACATCCACGCAAATACAATAACAGAGTAATTCAGGAGACAAATAATACCTCAGCACGAGCATTTCCCCTAATTTTGAATACTAATCACCCGGCGTTTTTCTGGCGACTAGAGCAGTGTTTCATTAATACTCAGAGACTGACAGAGATTAAGGAAAGTAGTCGTCCTGGATTTGTCAAGTTCTGGCAAAAAATACCCCCCTTTTGTGGAATTATTTACCAGATGTTGCGCCTATACTGGATTAAACCTATTGATGCCGAATCAACCCGGGGAAAAGTTCATTAAACCGAAACTGCTGCAAACGGCGAGCAACTCAGATCAGTCCGGGATCTTGATATCCCGGACTTATGGGACTTTGTTTTTCTACATCTAGTAAAAAATCATTACCCCTCACCCCCTCTCAGATATAAAAACTTTGTATCCTAAATGCAATAGACTTTATATTCTTTGCAAAATTTGTGCCAGAAGACTTTAGACTAATCGTTGATTTAGTTTCAGTTCTCGCAGTCGCCGCCTGTGGTGGACTGTTGGCTTCACTTTTACGCCAACCTGTACTGCTAGGCTATCTCATAGGCGGGATGATTGTGGGGCCAGCCGGACTAGGAGTAATTAAAGAAGTTATTCAAGTAGAAACTCTAGCTCAGTTCGGAGTCGCCTTTTTGTTATTTGCCTTGGGTGTGGAATTTTCCTTTGCAGAATTAAACAAAGTTAAAGCCATCGCTTTGGGTGGTGGTGGCTTACAAATTGCCTTAACGATTCTGTTCACAGTGGTGGTCTGTGGAATCATGGGAGCTTGGGACGACTTACCCGCTAAAGGTGTATTTTTGGGGTCAATTTTATCTTTATCTTCCACCGCAGTTGTTCTCAAGTGCTTAATGGAGCGCAACGAAACAGAAACCCCCCACGGACAAGTGATGCTGGGGATATTAGTAGTGCAAGACTTAGCACTGGGATTAATGATTGCTATATTACCAGCCCTGAATCAACCAGCAGAAACCATTGGTATGGCAGTGCTGACAGCCGCATTAAGGCTGGCTTTATTTGCTGGAGGTGCAGTAGTAGCGGGGATTTGGCTGATACCGCCTTTGTTGCGAATCGTCGCCCGCACTGAAAGCCGAGAATTGTTTCTATTAGGGGTGGTAACGCTGTGTTTAGGTATTGCTCTGCTAACAGAACACTTAGGACTCTCTATTGAGATGGGGGCGTTTGTCGCTGGCTTAATGATTTCAGAAGTGGAATATGCCGACCAAGCCCTCAGTTATGTAGAACCAGTACGAGATATTTTTGCAAGTTTATTTTTTGCCGCCATTGGGATGTTAATTGACCCGGTGTTTTTGTGGAATAATCTGGAATTGATTTTGGTATTAGTAGCACTGGTATTCCTCGGTAAGTTTTTAATTATCACGCCTTTAGTCACTGTATTTCGCTACCCGTTGAAAACAGCCTTAATTGCTGGGTTAGGATTAGCGCAAATTGGTGAATTTTCCTTTGTGCTTGCCAGTGAGGGGCAGGCTTTAGGATTAGTTTCTCGGCGAGTATATTTGCTGATTTTAGGAACCACAGCAGTTACACTCATGCTCACTCCGTTTGTGTTGCGATTAGTACCATTTTTATTTAATTGTGCCGAATCAATGCCCTGGCTGCAACCATATTTAGAAGAAGTTTATCCGCGTGATGTCTCAGACAATGTACCCTCAAAAAGTCATGTCGTCGTCTGCGGCTATGGGCGAGTAGGCAAGAATTTGGTCAAGTTGTTACAAAAACACAATTTACCTGTGGTAGTCATTGACCAATCAGAAAGAAGAATACAGCAATTGCGAGATGAGGGAGTGCCTTATGTCTATGGTAATTGTGTGAGTTTTCACGTTCTAGAAACAGCTGGTGTCAACAATGCCAAAGGAATGGCCATCGCACTTCCCGACCCCATGAGTACCCGTCTGACCCTTAAACGGGCTCTAGAATTATGTCCTGAATTAGATTTGGTTGTCCGCGCCACCCAAAATAAAGATATTGAAGTGCTTTATCAACTGGGAGCGAAGGAAGTAGTGCAACCAGAATTTGAAGCTAGCTTGGAAATGGCCAACCATTTATTAACCAGCTTAGGGTTTTTATCGTTTATGGTGCAACAAGAAATGCAGCAAATTCGCAACGATCATTATTTAGCATTACGACCAGAGCAAACTCCATTAGAAGTGTCCCGTGATTTGCAGCAAGTCACTCGTAATTTAAATCGTCGTTGGTATAGCCTACCATCTAATTCACCCCTGATTGACATGAGTTTAGCAGAAGCAGATATCCGCTACTTAACAGGGGCAAGTTTAATGGCTATTCGCCGTGCTAACGGAGAAGAAATAGATTATCCCAGTGCTCAAACTAAATTAGAAGAAGGCGATCGCTTGTTGGTAGTGGGAGCATCTCAGGAAATAGCAGCTTTAGAAGACTTGGCTCAGGGAAAAGTGGCTGTTCCGGGAACAAATAACGCTTGTCAGTGGGTTACAGTTCATCCTGATTCTTCTGTTCTAAGTATGACTATTGTAGATTTAGGTCTTCACCAAGAATCTGAAGTACAAGTGCAAGGGATACGGCGAGATGGTAAGTTTATTCCCAGTCCTGATCACAAGACAGATTTCCGAGTTGGTGACCAAGTGCTGTTATGCGGTAAAGTGCTGAGTTTAAATCAAGTACAACCATTGTTTACTAACAGCAAAAAACTAATCACGAAATTTTATTGAGAACTGAGTCATGAGGATGTTTGATTATTTCGGCTGTAAGTACGCCATCGCCTGTTTCCAAATAGTGATTTCCTGATTTTCCTCCTTTACAATACAAACACAGTGGTGATCTTGTCAGCAAGCTCCACCTGGGAGCAAATCACCGGTTAGCAGTTTCCACTCTACTACTGTTTTTTCTCTAATCAGTTTTTGTACTTGCCCAATGGTAGGTAATAAGCCATCAAATTTGGTTATAGTCATTTTTCGTAATGATGGAAGAATTAAGAAACTGCATAATTTTAGATTTTGGATTTTGGATTGAAGTACAACCTAAAATTGCAAATCCAAATTTTAAAATAGATTGACTGGGGACTCGGAATGAGGTTTCCTCATACCCCATACTCAACGCTCTAATCATTCGTAATTCATCATCGGAACAATGGCAATTGAATTTACTAAGTATCATGGTTTGGGGAACGACTTTATTTTAGTTGACAATCGCTCGTCATCATCACCCATATTGACTCCAGAGCAAGGAGTTCAGTTGTGCGATCGCCATTTTGGTATCGGTGCTGATGGTGTAATTTTTGCCCTACCTGGAGAAAATGGTGCTGACTATACTATGCGGATTTTTAATTCCGATGGTTCAGAACCGGAAATGTGTGGTAATGGTATTCGCTGTTTAGCAAGATTTTTGGCAGATTTAGAAGGCGAATCCAGAAACCAAGACTCATATCGCATTCATACTTTAGCAGGTGCAATTACACCTCAACTCATGGCTGATGGTCAAGTGAAGGTGGATATGGGTATACCAAGATTGCTAGCTGGGGAAATTCCCACAACCTTGGTTGCTGCTCAGACAAAAGTGATTAATCAACCCTTAGAAGTAGCAGGTAAAACTTGGGAAGTTACCTGTGTCAGCATGGGCAACCCCCACTGTATCACCTTTGTGGAAAATGTCGCCGCCATTAATTTAGAAAATGTCGGCACACAATTTGAACATCACCCATCCTTTCCCCAACGCACAAACACAGAATTTATTCAAGTCGTCAGTGGCGACTATTTGAAGATGCGGGTATGGGAACGTGGCGCAGGTATTACATTAGCTTGTGGTACAGGTGCTTGTGCTTCCTTAGTCGCTGGGGTCTTAACTGGACAATGCGATCGCACAGCCACAGTAGAATTACCTGGAGGTTGTTTGCAAATTGAATGGTCAGAAATCGACCAACGAATTTACATGACAGGCCCAGCTCAACGGGTATTTACAGGTCAAGTTTAACAGCTTATAGTGAGGGTTCTCAGCCCTCATGGTCATATTAGTACCTTAATGCCATGGACTGACTTTGATATGATTGAGCATCGACAGATATATTTTTGAAACCATGCCTCAATCTGTGGGATTATTCCTCACTCTAGTGGTCTTCAGTACATGTTTACTTGTATCCCAGCCAACTTGGGCGCGAGATTGGCAACCAGTTCGTGGTGGTGTTTTGTTTGGTATCAGTGGTATGGCTTTAGTAGAACAGCAAAGTCATACTCTAAATTTTTTGATCGTTCATGATAACAAACAAAGTAACCAAGGTCGTCTAGCTATAATTAGTATTCATAATTACGAGCAAGCCCAGTATTTACCAGTAGAATGGACAACTCATACACCATTACCTGTTGACCTAGAAGCCATCACAGCTGTTCCGGGGAAAAACAATACTGATTTTATCGCTTTAACCAGTTTTGGCAAAGCTTATTATCTGCAATTAGATGCTGGCAAAAAAACTGTTGCAGCTATAGGACAATTTAACTTACCACCACTACCCAAAGGCAGTAACTTAGAAGCATTTGCCTTGCAAAATATAGATGATAAATTAGTTGCTATGTGGGCGCATCGAGGCGCAGGAGCGGAGCCTGCAATTGTTTATTGGGGAATTTTGGATTTAGTTAAATATCAAATTACTCTTGCAGGTTCAAGCTCATTGCAAGTACCATTTCCTTCTGAGAATGTGCGTCATATCTCCGATCTGAAAATAGACCCCACAGGAGTTGTGTATATCACCTCCGCCAGTGATGCTGGAGATGATGGGCCTTTCCAATCAGCTGTATATATCGCCGGTTCCTTGGGATTTAATAGTAACAAAATAATCTGGCGACAGAATTCTGAATTTATACCTCTCCACCGTTCTCATTACCGCAAAATTGAAGCAATAGAACTTGTTTCCGGGGCAAAGGGTGGTGTGGTTCTAGGTACAGATGATGAAAACTTGGGTTCCTATGTGTACATAATGGGGGAAAAGTGAATTAAAGATCAACAGTTAAAAACACATAATTGTCAATTCTAAATTTTCCCTCAATAGTTATTTTATCTACTGTAAGTAGATAAAGGTGGGCAAGATACCAAGCCCACAAAAATTGCTTTAACTATACGTTAAACCGGAATAACATTACATCGCCTTCTTGCACAATATATTCTTTACCTTCACTGCGAACTAAGCCTTTTTCCTTCGCCGCAGTCATGGAACCATGTGCCACCAAATCTTCATAAGCAATAGTTTCAGCGCGAATAAATCCCCGTTCAAAATCAGAGTGAATCACCCCAGCAGCTTGGGGTGCAGACATTCCAGCACTAATTGTCCAAGCCCGGGTTTCTTTGGAGCCAGAAGTAAAATATGTCCGCAAGCCCAAAAGAGCATAAGTAGCACGAATCAAAGATTTTAAACCACCTTCTTGTACACCTAAAGATGCCAAAAAATCAGCTTTATCTGTTTCTGGTAATTCCACCAATTCCGCTTCCACTTGCGCTGAAACAACGACAACTTGGGCATTTTCCCTAGCCGCAACTTGTCGGACTTGTTCAACATATTCATTACCAGTTGCTAATTCATCTTCAGACACATTAGCAGCATAGATAATTGGTTTATTTGTCAGTAGTTCTAACCCCTGAATAATTTCCGCTTCTTCTTGAGTTAAACTCACCTGACGGACAGATTTACCTTCATTTAAAGCAGCAGATAACTTTTCTAAAACCGTGATTTCAAATTGTGCATCTTTGCTGGTACGTGCTAGTTTGCGAGTACGTTCAACTCGCCGTTCAATTTGCGCCAAATCGGATAAACCCAATTCTAAATTAATGATTTCAATATCTCGTACCGGGTCAATGGAACCCGCTACGTGGATAATGTCGTCATTTTCAAAGCAGCGCACCACATGGACAATTGCATCAACTTGGCGGATGTGGGACAAAAATTGATTACCTAGTCCCTCTCCTTGGCTTGCACCTTTAACCAAGCCAGCGATATCTACCAACTCAACACGTGCTGGTATAACTTGTGCAGAACTGGAAATTTTAGCCAGAACATTTAAGCGCTCATCCGGTACTGAGACAACGCCCACATTCGGTTCAATCGTGCAGAAAGGAAAGTTAGCTGCTTCCGCCTTGGCGTTAGCAACCACAGCATTAAATAAAGTAGATTTTCCGACGTTGGGAAGTCCGACAATTCCGGCTCTTAGCATTTTCGATTTGAGATTTTGTGAAGTACAAAGTCAATTTAAACAGGTTCAGGTATGGTTTGGGGCACTTTACCAGAAAGGGTTTGAGGAATGGGCGCTGGTACTGGTTCTGGTGCTGGTTTGGGAATTGGTGGTTCCGGTACAGAGATAGCAGTGGGATAAATCACGTTAGCTCTAATTCCATTATTGGACTTTCCCAGGCTAGATGACAACTTTAATTGGTGACATCTGTCTGACTAACCATTTAGTGATAATTTACTACACATTAAGTTTATATACCCCAGGTTCTCGTTTGGGGGTGGAACGTGATGAGTATGTCAATCATCCCTTTTTCAAGGGGGGGTAAGAACGGATAAATATTACAGACAATTGGATCTAGGCGAGATCCACAAGAGCGGGGAGGATACTTACCCCACAAGATTTATAATCTTAACAACTATACTTCATTTACTTGTAAAGTGCTGTAACAGCATTAGTCAAGTATGATTTGTGATTTTTGAACTGCCTAAAAAGCCTTGCCTACTGGCATGGAGATGATTTTTTGATATGTAGAGAGAGCTTGAGCCACGCATTCATCCATGTTGTAATATTTATAATTCGCTAACCGTCCTACAAAATAAACCCCTACCATAGCGTCTGCCATGGTTTTGTATTTCTTATAAATTTCATTATTTTCAGGAAGTGGTACAGGGTAATAAGGGTCTCCTTCTACCTGGGGAAACTCATAAACAATGCTAGTTTTGTTGTGTTCCTGTCCAGTTAAATACTTAAATTCTGTCACACGACTGTACAGATGTTCATTGGGATACTTGATGACTGGCGCTGGTTGAAACACAGAGGTGTTATGTGTCCTGTGTTGAAATTTAATTGATCTGTAGGGTAATTTACCATAGCGATAATCGAAAAATTCATCAATCGCCCCTGTGTAAACCATTTCACGCCAAGGTATCACCTGCTCTATTTCCCGGTAATCGGTGTTTAGCATCACCTTAATCTTCGGATGATCTAACATCTTCTCGAACATCGGAGTAAAACCATGCAAAGGCATTGCTTGGTAAGTGTCAGTAAAATATCGGTTATCGCGGTTGATACGGGTAGAAACTTTGCAAATAAATGATTTATCCAATTCCAAAGGGTCGAGTCCCCATTGCTTGCGAATGTAACCTTGGAAGAATTTTTGATACAGTTCCTTACCAACTTTGCTGACTATCAGATCCTCTAAGGTGCAAATGTATTCTTTAGGTTCAGTAATGCATTTGAAAAACTCCTCCGCCTCAAATGAATTGAGGTTCATACCGTAGAGTTTGTTGATGGTATCCAGGTTAATGGGAATAGGGAACAGGTGTCCATCTACGCTAGTGAGGACGCGATGTTGGTAATATCGCCACTGAGTAAACTGTGAAAGGTATTCAAAAACTTGTTGGGAATTAGTGTGAAAGATGTGGGGGCCGTATTTGTGTATGAGAATGCCATGATGGTCATAATGATCGTAAGCATTGCCACCAATGTGATTACGCTTGTCCACAACTAACACTCTTTTGCCACACTGACTAGCGAGACGTTCGGCAATAACACTACCAGAAAATCCCGCACCGACAATTAAGTAGTCAAATAGCAAATCTGTAATCACAACTTTGTTTCGTGCTTTGTAACCCAGCATTGCTTTATGGTGACTATTTGTGCCTTCCTGATGGCGAGTGGCAATGGCAAAGTCTATCAGCTTCATTATTGTCATCCAAGTGCGATTGCAATCGCCGCTACTAGGAAACGCATAGATATTGGGGTGCTGATGTACCTGAATTGCTTGGCTACTTTGTTCACTAATAAACACCAAGTCTGCTAGAGAGAAAATTTTTCTCTCGTATTCTTGGAGTGCAGAAGGTATGCTTTTAATCGTGGGTAATTCATCCATGCAATCGTATATAATTGCCTGGGGTTGCAAGTTACTGGTAAAAGCGATTGCCTTTGATGTACAGTACCAGCAAATGTAATTCTCAATATTATTCTCTAGCAAAAAAGCATTGATTAATGTTTGTAAATCTGCATTTATATTCTCCTCACTCAGCCCTTTTGACAGAGATGGAATTACAACCACTAACCCACTCTTATCTTGGCTAATATCTAACCGCCCTATCAGTTGATTAGTAAATATTACCTCTTCGATAAAAAATACTCGCCTTTGTGAAGTACAACGACTTAAAATGTGTTTTAGTCTGGGGTGAACACAATTCCAACGCAAATTAGACAGGCAAACTATGTCTGGTGTTTCGGGTTTCAAGGTAGTAAAATTACTATCAATTTCCATATTTTCTTGAGATACTTGGTATGTTTTGAACGTAACTTTACACAAAGTTAAAGGCAAGATTTACGTTGAAATTTGCTCATTTATACCTCAGTGGCGATTGCGCCCAGGGCAGTGTCGGAGGCAATCGCTTGCAACAGGTAATTTCGCAGTTATAATTGGAGACTTTGGCAATATATCTGCCACATCTGTTTGATAGTTTTGACAACTACCTTTTTCTATAAAAAATCTGGCCTGTACTTTTGCCAATAATAAAAATTGCATTCATAGTCATAATTAATCAAATGCCAAAGTTCGCAATCAGGGCAATCATACCAAATAATTGAACTCGGATTAACAGCAATAATCCAACCAGCTTTTTTAACTCGCAAGCACAAATCAATATCACCAGAGTGAAGAAAATAATCTTTTAACACTCCAACGTGATTGACAATTTTATGGCGTAATAGTAGTGATTTATTTCCGCAACTATCTACCTGAATATAAGGCTTACTTTTGAGTATTCCCTCACTTACGACATTCTTCTGGTTGCCAAATTTTATTTTTGATTCTGGTTTATAATTATTAATTAATCTACCAAATTCTTCAATAGTTTTAGGTTCTTGTATTTGATAAACCTGAGAACTCACCAAACCAACTTCATCATTTTCTTGTAAAGTTGTAATTAGTGTATTTAGAGCTAAAGGGTCTAGACGGACATCATCATTTAGGAGCCAAATGTAATCATATCTGAGTTTACTAACAAATCGTAAACCATAATAAAAACAGCCAGAATTACCTAAATATTTACCTGTTTGCAAAACCTGAATATGAGCAAAGTCAAACTTTTGTAAATGAGCTTGATTCAGAAACTCCCAAGTATTACCTACAATATATATATGAATTTCTGTCTTATATAATTTCTGTTTGTAAATATCTTCTAACAGCACAAGCAGAGAATTTAATTTATGATGAGTGTGAACAATAACTGCAACCTTCATAATATGCTTTCGAGAAATGTTCGTTTGTACTTGCGATTGAGCTAAAAACCCTGAAAAGTAAGATTTCACTTTTGCAAATCCCCTAAACAACTATTTTAATTGTCGATAATTTTCAACCAAGTAATGAACTTTGAACATACATTTTCAAAATGCAGAATCAAAGTACACATAGCTCAAAAATGTAACTTGTTGATTTTTTTTGCTCGTCTGTCTAAGGAATGATTAATTTGACTATTTTGAGTCGCTATAGGTAAAATATGCTACATAAAAGCATGTTTTGACAGCAAGTTAAAAATAGGGAATTTGCTGTCAAATTGCTGATAAGACAAGCATTACAGCACTAAATATGACTGAGTTCATAAGTCAAATTGAATAAGTCTGAAAATATCGCAAATTAAAAACCAGTTTAATTCAGTACAGTTTCTAGCGTCGTGCAAAACGAATATTCCCGTGACAGGCTTGGTGCAAGTAATCCAGATGAGATACTGCCAAATATTTCCTCTGGATACTTGACTAGAAACCTTACCTCGTAGTCAAATACGATAAAAGAGGTGATACTGAGTGGTACATAAAGCTGTTCTTGATTCTTCATAAGACTCACTACACCCTGGCCTGCCTCTCTAGAAACCAGTATCGTCAAGTAATTGCCAAAGTTAATGAGTGACAGATCTGAACTCATCCGTGAGGATAGACGAAAGTGAGTCGGGATTCTTTGAATGGCAAATAGTAAAAATTATTTAATTTCAGTTCATGACAGCAACCCAATATCAAAATCAACTTCATCCAAAACCAACACAAATAAACTCTCCACCATATCTAGGGCTGGTTTGTGTGACTATATCCAAAGAAGTACGCTTCCGCAGCATAACACGCTCCCGCTATTTAAAACTGTCTTTGAAGGAACGTGAAAGTGTTTTAAGGGAATTGTATCAAGATAACTTACAGCGTTTAGATACAGCACTATCTTTTTGTCACAAAAACAATATTCGGCTGTATCGCATGACTTCAGCTTTATTTCCTATGAGTGACATGGAAGAGGGAATAGGTGCTAATATATTAGAGGAGATGAGGGGAGAATTAAGTAAAATTGGTGAAAAGTCTGAAGCATTAGCAATCAGAATGGTATTGCACCCGGACCAATTTGTGGTGCTGAGTTCTGATTCTGCTGAAGTGGTACAAACAAGCATCAAAATTTTAGCACGACACGCCTACATACTAGATTTGTTGGGGTTACCCCGTTCTCCTTGGTCGTTAATGAATATTCACGGTGGCAAATCTCAACGCTCTGAACAACTAGTAAGGGTAATCTCGGAATTACCACCAGAAATTAAAAATCGTTTAACTCTAGAAAATGACGAATATGCCTACGGTTCTCCTGAAATTTTAGCTGTGTGTGAGCAGACCGGTATACCAATGGTGTTTGATGCTCATCACCAAGTTTGCTATGAAAATCTAGATAGCTACAATCACCCCAGCGTAGCATCTATGTTTTACGCTGCACAACAAACTTGGGCTAATCAAGGTTGGCAATTGGTTCATATTTCTAATGGTGAAACAGGGTTTAACCACAGAAAGCACAGTGATTTAATCACTGCTATGCCCCAAGTTTACTATCAAGCTCCTTGGATAGAAGTAGAGGCTAAATGCAAAGAAGAAGCGATCGCTCATTTGCGCTCTTGGTGGCTTATGAGAGAATAGTCTTATCAAAAACTTCTTTACCTTTTTACTAAAAAATACAAAAATATATGGCGATCGCGCAAAATTTAGTGCCAAAAGCAATGGCTATTGACTTTGGTACTAGCAACACTGTTATTGCTTGTTGGAACCCTAGCACTCAGCAGACTGAAACTTTAACCATACCTGGCTTATCAACCCAAACGCAGCCTAATCCTCCTCTTGTTCCTAGCTTGGTGTATATAGAAGAAGCGACACAAGGTTTATTTTTGATAGGACAAGAGGTGCGGGATAGAGGACTTGACTTAGAAGATGAAAAGAGATTCTTCCGCAACTTTAAACGAGGAATTGGTGCCGAAATTCAAGGGTTTTTACCGGAAATAGATGGAGAGGTTTTTACTTTTGAGCGGGTGGGAGAGGTATTCCTCAATAAAATAATTACCCAACTAGCACTAAGACAAAAAAATTTAGATTGTCTAATATTAACGGTTCCTGTGGACAGCTTTGAAGCCTATCGCCTCTGGTTGAGCAAAATTTGCCAAATTCTACCAGTAGACAAAATACAAATCCTAGATGAACCCACGGCTGCTGCTTTGGCTTATGGGTTGGCTGATAAGGAAATTCTCTTAGTTGTTGATTTTGGGGGTGGTACTCTGGATTTATCTTTAGTTCGCCTACATCAAAATGTGCAAGCTAAAAAGCCTCTAGGTTTTACCCTGAAGTGGGGTAATAAATCTTTGGCTGAAGAAGCTAGACAAAAACCTAAAACAGCTTGTGTTCTGGCTAAGGCGGGGCAAAATCTGGGAGGTTCTGATATTGATGCTTGGTTGGCTGATTATTTTGCTAAAACCCAAGACATAGCAGTAACTCCTTTAATTACGAGGTTAGCAGAACGAATTAAAATTCAGCTATCAACCCAAAACCAAGGTGCTGAAGTTTATTTTGATGATGAAAATTTTAGAACTTATCAATTAGAACTTAACTGTGAAACATTTGACAATATTCTCAATGAGCGGGGTTTTTTTGCTTGTCTGGATGAATGTATGACGAGTCTGCTACAGCAAGGGCGAAGACGGGGCGTGGATGTTGCTGACATTAATGCCGTTTTATTAGTAGGGGGGACGGCGCAATTACCTGGAGTGCAGAGATGGATTAAGGGGTATTTTGAGCCGGAAAAAATTCACTGTACAAATCCTTTTGAAGCTATCGCTCAAGGTGCGTTACAATTAGCCCAAGGGATGGAGGTTAATGATTTTCTCTATCATAGCTATGGTATCCGCTATTGGGATTATCGCAATGGCCGACACGGTTGGCATTCAATTATTAAGGCTGGACAGGTTTATCCCATGAGTGATAGTGTAGAGTTACTTCTGGGGGCATCTTCGCAGAATCAACCCAGTATTGAGCTGATTGTTGGTGAGTTGAGTACTTCCGCTAGCACTGAGGTTTACTTTGATGAGAATAACTTGGTTACTCGCTCTGTGCATTCTGGTGTGACTAGGGTTAAGCCTCTAAATGATAATTTGGGTGGGAGAATCATTGCTCGATTGAACCCTTTGGGATATCCCGGTAGCGATCGCGTTAGGGTTTCATTTCACGTGGATAAAGAACGTTTTTTACGAATCTCTGTCGAAGATTTGCTAACTAATGAGATTCTTTTGGAAAATCAACTAGTTGCTCAATTAGGTTAAATCAGCAATTTTCAAGATACCTTGGTTCCCGTTTAAAGTTGCTAATACTCCTACAGGTAAAGCTGCGTTATGGTTGCTATGACCAAAGGGTAGGTTGGAAACTATGGGAATTCCTAAATCACTTAGGCGGTCGTGGAGGACTTCTTCAACAGAGAAGCTAGGAACTTTTGGCGGAGCTTGGCAATTAGTAAAGTTTCCTAAAGCAATTCCACGAATTTTTGACATGGCTCCACTCAATCGCCACTGAGTTAGCATTCTGTCAATGCGGTATGGCGCTTCTGTTACATCCTCCCATGCTAGGATAACATTGTCTAAGGGTGGAATTATGGAAGTCCCCAAAAGATGAGTTGACACAGTAAGGTTACCCGGTAGTAATATTCCCGTTGCAACCCCACCCCCCCAACCAATTCCTTTAAGGGGAGGAATAGAGCGACCTTCCACCAAGTCGAACAGTCGCTGAATAGACCAATCATTTTCTGTGGCTAAGGTGGTCAGTACGGGAGCATGAATACTGGCTATGCCGGTGTTATAAAGACTCCACAATAAGGCTGTAATGTCAGAAAACCCAATGAGCCATTTTGGTAACGTTGATTTCAGATTCCAATTCCAATTTTCTAAGATGCGGGTGCTACCAAATCCTCCCCTGGTGCAGAGGATACCACGACAGTTTGGGTCTTGCCAAGCTGTGGCTAGTTGTTGGCGACGTATAAGGTCTTTTTCTGCTAAGTATCCCCAGTTGGTGGTTAATTCTGGAATAATCTCTATTTTATAACCACGCGATCGCCAAATTTCTAAACCTAGAGCTAGAGCTTCCGGTTCTTGTAATGCACCACTGGGGGCGATTACTTTTAATAGGTCACCGGGTTGCAAGAATGGTGGTAGTATCTTGGATGGCATAAATATTGTATTTGGGGGGCTAGGGTGCTGCAAATATGGGCTTATTACAATACGGGGCATTGCTAATGATAGAGTATTTTGCTTTTTGAGTGAAGGGTGTTTAATGAAGTTTTGGCAGAAAGGTTTGTTGTGGCTAGTCTTGGCAAATATGGGAACCTGTGCTCAGGTGTCTGTTGCTGCTGCAAGTTTCCGAGGTCGGCTAACGGTTGAGGTTGATGGGCTGAGAAATACGCAGGGACAAGTTTGTGTTAGTGTATTCTCTAGTAGTCAAGGTTTTCCCAATAACAGAAATCGGGTATTTAAAAGGCAGTGTAAGGTTGCTGAGAAATCATTGAGAGTGATTTTTGACAATTTGGAGGCTGGGAGCTACGCCGTTGCTGTTATGCATGACCAGAATAATGACGAAAGTCTGAATCGTAACCAGTTTGGTATGCCTATAGAAGGTTTTGGATTTTCTGGGAACCCGGAAGTTCGTACTAGTGCTCCTAAGTTTAAGGATGCTGCTTTTTTACTGGCGGGAGTAAATACGGTTATTCAAGTTAGGTTAAAGCATTTATAATTGATTTTCTTTTGGTAAAATCTGCTGATGGGGTATTGCTTGTATTCTGTTTATTTGGTTTAGGGCATATTTGGCTGTTTTTTGCACTTCAAGGTCGCTGTCTTCCAAGGACTTGGTTATTATCTGGGTTGTTTGAGTTATTATGTCATAAATGCGTGTGAGATCACGAATGGCGTTTTGTCTTACTTGTGGACTTTGGTCTTGCAATGAAATGACTAGGGCGCGGGTTATGGGTGTGAGGGCGCGATCGCTAATTTCCGATAAGGCTGCTAGGATTAAACTGCGTTGCTGAGAGTCTGCTTGAATCATTAAATCTAATAGCGGCTTAATTGCTTGTAGGTCGCTTTGCTGTCCTAGGCTCCAAATGGCTTTGCTTTGTTTGCGGTAGTCTCTACTGTGTAAATCACAAATAAGTTCGTTAACAATATCAATTTTGCTCAGAGCTAAGGTTTTTTCTGGGTTGATGAAATTGCTTTGCTTAGAGTTGGATAAATTTTCCAATTCTGGTAGGGTTTGCATTACTACGTTTTGGTGACTAGAGGTTTTAAGTTTCGTGGTTGTAGGTTTTTTCTGGAATTTGAGAGTAAATAGATTTAAATTGAACAAAAATCCACCAAAGCCTCCAACTCCTAGACCTAATAATAACCCCCAAGGAAATTGACTAATTTGAGTAACCTTGTCTTGTTGGTTAGACTGGGAAGAAGAAGATAAATTTTTATTTACCCAAGTTGTTTGGGTTTTGAAGCTAGTAATACCACTATTTTTTGTAAAGTTTGGATTTTTTGAAACTTTTACAGCAGTTTGGGTGTAGTCTCCATATAATCTATCCATATCAGTATGATAGTATTTCAAGTTTTGTGGTTGAGTTTGGAAGAACTCTGACCGTACTTGAGGGCGAAGCTTCAGAATTTCAGTGCGTGTTGTGGGAAGCGCTGCTTGTATAGAATTTAGGTTGGGTGGTAGTTTATTTGGGTGATAAGGTAAAAGCAAGAGGCTAATAAAACAGGTAACCGGTCTGATTTTTGTCAAATTTGAAAAAGCGGCAGGGTTTTTCATGTTTTTTTAGATAAAACATTAAGGTTAGGTTCTAACATAACCCTGGAATGAATAAATGTTTATTACTAAAGTAATAAAAAAGACATTAGAGTTATTTATTTATAGAAGCTCATAAGATTGATGGTTGTTCCACAGTTACTTCATGATTTCGTGCTATGTTATGACGCTGGTTAATAAGATAAATGCTAGGTAAAATTAGTCCTACTCCTACCCACTGTAAAAAACTGAGGTTTTCAGAAAGGAAGATGTTGCCAAATAATAAGGCAAAGACGGGGGTAAGGAAGGTGAGGGAACTAAGATTTGTTAAGTTCCCTTTGGAAGCAAAATAAAAAAATAATCCGTAGGCGATGGCGCTCCCAAAAACCGTAGCATAACCTAAAGCTATCCATTCCCACCCAAGAAGATTTTCCCACTGCTGAGATTCTGTCACGTAAGAAGCCCCCCACAATGGCAATCCTCCTAAAATCATGTGCCATGCTGTAGCGGTTACAGGGTCTGCATATTTAGAGACAAATCGGATCATTACTGTTCCTATTGCCATAGAAAAAGCAGCTAAGAGCATCAACCATTCACCACTTGCAAATAAGTCTTGCCAATTGCCAATGGTTAGCACACTATCATGAAAAATCTGAAAAAACCACTCATCTGGCAAGCTAATTAAAGTGATACCCAAAACTCCTAGAAGTAAACCTAACCATCCCCATAAACCTATGTGTTCTTGAAAAAGCCACAGGCACAATAAAGCTACAATTAACGGTTGGGAGTCAATCATCACGGAGCCTAGTCCAGCTGTGGTTTTTTCTAGCCCTTCTGCCAAAAAGCTTTGAAATAGTGTAACGTCCATTAAAGCAAAACAAATAATCCACCACCATGCCAACCAACCCGTCGGTTGGGGTTTGCCCATAATTGCTGCTGTAATTAAAATTAATATACCCGCTGGAAGCGATCGCGTGCCCGCTAGAAATAGAGGTGCTGTGTGGGGTATGATTCCCTTCATAGCTACCATTGCCGTTCCCCAAAAAAAGAAAGGCGAGATTAAGGTTAAGGAAGTGAAGATAAGTTTGGCTTGCATAATTTCAGTTTTATAGGTTTTTTTTGATGTTTTTGTTTCATAAACATCAAAGTTACTTTACCTAATTTTACTGAATTATGTTTTTTTGTTAATATTCCTGTGATTTTGCTTAGACGTGCTTATTGTCAACCGTGGAGTGTTTGAGGTTAGCAACCAATTTCACTTTAAATTCATCCTCAAATACTGATTTTTCGTAGTCTAGCTTCCAAAGTTCCAAAGCACAGTCATCGTCAGCTAGGTTAGAAATAAGCAATAATTCAAATACACGCATGTCTGCATGATATTTACATTGTATATCAGCGATGGCTCCAACTTCTCGTCTGTCTAATGCCACAGCCAGCCTCAATAGTGGACTCATGGTGTCGATGATTTGTCGATGGTGTTTTGATAAAGCCTGGTAATTGGGATGGTTTTTTTTAAGAGAAGAATGTGACTTGCGGTGATAACGTGCTAAGTTGGCAATGATTTCAATTTCTGTTTCTGTGTAGCCTAGTAGTTCACTGTTGCGAATTAAATAATAGGAGTGCTTGTGGTATGACGAGTGGTTGACATAAAGCCCACAGTCATGTAAAATGGCCGCAGGCCATAATAATCGTCTTTCGTTCGTTTCCCAGTCGTGTAATACTCCTTGGGTTTGGTCGAATAAGCTTAGAGCTAAAAATGCCACGTGATGACTATGTTCTAAGTTAAGGTTGTATTTGTTGGATAGACTCAGGACGCTGCGCTCACGTACAGAACTTTGATAGCGCAATTTATCTTCGATTAAATTGTGGGCTAGCATCCAGTGAACAATCATTCCTTCTCGAAGAGCGCGATCGCACACCGTTATAGTTTCCACACCTAAAAGCTTCATAGCTTCCTGTAGGATTACAGCCCCAGCTAATATTACTTCAGAACGCCTATCAGGCATACTCGGTATGCGAGAAATTTCTGAATTTGTCATGTTCCGTAACCGACTTACCCAGTTTTGTAGGTCCTTGATGCTAAACTGGTAGCCATTGAGAATGCTAGGAACAGCCCCCAGAGTTTCCCGTGCATGAATTGTTGCTAGAGTTTCAATGGTACCTGATGTTCCTACTAAACGGAGAAAACCTCTAGGTCTGATATTTGCAAGTAGATTTTCTACAGGACGTTCCAACATTCCCCGAGCATAAGCTTGTAGGCGACCAAATTCACAATCACTAATGGGGTTAGTAGTGATAAATTCGGAAGTAAGCCTCACAGCACCTACTTTAGTGCTAGAAAGAACCTCCGCTTTCTGACTATCTCCTAAAATTAATTCTGTAGAACCACCGCCTATGTCAATAATAACATGAGGTTGGTTATCAAACTCCATTCCCGAAAGAACTCCTAAATAGATGCGTCGAGCTTCCTCTTGTCCGGAAATTAAGTCAACTTTTAGGCCTAACTTGTTTTGTACTTCTTGTAAAAAATCTCTGCCATTGGGGGCTTCTCGCACTGCGCTCGTTGCTACGGCAATGATTGTTTCTGCTTTAGCCGTTTTAGCAATTTGTTGAAAGCGTTTGAGGACAGTGATGGCTGTGTCAATGTTTTCTGGTTTTAGTTTTCCTGTGGTAACATCACAATTACCTAATCTGACTGTTTCTTTTTCTTTGGTAATGATACTGAAAGATGGTAAAGTTGGGTCAATTTTGACTACTACCATGTGTAGAGAGTTTGTTCCTAAGTCAATGGCAGCAATAATCGAGTTTTGCTTAAGTGGTTGAGTATTTACACTTTTTCGGCTAGATGAAACAAAATCCAGCATCTATTTTTCTCTCGGTGAAGGAAGGACGGTGGAATGGTAGAGTGTTCGCAGGGTGGAAGGCTGCTAGATATTCTACAAAATTATCATTGCTTCAATGGTGTGCAAAGCTATTTTATTTCTTGTGAGGTAACTGACTAATTCAAAAAAGTGCCAAGTTATGAGACAATGACATCTGCTTTTCTATGATGTTTTTCCAGAGTCTATCTGGCTTTCCGGTATGAGTGTTAGGGGTTTTGCACAATTCCAGAAGTGATTGCGCCAAGGGGAGTGCCGGAGACAATCGCTATTCAACATCATGCTATTACAAATATTAAATAACGTTATTCTATAAAAGTAAACATGTGTGAAATCATCTATTTTTAGTAATTAATTGACTTCTATGAAAAATTGTGATAACAGCAAACCTGAATCCTTATGGTTTACTATTATCCGGCTTTTGCGGTGGCATAAGCCTGAAGGACGGTTAATTTTAATGATTCCTGCTCTTTGGGCCGTGTTTTTAGCTGCTTCTGGTAAGCCGCCTTTGTTTTTAGTAGTCATAATTGTTTTAGGTACTTTAGCCACAAGTGCTGTTGGTTGTGTGGTCAATGATTTGTGGGATAGGAATATCGATGCAGAAGTAGTAAGAACACGAAGCCGTCCTCTAGCTTCTCGTACACTGTCTATAAAAGTCGGTATTGTGGTTGCTGTTGTTTCTTTGATGTGTGCAGCAAGTCTCAGTTTCTATCTTAATTCTTTGAGTTTCTGGTTGTCAGTAGCAGCAGTGCCAGTGATTCTACTATATCCAGGTGCAAAACGGGTGTTTGCCCTGCCTCAGTTAGTGTTGTCTATTGCTTGGGGTTTTGCGGTTTTGATTAGCTGGAGTGCAGTAACACAAAACTTATCCCAGCCTAGTTGGTTATTGTGGGGGGCAACTATATTGTGGACTTTGGGGTTTGATACAGTTTATGCTATGAGCGATCGCGAAGATGATCGGCGTATAGGTGTTAATTCTAGTGCTTTATTTTTTGGTAGTTACGCGTCTACGGCCGTTGGCATTTTCTTTTTTGGTACAGTGGTTTTACTAGCTTGGTTGGGTGTGTTAATTAACCTGACTTTCGCTTTTTGGGTAAGTTTAGTGATGGCTACTATAGGTTGGAGTTGGCAGTATTTGCGTTTAAGAAAGCAAGACTTGCCTAACCATGAGTATAATGGGATTTTCTGTGAAAACGTCTGGATTGGTTTTGTTTTGTTGGCGGGAATGATTGCCGGTTCTGTTTGATGATTTCAGAAAAGTATGAGAAAAAAACAAAACCAACCAACTGACTTAGTTCGTGAGTGGATACGTTCATTAGAAAAGAAAGACTGCACCTAAAGGTGCTACCCATTCATCCCACCCACCCCTGAAGGACCTATGTGGGTGACTCAGGAACCCACATACTCCTGGGATCTCTGCTCTAATATCTGTAAATAAGTCTGGAAATTTCTATCTTAATGGAGCAAGAGGACTCACCTTACAGTGGTTAGACTTAACGTGATGACCAATTGCCATCAATATAAAAAAGTTAAAGAGTCTAAAAATAGGCCTAAAGCACTTAAAGTAGTTGCCAAAGTTCAGGAAAAAATAAAAAATACAAGACAAGACTTTCTCCATAAACTCTCACGAAAGTTATCTGACGATAACAAAGTCATAGTAGCTGAAACCCTTTGGGTTAAAAAATTGGCACCTACCGAATTAACTAAGTCAATATATGATGCTAGTTTTGGTATGTTGCTTAATTTCATCAGCTACAAACTAGAAAGAGAATGGGGCAAATTTATCCAAGTTGACAGATTCCTTCCCATTACAAAGCTTTGTTCATGGTACGGTCATAAAAATGATTTCCTGGATTTAAGTATCCGCGAGTGGATTTGTGCAGGTTGCCAAACAACCCATGACACAGATGACAATGCTGTCAACAGATACTGTGGTACACACAGAATTTGAACATTGTGGAGAAACAGTAAGACCAGTTGGTACTTGTACCAAAAAGCGTGTTTATAAGAAGCAATAATCCCCTGCTAACTGCTTTGCAGTTAGCAAAGGAGTGTCAGGACAACAATTTTGGGAAAGTGTGAATGTAATCTAGGTGATGGCTGATTATTAAATTTTTATACGTTTTGGCGTTTCCCATATTGACGAAAAAGTTGTTATTTACTATACACTGAGGATAGTAAATAATTACTAATTCTGAACGGACAATCCTAAAATACAAGTAGACTGCTTTTTAAAGCAAATTCTTGATTTTTGGTCAAGGCAAGTTAAAAGCACAGTTTAAAAGTTATTTTCCTGGGTTTGCAGTTCAGCGCCAACGTTAATCATCAAGTGAGGAGTAATGAAAATCATTAGCCGACTTCAAGTAAAAACTGCTTCGATTTTGACATTAACTGCTACTTTGGGTATGGGATTATCTATGAGTCAACCAGTGTTGGCCCAAGAGGTAATTGCAACAACTGAAATCAGTGAAATAAATCCCCAACCGGGAAGATTTTCTTACAGTGCCGTGGATTTACAAATAATGGCCCAAAGACCCATTGATGTAAATAAGTTTTGTAAAGATTATCCTTCAAACTCTCGCTGTACTCAAACAACTCCCCCTTCAATCACACCAACCCCAACAAATGTGATAGAAGTTGAAGTTAAGCCTACCGAGGAAATCGCCAAAACTCCTGAAAACAAAGGCACAGGTTGGGCAATAACTCCAGAAGTTAGCACTTTGGGTATAGGAGGGTCTATTACTAGGTCATTGACTCCCAATTTTAATGCCAGGGTGGGGATAAATAACTTTGGTACAAGTGCAAATATTACGGAAACTGATGTCACTTATGAAGCGGATCTTAACTTGTCCAATATTTCCACCGTCATCGACTATCACCCCTTTAAAAACTCTGGCTTTCGTATGACGGGAGGGTTGGTATTTCAAGATAACAATATCAAAGGTACAGCTACACCAACTAATGGCAGCATCACAATTGGTGACCAAACTTATACCAATGGTCAATTACAATCAGTTGATTCTCAGGTTTCCTTTGCCAATAGTGTCGCACCTTATTTGGGTCTTGGCTGGGGAAACCCCGTAAAACCCGGTAAGCGCTGGGGATTTTCTTTGAACTTGGGTGTAATGTTTACTGGCTCACCAGAAATAGATGTTACACCTAATTACGGACTTAATACTGATCAAGCAGTCAGGGATGAGATTGATGCCAGTATTGACAAGGAAATCAGGGAGCTGGAAGATGACCTAGATTGGTTGAATATCTATCCTGTTATTTCCCTTGGTGTATCTTACCAATTTTAACCTTTAACCGTGTTGACACTCCCCACGGCTAGAAGCCGGAGGATTTTTGCTTCAAAGAAATTTCAATGAATTTACCCGCGCTAACGCGCCGCTTTGCTAACAGCAAGCATCCTCTAATGAGAACTACTTGAGCGGCTGCAACATCCCGTTGTACAGCCGCGATTTTCACGACTATGAACACCACCCTCTTCACAACTGTTTTTTACCCGTTTCCATTGTACAATTAGGGTAAATATGAGAAGTCTTTCTACCATCTACCTTCTGGAAATACACACCATCTTTGAAACAACACTGCTCCAGAACGTGAAAGAATTGTCCCCATGGAGCATCTAGACAATGCTTTCCGAGCATTCCTCTGGACGAACCAACTAAACTCAAATCCTCTACAAAGATAGTTTGAGCAGTATCACAGAGTTGATGTGCTATTTTCCTATGTTCATACAATTTTGCCACTTTCTTTTGAAGCTCCTGTGCCAATTATTTGACCCTTTATTTTTTTTGAATAACTCTTTGTTACAGCAATCTAACCTTGGGTTGGAGGTCTACAAAAAACTTAGGACATTGAACACACAATCCATTATAAGTAGCAACAAAACTCATTAATCCCACACATACACCCATTGCTTCTCCTACTGGCTGATGTTGAGGGAAAGTAGACCAAGCTGCATCATTAATTGATTTAGCAAGACAATGATTTTTTACTATGTTCTTAACAATTAAATTTTCCTAAGCGACTAAAGGGTTAGCTTTGTTTACATTACCCGCCAGGCTCTTGGCGTGTCCATTCCGTAGCCTACTTACTTTTAAGTGCTTTTCGTCTTTGATTCTTCCCTTTTTCTTTGGTGTAAATTAGAATTTGAGAGTGTTTTATGGATTTTTCTGCTTTTCTTAAAAACCCCAGTTCATAACACATTGGCAATGGCACAATTGAGTTAACCTTCACACCCACTATACAAAAAAGCGTTAAACTTCATTGCAAATTAACAAGCTATGCAACAGAATGTGATAATTTCTTATGATGTGAAAACACAGCCAAGAATTAAAAAAGGAGAACTTAGTGGCAATGGAATCAAATACCTCAAAGGGCGCAACTGTAACCAATGAAGATTTCAGCGAATATGTTGCTCACTTGCAACTTCACATGACTCTACAAGCCCGCAATCTGGTTCCAACCCTCAAACAGACTGTTTCAGTTGAAGATAGCCGAGAGCAACTACTGCACCAAACTCAAGCTAACTTTGAAAAGCTCATTTCCCGACAAGCTTAATTAACATTACGAAATCAGTTCAGAGGATATTTTAAAAGTCTTATTGTTAACACCAGAACCTCAGCAACCTAACCCCAATATACCCCTTGTCTAATAGGGAATCAGGATTTAAAACTGTTTTCCAGAAACCTAGATAACTGGCGAAAGGATTGATTGGTGTTCTCTACGACTTTTTAAACATCCAGTAAAATTTTTAACCTAGGGTCAACAGTGTTGACAATTCACAGACTACCAGTAGGGCAAATCTCCTGTGGCCTCAGTTCTAGTATGATACACTGTACTGATTCCTAACCTCAAAATCTTCAAAGTGCCATGAACATTTCTATCTTCCACACATTGCCAATGTGGGGAAGTGTGGGTTTTGGTAGACAGAGACTGCCTTACTTTTTGTCACAACGAGAATAATTTTCACTGGTATTGTGGGGAGGTTAGTCAATAGCTAATTATTTGCCAACAATAGATTATATATGCTCATAAATGCTAATATAGTGGTATGGCTTATGTACCACTACGAGAAGCAGTCAAACAACTGGCACTGCACCTAAATACTTTAAGAAAGTACGCAGACAATGGCAAGATTGAAGGCATCAAAAACGAAGCAGGACAAAGACTTTTTAATGTCGAATCCTACCTCCGTGGAGCAACTAGAACTTCCCTTGTCTGCTACTGCCTAGTTAGTTCAACCAAGCAACGAGACGACCTTGGTAGACAAATTGCCTATATGCAATCACTCTACCCAGATGCCGAAATCATCAAAGATATCGGCAACAGTGGTTTGGTGTGTCCAGGTTTGTTTACAACACCACCGTCAAACTGGTGCAAGACCCTAGCATTAAGGCTAACTGGAAAGGGATTAAGACTGACATATTGAACAAACTACCACAATGGAGTAAATCAGTCCCTTATC
>WGNO01000048.1 GCA_016124525.1 Nostoc sp. RI_552 | reverse complement strand
CGCCACCTTCAAGCTTGTATGTGTCAACAAATCAGTTATGTTCATTGGATGGAAGATATTATGAGATGTTGACATTTTCACCTTTGATAGGACTACTATATCTAACTATGTAAAGTTTTGTAACGACATTCAACATTTCTGGATGTATTCCCTGAAAAACTATCTAAGGGTGGAAAAGGAATGCCTCACGCTCCGTATCTTTATGTATTAAATAGCTTATTCTACATCCTAATTACAGAGTGTCGATGTGTGATTTACCAAGGGTAGATATATGGGCATCTAAAAGCTCCTCTCACTGATGGTTAAAGCGGTGGCGCACAGATGGAACATTTGAACATTTAAGGGCACGGATATTAGCCATCCCATCTGAGAAAGGCTTGATAAAATGGGATTTTGGGGCTGTAGACGACTCCTTTTCCCCCTGGGAAGGGAGGAGGTAATGATGTTGCTTACGGGGTAAAGGGTACTAGCTATGGGGAGTGCCAAGCAAGGGAGAAATTAAGCCCCAAATACCTAAAGAAGTTTGGAAAAGCCAGAAAAATAGGGGGGAGACCGATTAAAATATCAATTCCAAAGTTCCAACAAGAACGTTGTTTTGCATTGTATCAACGTAAGTATCGTCGTTTAGCTGTCCGATGGCAAAGTAAAAAAGTATATTTCGATTCCTTTATTGACATAGGGACTATCAGTATATGGATTCAAACAATTTGATTAGTGGGATAGGTTCTTGTGAGTATAAATAAAAGTAATTGCGTTTGAATATGTATATGTATATGTAAAGTTATATTCGTATTATAACTTTACAAGCTAAGTAAATAAAAAATACTTATTTAAAATTTCAGCAAAAATTGTTAAAAAACAATAGATTATATCTTGGTATAACTCTTTTTAAATAAATGATTGTTTTAAAATATTTAAGCAAAAAATCAAGGCTGAGTCGTCAAGGAAAGTCTCAATGAATCAGTTTCTATCTTCAACAAGTTGGTGGGTGCCACTTTATAGCTTAATTGGCGCAATTGTAACTTTGCCATGGGGAATGGGAATTATTCGGCGTACAGGCCCAAGACCTGCGGCTTACTTCAACTTGTTAACTACTTTTGCGGGTTTTGTCCATAGCCTGTTGGTATTTAGGCACATTTGGGATAGAGAACCAGAAACTTTGCTAATTAACTGGTTTCAGGCTGCGGACTTTAACTTATCATTTGCGTTGGAAATTTCACCAGTTAGCATCGGCGCAACTGTCTTAATTACGGGATTAAGTCTGCTGGCACAAGTGTATGCCTTGGGATATATGGATAAGGAGTGGTCCCTGGCTCGTTTCTTTGCTCTATTTGGCTTTTTTGAAATGGCGCTGACTGCTTTGGCTATTAGTGATTCTTTGTTTCTTAGCTATGCTCTGTTGGAGGTTCTCACTGTTTCAACTTACCTTTTGGTGGGTTTCTGGTATGCTCAACCTTTGGTGGTAACGGCAGCGCGAGATGCTTTTTTTACTAAGCGAGTGGGTGATTTGCTGCTGTTAATGGCTGTGGTGACTCTTTCGAGTTTGGCTGGTAGTTTGAATTTTTCTGATTTATATGAATGGGCACAAAGGGCTGTTTTAAGTCCACTGACATCGACGTTGTTGGGTTTGGCTTTGATTGCTGGACCTGTGGGTAAATGTGCTCAATTTCCTTTGCATTTGTGGTTGGATGAAGCTATGGAGGGACCTAACCCGGCTTCTGTGATGCGGAATTCTCTGGTGGTGGCTGGTGGTGCTTATTTGTTGTACAAACTTCAACCACTATTAATTTTGTCGCCAGTTGCTTTAGATTCGTTGGTTGTTATAGGAACTTTGACGGCGGTGGGGGCATCTTTGGTGTCCCTGGCGCAAACGGATATTAAGCGATCGCTATGTCATTCTACTAGTGCATATATGGGGTTGGTGTTTTTGGCTGTTGGCCAAAAAACGGAACTAACTGAGCAAGGTGGTGTGGCGTTAATGTTGCTCTTAAGTCATGCTGTGGCTAAAGCTCTTTTGTTTATGAGTTCTGGTTCGGTTATCTATACTACTAGCACTCAAGATTTGACGGAAATGGGTGGTCTGTGGTCTCGGATGCCGGCTACTACTACGGCGTTTGTTGTGGGTGCTGCTGGTATGGTTTGTCTTTTACCTCTGGGTGGTTTCTGGTCTATGCTGGCATGGGCTGAGGGTTTGGTTCATGTTTGCCCTTGGGTAATTGGGGTTTTAGTGTTTGTCAATGGTATTACGGCTTTGAATTTGACGCGAGTTTTTAGATTAATTTTTTGGGGTGAGTCACAACAAAAAACTCGTCGGGCTCCGGAGGTTGGTTGGCTAATGGCTTTGCCTATGGTTGCTCTAAGTGTGGTGATTTTACTGTTGCCTCTGATGTTACAGCTATGGGGTCTTTTGCCTGGTTGGGAGGGTGTTGATTGGTATGTGTTGTTGCTTTTGTTTTGTTCTTCTGTGATGGGTGTGGGTATAGGGTCTACTTTGTATTTGCATAAGGCTTGGTCTCGGTCTAGGGTTTTGGTGTGGAGGTTTGTTCAGGATTTGTTGGGTTATGATTTTTACATTGATAGGGTTTACAAGTTAACTGTTGTTAATGCGGTGGCTTTTCTATCAAGGGTTTCGGCTTGGTGCGATCGCTATGTTGTTGATGGTTTTGTGAATTTGGTGGGGTTTGCTACGTTTCTGGGTGGTCAAGGTTTAAGGTACAGCATTTCTGGTCAATTCCAGGGGTATATGTTGACGATAGTGGTAGTGATTTTTGTTCTGGTTTTTTTGGTTGGCTGGTCTTTGGGTTTGCTGAATCTTTTGCTTTTTTAATTGTGTTGAGTTAATTTTTGTTTTGCTTTTGGTTGGTAATGCTTATGTTGAGTGTGCTGATTTTACTACCGTTGTTGGGTGCGGTTTTTTTTGGTTTCTGGCCTGCTGATATGAATGGGAGGCTTTGTCGGATGGTGGCTTTGGTTTTTGCTGTGATGATTTTTCTGTGGACTATTGTGCTGGTTTTTATTTTTAATCCGGGTGAGGTTAATGAGCAGTTTGTTGAGTTTTTTCCTTGGATAGATTCTTTGGGTCTGAGTTATGCTCTGGGGGTGGATGGTTTGTCTCTACCGTTGGTGGTTTTGAATGGTTTGTTGACTGGTGTTGCTGTTTACTGTAGTGGTGATTCTTTTGCGCGTCCTAGGTTTTATTACTGTTTGGTGTTGTTGTTATGTGCTGGGGTTATGGGTGCGTTTTTGGCGCAGGATTTACTTCTGTTTTTCTTTTTTTATGAGTTGGAATTAATTCCTTTGTATCTGTTGATTGCTATTTGGGGGGGTGGAAGGCGGGGTTATGCGGCTACGAAGTTTCTGATTTATACGGCTGTGTCTGGTGTGTTGATTTTGGCGAGTTTCTTGGGTATGGTTTGGCTGGGCGGTTCTTCTAGTTTTGCTTTGGGTGGTTTGAATACGACTAGTTTGCCTTTGGGGTCTCAGTTGTTGCTGTTGGCTGGGGTTTTGGTGGGTTTTGGTATTAAGATTCCTCTGGTTCCGTTTCATACGTGGTTACCAGATGCCCATGTGGAGGCTTCTACTCCTATTTCTGTGCTGTTGGCGGGGGTGTTGTTGAAGTTGGGAACTTATGGTTTGCTGCGCTTTGGTATGTTTTTGTTGCCGGGGGCTTGGTTTTTTTTGGCTCCTTGGTTGGCTGGTTGGGCTGTGGTGTGTGTTCTGTTTGGGTCATGCTGTGCTATTGCTCAGTCTGATATGAAAAAAATGGTGGCTTATGGTTCTGTTGGACATATGGGCTATGTTTTGTTGGGGGCGGCGGCGGGGACTCCTTTGAGTGTTTTGGGGGCTGTTGTGCAAATGATTAGTCACGGTTTGATTTCTGCTTTGCTGTTTCTGCTGGTGGGGGTTGTTTATGAGAAGGCTGGTAGTCGGGATTTGAATGTGGTTGGTGGTTTGTTTAATCCGGAGCGTGGTTTGCCTGTGGTTGGTAGTTTGATGGTTTTGGGGGTGATGGCTGGTGCTGGTGTTCCGGGTATGGTGGGGTTTGTTTCTGAGTTTATGGTTTTTAGGGGCTGTTTTGAGGTTTTTCCTGTGCAATGTCTTTTATCTATGTTTGGTACGGGTTTGACTGGGGTTTATTTTTTGATTTTGATGAATGGTGCTTTTTTTGGGCGTCTGTCTGCTGGGGTTTCTGTTTTGCCTAGGGTGTTTTGGGGCGATCGCTTTCCTGCTGTAATTTTAGCTGTGCTTATTGTGTTTTTTGGGGTTCAACCGGGGTGGTTGGTGCGTTGGTGTGAGCCTACGATTAAGGCTATGGTTAATGCTGTTTATGTGGTGGGTGGTGTGTTTTTGGATGGGGGGTATGGGGGGTAGGGTTTGGATGGGTGTGTTTTTGTTTTTTGTGATGGTTGATGTGTTTGTTTTTTGGTGTCGTGTTGATGGTGGTTATGAGTAAGGGTTTTGGTGTTTTTTCTGTGCCTGAGTATGTTGAATGTTTGCTAGGTGGTGGTGGGTTGGTGCGAGATAGTGAGGTTAATGTGATGGAGGTGGTGGGGATTCTTAAGAGTTATGGGGTGGTGTTGGATGCTTATTCAAATAATCTTATTTATATTGCTGAGTATCAGTTTTTAGTTTTTTTTCCTTTTTTTAAGTATTTTAACGGGAAGTTTTCTTTTAAGAGGTTAATGCGTCATTGGTGGCATGACAGGTTTAATTTTGAGTATGCGGAGTACTGTGTGCGGGCTATGATGTGGCATGGTGGTGGTGGGTTGGATGAGTTTTTAGATTCTGCTGATTTTCAAGTGAGGGCTCGTAGGGTTATTGAGGCTAGGTTTAAGGGTAATTTTGTTGTTATGGGGGTTGACCAATTGTTTCCTGATTTTTTGACGGAAATGTTGCGTGTTTCGGCTTATTGTAGCGGTTTGGGTCAATTTTGGCGGGTTATGGCTGATATTTTTCTGGGTTTGTCGGATTGCTATGACGGGGGTGAGGTTAAGTCTATTCCGGATGTTGTGGAGTATATTAGGGCGGGTTTGGTGGCTAATGCTATGAAACCTATTAGTTATGCTGTGAGAGTTCAAGAGGAAGTTTATGAGATTATTCCTCAGTCTGCGGGTTTGACTTTTCTGGCGGATGTTGCTGTGCCTTATGTGGAGGCTGTTTTCTTTCGGGGAACGCCTTTTCATGGGACGGTTTCATATAATGCTCAGGCGTATCAAATTCCTGTGGATCAAGCTCGTTTTCAATATGGGGCTTTATATGCGGATCCTTTGCCTATAGGTGGTGCTGGTATTCCGCCTACTTTACTTATGCAGGATATGCGTCATTTTTTGCCTGTTTATTTACGTGAGTTTTATTGTGATGGTGTTCGGGGTGAGGACGATTTACGGGTAAAAATTTGTATGAGTTTCCAAAAGTCTATGTTTTGTGTGACTACGGCTGCTATTTTGGGGTTGATGCCTTTTCCTAGGGATACTCAAGATTCTTTTGAGGAAGGTGTTAATCGAGTGTATTTACAAAAATGGATGAGTCGCTTGGAGGCTTCTCGTTTACAAGATGTGAATGAGGTTTAATGTCTGGATTATGTGGTTGAGTCTGAGGGTTGTGATGTGAGTTTTCTAGCTGTATTAAGATGGGGTTGCTTGAGGGGGAAGGTTTGGGTTTTTTGGGGGTTGATTCAGATGTGCTGTGATGATGGTGTTTGAAGGTTTTTGAGTGGTTTTGGTTGTGTTTGCTCTGAGTAAGTAAGTTTGGGTTGTTTGTGGCTGAGGAAGGTTTTTAGGGTTAGGGATATTTTTTTTGGTGTTGGCTTTGACTGGTTTATGGTAATAAATTTTTTTTTCTGGTTTGGTGCCATTGCTTCGGGATATGCACTTTGTGCAATGGCTGACGATATTTAGTACTGTAGCGCGATAAGATTCTAAAACGACTGTTTTACTATAAGGTTTAAATGGCAGAAACACTTTTTTTTAATGCTCTGCGGTCAGCCATTGATGAGGAAATGGCTCGTGATTCTAGTGTATTTGTTCTTGGTGAAGATGTAGGACACTACGGGGGTTCCTATAAGGTTACTAAAGATTTATGCAAGAAGTATGGTGAACTTAGAATTCTGGATACTCCCATTGCTGAAAATAGCTTTACTGGGATGGCTGTGGGGGCGGCTATGACTGGGTTACGGCCGATAATTGAGGGGATGAATATGGGTTTTTTGCTGTTGGCTTTTAACCAAATATCTAATAATGCTGGGATGTTGCGCTACACTTCTGGTGGTAATTTTAAAATCCCTATGGTAATTCGTGGTCCCGGTGGTGTGGGTAGACAGTTGGGGGCGGAACATTCTCAACGCTTGGAGGCTTATTTTCAGGCTGTTCCTGGTTTGAAAATTGTTGCCTGTTCTACTCCCTATAATGCTAAAGGATTACTAAA
This sequence comes from Nostoc sp. RI_552, assembly GCA_016124525.1. Taxonomy (GTDB): domain Bacteria; phylum Cyanobacteriota; class Cyanobacteriia; order Cyanobacteriales; family Nostocaceae; genus Umezakia; species Umezakia ovalisporum. The sequence goes on along the minus strand of WGNO01000048.1, from coordinate 46,358 downwards.
GTCGGCTATTCGTGATGATAACCCGGTGTTGTTTTTTGAACATGTTCTGCTTTATAACTTGAAGGAAGATTTACCGGAGGAGGAATATTTGCTGCCTTTGGATAGGGCGGAGGTCGTCCGTGGTGGCAAAGATGTTACTATTCTCACTTACTCACGTATGCGCCATCATGTGTTGCAGGCCGTGAAAGTTTTGGAAAAGCAAGGTTATGATCCAGAGGTTATTGACTTGATATCACTTAAACCTTTGGATTTTGATGTTATTGGGGCATCCATACGCAAAACCCATCGCGTAATTATTGTGGAAGAGTGTATGAGAACTGGAGGTATTGGTGCAGAATTAACGGCATCCATCAATGACCGCTTGTTCGATGAATTAGATGCGCCAGTGCTGCGGCTTTCTTCCCAAGATATCCCCACTCCTTACAACGGCAATTTGGAACGGTTAACGATAGTGCAACCAGAGCAAATAGTAGAAGCTGTGGAAAAGATGGTGGCTATGGGAGTATAGAAACTGAAAATGAGGGACTGGGCATTGGTATGCTCTTGGTGTCCCTCTCTATGCTTGTTCAAAACTCGTGAAAAGAGCGCTATTATAGCCTTTGTCAGTTGCGAGTTATGGTATGCAAAGACAGCGATCGCTATTAGCTTTAATTTTACTGCTGGTCATGGCCGCAATTGCGGTGATAGTTACAATTCCAGTACCTTTGGGGTTGGACTTACGAGGCGGCTCACAGTTAACGATTCAGGTGAAACCAGCACCAGAAATGAGAGAAATTACTGAACGAGACTTAGAAGGCGTTCAGAAAGTTGTGGAGGGTCGAGTTAATGGTCTTGGGGTTTCTGAGCCAGTGATTCAAACTGTGGGTACAGATAAAATCCTCGTCCAATTGCCAGGAGTTAACGATCCAGAGCAAGCAGAACGAGTCTTAGGTGGCACCGCACAGTTAGAATTCCGCCAACAAAAACCAGGCACAGAAACTCAATTTTTTGCTTTTCAAGCATCACAGGCGGAACTGAGAGGGAAGCAAGAAGGTTTGCGAGGTAGTGATGACGAAGCAGCAATTATTAATAATCAACAAGAATTACAAAGAAACAAACAAGCGACGGCGGAATTGTTTGAAAGTACCGATCCGCCACTTAATGGCAAATACCTCCAGGATGCCTACGGTGAACCGACTCAAGGTAGTAATTGGAATGTTGCCATTCGCTTCAATCCTAAAGGTGGTGAACTATTTGCCAATCTCACCAAAAACCTTGCCGGTACTGGGCGGAGTATTGGTATTTTTTTAGACAATCAACTTATCAGCGCTCCTGTAGTGGGGATAGAATTTGCTGACACAGGGATTACTGGTGGTGCTGCGGTGATTACAGGTGGATTCACTCCCCAAGAAGCAAACAACTTGGGTGTGCAGTTACGTGGTGGTGCGTTACCCGTACCAGTGGAAATTGCCGAAAGGCGGACAGTAGGAGCTACCCTGGGTAGAGATAGTATTCAAAGCAGTATCTATGCTGGTATCGGCGGTTTAATTCTAGTATTGATTTTTATGGTGGTTTACTATCGTCTACCAGGATTAATTGCGGATGTCTCATTAGTCATCTACTCCCTGCTGACATGGGCGAGTTTTGCTTTGTTAGGAGTTACTTTGACCTTACCGGGAATCGCTGGTTTCATCCTTAGTATTGGTATGGCGGTTGATGCCAATGTCCTTATTTTTGAGCGCACACGAGAAGAATTGCGAGCAGGTAAATCTTTGTATCGTTCCGTGGAATCTGGCTTTTACCGAGCATTCTCTAGTATTTTAGACAGCAATGTGACAACATGGATTGCTTGCGCGGCGCTGTTTTGGTTTGGTTCTGGATTAGTCAAAGGCTTTGCCCTCACTTTAGCTTTGGGGGTAGCCGTGAGTATGTTTACGGCAATTACTTGTAGCCGCACACTGATGTTTTTGGCAATTACTAATCCGACTTTCAAAAATAAGCGAGAACTATTCTGTCCCAACCTGCCAGCTTTAAATAAGGCAGAGGTAGCAAAATGAAATTGAGTATTAACAAATCGCGATCGCTGTGGTGGACCGTTTCTGCTGCCGTCATTCTCATTGGTATCATCTCAATGGCAATTTCGTGGCAAAACCCTGAAATTCGCGCACCATTACGTCCCGGTTTAGATTTTATTGGTGGTACGCGCTTACAATTTGAACGTGATTGTAGACAACCCGGTAACTGCGATCAACCAATAGACATAACCATAGTCAGGGAAGCAGCCCAGTCCCAAGGTTTAGGCGATAGTAGCATCCAAATAGTTGGTGAAAATGGCATATCAATTCGCACCAAAGATTTAGACGTTGATCAGCGCAGTAATTTACAAACTGCTTTAAGTGAAAAAGTTGGCACTTTTGACCCGCAACAAAATCAAATTGACTCTGTTGGCCCTACCCTGGGAAGAGAATTATTTAGGTCTGGTCTTGTTGCCCTAATTGTTTCCTTTGTGGGCATTATCATTTACTTGACCTTCCGCTTCCAGTTAGACTACGCTTTATTTGCCATGACGGCACTGTTTCATGATGTCTTGATTACTGCGGGGGTTTTTTCAATTTTTGGGTTAGTGCTAGGCACAGAAGTGGACAGCCTATTCATTGTAGCCCTGCTGACAATTGTAGGTTTCTCTGTCAACGACACAGTGGTAATTTATGATCGCATTCGTGAAACCATTCAAATCAATCCTCAGCTTCCCATCGCCGACATTGTGGATAATGCTGTCAACCAAACATTAGGACGCTCAATCAACACTACATTAACAACGTTGCTGTCACTAATCGCAATCTTTTTATTTGGCGGAGAAACACTCAGAAATTTTGCCCTAGCGTTAATTATTGGGTTTAGTGTGGGGTCTTATTCCAGTCTTTTCATCGCCAGTACCCTTTTAGCTTGGTGGCGAGAGATCAAAGGTAAATCTCCAGTGTTAGCGAGTATAGAGGCAATTGATGGATCTAATAGTTCCCAGGATAGTTAAAATGAGGTTAAAAAATACTTGGCAATGTTAAATATTGCCCATTCTGAGAGCATGTCGCATGTATGGGTCTATTTATTCGGGTAAATTGCTTAATTAGCCCTGGCAATATTATTTTCCTATGGATCAACCGGAAGAAATATCTAGAAATGGCAGAAATGCCGATAGCACTGACACATCTTTTAGTCGACAAGTACACAGGCTGCATCAGTTGACTGTATACGGTAGATGGTTATTTGTTGGCTGTTTATGGCTCACCATTGCACCACTTTCACTGTGGAATTTACGGTTAGAATTTGTGCTATTACAACAATATTTTACTTGGGTAGCAGTAAGATACGGACTGTTATATAATCCACTGTCTACCCTAGGTTTGTCTGTTTGTATCGGTACTACCCTGTCTACTTTAGTTTGGCAAAGCCGAAATATCCTTTTGGGAATACCACAAAGGGAAAAAAAACGTTTAGAAAAACAAGTTTTTAAGATCAGACAGCAAGGAGAAACTCATCCGTTGTGGAGATGGATTTCTCATTGAGTGATGATAAATAAATTTGGAGCTAGTTGCATATAGATATATATGCGTATTCAAATATTCCTAGCATAATATGACAAAACTAATACTGCCAAATTGGGGTATATTAAGATGGACTATCCTCAAATTCAATTTAGTGAACATCGCCAGTCTGAAATAGACCTTCATAAACTCCAAGAACTATTTAATCTGGCAGCCTTTTGGGCGAAAGGGCGTAGTATCGATGATTTAGCCATAGCTATTGCTAATAGTGATCCTGTAATTAGCATTTGCGATGGAGAGCGACTGATAGGTTTTGCTAGAGCAACTTCTGATGGAATATATCGCGCGACCATCTGGGATGTCGTGATTCATCCGGAATATCGCGGTACAGGTTTGGGGAGGAAGTTAGTAGAAACAGTTTTGACTCATCCCCGTGTCAGGAGGGTTGAGCGAGTATACTTGACGACTACTTATCAACAGGAATTTTATGAAAAAATTGGTTTCCAGTATAATGTCAGCACAACGATGGTGTTATGTAACCAATCCAACATAAGAACTATTCCTATCAATGAAATCCAGCTTCAGGAATCACTGGGGGGATAGACACTTGCAAACGAGTCAATTCTGTAGTTCTCTCCTCAGAAGTTGGATATGGAATAATTTCTAGTTTTCCTCCCATCACTTCCAGTAGAGTTTGATTTAGTAAGAGCTTCATTCCTGGGGAAAGAGTCGCTTTATCTTCATCAATCTGGAAATTCTCAACTTCGGATTTCATTAAATCCAGAGACTCACTTACAGTCAAAGCATGGGTAGGCAGATCTAGCCAAATGTAAAGAGTATTATTTGTAGGTGAGAAACTAGTTGAAAGAGAGATACTGCCGAAATGCATCTGAGCAATGGCAGTGTCTACTAAATTTAACAATATTTGACGTAGCCATCGGTAATCTGCCAAAACATAAATTTCTGGATCGGGAAGCACAACACGCAAAGGTAAATTGCGATTTGCTACCAACATATAAGTTAATTTATCAACTTCCTCTAGAATTGTCGCCAGGCAGTGGGCTTGAATATCCAATTTATTAGTACCATGTTCTGTTCTGGCAATGTTGATAATTTCATCAATTAGATGCAGCAGTTTCAACGCTCTTTCGTTAGCTTGAGCAATAAATTCTCGCTCCTCTTCTGGATTTTCACACAAATCCGACAAAATTAATTGATGCAGGCCAATTAAACCATTCAGAGGCGATCGCAACTCATGGCTAGTCCGTGCCAAAAATCCGGCTTTAAACAGGCTCATTTCTTGAGCCATCCGGTAAGCCAGCCGTGTTTGTTTGATCTGTTGAAGGAGTTGTGAAACTTCGGCTTGATCTCCTGATGTAAGTGAAGATAAGCCAGGGGACTTACTGAATAACCTAGTAAATAATCCCCGGATACCCAACCCTATTATTAATCCCACTCCTAAATATATGCAGTTGCTCCAATTCATATTTGGCAATTATTAACTAATTAATTGACCACAATGGCGCAAAGTAAATTTATAATCTACCTAGTTAATTTCTCTGATTCATTAACCTGACTAAATTAAATCCATTGCCTCCGGCACTGCGGTTTGTGCAATCATTTCATTCATTTCCGATATAAAATTTATCCCAGCAAAACAATATTATAACTATATCTAATTCCTCATTTGGTGTTCAATCTAAAAACTTAATTTAACTGTACCTTGGCGCAAAATTTGCCAATTAGTTCCCGTCCATTTGCCAACAGTGGAAGGTACACCAATACTAGCAGTTTCGGCGTTAAATTGTTTCGCTTCCAGCGTGAGAACTTCAGGGAAGTTTTCGGCAATTTCTGCTAACTTTTGTAACGGTGGCCGACCCGAAAAATTGGCGCTTGTTGTGGCAAGAGGTCCTGTTTGTGCCAAAATAGCTTGAGCAATCGTGCTGTTGGGAACTCGGATGCCAATCGTAGTGGGATTAGTAGGATTCATTTGTTTTGGGACGCGATCGCTAGCTGGTAATACCAATGTTAAGGCTCCTGGCCAATGTCTATCTGCTACAGATTGCCAAATTTTCAATTCATTTTCACTGCCTTGAACATAAGGCCATAAATCCTCTCTACTGGCTCCCATCAAAATCAGAGGCTTATCTTGGCTGCGCTGTTTGGCTTCAAAAATTAATGGTGCTTTTTCTGGTCGAGCTGCCAGAGCAGGAACGGTATCTGTGGGAAAACTCACCAATAAACCCGCACGTGCCCCAGCTATCAAGTCAACTAAAGAAACTAGAGTCATTTGTAAAGATTATATTCAGAAATTATTTAATAATTCACCATCAACATAAGCTACCGCAAATCTTTCAATACCTGCTAAATCCGCATGAATTTGAATATCATAGTAGCTACCTTGTTTTTGTAAAAGTTCTCCCACAGTCTCTGCTTGTCCCGCCATCATTTCAATTAGCCACACACCACCAGGACACAAATAATGGGGAGAGATTTCTATCAACTGACGAATATAATCCAAGCCATCACTACCACCATCCAAGGCTAGATGTGGTTCATGCTTGACTACTTCTGGTTGCAGGATAGGCACTGTACTGGTAGGAATATAAGGTGGGTTCGACACCATACCACTGAACTGATGTTTGAGATGTTTTACTGGTTCCCACCAACAACCTTGGTAAAATTTGATCTGATTGTCAAAACCCAAATTACGAGCATTGGAACGAGCAATTTCTAAAGCCTCTGGGCTGCAATCAACTGCATGAATTGTTGCTTTTGGTAAAGCATCTGCTAAACCCAAAGCGATCGCACCGCTACCAGTACCCAAGTCAGCCCAGTGTCCTGAACTAAGGAATGAGGCTGCTCCTTTTTTAGTAGCAGCAGCCACGGCTAAATCAATTAAATACTCAGTTTCTGGTCTGGGAATTAAAACCGCATTTGACACCGCAATTTTAAACTTCCGCCAATAGGTAACTCCAGTAATGTATTGCACTGGCAAGCGTTCATTTAGTCGCCTTTGCCACAACTGGTCTAAATCCTCTAAAGGTAACGCCATTTCAATCTCTGGCCACTCTTTAAAAGATTCTAAACGCAGTGCCAATCGGTCTAACCCAGCTACTTCTAGAAGTAACCAATCTACCTCACCAGGTGAAATTTCACACATGAGAGCATCGGCCATGGACTGATTACGCCACCGCCAAAGCTGTAAACCGGAAACTGCTTGTAGCTTTTTGTCTGTCATTTAACGTCGTCGGGGTTTGGGAGGCTGTGAATTATTCTCACTTGGTGTGGGCAAAGTCTTGATATATTCCCTCGATTCTTGGGATGGTACTAAAACAACTTGGTTTAGCCAAGCATCATCTTTATCCTGTAGTGTTTTAATCACCCCCTCTATGTCTATTACCTGAATATCCGCTTTGGGGAATTTCGATTTCACTTGTCTTAACAAACCTTGTGCATCTTGCTTACTTAAAAACAAAGGAATCAATTCTTCAGTATCAGATGCCAGTTGAATTGGTACATAACCCTGTTCTGGCGAAAATCTCACTGCAAAAATCGGCACACTGTTAAACTGTTTTACTTCTTGACCATTTTGACGCAATAATTCCATTGCCCCTTTGATTTCCTGTTCCACAGGTTTAAAGGCAAATAGAAGCCGTTGTGACTGATTTTTAGTTTGTTGCAGTTGCTCATAGATAACTCCTAGAGGTACTGCTGTTACTTGTAGGCTTTTCAGCATTTTTTCCATTTTCGGGTCTTTGCCTGGTACACCTTGCAGTTCCCTAATAAAGCTTTGAGCTTCTTGGCGACTCATATAAACACCCGTTACAGACCCACCAGGTTTTTGTGACTCTGGTAAGGGACGGCTCAATGGTAAACCTTCCTCATTAGTGATTAGATATACAGGAACTGAATCTAATTTTTTCTTTATTTGCTCTTCTGACAAAGCCATTACTGGTAAATTTCCTACAAACAGCGTTCCCAGCAACGTACTTCCCACCAGGCCTAATGTTGTGCCCCAGCGAACTAATGCTTTCATAATGACTCCTCCCATCAATAGTTAAATTAAGACACACAAATGGTTAGATGAGCACCACACCAACTAGTTATAGTTATATAGCAATTGCATTAAAAACTGATAAATTCGGTTTTCCGGTTCAATGTTAACAATCAATTCTCGCGAAGTGCTATTTTTCCAACCTTAAGAATTTATATGCTCATGCGATCGCACTATGTTTTTGCAGTTCAGCTTTTCTATTCAATTTACAATGCTGTTAGTCCTCGTCTGGTTTGCTTTTGAGAAGCAAAACTTATCCCTAGAATCACAGCACACTCTGACGCTCCCCACAGCTAGAAGCCAAGGGATTCTTGCTTCAAAGGGACTCCAATGAATTTACCCGCCTTAACGCGCCGCTCCGCTAACAGCAAGCATCTTCACATCCGGGAGACGGGTGCAAGTCCTGTCACAAGTACACATCTTAGATATTAGATATCTTGTGCCGTAGGGACCTTGCCAGACACTGGGTACCCAACTTAGATGAAATCTCCTCTCAGAGCATCAACACCATGTTCTTTTTTTCTTCAATCTAGATGACGACACCACACAGTTAATCGTTCCATTGAACGCTGGTTTTAGTGTAAGAAACTCGTCAAGGAAAAAACTGAGAAACAAAAAATTGCCTTTACAGTCCCGACCCCGCACAGTAGGGTATTACACTATCACATTTTATCGGGATGACAGGATTTGAACCTGCGACATCCTGCTCCCAAAGCAGGCGCGCTACCAAGCTGCGCTACATCCCGGATTAATTCACCTTGCTGCTGGTGTTTTGACTTTTTTAAGTTCGGCAAACAACCGTGTGATTTCGATCATAGCCTAAACTGCAAAACTTTTGGTAGTGTGCCCAACTTGTTTACCTACCACAGCCACATAGCCATCATAGCATGCTTCACATATCTTGGCTAACAAATTTTGTCTTTTGTGTAGGCCAAAGAAATCGGTGGTCAACAAAGACTTTTGTTGTGCTGAGGATTCCTTGACACTGTGCAGTAACTTGCTACTGAAGCAATCTTACAATCACTCCCCATCGGTTTGAAGCATCCCAATGTAGTATGGACACTTCCTGGTATTGTCCCAAAGCATTGGCAAAGCCGTCCTAGGAGGACGGGGTTTTAACCCCAAATTTTCGCCAACAGAACTTTTTGTTCAACATTAGTGCGGATACCAAAACATACCTTTAATACCTTCTGGGTCTGACATGAAACCCATACCCCGATAAAAATCCACAACATGAGGATCAGCAAAGAGAGTAACATTGCTAATCTCTTCGGTTCTGAGTTTTTTGAGTACGTATTTCATCAGCGCCTTACCCAGTCCTTTACCTTGAAAGTCTGGGTGAACTACCACATCCCAAATAGTGGCATTAAACGCATGGTCTGAGGTAGCACGAGCGAAACCAATCAGACGTCTTTGATTTCCTCGCACTTGCCACATAGAGGCTACGAGAAAACTATGCTCAATGGCTTTTTTTACTTTCCTTAAAGGGCGACGCGACCAACCAACTGAGTCACAAAGTTCCTCTAATTCATACAGGTCAATATCTCGCTCCGAACTAAAAACTATGCGAGCCTCATTCTGAGAAGCCTCGCCAGTCTTATTAGGGTTAGATTCGCCCGAAACAGACCCTGTAATTTCTTCAAAAGAGGTTGTTTTACTTGTCGCTACTGACTCAGGATTATTAAACCAAGTTTTCCAAAAACCCATGCCAACGTGGTTCGGGTAGTATAACTAAATTGGCTTCCACTTTTTGGGAGTGTTGATTCACGTTCTACAAAGCTGAAACCTCAAATACCCTCCATATCTAGTTTTTTTAGATATTTCCGGGATTCTTCATGGCAACTGCTTTTTATGGCGTGTTTTACACCAATCATTTTTGATTTTAGCATTTTGTTGTAGACCCCAGGAGAAATTTCCCAAAAAGCGGAGAAGATCAGTGTACGCTCTCCGGACTGAAGCCACGGATATCCTCAGAAGTTGTTCGGATTTCTTCTCAGAGCTAAAGCCACTGGGTTTCCAACCTCCCCTCAGGTTCAAATTAAAATTTGATTCCTGAATATTTGGGACACAAAATTGCTCTAAGTGTGAAGTTAATGTTGTTAAGTAAAGAAATATACAATAAAATTCCCCTAGGGAGGCGTTGCTCACCACAACAAGGGTTCTTCAGCAGCAGAGGAACGCGTCTCTGAGACTCGGTAGTGGTAAGAAATTTTGAACTTTGAATTTGTAATTTTACATTGCAATCTAATTTAAAAACTAAAATTCTCTAGTCCCCAATCCTAATTTAGTTACACCCATTCTTCAGGTTACGATATTAAGTATGGCAACCATTGAAATTTTGGGCGTTCCACACGCATACGAACTAACAGCTCCCACTTCCTATCCCCATACTTTAGTGTTTATTCACGGTTGGCTCAACAGTCGTGGGTATTGGCAGCCTGTAATTTCCCGACTGTCAGCTGATTTGCAGTGCCTGTCTTATGATCTGCGCGGTTTTGGTGAATCGAAATCTCGCCCAGAAGCAGATTTTAATCAGGCAGAAGGTTCTGTTAACTTGACTTCTAATGATCAATTGAGTTTACCTTTTGACTCTATTTATACACCAGCTGTTTATGCTCAGGATTTAGCCGCCCTTCTCGAACAGATGAATATTACTAGTGCTTGGCTGATTGGGCATTCCTTGGGAGGTACAATCGCGCTTTGGGCAGCGGCTCAAATACCTGAATCTGTTAAAGGAGTTATATGTATCAACGCAGGTGGTGGTATTTATCTCAAAGAAGCCTTTGAGCGGTTTCGTTCAGCTGGTCAAAGATTTTTGCAGGTGCGCCCGCGGTGGCTATCTCATCTGCCTTTAATTGATTTGTTGTTTAGCAGAGCGAGTGTAGCTCGTCCACTAGATCGTTATTGGGCCCGTCAGCGAGTAATTGATTTTGTGATGGCTGACCCAGAAGCTGCATTGGGAACATTGCTAGACTCCACAACCGAGGAAGAAATCAACCGTTTACCTCATTTAGTATCTGAATTGCAGCAGCCAGTTTATTTTTTAGCTGGTACTGATGACAAAGTTATGGAACCGAAGTATGTTCGCCATTTAGCTAGTTTCCATCGACTTTTTCAGTATACTGGCGACAATGTCATTGAAATTTCTGACTGTGGTCACTTGGCAATGTTAGAACAGCCAGATGCAGTTGCTGCTCACATCAGGTCAATAGTTAATGGTTGATGGTAATTTTTCAGATTTTTTCATATTTATTCATAGTCACGGTAACCCCATCCTTCATCTCACCCTAGAAGGTTACCCCAGGGGAAACCGCCCTTGTACATTCCCTGGGTGTCAACTAATTACGAATTACGAAATATACAATTTCATTACCTGGCTGAGTGGCAACCTAGACTCAACACCCAAAGTCAAAGATGATGTATGACCAAGTGATAGGTGATGAGAGGCGGCGCACGCAATCATGGCAGCGTTATCAGTACAGTATTTTAGAGGTGGGAACAAAACTCCCAAGTTATGCTCCGCGGCAGATGCCCGTAAGATTTTTCTCAGGCTGCTGTTCGCTGCTACCCCTCCACCAACGGCAATGGTGTTGAGATTATAATCGAGGGCACAGGCGATCGCTCTTTTAGTAAGAGACTGGGCTACGGTTTCTTGAAAGCTAGCTGCTAAATCAGCCACCGGCACTGGTTCTTCACTTTTCTCTAATTCCTGCATTAAGCGCAGTACTGCCGTTTTTAAGCCGCTAAAACTGTTGTCATAGGGATGATATCCCCCACCCGGTAAAGAAATTTTACCTTCTGGCAAAGTAAAGGCGCGGGGATTACCTGTTTGTGCCAGTTGGTCAATGACAGGTCCCCCGGGATAACCCAACTTTAACAACCGCGCTACTTTATCAAAGGCTTCACCTGCCGCATCATCACGAGTTTCTCCTAAGGTTTCGTAACCACCACAATCTTTAACGTAAATCAAGCTTGTATGTCCACCGGAAACGAGTAAGCTAAGAAATGGGGGATCTAAAGTTGGCTCGCTCAAATAAGTCGCGTAAATATGACCTTCGAGGTGATGCACTCCCAAAAAAGGTTTATTGTGTAACACCGCTAAAGTTTTAGCCGCAGTTAACCCCACCAAAAGTGCTCCTACCAGTCCAGGAGCGCAGGTGGCCGCAATGCCATCTATTTGATCCCAGTCTAGTTTGGCTTGCTGTAAAGCCTGAGCGATCGCTTCATTGATTGTTTCTAAATGCTGACGGGATGCCACCTCTGGCACTACCCCGCCATATTGACCATGAACTAGGATTTGCGAAGCTACGATACTGCTATAAACTTGACGTTTGTTCACAATTGCGACGGCAGTTTCATCGCAGCTGGTTTCTATTGCTAAAACAGTTGCCATTGTAGGTTTGTGTTAAGTAACGATTTGTTTGAGAAGCTTTAACTTTTATTTACTTAAACTTTACTCAATTCCCAGCCAAGAGTATGATTACTTGCTAGTTATGGAAATAAAGAAATGTACAAGCCGCTTCGTTTTGTACAAGAAACTTTTCGTTTTGTAATAAAAGGAAACAAATCTATGAGACGATTGTTTGCTTTGATTTTAGCGATTTGTCTTTGGTCCAATTTTGCTCCCCCTGCCCAAGCGCTTGGGGCTGACTTGGTACCCTGTAAAGACTCTTCCGCCTTTCAAGAGCTAGCAAAAAATGCCCGCAACACCACCGCTGATCCTGAATCGGGTAAAAAGCGGTTTGAGCGTTATTCTCAAGCATTATGTGGACCTGAAGGTTACCCTCACTTGATTGTAGATGGTCGTCTTGACCGGGCTGGTGATTTCCTAATTCCCAGCATTCTCTTTTTGTATATTGCTGGTTGGATTGGCTGGGTAGGTCGCGCCTACTTGCAAGCAATCAAAAAGGAATCCGATACCGAAGCAAAAGAAATCCAAATCGACCTTGGTTTGGCACTACCCATTATCACCACAGGCTTTGCTTGGCCTGTAGCAGCCCTCAAAGAATTCCTTTCAGGCGAATTAACTGCTAAAGATTCAGAAATCACTGTTTCCCCGCGTTAATTCTTCCTCACTTAATTCATTTGTTTTGGAGACTAAATTCATGGCAGATAAAGAGGATCAATCATCCTATTTCATCAAATTTATTTCTACAGCTCCCGTGGCAGCTACTATTTGGCTAACCATTACGGCAGGGATTTTAATTGAATTTAACCGCTTTTTCCCTGACCTACTTTTCCACCCACTGCCATAGGTAGAAAATAGAATTTTCTGCTGAATGTTGTACAGTTGAATTTCTCCGTCCAATCAGGCGAAATTATCACTCCAATTATCAGCAAATATAGCTAATGAAACTCCTAATTAGGAGTTTCATTATTTAATCAAAGTAAGTAAATTAATTTTTTTTAACTTCTAAAGCAAAAAACATTTTTAGCTACAATTATTATTAATAATATAAAAATGCCACCACTTTAATTTAAAGGCAAAGACAAAATATGAACCAAGCAGTAAATTCATCAAAAAGTCTCCCCAGCGATCCAAGAAATCGCGAGGTTGTTTCTCCAGCCGGACGTGATCCCCAGCTAGGCAACCTAGAAACCCCCATTAATTCTTCTCCCTTGGTTAAGTGGTTCATTAATAACTTGCCCGCTTATCGTCAAGGTCTTAATCCTTCTAGACGTGGGCTAGAAGTTGGCATGGCTCATGGTTACTTGCTATTTGGGCCCTTCGCTAAACTCGGTCCTCTACGTAATGCCCCTAATGCTAATTTAGCTGGGTTATTGGGATCTGTTGGCTTGGTTGTGATTCTTACTGCCTGCCTATCCTTGTATGCCAATAGCAATCCTTCCAAAGCAGTTGCCAGCGTAACTGTTCCGAACCCACCTGTCGATGCTTTCAACTCCAAAGAAAGCTGGAACAATTTTGCCAGTTCTTTCTTAATTGGTGGCATTGGCGGTGCAGTTGTCGCTTATTTCTTGACTAGCAATTTGGGACTCATTCAAGCTCTGTTTGGTTGATTTCATTTTTTATTAATTAGGCATTCAGCTTTCGTAATACCTGCTTATTTATGGTTGAGTATTACCCGGGCTCAATGCCCTGTTTTTATTCTCAGGACACAAACGAAAAGCTCTGCTCTTGGTTTGTGTCCTTTTGAGTTTGGCGTGAAAAATGCTTAGTATCAATTCCCTGTGGTAGCTTACGCGGCGTAGCCCAAATCGCCGACTAGGTGTTAGCAAAGCCCAGTGTAGCCTGGAACTAACCACAAGGGAGGCAAAGGACATAGAGAAATAGTATTACTATCAAAAGTTTGAACTATCCAAATAAAGTTGCTTCTATAGCGTTGAGAGCATTGTGTAGATCGTCATTAACGATTTGAACATCAAATTCGTCTGCGGCCTGAATTTCTTCTTGGGCGCGGCACAGGCGACGAGCGATCGCATCTTCAGAATCTTGGGCGCGTCCACGTATACGGCTTTCTAATTCATTCAGAGAAGGCGGTAAAATGAAAATGCTGAGAGTGCCATGGAAAGAAGTACGGATTTGTCTTGCTCCTTCTAATTCAATTTCCAGCACCACCAACTTGCCAGATTGAACTTGGTTCAGCACAGCTTCGCGGGGCGTGCCGTAATAATTACCAGCAAATTCTGCCCATTCCAAGAATTCACCTTGGGCAACTAATTGTTCAAACTTACTGCGGCTAATAAAGTAATAATTTTGGCCGTTAATTTCTCCTGGACGAGGAGAACGAGTCGTCGCGGATACAGAATAGTAAAGTTCCGGATGACGTTTTAACAGCTCTTGCATTAGAGTGCCTTTACCGACTCCACTGGGGCCAGTTAAAACAATTAGCCTACCGGGAGAGGGGCTTTCTTTTGTGTGAGCATCACTTTGGATAGGTAAAACTTGCATCATCCGTTTAAACTGAGAATTAATTAGTAAACATTATTCCTGAATCATTAGCTGTGTTTTCGTTATCAGAGGAACCTTTGACCAACGAATGTGTAGCACGAGTGACAGAAAACTTGTCTAATTCACATCGTACCGCCGATGTGATGCAAGTAGGGTAGGGTTATTGACCCATGTGCAATCAGTTATCTACACTGTGATGGTCTCGGGAAATGACAAACCTATTCGCTACTGTTTCCGGTTGAATTGCCGAAAGGATTACGTGGCTGGAATCGGTGATAATCACAGCCCTTGTCCGACGACCGTAAGTTGCATCTACTAGTTGACCTCTGTCCCGTGCATCGGTAATGATGCGTTTGATGGGCGCAGACTCTGGACTGACGATGGCAACCACTCGGTTGGCAGAGACGATGTTTCCGAAACCAATGTTAATTAATTGTATTTCCATAAAAAACTGACACCGAATGTGGTGTGACAATCTCGTAAAGTAATTATTCCATGTTATCGCCAAAAAACAGGAGTTACAACGCTTTAAATCCAGCCAGCCTGAGTTTTTAATTGACAAATGGTTTTTTTAGCTAATAAATAGCTGAATATTATTAAAATATGCCCCAAGATGTATGCAAAATCGTAAAAATACAATCTAATCAACTGACTAATGAACTGATGTTAAATTATTTTAAGTTGAGTTGAGATTAAAACCAGATGCAATGACTCTTTCTTTACAAGAGGCCGTCATCAGTCATCAGCAAAAATGGTTTCCTTGACCTACACATCACCCAATTACTCAATACCCTTGGCAAAGAGATAACAACCATGTCATATTTGACATCAAAGCAGTTCTCAAGCCGAAAATAATTCTAATGTTTTGTTAATATTTAGACTTTGATCTTGTTTTTAGCATTGAGACTTACTGCCGGTTTTGAGTTGGCAGGATATGATATGTGAGTACTTATGGTTGTCCTCAGGTATCAACTTCATCAGAGGCAATTATGAAAAATCGACCAAACGCTTCAATAGTCTTGACTGTGGCCGTTGTTGAGAATTGGGAAACTGCCGGAGCTATAGATGAGGAGTAAGGTTAAGAGGGTGATTGTAACTGCTCAATACGACGAGAAAAGTACAAGCCAGGGATTCACAGTATCAACACACGAATTCTGTTTTTTTAGGCCAACTCAACAGTATTCTGAATTTGATATTAATAAGCACTTGATGCTAACATTTTACATCAAAAAGAGTCAAGAAACAGACAAGAAATGCATGAATTGTTAAATTTTTACAACGAAGCTCTCTTGCGGCAAGCGTTGACTCACCGTTCCTATGCTAATGAACATCCTGGTGAAAAGCATAATGAGCGCTTGGAGTTTTTAGGTGATGCCCTGCTGACTTTCATCAGTGGTGAGTATCTTTATACTCGCTATCAAGAAATGGGAGAAGATGAAATGACGCGCCGAAGATCGGCGCTAGTGGATGAAAAGCAATTGGCTAAATTTGCCATTGAAGTTGGTTTAGACTCCAGAATGCGCTTGGGAAGAGGAGCAATGCTAGATGGAGGACGTAAGAGCCCTAATTTATTAAGTAGCACTTTTGAATCAGTGGTGGGAGCCTATTATTTAGATCGTGACCGGAAGATTGAAAAAATTCGCCCTGTTATTGAAGATTTATTTAACTCTGTCCCTCCAGCAATTATGGAAATCCGTTCTCAAGTCCAGTCAAAAAATCAATTGCAAGAGTGGGTACAGGTAAATTTTGGTTCTTTATTACCTAAGTATGACACCAAACGAATCGGAGGTGAGGATCATGCTCCAGAATATCTGGCTAAGGTTTTGGTTGGTAACCAGCTTTATGGCACAGGAAAAGGTCGTGGTAAGAAGGAAGCTGAAAAACAAGCTGCCGAAAATGCATTATCCATGCTGAAAAAACAAGGTTTGATTTAGCACAAATTTGGTGACATAGGTAGCCAGGGTAACTGATAGGGACGAGATATTTCCTAAAAATTTCGCCCTTTTTGCTTGTTTTTGTATTTAGGTAATTTTGGCTCACCTAAAAACTTGCCTGGGTTTAAACTATATTTTTTCTTGGCTTCTTGATAGGGTTTAAACCATTTATCTACTTGCTTGAAGACCAGTTGGCCAACTTTACTGGGCAAAGTTTTATAATCATCACTCTTTTTTAGTGAGTGGTACACTGGTTGTATGGTTTAAATGTCAGTATTGGTTGACCACAGAAAAAGCTTGCCGACACAAATAAACACCGCACCATATCTCCTCAATGTGTTAGGGTGCAACCCCAGAAACTTGATGGCTTTACTAAGTGGTATATATGCCATGAGTGAGGCATAGCATTAGTAAGGGAAGGTGAGCAAATCAGCAGCTAGTTAATTACCCTCAAGGAAATTCCATTTCCCACTGCTGTTGACCCTGATCCCCGGACATTTTGCCACCAGTAACGACCCATAGGTAGAAGTCAAAGCTGATTGATCCTGGATAAGTTAAACAGTGAAAATATAAACAAAGGGATGTTGTAAGTAAGTCAGCGTGAAAAAAGCAACCTATGTAAAGACAAGTAAATACGGAGAAGACATCTACCAAGGTGATAGACATATGGGCGCTCGTTTGAGGGTATTTTAAACTCGTAAGCAAGACGAAATGCTGTTAAAACTGGGAACTGTGGATGATGTGCCACAGAAAGTCAAAGACCGAGCAGAGGTAGTGAGGTTAAATGCACATGGCTGGTACGTAGAAAAAATAGCAAATCATTTTAATTGGACTCCACAAACAATCAGAGAAGTATTGCATAAATGGCAGAAACTACGGCTGGACGGACTTTGGGAATTACCAGGTAGAGGTGGAAAAACCAAGTACACAGAACAAGACATAGTTTATCTGGAAGAATGCTTGAAACAAGAACCGCGAACATATAACAGCCCTCAACTAGCTGAAAAACTCAACAGTGAACGCCAAATTGAAATGACCCCCGATAGGTTAGGACGGGTACTCAAAAAAAGGGGGTCATTTGGAAACGAGCCAGAAAGAGCCACAAAGGAAAACAAGACCCGAAAACTAGAGAAAATAAGGAAGCAGACTTAGATATGTTGGAATTGTCTGCTGCTACGGGAGAAATAGACCTGAAATATTTGGACCAATCAGGTTTTTGTATATGGAGTGAGCGAAGTTATACATATTACCAACGAGGTGAGCAAAAAAATTTAGAGCAAACAAAGCGTCGTGGACGCAGATTAAGCATAATTGGGCTTCTTCAACATTGGGCTTCTTCAACCTTTAATCAGCTTTGTTTATGGCTTAGTTATTGGCGGAGTGAATGGCAAATCTTATATCCAAATGATGGAGCATGAAGCCCAAGAGGCGGAAAAATTGGGACGTATAAGAGTAGTAGTACAGGACAACATTGCCATACACCGATGCCAAGAAGTAAAACAGTTGTGGTCAAAGTGAGAACGTCACGGTTTATACGTCTTTTTTCTGCCTAAATATTGCTCCGAGATGAACCCAACTGAATTGGAGTAGCAGCATCTGAAAAAAGATGAGCTATCGGGACAAATGTTTGAGGACGAGTTAGACCTTGCTTATGCCGTTATAAATGGGGTGAATACTAGGGGAGAAACAAGAAAACATAGTAGTTTACGTATTAAATTTAACAATAATAACCATTGTTAAATTTCCGTTACATAGTTATAAATTTCCCCACCGACTTACTCAGACGCATTGACAGAATGTTTGGGATGTAAACTAATAGTAATTTGAGTCAATAATGCTACAAACAGAATTATGTGTGAAGCCAAACAGAGTCTGACTCTTTGAATTACAGATACAAATTGGTACGACTGCCTTGCTTGCTGATTTATATTTTTTTATGTCAGTTCCTCCCAAAAGAAAAAAGGAACTCCCTGAATGCAAGGCGTGCCCATTTTAGTATCTTCACATATGTCATTGTTGCTGTGGGTTGCGGAGAAAAATTAATGACCGCTTGTTAATAAAGTAGAAACCCTAATGACCAATTGTTAATTGCATCAGATCCAAACCAATATAACCATCCGAAATATTGATGCCAATCAACTTAAAACCCTAAGGGTGGTCATTTCAGCTAAATCCTCAAACTAATGACGAACAGCAAAGGCTGTTTGTCCAGTTCTGCAAACTCAACTTCTAGAGTGTAAGTTGAACCTGGTTGATTACAGTATAATTCTACACTCAAATTTCCCGGAGTGGCTGACTTTGCTACTGCTAGGTTGCCATTGCCTTGCAATTTCAAAGTACCTGAAGCAGGTAATTTAGAATCAACACTCAACTGTGTCAGGTGATTTTGAGAGTGGTATTCTACCCTCAAAGTCAGAGTACCTGCGCTAGTGAGCCATTGTCTTTCCACCACTGGATTGGCTGATGATACTGGTAGAGTCAAATTATCTAGCATTTGTTTAGCTGCTAGTAATGACAATGCCATTTGCTGACGTGGTTGTAAATTGGAGTAATCGTCATCAATTTGAGGTATCGTATCCAAAGTATTCACAGAACGATAGGTGGTTCTCAGTACCAATCCAGCTAAATCATTGATGGTCTGTGACTCATCGGGAAACAAGCCCTCAACTACCTGAACTAGTTTTGCCCCTAGAGGTAGCGAAGATGTGAGCAACCCTTGACATTTTTCCAATAGTTCTTGGAAAACTCTCTCTGGCAAAGGTATAGGCAGATTCAGCTTGGACTGCTGTGCAATCCATCCCCAGTGGGAACTTAATGCGAGCGAGCGCTCTTCCACAAAATCTGGGTATTCTACTAATTGCGACTCCCAAGGAAATAAAGGAGGCTGCTTTTCAGCTTGGATTTGTAACCGACGCTTGAGGACGGCTTGGAAACGTTCTTGCACAGTAGGAATTTCTCCCAGTTGAAAGGTTTGGAGTAGTCCTTCCCATTTTGGCTTACCGCCTGTAAAGGCGGCTACCTCCTTGAGAGGGTCATCTACCCCGTCAATTTCCTGACACTTTACAAATTTAGACTCGCTGGTGTTAGCTTGATTTGCTACCCACCAAGCGACTAAATTCGGTTGTAAGGCTTCTGGGACACTATTCATGAGTAGATGCACTTGATCCGGATACTAGGGAGTTACGAATTTCCCATGCTTGTTCCAGAATTTTAAACCAGCGTTTTTGCAGTTGAGCCGTGGACAATCCCAAAATTTTGGCAATTTTTTCATCTGGCTGTCCTTGTTGTTTCAATTCCAGTAAGGAGCGCTGTTGGTCTTCCAATTGTCCTGTATAGTCTTGCCATTGCTGGGGAGTTAAACCTAAATTAGTGTTCAGTGAGGCTTCCAACCACTCATGAACTAATTCCCAACGATGTAACAAGGCAAAGCGAATCAAATGATATTTAAAGCGTTGCTGTAAGTAGTCCCGCTGACGCGGAGTTAAACCCAAAATTGATTCAATTTCCTGAGTTGATAAATCCTGGAGACGGAGAGAGAAGTAATCAGCACAATCAGATTGTTGCCGTTGTTCAAGATAATCCATTAGTTCTGTGATCACAACCGAACGTAGAGTATCTTCTTCTGGTTCTGGTTCTGGTTGCATGGCCATTGCTGAACGCAATTGCTGTATTACCGGTTCTTCCCAAGAACCATCATTGTCGTTAGAACTACCTTCTGCAGCTTGTTCTATATCTACATTAGTTTCCTGGGGTTGTTGTTGGGAAAAGGTTTGGGCTCGCAGGATGATTAGCTGCTGTTGTCGCCCCGGTAAAGGAATTCGCCGCTTACCATAGCGTTCAGTAAATGCCATGTATTCTGCCAATTCCAGAAGAGTTTGGGGACGATAACTTAGACCCATTTGGTTTTCCCTCCGGAAAGCATTTAAAGCTTCTAGATAAAAACCTTGGAGGAAATCTTCAATAATGGTCAACCGTCCTTGGTAGCTTAACTGCCTTTGAGGAGGATTCATATAACGATAAATAATTGCACTCAGAGTACTGTGTAACTCAACCCTACCCCGACTCGAACCCAACTGATAGTACCTGAGGCACTGTTGCAGCCGATGTCTGGCCAGGGAAATCGCCGAGCTTTCCACATCACCGGAAGCCTGGATACGTTTACTCTCTTGACAAATTCGGTATACTTCATTCGTAATTCTTGATGCTACATCATGGCAATTCTGCCGGGAAGCTTTACTTGATTGTTGGAGCTCCTCATATAGGAGTTGAAATGTACCCTCTACTCCGATAAAATTTTCCCCCTGAACGGTTGGGGTGGAAATTGCTGTGGTTAGAATTGTTGCGGTTGCGGCTGAATTCATAGTTTCAGTTTTCAAAAGACCCTAAAATAATCAAGTAAAAGCTGTTACGACTACGGGTATTGGTTGGCTGTTTAGACTTACGGATAAGCTAAACCCAGGCTAGTCCAATAATTGGGATGTACCTATTCTTATGGTTCACAATTTAATAGATGCTTTTGCCATTACCCACGAGCCGTTGACAAGTCATTTGACAAGTCATTATGAATTTAAAAAAACAAATTCAATTGCTGATTAATAATGCACCCCGCGATGGCATAACACCACATCTTGTTTCAGCAATTGCTCCTGTATTGATCACGGTTGCTAAAAAATTGCGCCATCCCCAGTACTATATTCTCCAAAATTCGGAGGAGAGTTGGGTTTTAACTACATTAAGCAATCGTGCAAATCCAGGATGGGAAAAACGTGTTATCTACGCTTTTCCTACCATACAGGATGTCTCCCTAATTTCACATGCTGGGCTTGACCCTCAAATGCTAGCTAAAATTGTTCCTGTTACCCACATTTTGTTCCAACTGGTGGCATTAGAACCCGTAGATAGTGTCGTTTTTTTGGAAACGCCGGGTCAGACCACTCATACGCTTGAAATCCAACGTTCAGAATTGCAAAATCTCTTGCAAGAAAAGATAAAACAACAGCAAAGGGGTAAACATATACCTCCAGATATTGCATAAATAAATTTTGCAGTTGGGATTTATTAGATACATCTAAAAATCTCAACTGCAAAAACTAAAATTTTTAAATTAAAAATTTCAAATTTGTTAATAAAGCCGACTAAGTACGTAGTCAGCGATTTTAATTAGCGCCTCGCGGGATTCTGAGGTTGCAAGAACTTCCAGATGGTCAACTGCTAACTTGGCATGGTAAGCCGCTAATTCCCGCGCTTGCTGTATACCGTGACTGTCTTCAATTAGCCTTAGTGCTTGCTCTAGATCACCTTCCTGGTCAAACTTCCGTTCAATCAGGGCTTCCAGGTCTGGTTTTTCCTCTAAGGCAAATAAAACCGGTGCAGTAAGATTACCACTTTTGAGATCAGATCCCGCTGGTTTTCCCAAAGTATCTGTTGTGCTGGTGAAATCTAAAATGTCATCAACAATCTGAAATGCTAGACCTAGGTGGCGTCCGTAGTTGTATAGATGTTCCGCAGTTTCCTGAGAAACGTCACTAAGTAACCCAGCCGCTTTAGAACTGTTGGCAATTAACGAGGCTGTTTTGTAATAGCTCTTTTTGAGGTAAGTCTCTATGGTGATACCATTATCAAAACAATTTATTCCTTGCTGGATTTCCCCGGTAGCCAGATCCATAATCACTTCTGAGAGTAGTTTCACCACCTCCAAATTGTTTAAGTTTGCTAAATACCAGGACGATTGGGCGAAAAGAAAATCTCCTGCCAGTACAGCAATGCGATTACCGAACAGACTGTGAACGGTAGGTACACCACGTCGCATTTGTGATTCATCTACTACATCGTCATGCACTAGGCTTGCCGTGTGTATCATTTCCGTGATTTCTGCTAGGCGGCGGTGACGCAGCGTTATGTCTTTTTCTAACATTGTGGCCCGCGATATCAGCAGAACAATTGCTGGTCTGATACGCTTTCCCCCAGCTCCGAATAGATGTTCGGCTGCCATAAACAGAATGGGGTGGCGATTTCCAACTAGCTGCTTGAGGTTATCTGCTAGCAGTCGCAGGTCTGCTTCCACAGGGGTAAACAGGGAGGTGGCTGAGGTCATGGATGGGCGGACTCTGGCTTAGGTTACGAAAGTTTACATATCCTATACTCATTTTAAGATAACCCTGTGCCAGCGCAAAGTTTTGATTAGAGAATACCCACGTATTTGCTGTTTGTTCTTCACCAACATTTGACACTGGCGAGAATGACAAGTTCCATAGAACCCTTATGGGCACTGTCTACAGATGTGGTTCCTCCTTAGAAAAATATTCTGTTGATCAGACCAATATTTTTTTGATATTTCCTGCCTCAGTCCTGCAACGCTCAAGAAATAAAACTCACTTAAATATTTTCTGTATATTTTTTAGTAAGAATCACATTTTGTGTTTTGCTTAAAAAGCATAGTACAAAAATACCACTTCTTTTTCTCAATAATTAATTTTTGTTAATGCCTAACATAGGTGACATAAAATACAAAACTTTACATCATTTTCCTCAATAAAGGTAATAAAACATACAATAGATCCCCAAGGAATGGCTAGGTTGTCTGATCATTGTATTCAAGCATTGAAAATTTTTAAATTTCACCCCTAACTTGGTTCAAAACTCAGGATCATTGTGTTACGCTAAAATGTAAGGATTTAAAATATTTAAGAACTGATTTTCCGAAGGTAAGCTGCTTCTGAGGAGTTTTACCGGTTCGCGTTTGAAGTTCTGAAATAAGTCGTCGCTGTAAACTAAGAGTAAAGAAAGTTATTTCCTGATTCTTTGTCCAGCAATTAGGCCTTGTGACGTAGAGCTTTGCCGTACCCTCATGGTTGTCGGCCGCAATTTTTTAGCTTCTGTTGAACGCTAAGTTCGCTTTCGTCATGTAAGTATGTACATAAATAATGCAGACTAGGTAGACTGCTGAGGAGCGCAGTGAAGTTGCTGTAAAGCAGTTTAGCTGTTGTGGTGTGTGTGGTCTGTGCATTGCTCTGTCAAAGAATTATTTATCTAACCGTAGATAATTACAAATTTACGGCGAGCTTTATTATAGCTGACTGAAGCCACCAGGTACACACTTGGTTGGTTAAATTTCTTCTAATTAAAAAAATTACATATTCCATTGACAAGGGTGTTGGTAGAAAGATGATTTACGGGGAGATGCCTATGTTGACTTTTATTTTAGCTGCTGGATATTTGTTTACAGTTTACTTACTATTAGCGCTGGCCAAGAAAACCGGCAAAAACTATCCTCCTAGAAGTTTACCTCCGAATAACCCAGGAAAACACCAGCAAGATGTGTCAGTAACTCCTCATGTAACTGAGGTAGTCAATAGTCAATAGGCTAGTAGTGTTACGTAGACAATAAAAATTAATTAAACTTGAGAAAGTGAAGTATCAGTTAAATCCACAAACTCGACTGTTGGAGTGTGGCCCAGCCATTGCACACTGGATTTAGCAAACTGTTGTGGACAACCGCTGACAGCAAAGCGAGTTGGAACTGGCGGGTATGTACTCCTTAAGCCGAGAAGGTCTAACTCTCGAGTACAAGCTGCTACAACGTGTACAGCTGGATCAATTAATATGACTTGAGAGGGGAGAAGCGATCGCAGTACTGGTGCAAGGTGGGGATAATGAGTACAGCCGTAAACCAAGGTATCAATTTCCTGCTGTATCAACGGCTCTAAATACGAACGTGCTACTTCATGAGTGTATGGTTCATGAATGCGATTTTGCTCAATGAGTGGCACGAACTCAGGACAACTGACTTGCCAGACTTGCACATTCGGATCAATTTCCAGAATAGCATGGCGATAGGCATTACTTTTAGCGGTGGCTGGTGTAGCAATTACACCAACACGCTTTCCTTGCTCCACGGCTGCTTTAGCTCCCGGTAGGATGACTCCGAGAATAGGCAAACTAAATTCCTTGCGAACTATTTCTAGTGCTAGGGCAGAACTAGTATTACAAGCCATAATCACCAACTTTACACGTTGCTGTTGCATCCAGTTAAGAATTTCACGCACGTACTGTAAAATTTCTGCCTGTGAACGAATGCCATAGGGCAACCGAGCAGTATCTCCAAAGTAAATAATAGATTCATTGGGTAGATGGCGATAAAGTTGTCCCAGGACTGTCAGCCCACCAACACCACTGTCAAAAACACCGATGGGAGCGCGTTGTGGCTCTTTATCAAAACAATTCTCAAGATTGCTGTCAAAGATAGAGGATGAATACACAGGTAGATATTGATTTAGGTTTTTGGATATAAATTACAAAATGTAGCAGAAAATTCGTGACTAATAGTACCAATATTTTGCAAACAGTATAACTGCCTGCACTTTGCTAGTGACAATAAAATTCTGATCTGCGGCTTTCACAGATCAGAATTTTTTTTCCCAAAAAATTGTTCGCTGGTATTGAAGCTACAGATCTAATGGCTTATGAACTCATCACATTGTTTTAGTTTTCTCATCCCCTCAAGAGTTAAAAAAATTGTTATCTAGGAGCAGATAACACCAAACAGGAGCGAATCACAATTCCCCAAACCCAGTTACTCCCAGTTAATAAAATTCAAGTAGGCAGTATATTGGTTTAATTATCTTCGTTGTAGATACTGGAGAATACCACGAGCGATGGCATCAGCCATTTGATTTTGGTAAGCCGTGGTTCTCAGTTTAGCAGCATCTTCCCGACCTGTGACAAAACCCACTTCAACTAAAACAGAGGGTATGGCGCTTTTTCTGAGAACGTAAAATCTAGCTCGCCGCACGTTTCTATCCCTGACATTAATATTTTGAAGAACGCTGCTATGAATCGAGCGAGCTAGACTCTGACCACTGTCGTAATAATATGTTTCCAAACCATTCACATCCGGACGACTTAAACTGATGGCATTAGCATGAATGCTGACAAATAAATCAGCCCTAGCTCGTTGCGCCAAGCTCACTCGTCCTGGAAGACTAACAAAATAGTCAGAATCACGCGTTAATAATGCTTGTACACCATTTTGCTGCAAAATCTCCGCTATCCTTTTGCTAATTGGCAAAATTACATCCTTCTCGCGGATTCCGCCAATACCAATTGCCCCTGGGTCTTGACCACCGTGCCCAGGGTCAATCATCACCACTGCTCTGGTTGCGGGTATTGGAAGTGGCGCAGACTGGGGTCTGGGTTGGGGAGGGGCAGTTGGACTTGGTAGTTGCCCTTGGGTTGGGGGTGGTAGGGGTGGTAGGGTAACTGGAGGTAAAACCCTAACCTGACGAGATCCCTTTAATTCTAGAGCCAAAATCTGGTTGCTGACTTGGTTTAATTGTCCAATTTGTACTCCCGATGCTGGTTGCACCAATACAACCACCGTGTTGTTTTCAGGTTGCAAGCGTACCCGGAGAATAGGACTATTGGCACTAAAATCCGGACCTCTAACGTTGGTAGCTAATTTAGCATTGGCAATAGTTATTCGGAATAAACCAGAAGATCTATCCCATCCACTAGTAGCATTTACTTTGTTATCGCTTCTAATTAGTAACTGCGTATCATTGTTAGCCAATTCCACAGACTCAATTATTGCTGGGGAATTATTGGCAATTGGTCTGCTAGAAGTGCCCAGGGGTGCAGGCTGATTGTTTTGGGAGTTGTTGGAATTAACCTTTGCCGGTGACCTAACAAAACTAGTGGGTAAAACCACCAAACCGCCCCCGCTACTACTAGTTACTTGCCAGTCTGGGCTGTCCTTGTTGACACGCAAGGTCAGGCGAACGGTAGGTGGTTGGGTGTTTAAGGTTGTGAATTCGATGCGACTAACACCATGTCTGTTAATTTCATTATTTTGCTGCGTCAGACTGGTGGACAAACTCGCGTCAGCTATATCCATAAAGATGGTACTGCGATCGCGGCTGCGATTAATTTTAACTTCAGGATTGCCGCCGTTAGTACGGATAAAAAAACCATCTCCTGTTACTAGTAATCTCTTAAGTTGGGTTCCGCCTGGGGTCAAACTGGCAACTATACTATTAGAGAAATCAGGTTTGGTATCATCATCCGATTCAACAGTTACTACATTGTAGATATTTCTAGAAGGTTCTGGTTGGCTGCCCTGGCTACGGTCAGCCGAGGTATCTAGTGTGGGCCTTGGTAATTGTACCCTCCAGCGCCTAGCACTAACGTTTTCAAATTGCACCTGCTGGGGGTTTAGGGTATAGCCAGGACTGAGTTCAACAACTATGCGCGTTGTTTGGGGATCAAACTGCGCCACGCGGACGGCACGAACAGCACCACCTATCGGCTGTGTGAACTGTTTCCGTCCAAACGTAGTGTTGGGTAAATCAATAACCAGACGGGTAGGGTTGAATATCAGTTGTGCTTCGGGTTGAACAGCACCGTTAGTGTCTATTTCCAGACGATTTTGATTGGCATCAAAACGCCAAGATTCGAGTTTTGCTGCTACAGCAGGCGACGATAGTAAGACAATAGTTCCTAGGGTACTGGGTAGTAACCAGTGTAATTTCACAATTCTTTCTCCTGATTTGCGTTCATGGGAGCCATCAATATCTCAACATATTGGCTAATCGTCACACTGTTACAACCTAATTTTGCACTTTCATAGTTCTGTGACTTTTGTGCTGCTATAAAGACACAATTAATGGCTTAAGTTACTAGTATTCCCTCTAACTTTGCGATCCTATCAGGATATAATATTCACGCCTGTAAAGTATTTCAGATGCAACAAGAGGGACTGAGTTGTATCATGGCTGGCAATTAATACTTTTGAGGAAAAAATTTCAACTACTTTTCATTGATGTCATCAAAGTTACGCTCACTGATGTCTAGTTTATTTAAAGTATCTAATTTAACACTATAAAACAAGTTAAGACCAGAAAAATATAACATTTTGAATGCTAATAATAGTGAGGCAAAAACTCAATTTTACAGTCTCCAAGGACGGAGATTTATGCACTATGTTTCCTGAGACTGGGGGTTGGGAATTGGAGATTGAGGATAATTCTGCTTTTTTTCCGGTGTCTAGTCGCCATTACTTCCATTCAATCAGTTTCTCTTCGAATTATCCCCATAATCAAGGCTGTCTTGGCGACTTTTACCATCATTGACGTAGACACTATCGATTCAGGTTTTTCGACGATCAATGGTGTCCCACTGGCTTGCTCTAAAATCAGTTTGTCTGCCTGTGCTATCAACTTGTCTGATTCTGGAAATACGAACTGTAAAAGAGGCGGAGCTAAAAAGGTTGTCAGGATAACCACCATGATTATTGCTGCCCCTAGTGATTTAGAGAGAACACGGCTACCAGCACCAACACCAGCAAAAACCAAACCGACTTCACCGCGAGGAATCATCCCGACACCAATTGCTAAAGGGTTTATTTGGGGTTCACCAAAAACACTGAAACCTGTAATTACTTTACCGATAATGGTCACTGCTATCAGGAAAATGTCCATAATTAAACCTTCTCCATTGCCGGGGATGGCTGGTTTCAACACTCCTAACTTTGTTTTTGCGCCAACAGTCACAAAGAAAATTGGCACTAAGATAAATGATTCCCAATACATCGTCCATCACAGCAGCACCCAGAATAATCTGCCCTTCTTTGGAAGTGAGTTTTCCTAGTTCTGACAGCACTTTGGATGTAATGCCAATACTAGTAGCTGTCAAAGCTGCTCCAGCAAAAACTGCTCGCATAGTACTAATACCAAATATAGTTATTAGTCCCACAGTACCGGCAGTAAAAGGTACTATTGCTCCCACTACTGCCACTATGGCGGCTTGGGATCCAACTGAGAGCAAATTTTTTAAGTTCAATTCCAAGCCAATTTCAAATAGCAGAATGATTACACCCAGTTTTGCTAACACAGAAATGACCTCTGATTGTGCTTCAAATACTGCTGGGGTAGCTTCAGGAGTTAAACCCGCAGTGATTTGCAAAAAGGTCATGATTAAAGAATGAGAACCGTCTGCGCTACCTTCTGGAAAAACCAACAAATGCAAAGCACAGATGCCCACAACCACACCTCCTAATAGTTCACCTAAAACGGGCGGTAAACTTACTCGGTTAGATAACTCCCCACCAGCTTTACTAGCTAGATAAATTATCACTAAGCTTAGTAGCACTGCGCTTAATACCATTGAACTATCTGCTGTTTCTGTAGTACTAGCTAGCAGAGGAAAATAGACGTTGATTGCATCTAAAAACTGCATGTGTTGCTTAAAAGTCCTTCTCTTTAGTTTTACTACTTCAATACATCCATTCAATTATTTTTACTGTCAGTCAATGAAATCATAATTTGCCAGTAAAATTCTGATACTGGCACGACAGAAAGCCTGGGAAGCCGCAATAAATCAAAATCTGTGAATTCTCCATTCTGCTTAATTGCTGTGAGTGAGAGAGGTACAGAAACCCTTTTGACTGCTCTAATATCTACAACTATGCGTTTGGAATCGCTTAATTTTGGATCGGCATAAGGTTGACTGATAACCTCTGCTATGCCTACGATTTGTCGTTCTTTGCCTGTGTGATAAATCAACACTAGGTCGCCAACCAGCATATTTCTTATATGTTTGAGCGCTAGAGCATTGTTGACTCCATCCCAAACTGTTCTGCCATCCTGTTCTAAATTAAAGTAGGAATATTTGTCTGGTTCAGTTTTCAGCAGCCAGTATGCCATCAAAGAATCTCCAGAAGTTTTAATAAATTTTTTGAGTTACCAAAAATGTAACCGTCCCTATTTCTGACTATGCCTGTGTCAAACTAAGGACATCTCAGAAATTGCTTACTCAATAAGTTCATCATAGTTCAGAGATACCTGTTGACAGTGAACGCCGAATTAGTAGATATGTTTTTTTAAAACATTTGTAGAATCTTTTCAGAGGAGTGCAAATTTTATGTATGGAACAGCTGTATCCTTTTCTCAGTTCCGCTCTGGGAATTATTGGAAAACTATATCAGTAGCTCTATTATTGTGTATAATCTCCATTCAACCAGGGTTAGCCCAAGAGCAAGGAAAATTGTTGCGAACTCTGAGTGTTAGCGGTCGCGGTGTGGCAAAAATCCCTACTACGCTCTCGCAAGTGAGTCTGTCAGTAGAAGTTCAAAGCAAAACGGCACAGTCAGCGCAAGAAGAAGCGGCTCGCCGATCATCAGCTGTAGTTGCTTTGCTCAAAACTCGAAACGTGGAAAAATTACAAACCACTGGTATCAGCCTCAATCCAGTTTATAGTTACAACAATAATGCCCAAAGAATTACTGGCTATGCTGCTAATAATACTGTGAGCTTTCGTATTTACACTGATAAAGTCGGTAATGTTTTAGATGAGGCCGTAAGAGTTGGTGCAACAGGAATTAACGGTGTTAGTTTTGTGGCTAGTGATGAAGCGATCGCATCTGCTCAACAACAAGCACTCAGACAAGCGACGTTAGATGCTCAACAACAAGCTAATGCTATTTTCAGTACCCTGGGTTTCAAGGCTAAGGAAGTGCTCAGTATTCAAGTCAATGCTGCCAGTGCGTCCCCACTTCCGGTGATGTTCCAGCGTGTCGAGGCTGCTAAGTTAGCTAGTGCTGATTATTCTACCCCTGTAATTGGTGGTGAACAGCAGGTAGAAGCATCGGTGACACTCCAAATTGGTTATTAATCATTAGTGATTGGTCATTAGTCATTGGCAATAACCAGTGATTAATGACGATCAAAAGTTTTCTGGAGACATATCTATATCATTGCTCGTATCGCGCTTGGAACCTAATAATTCTAATTGATCTACTCTAATAATTGGTGTAGAACGGTTGACTCCTGTTTGCCGATCATTCCATGTGTCAAACTTTAACGAACCTTTTACACCTATTAAGCTCCCTTTACGCACGTAATTGCCTGCTACCTCTGCCGTTTTGTCCCAAAGTTCTAAGGTGAACCAGTCGGGTTTTTCATCTTTACGCCCTCGCCGATTAACTGCTAGTGTTAATTTACACACAACTTTACCAGATTCAAAATATTTAATATCGGGATCGCCGCCTACACGACCAACAAGGTTAACAATATTAATGCTCATGGGTTTGGCCTTTTAGTAAAAAATTACTGATATTTTTTTATTTTTATCATAACCAATTGTGAAGGTCTTGAAAATATGTTAAAAACTTAGCAGTAAAGTAATGTATAAAAATGCGATAAATCAACTGAATAAACTCAAAAACTGTACGGATATATCGAAGTAGTTAGAGAATATCGACAGTATGAACACCAAAAAGCTAGCAAGGATGGCTAAAGGCTCACGGAAAATAGCCTTCCTGCTGGACTCCAGGTAGAAAACACAATAAGATCCAGCACTATCAACTCTAACAGTTTTTTAGCCAACAAGTATTGCAAATAAGGGGCGTAGAGACGCGTGGGGCTTTTTAGTAACTTTCGCTCATCATGGGATATGGGTATCGACCTCGGTACTGCCAACACCCTAGTTTATGTATCTGGGAAAGGTATCGTACTCCAAGAACCTTCTGTAGTTGCTATCGATCAAAACAAAAAAGTGGCACTGGCAGTGGGAGAAGAAGCTAAAAAAATGCTCGGACGTACACCTGAGAATGTGATTGCCCTCCGTCCATTGCGTGATGGCGTAATCGCTGACTTTGATACAGCCGAGCTAATGTTAAAACACTTTATCCACCGAGTAAATGACGGTAAATCTCTAATTTCACCTCGAATTGTCATTGGCATACCCAGTGGTGTTACGGGGGTAGAAAGACGGGCTGTGGAGGATGCCGCTTACCAAGCCGGCGCAAGAGATGTGCGTTTCATTGATGAGCCAATAGCAGCAGCAATAGGAGCTGGGCTACCTGTTTCTGAGGCAACAGGGAATATGATTATTGATATTGGTGGTGGCACAACAGAAGTTGCAGTACTTAGTTTTGAAGGTACTGTCATCAGTGAATCAGTACGCATCGCTGGTGATGAATTAACTGAATCCATCATCGTGTATCTCAAAAAAGTTCATAACTTGGTGATTGGAGAAAGGACTGCTGAAGATATCAAAATTGGCATTGGTTCCGCTTATCCAACTAATGATGATAATGATGCCATCATGGAAGTCAGAGGTTTACACCTGCTTTCTGGTCTACCAAGAACTGTCACACTCAAAGCACCAGAAATTCGTGAATGTATGTTGGAACCGCTATCAGTCATCGTAGAGGCTGTGAAGCGGACACTGGAACGCACACCTCCTGAATTAGCTTCAGATATTATTGACAGAGGAATCATGCTAGCTGGTGGCGGTGCTTTGCTCAAAGGCATTGATACCCTCATCAGTCATGAGACAGGGATTGTTACCCACATTGCCGCAGACCCTCTCTGTTGTGTTGTGCTGGGAACAGGTCGTGTGTTAGAAAACAAACAGCTAGAACGAGTTTTGAGCGGAAGTTCTCGCAATATGTAATGAGAAATGTCAGATATTAGGTTCTATTTGGTTTTAATTTGAGTTTCATATCAAACAAATAGAATCTGATATCTTTTGAATTTATAAAATCAGGTATAGATGGTTACTGTACGTCGTTGGTGGAATCGTAAATTACTACAACTTGGTTTACTAACTGTAGTAGTAAGTAGTGCGTGGATATTGAGACAGACTCAGGCTCATTTACTGTTGGAAATGTACCAAATCATCAGCCGTCCATTGCAAATGTTACAAACAGGGAAAGATCCAGAAGAAATTCTCAATGATGCCCGCTTCTGGGAGTTACAAACGCGTATAGCTGATTTGGAAACTCAAAATCAAAAGCTACAAAATTTATTAGGCTACGTTGAGAAAACTCCAATCTCATCCCCCCCAATTGCAGCGCGGGTAGTGGGACGCAGCGCTGACCATTGGTGGCAACAAGTTATCTTGAATCGCGGATCGAATGCGGGCATTCAAAAGGGCTTTATAGTCAAAACTGATGGCGGCTTAGTAGGTTTAATACAGAGTGTAACTCCTAATACTAGTCGTGTGTTGTTAATTAGTGACCTCAATAGTCAAGTGGGTGTAACAATTAACCGCACCTCCGCCAAGGGCGTTTTACGGGGAAATTTGTCCGCTGAAGCAGTGCTGGAATTTTATGAAAAAGTTCCAAACGTTAGAGTAGGAGATTTAATTTCTACATCTACCTACAGTCGGAGGTTTCCTGCTGGTGTGCCAGTTGGACGAGTTAAATCTTTAGATTTAAAACAATCTTCAGTATCGGTGGCAAAAGTTGAGCTTTTACCACCGATACTATCATTAGATTGGGTGGTTGTATGTCCGTTCAGCCAGGGTAAGGATTAGGCATAGCCCACTAAACCACAATTGGAAACCAAGAATTGAATCAAAACAATCAAGATGCCTTCATTTAGGATTCCCAGGCATAGTAAGCCAAGAGCGCCACAGCGAAAATTCAAAATGTTAAAAAATAAGTCTCTTGCTCATTGGCCTCCAGCTATACGTCAACTGCTAAATTGGTCAATAACGGTTGGGTCTGTACTGTTTTGTGTACTGATGTTACCAACCCGCTTTTTAGGTATGGAATTATTGGGAATTGGACCGAATTGGCTGTTAATTTGGGTGGTGGCTTGGAGCGTGAAACGCTCGGTTTGGGAAGGAATGTTAGCCGGTGTAGTTCTGGGGCTAATTCAAGATGCTATGACATCACCTGATCCTACCCATGCAATTACTTTGGGTTTTGTAGGGTTTTTGACTGCTTTGGTGCAGAAGCACCGTTTTATTCAAGAAGACTTTATCTCTATTGCCTTAATTGTGTTCGTAATGGCAATTGTCGCAGAAACTATCTTTGGACTTCAATTAACTTTGATGGGCAATGCTTACAGCGGGGAAAGTGTACGCAAGGTTAAATATATTTGGGCATACTATCAACGGGTAGCGCTGGCTTCTGCCATTCTCAGTAGTCTTTGGGCACCCATACTATATTATCCCTTAAACCTCTGGTGGCGAAAAATTAAGCTGTTAGAGCAGGGTTGACAACAGTGGCGTTGTTGTTTTTCTGTACTCGTGAACCGAAGGAAGAACAACGCTGGGAAATATTTTCGCACCATCATAGACCGTTGATTTAGGCGATGTTCAAAGGACCTGTGGATGCAATTGCTGTTTCCAGACTAAAATCCCGCCATTCACATACATCCTTGTTTTCGAGGAGTGAAGATTTGAGGATTTATTGGCGCTGTACAATAAATAAAAAAATATTGACAACTGCTATAGCTGACTGTACATTCTATGAGCTAAAACGTCGGCTACAACATAAAGCTAAAAAGTTTGGTTGTGAAATCATAATTGCTGATAAATCTTATCCATCCAGTAAAAATTTGTTATCACTGTGGACACAAGAAAGAAAAGCCTTCTTATCCCGGAGAACTGATTAGTCTGACAAATGTGGTTTTGAAGTGGATGGGGATCTCAGTGCAGCAACTAATTTATCGCCTTTGGCTACACCGTGGAAGCTTAAGGAGGGTTAGCGACTGATTAAATTTTTATATTTATAATTGCTTATATCTAGCCAGAATGTATGCTATACTTGCATTATGAGTAAGTTGTCTATATCTGAAGCGGCAAAACTTAAAGGTGTAAGTGTTTCGACACTTAGAAGGTGGGAATCTGAAGGTAAATTAATTCCTGAAAGGACAGCTAGTGGTCACAGGCGTTATGATTTAGCCCAATTATTAGGGATAAAACCTGAATTATCTTACACAATTGGTTATTGCCGAGTCTCTGGTCATGAACAAAAAGAAAATTTAGAACAACAAAAACAAGTTGTTGAATTATTTTGTTCTCAAAACGGTTGGCAGTTTGAAATTATAGAAGATTTAGGCTCTGGGTTAAACTACAGCAAGAAAGGATTAAAAAGATTAATTAGATTAATAGTTGATAGTAAGGTTGAACGGCTTGTACTGACCCACAAAGATAGACTACTAAGATTTGGTAGTGAATTGATTTTTAGTCTCTGTGAACATTTTGGGACTGAAATTGTAGTTATTAATAGAACTGAAGACTCTAGTTTTGAAGAAGATTTAGCTCAGGATGTTTTAGAGATAATTACTCTATTTAGTGCCAGACTGTATGGATCTAGAAGTCAGAAAAATAAGAAAATTATTGATGAGTTAAAAGAAGTTGCTGATAAGATTTAAGACGGAAATAAAATTGGCCCTGGTGCTCTTGACTAAGTGGAGCAAGTGGCGTGGCCAAAGCTGTTAGTTAGACAGTGTTAACCTGTGGACTGGTTAATGCCGACATTACCAGAATGAGGCAGGAACTAAACATCAAACCCTATCTTAATGGAGCAAGAGAACTCACGTTGCAGTGGTCATACTTAACCTAATAGTGAATTGCGACCACTGAAGTAAGAAAAGTAAGAAATAAATGTCTAGATTTCTCTAGGATTTATATAGCAGTATGTCAATGTTTAAGTATCACGATAGCAGCCAGCGTGCAAAATATTGAAAGTACCGCCTAAAAATATGGATAATTTCCCCGTGTTTGCTCAAACAAATGTATCATTAGTCAATGATACTCAGGAAAATGAGCTGATATTGCTAACTGACAACTCAGCGGTTGCGCTATCCCCAGTTGAATCTAATTCACCAGAACAACAGAAAATAGGCAGCGACTTTGACCGGGCGATGATGCAACGGTGTTTGGCACTAGCGCGCCGTGCTTTGGGACGCACTTCACCTAATCCCCTAGTAGGGGCGGTTGTTGTCAAAGATGGGGAAATTGTTGGGGAAGGGTTTCATCCCCGTGCAGGTGAGCCTCATGCAGAAGTTTTTGCCTTGAAAGCAGCAGGCGTTGGCGCACCCTCGACTGAAAAGAATCGCGCCCGTGGTGCTACAGTCTACGTTAATCTTGAACCTTGTAATCATCACGGACGTACTCCTCCCTGTTCCGAAGCCTTAATCGCGGCTGGCGTGGCTAAGGTAGTCGTAGGTATAGTTGACCCCAATCCCTTAGTCGGTGGAGGAGGTATTACCCGCTTACGTGCGGCTGGTATAGAAGTAGTTGTAGGGGTGGAAGCCGAAGCCTGTTATCAGATCAATGAAGCTTTTATTTATCGCATCCTCCACAAACGACCTTTGGGCATTTTAAAATATGCCATGACTTTAGATGGAAAAATTGCAACTAGCTCTGGTCACAGTGCTTGGGTAACAAACGAAGATGCCCGTGGCGAAGTTCATCAAATACGGGCAGGGTGTGATGCCATAATTGTCGGTGGTAATACAGTCCGAAAAGATAATCCTTACTTAACCACTCATCAGGTAGAAGCCCATAATCCTCTGCGGGTGGTGATGAGTCGTCACCTCAACTTGCCTAAAGATGCCCACCTGTGGGAAACTGCGGAAGCTTCCACTTTAGTGTTGACACAGGAAGGAAGTTCCCCTGAGTTCCAAAATTTCTTGCGGCAACAGGGAGTTGAGGTGATGGAGTTAGCATCCCTGACACCAAATTTGGTAATGGCTCACTTATATGAGCGGGGTTTTTGTAGCGTGTTGTGGGAGTGCGGTGGTACTTTGGCTGCCAGTGCGATCGCTCAAGGTGCAGTACAAAAAATTATGGCTTTTATTGCTCCTAAAATCATCGGTGGTAGTCGTGCCCCTACACCTGTGGGTGACTTAGGTTTTACGATTATGACCGAAGCCCTGACCTTGGAACGAGTTCGTTGGCGTGTGGTAGGTTCTGATTGCTTACTTGAAGGTTATTTGCCTCAAAACAACCCATAGTTAATAGTCCATAGTCAATAGTCTTGACTGCACTAATTGTAGATCGTGGATTTTGGATTATTTTTTGTTTTGAGAGAAGCTACTGTACCTGGTTATCAATCTCAAATCCCCCACTTGTAACCCAAGAGTCGGTATCATCAATCT
Source organism: Nostoc sp. RI_552 (assembly GCA_016124525.1). GTDB lineage: Bacteria > Cyanobacteriota > Cyanobacteriia > Cyanobacteriales > Nostocaceae > Umezakia > Umezakia ovalisporum. The sequence continues at coordinate 10,041 of WGNO01000048.1, read as the reverse complement.
AAAAATCCAAAACTTTTTCAGTATTGACTGTGGACTATTAAGATATGATTAGTTTTAACACTGACGCTCATAGGCCATATCACGTATAAGGGTTAGCCGTGATTGAATGTATTCGCTGAGGTAATCAGTTTCGTGGGGGTCTAACAATGCTTGCTTTGTGGTTTGTTTTACGAGCCATTGTACCAAGCTAGCATCATCCATCTGCAATAGGATCTTGGTTTGAGAATTTTCCACCACAGCCCAAAGCTGACGCAGAATTTTAGGAGTCATTAAGACCTCAAGTTTATCATTAGCTTAGCTGTTTTTAGATTACACAATTTAGCCAGCAGATTACGCCTGAATATACAAGCTGAGACAAGTGTTATTAAAAACTTAATACAGGGATTTATAACTTTATGAAGTTTAATTATTGAAATACTACGTTCATAAATTAACAAAAAGTTACTAAAAGACTTTTGTGACTATGACAGTTAAGATTAATAGTTATTTTGATTAACTTTATAGTTAATCAATTACCATGAATAATGATGTTTTCATTTGTAATATTTTACCCAAGTCTGAGGTTTTTGTAAATATTCACTTTTATTTATATATAATAATCTTAAATAAGTAGGAGCCTCAAAGATCCCCAACCGCTTCAGTAAGTCGGGGATCTTAACTTCGCAGTATTTACAAATCAAACAGGATTGCAATAATTACAGTTAGAACTGTTACTTATGCTTGGCAAGACTTACAGAGGGTTTCGCCCAGATACAATCATGAAACCAACAGAATCGAGCCGAATTTGAGGCTGGCGAATTCCTGCTAAAATCGATTCCCTTAATGCACTTTCGATTTGCAATTCTGCAGCCAGTGCATCATCCTCATTTTGCCAATTTAGACGCAGGTGTAATTGCTCTACTTTTTTGTTTAATTTCTCCTCGGTGATTTGAGCATATTGTTCGTGCAATACCATAAATTCAGGATTTTTGAGGAGCAATTCCGCAGAGCTACTACGCGCTTGATGGCAAAAATTTTGCCACTGGGTAGCATGGACAAAAGCATCAATAATTCCTAAGCGCTCTTTTGCTAGATTAAAGTCCCTAGATTTATCACTGCTTCTATCTTTATAAGGCCGTTGCAAGATATTTAAAAGTAATTCATCTTCTACCAAACTCATAGGATGACAGCGAGCATCAACAAAGATAGTTTCTAACATGGGGGGAAAGAAAGCATCCACACGGCGCTTCAAGGTTTTGTAGTGGGAACTATCTAGTTTGTGGTTTGTTAAAACCTGCTTTGCATTTGCTAAATGTGTTTCCACTACATAATTGAATCGGAAACCAAACCATTCCTTGCCTTTTGTAGCATCCCAAGATTCGTCGGTGCGCCATAGGGCAAAAGCTTTACCTCTATCATCCCAATTGATATAGCTCACGAGTGCTTCTATCAATCCTTCGCCAATGCGAAATAGTTTAACGCCAGAATTTTGGTTGGCGATCCGGCGATTGTAAGTACCAAATTGGTCTGTATTATTATTAGCAAAGTGAGTTTTTAGCTCGTCTACAGAAACCAAAGTGCGCGTTGTTGGTTTATAACGCCTAATTTCTACCGAATTCGGCTCATTAACTGACTTAAATCCTAGTGCATCACACATCCAGCCTTCAGTTGCTTGTTTAATTTCTAAATGACTAGCATCGTAATCATCGAGGTCTTGAAAATATTGGGTAGTATTTCCATCAAGAATATCAATTTCGTCCAAAGCAGTTTGCTCGCTAATTTTCAAAGTTTCGGCAGTGATTTCTTGCTGAATTGGCTCAATCATTGCTAACAATCCCGCAGCACCTGATTGCAACAAAGCGGTTTCTAATTCTCCCAATTTTTGATCCACATAAAATTGTAGACTTGCAATTGATTTCTCGAAGATGCCAAACCCATTTTTGAGAAGTTGATACCAAGCATTTTGGGGATTGTCTTCCAAGTATGGGCCAATCAATGCAAAAGATTGAATCCCGATTTTGCTACCAATGCGGTCAAATCTGCCAATTCTTTGCTCTAATTGATTAGGTGACCAGGGTAGGTCAAAATGAATCAAGCAATCGGCAAATTGTAGGTTCAGTCCTTCTTCTCCTGACCGCTCGCACACTAAAATAAAACACTTGGGGTTATTCTGGAATCTAGTTAAGTTTGCCTCAACTTTTTCTCGTGGTTCGCTAAATTGATGGCTAGCGACTGTTTCTGCACCAAAGCTATGAGATAAACATTGCACAATTTGTTGACAAGATTGTGCAAAACTTGTAAACACGACAATTTTAGGCAGAACATCTCCTGGAATAGGTCGTCGAATTCTATGCTGTATTCTTGTGATTAATTCTTGCTTATTTCTGCGAATACTTGGGGAAATTTTAAAGTATGCAGCTAGCTGATTGAGTAGCAATGTATGCAAATTTTGTGTGCGTTCTCCCTCTTCTCCCGACTGACGAAGAATTTTCAAACAGCATTGCAAAATTTCTTCTTCCTCTGGAAATTTAGCGGTTGTAGTTAAAATGCTAAGGTCATATTCTTTGAACTCTCGGATGAGTTGACATGAAGATTTACCTGCTAGGCGTGAAGTAATGACCTGTTCTAAAATACCTAACCAAGTACCAGAAGCTAGAAATAAAACCAGAAAAATTCGCTGATATTGCTGGTTTTTAGGGGCGAGAGTACGCCATTTTTCCATAAGTTGATGAAGATCCAGCGATCGCTCGTCTAAATCATATTCTTCTTTTGGTCTCACATCCCGATCAAATATAACATCCTCTATAGCAGCACGACGGTTACGAAGCATTCGACGATGTAGCCGATAGGTTTCGTTAATGTGATTGCGAATTGCCAGAATAATTTCCTCTTTTTCCGCAGGATTGGCTTTTAAACAATTTTTTAAATTGTCCGCCAGATTCATCAAACACCCATCCTCAGCAAAGAGATTTTGCAATTCCTTGAGGTGAGTTGTGAGAACTTTGTCATTTTTGGCACTTTCTTGAAAAGAAAGGAGAAATTTGCCAATTTCTTGGTATTTTTTGACTCTGGCGCGAAAACCTGTCAAATCATGAAGTTTGTAGGTGATGGGATCGAGTAGGTGCAGGATGGCGAGAAAATCCTGCTCGTGGTTGAGGACAGGAGTAGCAGATAGTAAAAGCAAGCGATCGCTTTTATGAGCCAGAATTTTACAAGACTCAAAACGCTGACGCACCGCCGCATCCCCAGAAGTTGCCATGGCGGCAATATGGTGGGCTTCATCTACAATTAAGCAGCCAATATTCGCTGTTAGGTTGATTCTATGGATATCTTCAACCGCCAACACCACCACCCGTTTACCAAAATGGGAGATGTAAAATTTATTTTCTAACTCAGTCCGCCATTGTTGCAGCAAATATTGCGGAACTAGCACCACCGCACCTTTTTTTGGTTCATCTAGCAGGAATTGACGGAGAATAGCACCAGCTTCGATAGTTTTTCCCAGTCCCACCTCATCTGCTAGTAAATAGCGTTGAATTGGGTCTTCCAGTACCCGCCGGACAACTTCAACTTGGTGAGGATAAAGTTCAATGTTCGCCGAAATCAGCCCTGTCATCTCGCGACTTACAGCGCGTTGATGAATCAAGCTTTTAACAAAAGTTAATCTTCTGTCATGAAAGTAGGGGGTTTCGTGACCCTTCATTGCCAGAGTTTCAATCGGGTCTGAGATAGGTATGTTACAACGGACATAAATTTCTTGTTCCGTCGCAATTGTAGTCTTCTTGTCTGGTAAATCAATTTGATACATTTCTGTGTCTTCATCCCAGGTACAAATTCGGCCAATCAACCATTTATCCTGGGTTGATGAGCTAATATAGCATCGAGTTTGAGGCTTTAGCCTCACTTGAGTTAAGGAATCTAAAGGTAAAGTTTTTTGGAGGCGTTGCCCTCCTGAGCAGAAATACTCAACCATCACATCAGGTTGAGATATTTCAGTAACTTTTCCTATTCCCAAATAGTTTTTCTGGGATTGCACCAGTGAACCAAGCTCAATCATCGTTCCAGTTATCTGTAGATCCTAAGAGAAATTACTACGCCAAGAGCAATAGCAGCTCTCCACACTAGCTTGATAAACAGGATCTGGCAACTTGAAATTTTGGTAAATATGAAACTTTCCCCAAGAAAGCCTTGTAAAAACTATTAACACTGAGGCTGTGTCGCTATCATGAAGTCAGAACCAATTCACAGGCATAGAGAATAATTCCCTAAAGTTGAGCTTGGTCAAGATAAATAATGATCACGACTGTTGTCGTAATTAATACTCTTATCTCACTGTTACTAGTCTACATAGCTTGGCGAGTGTGGAAACTAAAGCAGTGGATAGGGCGCATAGCTGATAAACTAAACGCCTATGAACTTAAAACTCATGCATTCCTACATAAAGCACCTGAAAATATTGATATTAGCCAGCAAGAGATTCATAACCTCCGCCAGGAAAACCAAAAACTACAAGTACAAATCCAAGAAATACGTCAAATTATCAGCCTGTTATCTTTAGCAAAGGGATTTTCGCACCGCTTTTTCGGCAGAATAGAGTGGATATCAACAAAAAAACCATCCCTAAATAAAAGCAACATTTCCCACTGATATCTTGTCACGATAGATTAATTAGATAGAATCATTTGAATCTTGCTAGGGGAAAAATCACATCTAAAATGGGTGTAAGGAGAGAAACAATTAAGATGTCTAATAACCGTTCTGGAGTATTTTTTGGCGGTTTCTTGCTGGGAGCTACCATCGGTGCTTTAACTGGTTTGCTCGTAGCCCCTCGCACAGGGCGCGAAACCCGTAAAATTTTGCAAAAGTCTGCCAATGCCATCCCAGACTTGGCAGAAGACATATCAACCAGTGTACAAATTCAAGCAGATCGTCTTTCTGCTAGCGCACTGCGAAATTGGGATGATACTTTGGCAAAACTGCAAGAAGCGATCGCTGCTGGTGTAGATGCTAGCCAACGCGAAAGCCAAACCTTGAAGCAGCAACAAGCTCAAAAAGACTCGGATTCTTTTTCCCAGCAATTGTAAAGCTCACAGATGGCATAACCGTGATTGATCCCCTGTTTTGGTTGGGACTGTCTTTGTTCTTAGTCGCCGCCAGTCTGACTGCTGTTTTGGTAGCTGCTATACCTGCTTTACAGGAGTTAGCACGTGCTGCTCGCAGTGCAGAAAAGCTATTTGATACTCTCTCACGGGAGTTACCACCTACTCTAATTTCCATCCGCAAAACAGGCATGGAAATCAGAGATTTAACCGATGAAGTCAGTGAAGGTGTGCAAGGCGCAGGTAAAGTCGTTAAGCAAGTTGACCAAAGCCTCAGTAGTGCGAAAAAACAAGCTAAAAATATTCAAATCAGCACCCGCAGCTTGTTTGTAGGTGTGAAGACTGCTTGGCACTCCTTTACACGCCCAAAACCAGCAAGGCGAGTTGAACGTTTACCAATTACTGAAAAGCTTAGTGAAAAACCATCGCTAACGTTGCGGGAACGAGAAGCAATGAAGCGTAGGGAGTAGAGAGCAGGGAGAAAACTTTTTCATCTCAATACCTAGTCCCTAACCTCCACTCCCTAATTTCCATTTTCAAACTAAGCTTTGCTTAAATCTCTTAGATTAGAGTAAAGTAAACAAGTGTAAAGAAGTATCACTTTTCCCATACTCTTTTAAAGCGACTTGTTCACTTCTACTGTCTATACTTGTATAATAACGTCCATGCAGTCTTGTTTTTGGCGACGAACTCTAGTATCTATTGCTGTATTTTTCTTGGCTGGGTCAATGTGGGTAATGCACTCGCCTCCAGCACTTGCTTATGATAATCCTGACTTATTACCCAACTTCCAAACTCCAGTTATAGATTTAGCTAAATCTCTCACAGATGTTCAAGAAGCAGAACTGGTCAAAGATTTAGAAAAATTTGAAGATCAAACTGGTTGGAAACTGCGAGTATTAACCCAGTATGACCGCACCCCAGGTCGGGCAGTAATTAATTATTGGCATCTAGATGATAAAAGTATTTTGCTAGTTGCTGATGCTCGTGGCGGTAACATTCTCAGCTTTAGTGTGGGGGATGCCGTTTATGAACTTCTACCCCGGACTTTTTGGATAGAATTGCAAACCCGCTTCGGCAATTTATATTTTGTGCGAGAACAAGGCGAAGACCAAGCAATTTTGCAAGCCTTAAATTCAGTGGAAACCTGTTTGCTTCAGGGAGGTTGTTCCGTAGTGCCTGGATTACCCAGAGAACAATGGATACTGACACTGATTACCTCAGTTGTGGGGGGAATAGTTTGTGGATTTGCAGCTCATCCCCAAAAAGAAGGACAGGTGATTGCTTGGCAATGGGCTTTAATTTTTTCACCCTTGTGGGGAATTTTGTTTATTGCCTTTGGTATTGGCCCAGTGGTAACGCGTACTAGTGATTGGTTGCCTTTAGTTCGCAATATCTCTGGTTTTCTCATTGGCGCTTTAGTTGCTTATCTGTCCCCTCTTTTCACTCGTCCTTCTTCAAATGCTGAGTCCTGAGTTAATGAGTGCTGAGTAAAAATCAAAATACTCAGCACCCAGGGTTATCTGAAGCTGATAAGCTGAAAGCTGGTATCTCAGGGATGAATAGCAATGGAATGGCACTTAACTGATGATCAAAGTTTAGCAATCATTGATAGTGACTATGAGGCCGTAACGAATGGTAGTTACTGTACATTGTTAAGAATCAATGACATTCTAGGTCAGTGAGTATGTCAATGACAAGAGAGAATTAAAAGTTAACTAACCTTTTGACACTCCCATGGCCGGAAGCAGGTGGGATTCTTGCTTGACCCAGCCAACTTACAAGGTGCTACCCATTTCTCCCACACCTACAAGGACTAAGCTTTCTCCTCCGATCACTGTAAAATTCCCCATCCGTCTATAGGGTGGGGATGGATAGCCGTGGTGCGCCCCAATGACCATCAAAAACTGTGCCCAAGCCCCTGCTTTCTAAGCGTGAGGATTTAAACGGTTAGGAAATTTAGTCGCGTTCAAACCAATGAGTAATTTCATCCGCACAGTCATTGTTAACAAAAACCTCACACTCGTTTCCCCAGAAGGGGTGTGACTAGTTCATGTTTCTTCCATTCTCTGACGACTGCGGGGTGGTTTTTCTGGTTGTTTTCTACGCAAACGCCGACTAACTTCATGAAAGAAATCCCTTCGTACATAAGGATAGTCATTTACCCACAAGTCATAACTGGGAATGTAAACATCACTGAATTCTTCAATACTGCTCAAATCAGAACGGTTCGACATGACAATCATTTCTGCAATTTGACCGCGAACAATAACTTTGTGAGCATTACGTAGTGGTGCTTGTAACTCTACTGCGAATCCTGTATTGTCACCAATCTCTAAGTTAATCCGTTTTTCTCGATTTTCAACAATAACTAACTCACCTTTGCTGTTAACAGTTTCTTGTTTGCCGATCAATTTGTCCGTAATCCACCAATCTAAAATTCGACCACGAAAAAAGCCACTGTATTTATAACGACGGCATTTTGCATTACGTACACTTGCCTGAAATACAGGATACCACAGCCAAAAAAAGGCACCCATTACGCCAACGAAAAATGTAACAGGGCCAAATTCCAGCTTCAACAGTATTTCCCCTATGAGAATTACAGCTATGGCAATTACAGAAATTAACAGTCGCTGCAAAAAATTTGAAAATTTCCCCGCATAATACTGGTACTGTAGACCAGTAGCAATCAAGGGGATGAGTTGTTCAAATTTTTTCCGAGTCAGTGGGACTAACATAAGTGCTGAGTTTGCCAGTTACAGTATTTTTTCTAATCCATATACCAAGGACTTTAGCTGCAAGACTTTGCGAATTGCTAGCAGCACTCCCGGCATATAACAGGAGCGATCGCTTGTATCATGTCTTAAAGTATAAATTTGACCTGCTGCGCCAAAAATCACTTCTTGATGGGCTATTAGTCCTGGCAGACGGACACTATGAATTCTAATACCTTCTTGTGCCAAACTCCCCCTAGCACCTGGTATTTTTTCTGTCTCTTTGACAAGAAGAGGATTAAAAGTTTTACCAAGTTCTCCTAGTAATTGTGCTGTTTGAATAGCAGTACCACTGGGAGCGTCCGCTTTTTGGTTGTGATGGAGTTCAATAATTTCTACATAGTCGAAATATTGGGAAGCTGTGACTGCGGCTTGTTGTAACAGCACCATTCCAATGGAAAAATTGGGAATGATTAAACAACCAGTGCTGGCTTTTTCAGCAAAGTCTGCCAATTCATTTATTTGTTCTGGACTTAAGCCTGTAGTACCTACCACTGGACGAATACCGTAGGCGATGGCACTACGAATATTTTCATAAACTGCATCTGGGTGGGTAAAATCTACAATCACTCCTGGAGGCGATTGTCTGTCACCAGCGACATAACCCAGCAGGGGTTCTAATTGGTTCGTAATTGGTACTTCCAAGGGTGCGCTTAAACCTGCCAATTCACCAGCATCTTTGTCCTGATATTCTGGACTGATGTCAACCGCACCAACTAACTTGAAGTCTTGTGCTTGCGCCACCGCTTTAATTACTTCCCGGCCCATTTTACCAGCCGCACCGTTAACAATAACAGGAATAGGAGCTTGATTCGTCATAGTTCAAGAAATGGTTCACAAAGTAATTGTAAAGAATTTTGTAATTCCCAATTCGTAATTCGTAATTTTTAATTTGCAAAACTCAGGATAAGAAATGCGGAAAAATAGCTACTAGCTAACTGAATTACTGACGCTATTTATCTAATTTCCTGGCGCAACCTTCCAAAACCATATCGCCTTGAACGAACAGCGCCGAGTAAGGATGTAACTTATCTGACATTCCATCACTACAGGAATCAAATTCCCTGATGATTAACATACTGGTTTTTTCGTTTCCCAATCGATACACTTGCACAGTGTCTGGGGTACGTCCATCAGCTGTCAGTGGTTTGACATAGGGGAAATTTTGCTTTTCTTCCCTTGCTAATGACGAGTAGATAACACCACTTGGGCGAACATCGACACTCCAAAACGGTTCAGTACCAAAAGCCCTAAATGCTTTATCCTCAGTGGTGTGATTCCTGGAAATTACTTGATTACCTTTAATATTGGTGCTGTTGGCTGGTAAGTAAACAGCCATTGCCAATAAAAGAGTCGAAAATATTAAAGTTTTCATGGACTGAAAAATTTATAATAGGCAGTTCACTTTACCTATAATCACTGAAGTCGTCAGGCTGAATTTTTGAGAACTACCATGGCTTTAGCCTGTTGAGTGTCAAAATGTTAAATGTAAAGTACATTGGCAAAGTCAGTTATGCCCAAAGCTATTTGGAATGGGGCTGTGTTAGCCGAAAGCAATAACACAATTGTTGTAGAAGGTAATCATTATTTTCCACCCGACAGTATCAAAAAAGAATACTTCCAAGAAAGCAACACCCACACTACTTGTCCTTGGAAAGGTGTTGCCAGCTACTACACCATCGAAGTTGATGGACAAACCAACAAAGACGCTGCATGGTACTATCCTAGTACCAAGGAAAAAGCTAAAAATATAGAAGGCTATGTTGGTTTTTGGAGAGGTGTAAAAGTTGAAGCTTAGTTTGTAGTAAACATCTGTAAACAAACTGACTTTTAACCTCCGTGTTTTCTCTCCTGTAATCACACTGGATCACAAACACTCATCCAAGTCATAGCAAAGTATATGGTATCTGATACAATTCAGACGCCATATATTTTCCTAGATATTCATTATCAGGCATTTAGGAAAAATAGATAAGTTTTTATTTGATTTTGCCTAATACCCTCCAGTAAACCATAGCAATATATTCTTAAAAAATTTAATATTTCCCACAAGTGTTGAATGTTAAGAAAGAGGTGATAAAAATAGCCCAAAATATGGTAAATTCTGGGCGAAGTATTAAAATAGAATAATTGATAATGATTATAAATTCATTTCCCAAGATTGTCAAAGACATCCTCAGACCGTT
>WGNO01000073.1 GCA_016124525.1 Nostoc sp. RI_552 | reverse complement strand
ACTGTTGACTGTTGACTGTCCAAGTTGTGCGTCGGTGATACAAAATTTGAGCAATTAATGACTCTATTCTTAATAGACAATGAACTTTATCTGGGTAAAACGCAAAAGTTGTAAATTTTTATTGCAGGATTCAACACTTCTGTAGCAGACCATATTAACCTCGTTTCCGGGGAGGAAGTTCAGGGGGTTAAGGATGAAATTATTGTATCTCATTTGACATGGAAACTCTATATCTCTGTTGAGTTTTTTGGTGGTTTTCTTTGTGTCCACAAACCTTTAACTATTTACTCGCTCATACCTGCCAATTTTTCCAACAGATTCGCTGCTAAATTTAATAAATCTTCATTATTTAGAGCAACATTATTGTCTTGACCTGCTAGAATGTTTCTTATGGTATTTAGTCGTTCATCTACTGTGACGATTCGCCAACATTGTTCTAAGTTTACTGCTAAATCAAAAAGAGAACGCTTTCCTAAATATTGCCTGATTCTGCTCGCCACATGATCATCACTTACTAAAAATTCTTTAATAGCATCTAATAACCGATTACATAAAATTTCGTCATTTCCCCAGGTTTGTAGCCAATCACTATCTGCATCTTCAACATAAAAATGAACAAAATCTACGCCGTAAGTCAACCAGTCGTGCTGCATTTTCCGCGCATTTGTTAAAGCTTGAGCAAATTTTTCCACAGGATTTCGGTAGCTTTGAGTTTCTTGTCGGTTAGCCATAAAGCTGATGAGTTTGTAGAACCAAACACAAATCTGGAATTATTGAACTGTTAAGAGCATTAATCAAATTTCAAATACTTACCACCTGAAAGATAGTCACTGTTGTACATTGCTATATTGACTAACTGTTTGATGAAGTTGGCATCTTTGGGATTGTAACTCAAAAATATTCCTCTCTCTATTTCCCATGAGTGCAGTGTATTTTGCCAAAAATAATACTTTTGATGATTAAACTCTTCCGACACACTGGTAACTTGAATACATAGTGGTTTTTGTTGGCGATTACTCACAATCAAATCTGTTGCCATAGAAAGGTCAGCAATATAACGCTTCCACACACTACCTTCACGCTGCACAATATCTTGGGCTATAGCTCTTATGATATCATCATCTTCTTGATTAAACTCCCCTGCCATAAGTTTTTGTTTCCAAATGTAAAATTTGGAGTCATTTGTATTGATCCATCTTGGAAAGAGATAGCCATACCAATATTTCTCGTTGGGGGTCATGTGCTGGAATTTAGCTTTTTGTTCTGCTTCGGAAGATGAGGATTTAATCATCAGCCAAATGGTAGAGTCTGTAATTACTTCTAGGAGAAAAGCTAGGACAAATGGTTTAGCGGTGAGGGAGCCTGTTTTGATATTTTTTACCCAACGATTAATTTCATCTAATTTTTTGGCCAAGTTAGGATCCATCGAGGAGGCTTGCTCGATGAGGTAATTTAACTGCTCCTTAATCTCTTGTGCTTGCAAACGATGCCCTACTTTGAATAACTAACGCTTTGTTGAACTATTGATAAGTCAACTAAACTGATAAATGTCTGTGTAAAAAAAATAATATTCCATAAACTCATGAACTGTATATTCTATTCTAATCTGGGTATGAAAATGGGTGTCGCTTGAGTAGCATAGAAGATTTTTCCCTTCATGGCTACACTACAACGGTTGGGTGTAAAAGTATTTTTGCTGAAAATATTGTATCTCTTAACGAAAATCAAAGCAATTGTGCATAACTTTGACTACAAAATAGTTGTCAGTCACAATGTTATTACAGACAAAGGTTAATTATGTCTCAGCCCACGATAAAATCAATCTTACAAGAGAAGCGCTCCTTCCATCCCACCGGGGAATTTGCTCAGAACGCCCATATTAAAAGTCTGGAAGACTACCAACGACTCTATGCTCAAGCTCAAGCCGATCCGCAGCAATTTTGGGCAGAATTAGCAGAAAAAGAATTAAAATGGTTCCAAAAATGGGATACGGTGTTAGATTGGCAACCACCTTTTGCTAAGTGGTTTGTTGGGGGTAAAATTAATATTGCTTATAATTGCTTGGATCGACACCTCACCACTTGGCGCAGAAATAAGGCGGCGCTGATTTGGGAAGGGGAACCAGGAGATTCGCGTACGCTGACTTATGCCCAATTACATCGGGAAGTGTGCCAGTTTGCTAATGTGCTGAAGCAGTTAGGGGTGAAAAAGGGCGATCGCGTTGGTATTTATATGCCGATGATTCCTGAAGCGGCCATGGCTATGTTAGCCTGTGCTAGAATTGGTGCACCTCACAGTGTGGTATTTGGTGGTTTCAGCGCTGAGGCTTTACGCGATCGCCTAAACGATGCACAAGCTAAATTAGTGATTACGGCTGATGGGGGTTGGCGTAAAGATGCTATGGTTCCTCTGAAAGTACAAGTAGACAAAGCTTTAGTAGATAATAATGTCCCCAGTGTTACAGATGTCTTGGTGGTTAAACGGACTTGTGAACAAATTCACATGGAACCAGGGCGTGACCATTGGTGGCATGATTTACAACAAGGTGTATCAGCTGATTGTCCGGCTGAACCGATGGACAGCGAAGATATGCTGTTTGTTCTCTATACTTCTGGTAGTACAGGTAAACCAAAGGGCGTTGTACATACAACTGGTGGTTACAACTTGTACACTCACATGACCAGTAAATGGATATTTGACCTGCAAGATACAGATGTATACTGGTGTACTGCTGATGTAGGTTGGATTACTGGACATAGCTACATAGTTTACGGGCCTCTTTCCAACGGTGCAACTACTTTAATGTATGAAGGCGCTCCCCGTGCTTCTAATCCTGGCTGCTTTTGGGATGTGATTGCCAAATATGGAGTAAATATTTTTTATACAGCACCTACGGCAATTCGAGCATTTATTAAGATGGGTGAACACCACCCCAAAACCCGGGATTTATCTTCTTTGCGTTTGCTAGGGACAGTGGGTGAACCAATTAACCCAGAAGCTTGGATGTGGTATCACAAAATAATTGGTGGTGAACGTTGCCCAATTGTGGATACTTGGTGGCAAACAGAAACTGGTGGTATTATGATTACGCCACTACCGGGAGCCATTGCCACTAAACCTGGTTCAGCAACGCTGCCCTTCCCTGGTATTGTTGCGGATGTCGTAAATTTAGAAGGTGATACTGTACCCAATAACGAAGGCGGTTATTTGGCGGTGCGTTATCCTTGGCCGGGAATGATGCGGACAGTGTACAATGACCCAGAACGTTTTCGCCGTACTTATTGGGAACATATACCCCCGCAGAATGGTAACTATATCTACTTTGCTGGTGATGGAGCCAGACAAGATCAAGATGGCTACTTCTGGGTGATGGGTCGTGTAGATGATGTGTTGAATGTATCAGGACATCGCCTGGGAACTATGGAAGTAGAATCGGCTTTAGTTTCTCATCCAGCAGTGGCAGAAGCTGCAGTGGTGGGTAAGCCAGATGAAATCAAGGGTGAGGAAATTGTGGCTTTTATTACTTTAGAAGGCACATATCAACGGAGCGAGGATTTGAGTAAAGAACTGAAGCAGCACGTTGTCAAAGAAATTGGCGTTATCGCTCGTCCGGGAGAAATTCGTTTTACGGATGCTTTACCTAAAACGCGATCAGGTAAAATTATGCGGCGCTTGTTGCGGAACCTCGCCTCTGGACAAGAGGTATCGGGTGATACTTCCACCTTAGAAGACCGTAGTGTTTTAGATAAGTTGCGGGAAGGTCTTTAGAAATGTGAATTGATATTCTCCTGATTTGATAGCTACCGTGGTGTACACAAATGATGAAATGACTCCTGTTACTCGGCGCAATAACTAACATCAATAACAAATCTTGTGATATTTTCTGATTTGTGTACATCCCAGCTTTCCCCAGGGGAAGGTTAGGGGTTACCAAGGGTGAGATTCCATACTTTATTATGAAGATGAGAAAATGATTGAGGTATTGAGAATATGAAGTTGAATAGCCACATCAAATCAATATTTGTCTCTACTCTGAGCATTATCACCACCATGACCATATCACCATCAGTGTTAGGGCATTCTGAAAAAGTGGCTTTAAATTCTCCCGCACCTGTTAATGGTGGAATCCAAAAATTGGCACAACTTGACGATCAACCAGAACAAGAGCGATGGCAACTGATGCAACAAGCTAAGAATTTACTGAATCAGGGGGATTTGACAGGTGCAGAAGAAAACTTACGCAAATTAATTAAAAAATTCCCCAGATACGCCTTTGGTCATTTTGAATTGGGAAATGTGTTGTTTCAACAAGACAAGCTAGAAGATGCCATTAACGCTTATGGAGAAGCCATTCGCCTCAATGCAAATCATGCTCTGGCTTACAACGGTATTGGTCTTGTTTATGCTAGTCAAGGTCGTTGGACAGAAGCTATTACAGCGTATCAAAAAGCTTTAGATATTAATCCTAATTATGGCGATGCTTTAGCTAATTCCGCATTGGCATTTTTACAAAATAATCAACAAAGTGAAGGAATAGCTTCTTTGCGCAAAGCTTTAAATGTGTTTAGAGCGCAAGGAAAAAATGAAAGGGTTTTTGAAATTGAAAAAATTTTGCAGCAGATCAAAAATGCAGATGACCCTGGTATTTCATAAAAATTCTATGTCTAGCCGGTTTAACTGTGACACAACATTGAGATAATTTATTGGGAAGATTTTTGCATTAATACAATGCTTTTTGGTTCATAAACTGCACAAATTGCTTGTTTTAGTATGGGAATTTTTTTGGAAAACAATATAGAACCTAAAATACAAATAATTCCATCGAGAATTAATGTATTAGGAGCACCAATGCGATTTGCTAGGAAACCACCCAATAAATGTCCTAAAGGTAAAATTCCTAAAAATGACATTGTGTATAAGCTCATTAATCGCCCCCGTTTGTCATCTTCTACAACTATTTGTAGAAAGGTATTACTAGCAGAAATTTGAAGGAATGTTCCCAAGCCAATAAACAGCATAATAAATAAAGAAAGTGGTAAAAACCGAGACCTGGAAAAGGCAATTAAAGCGATTCCTAAGATTGCTGGTGCTAAGGCGATTAATTTACCAACTCCTAGTATTGTTCTGCGTGTAGCTAGATAAATTCCACCTGACGAGGCTCCAATTCCTGAAGCTACCATTAAAAAGCCCAAGGTTTCAGAGCTACCATTGAGTATATCTTCTGCAAAAATTGTCATCAGAATCATATATTGCAGTCCCATGAAGCTGACTAAAGCTGATAATGATAAGATGGCTCGAATAGCTGGAAAGGTAAAAGCATAAACAAACCCCTCTGCAACTTTTTGCCAAGGATTACCTATTGTTAATGCAGTTTGTCTGGGTTTTATCTTCATTGCTAATAATGCAATGATCACCGCAATGTAGCTTAATCCATCAATTAAAAAACAATAACCAGCACCAATACTAGCTATTAGTACACCTCCCAGGGCTGGACCAATTAATTGGGCTCCATTAATCATAGTTGAATTGATGGCGATAGCATTGGCTAAATCTTCTCTACGTTCCACTAGTTCTGGAGCAAATGCTTGTCGTGCTGGTGAATCAACTGAGTTTATCAATCCTTGAAAGAGGCTTAAACCGATGATATGCCATACCTGAATTGTACCAGTTAGTCCTAGGAATGCTAGGGCTAAGGATTGAATCATCGACAATATTTGTGTGCCAATTAAGGTATGATAGCGGGAAAAACGATCTACAAATACTCCACCAAAGGGTGATAGAAAAAAGCTAGGAATTTGACTAGAGAATCCCACCAGTCCCAGCATGATTGCCGAGTCAGTTAAGTAATACACTAGCCAAATTGTGGCAATGTGTGTCATCCATGACCCAATTAAGGAAATGCCTTGTCCGGCAAAAAACAGACGATAGTTTCTTGACCTCAGCGCTGGCAATATTGACTGCTTTTGGTTTGCGTCTGTATAAGCCATGTCATAATTCCTATTTGAATCAGTTACCTGATACTTTATGTCTCGATTTTTAATGCCTGATTTATTAAAATCTATGGGATTTTTTGTTCAATGGTCGAATGATAAAAATATGCTCACTTGTAAATAATCTATCTATGGTAAGACACTTCACCAGCTTAATTATTAATTTATCTAGGCTTCTAAGACAGTGGGTGTAAACTTCATTCCTCCACCCTCTTAAGGCTGAATCAAAACTATCAATTTTTGTCCTTTGTTTATGTCACTCTCAACTTTTATAATCAACAGATTCCCTTGGGGGTAGCTATCAAAATTGGTGAGTAATTGCTATAGAATTTCAGAAGTCGCATTAATTTGTATTTCTACATATATTTCCATGGAGACTTTCCTAGAAATTCATTAAAACTATATTCAATTGACATTTAGCGTAGTATGTGGATAGATTACTGGCCAAAGAAATTATGACGATGGCTTTTTTAAGTTTTTAGGAACTAGTGTAGAGTTGTTCTAGAAAGCCAGCAGTCGGATTTGAACCGACGACCTTCCGATTACAAGTCGGATGCACTACCACTGTGCTATGCTGGCAGGTTTAATGACCGCTCTGAAGCGCTTACCGAACACCTATATTAGCATATATAATTTGATTGTCTATCGTCAAGTGCAAAAAATTTATTTCCCTGGTTACCCTAGAACCCATAGTTAAGTAGTTCCAGAACAGTCAACTCTAAAAAATTAGTGAATTTAATGGCTGGTGAAGTTGGTGGATTAATGAGCATAGCAAAAACTAACTGAAATACTGCGCTGGATGCAAAAATATTTGTTACAGGTTTAAAACTGTACTTTTTTTGACCCAGCTAGGTCAAGGAACAGAAATCGATTATTGTTCTTTTACAGAGCGGAAGCATGGCAGCGTTGATAGGACGAGATTTATTAAGCTTGGCAGATTTGAGTTCTCAGGAACTTGAAGAACTTTTGCAACTAGCAACTCAACTCAAATCACAAAAGTTGAAGTTGCATTGCAATAAGGTTTTGGGTTTGTTGTTCTCTAAGGCTTCAACTCGCACGCGAGTTAGTTTTACTGTGGCAATGTACCAATTGGGTGGACAGGTAATTGATCTCAATCCTAATGTCACTCAAGTTAGTCGCGGGGAACCTTTAGAAGATACCGCACGGGTATTGGATCGATATTTAGATATTTTGGCAATTCGCACCTTTGCACAACAAGACTTGAAAACTTTTGCTAGTTATGCCCGGATTCCTGTAATTAATGCGCTTACAGATTCAGAGCATCCTTGTCAGATATTAGCTGATTTATTGACAATTCGAGAATGCTTTGGTAGTTTTTCTGGATTAACTTTGACTTACGTAGGTGATGGCAATAATGTAGCTAATTCTCTCATGTTGGGTTGCGCTTTGGCAGGAGTTAATGTCAGAGTAGCCACTCCTGAAGGATATGAACCTGATCCAAGAATTGTAGAACAAGCACGTGGGATAGCATCTGCTCAAACTGAAGTTGTTTTGACTAATGACCCAGAGTTAGCAGCCAAGGGATCTGCTGTACTGTATACTGACGTTTGGGCAAGTATGGGGCAAGAAACTGAAGCCGATAATCGTTTACCAGTTTTTCAACCTTACCAAATTTCTGAACATTTATTAAGTCTTGCTGACCCAGAGGCAATTGTTTTGCACTGCTTACCAGCTCATCGCGGTGAAGAAATTACCGCCTCAGTTCTTGAGGGTTCTCAGTCAAGGGTTTGGCAACAAGCCGAAAATCGTTTACATGCTCAAAAAGCTTTGCTGGCTAGTATTTTAGGCACAGATTAAAAATTTAGAGGGCAAAAGCACAAGACAATTATCTTTCTTTTGCCTTTTATATTTTTACTGCGATCTTGTGATCTGGAATTTTTTATAGTACTAATGTCCTAAAGGCATTTGTATTTACTTCTGGATTAATTTATGGAAAGTCTAACAGAAGCTCAACAAGAATT
This sequence comes from Nostoc sp. RI_552, assembly GCA_016124525.1. GTDB lineage: Bacteria > Cyanobacteriota > Cyanobacteriia > Cyanobacteriales > Nostocaceae > Umezakia > Umezakia ovalisporum. Next base: position 7,943 of record WGNO01000073.1, on the reverse strand, counting down.
ATACTATTGGTTGGTAGAATATATTCGTATTCACCAATATTCTCCTTCTATTCGGCAAATGATGGCAGCAATGAAGCTGAAATCACCTGCACCAATTCAAAGTCGTTTAGAGCATTTACGCACCAAAGGATATATAGATTGGAATGAAGGTAAGGCGCGAACGATTCGGATTTTGCATCCTGTTAAGCAGGGTATCCCAATTTTAGGCACAATTGCGGCTGGTGGTTTAATTGAACCTTTTACTGATGCTATAGATCATTTAGACTTTTCTAATATTTCTTTACCTCCGCAAAGCTACGGTTTGCGGGTGGCTGGCGATAGCATGATTGAGGATTTAATTGCTAATGGAGATTTGGTGTTTCTGCATCCAGTATTAGAACCGGATCAGTTAAAAAATGGGATTATTGTCGCTGCTAGGGTTGATGGATATGGTACTACTTTAAAACGTTTTTATCGCCAGGGCGATTACGTTATCCTTAAGCCTGCAAATCCTAAGTACCAACCGATTCAAGTACTTGCTACACAGGTGCAGGTACAGGGTTCCTTGGTTGGGGTTTGGAGGAGTTATTAAATGGAGTGTCGGGAATGGGGAAAAGATTGTGACTTCCCAATGATTAATGACTAATGACTAATGACTAATGACTAATTATTTGGTAGAGCATTTACCTGGTTTTCTAGGGCCAATGATGCCTGTATCTCTGCAATTACGGATATATCAACGACAAGCTATTACCAGCTGGTTCGCTAATCATGGTAGAGGTACACTAAAAATGGCTACTGGTAGTGGTAAGACTATTACAGCGTTAGCCATTGCTTGTGAATTATACCGGCAGATTAATTTACAAGTTTTGTTGGTGGTGTGTCCTTATCGTCATCTTGTTACTCAATGGGGGCGAGAATGTGAAAAGTTTAATTTGCAACCTATCCTAGCTTTTGAGAATTTACGCACTTGGCAAAGTCAATTATCTACCCAACTTTATAATCTGCGTTCCGGTTCTCAAAAATTCGTCACGGTAATTACTACCAACTCCACATTAATTGGTGATGGATTTCAGTCTCAACTGAAGTATTTTCCCCCTAAGACTTTAATTATTGGTGATGAAGCCCATAATTTGGGCGCACCAAGGTTAGAGGAAAATTTACCTCGTCGTGTGGGGTTACGGTTGGCTTTATCAGCAACACCAGAAAGATATTTTGATGACTGTGGTACTCAATCTTTGTTCGACTATTTTGGCCCAGTTCTGCAACCAGAGTTCACCTTAAGGGATGCTATCACTCAAGGAGCTTTGGTACATTATTTGTATTATCCCATACTTGTAGAATTGACTGAGGCGGAAAGTATTGCTTATTTAAAGTTAACCAAAAAAATCGGGCGATCGCTATTATATAGAGAAAAAGAATATAACCAAGGAATCAACTTTGAAGACAACGAAGATTTAAAGCCATTATTAATCCAACGCGCCAGGTTAATTGGTGCGGCGGAAAATAAATTAACAGCTTTGCGAGATTTAATGAGTACTCGCAGGGAAACCACCCACACACTTTTTTATTGCAGCGATAGTTCTCAAGAAGCGGGACAGGATTCTTCTTTGGGTCAACTCAAAGCGGTAGCCAAAATTCTAGGTGTGGATTTGGGATATAGGGTAAGTACTTATACTGCTGACACTTGTTTAAAAGAACGGGAAATTTTACGCTGTCAATTTGAAACTGGGGAACTACAGGGTTTAGTAGCAATTCGTTGTTTAGATGAAGGTGTTGATATTCCCGCCATTAAAACGGCGGTGATTTTATCTAGTTCAGGAAATCCTCGCCAGTTTATTCAACGTCGGGGGCGAGTTTTACGTCCTCATATTGGTAAAGAACGGGCTACTATATTTGATATGATTGTATTGCCACCGGATTTGGATAGAGAAACCGTAGAAGTAGAACGCAATTTGCTCAAGAAGGAACTGCGCCGGTTTGTTGAATTTGCTGATTTGGCGGACAATGCAGGTGAGGCGAGAATGAAGTTACTGGATTTACAAAAACGTTATGGTTTATTAGACCTTTGATCAAGGAGAGAAAATCACTGATTTGTGGTGCAGTTTAGGTTCTTTACAGTTTCTTGATATTGATATCTTCATTCAAACATGTAGTATCTGCTGAGTTACTCAAAACCAGCGAAACTTAGAACGGGACTGACGGGGCTCGAACCCGCAACTTCCGCCGTGACAGGGCGGTGCTCTAACCAATTGAACTACAGTCCCTTGATTTGCAACTTTTCCATTGTTGCTCTTTTTTTTAAACTTGTCAAGTCTTTTTTGGAAAAACCTGAATTTTTTTTTCGGCTTTTGCAACTAAGTTTGGCATAATATGGTAACACAGAATTTTAGCAATTCAAAGCCTGGGCGCAAACCTGGTTCAATTTACCGACCCAGCCATACGTGCCAAACATAGATAAAAGTATAAATTTTGACTCTCATTTTCAAACAAAAGCCATCGCCATCCCTTCCAAACCCTGTCAACGAGGAATTAAACGGCGTAATAATCTGTTCATTGGTGATTTTGTTTTGAGTTTAAAAGCTATGATTTGCGTGGTTTGCAGTGAATTAAAATTGTTATCACTGATCAAGATTAAGGCGCGATTTCCATCAGGTAGCCAAGGGCCAAGGGTTAAACCTTCGATGTTATCTAACAAGACATCCAAGTTCTGCAATAATGGTTTTTTCTTAACTGGTTTGAATTTCTGAGAATTAACTGCTAAAAAACTATCCATATTCTGAATTTGATCAGCACCTACCAAAGAAACTTGAAATAGCGAACTCAAAAATCCCAAGCCATTAAAAGACCGTTCTATACTGAGGAAGTTTCCTTGATTATCTAAGGCTAGTAAATCAGTCAAGCCACTAGCAAACCTACCAGTGATATTGAACATTTCCGCTACTGGTTCAGTTTGGTACAAAAATTCTTTCTCTAGTTTATTGGTGAGCAGATTATACTGCAAAATCCGACACAGACTACCAAGATTAGATTTAGCTGCTGTCCCATCTTGAATTAAGGCATTTTCTGTAGCGGTAAACAAATGTTGGTTGTCAGGTGTAATCGTCAGACTTTCAAAAGCTAAGTTATCGCGAATACCCTGCTTACCGCTTTTGTCTGGTAAAAACTTATTTGGTATAGATAATGTTTTGACTACTTGACCAGAATCAAGGGAAAACTCTTGAATAAAAGGATTAATTGATTTTGCTACATCGCCTTCAGAAGAAATGAAAACAGTATCATTGTTAGTCAAAGCAATACCTTCTGTATCACTTTGACCTTTGGGAAAAGGTTGATTATCTGTATTTAACAGAGTAGTTACCCCAGCAATAGCAACATCACTGTTTTCTAGTTTACCTTTGGTTAAGTCAATTGTGAAAGTATAAAACCGAGGAGGAGCCTTTTCTCCCCGATCATCAGAAATAGCATAATAAAAGTTACTTTTACCATCGTAGGTAATTCCAGATAACCCGCCAACTTCGGTATTTTTAAAAGTTAAACCTTTAGGTAAAGTTACTTTACCAATCAATTCTATATCACTAAATTCAAAGGCATTGATATGGGGATTCGTCAGAAATATACTAGTAATTATAATCGCTATGCTAATGTAAATAGTTCGCGCAAAAAGTGAATGTTTGTCAATTAGCTTCATCTGTTTTTCGTCAATTGTGGTCAGTTTATTTGACAATCCTACAGCTACGATTAAGCGGTATTATTGGTTCATCCAGCCAAATTACTGAGAGGATTTTCCTCACGTCACCAGTGATATTTTAGCATGTAAATTAGTTTGGGTGGGATAATGTTGAAAGTGAACAGTTTTTTATTAATTTGAAAAATTAAATAGGTCTGTAACTAGATTCATTTTGTACAAATTGAAATAGCCAATCCTTGACATTACGGGTAGCACGACAGTCATCTTCGTTATAACTTTGAATAACTTGCAGTAAAGTGCGATCGCCTGTTTCTAACCACTGGTCATACCAATAAATACACTTAGCACCACTGGCTTCTTTTTCCCGCCATTCAAAGCCCAACCATCGCGCGATGGCTTTGAGGGCATAACTTTCTACGGGCAAAGCAACACTTTTAGTTAATTGCTCATACACATCCACAAACCGATTCAATACAGGATTAACTGAAGAATGGGGAGTGCGGTAAAGTTTCGCTAGGCGTTTAACTGTATCAAATTCGTACACACAAAAATGATAAATTGGTGCTTCAGGATATTGCCAAACTAAATCGAGAAATTGCTGCCAAATTAATTCTTCTTGTTCTGGTCGTTCAGCCAAAAACGAATAAAATTTTTCTGTATTGGCTTGCTTATCCACAACCAAAATCCCCAACAAATAATCTAAATCCAAATCTGGCTGTGCTTCAATATCAAAATAAAGCTCCACAGGAGCCGCCAATGTCATCTTCTCTGTGGGTAACAGGTCAGCTAACAGAAAGGGTTCCCTGTGTAGTACAGATTGCGCTTGTATTATCAGCTTAGATGCAACTACCCTATCAAAACCAGGAAGGTTTTCTAACAGCAAAGGACTCGTATGAGCTAGGGTATCTAGGGTATTAATAGACAAAGCCTGAAGTTGGTTGTAGCGAACAGGAGTGACTCCTGGTAGTAAAGAAAGATGTTGCTGTGATTGCGCGATGGCATAACAATGACTATACCAATGGCAAAGATTACACTTTTGGCGGGAAATAAATACCTCGGGTGGTTGTGGTGACTCTAATGCTTGGAGTAACTCGAGCAAAATTACTTGCATTTGTGGTATCAATTTGTATAGATCCACTGTGTACTGCCTGTCTTTGCTACGCAACAGCAACCAAGCTTGTTCGGGGATAATTTCCTGTACCTTTGCTAAGACTTGAGCGTGAAAAGCAACAACAATTTGATATTCTTGCTTTGGACGCTTACCCAATTCTATATTTACCGGAACATACATCCAATTCCCAAAACGAGATTGTCCTGGTTGTTTTACAAGTAAATCAGGACGACTCAGGAAAGTGTATTGTTCATATCCAAAGGATGGGGAAAAATCTTGATTTGTTTGAACTGCTAAATCTTGATAATTAGCTAACAGAACTCCGCCGTAAATATACTTAACGCCACGCTGCATTAACTCTAAGGTCGCTGCTTGTCCTGCTTTCCAGTTACGCCGTGGGTAATCTGGCTGATAATAATCACTCAACTCACTCAAAATACTCATACGATGAGCGATTTTATCTTGTTGCAATTTGATTAGCAACTCATTGGGAACATCACGCTGAGGTATATCGCCGTGGGTATCTAAAACAGGACGGCGTTTACAGCGTTGATATTGCAGTAAGTGTTCAGCATTGATTAACATTCCTTTAAGTTAACAATAATTAACCCCATGTGGTGATAATACAAGTAGCTTAACTAGTTGTGAATTAAACTAAATTCTCCAATGGACTGGGAGAGTGGGAGACTAGAAGAATCCAGTGATTCCTATTTTGAAATATTTATGACTAATATTTCTGTTAGACAAACTCAGTTACATCAACATCGAAAACAATTTCCCGCTTTAGGCAATAAATTCTATTTTAACTATGGTGGACAAGGTCCGATGCCTCAAAAAGCGATGAATGCTATTACTCAAGCCCAAGCTGACATCCAACAAGCTGGTCCTTTTGGTAATGAAGCCTTTGCCAAAGTTATTGAAGCAAAACAAAATCTCAGAGCAGCGATGGCTTCTGAATTGCAAGCACCACCAGAGACTATCACTTTAACAGAAGATGTTACCGTGGGCTGCAATATTGCCATGTGGGGGATAGATTGGCGTGCTGGTGATCATATGTTAATATCTGACTGCGAACATCCAGGAGTAATTGCTGCATCCCAGGAAATCGCCCGGAGATTTGCTGTAGAAGTTACCATCTGTCCCCTTAAGCAAACTTTAAATGCAGGGGATCCTGTCAAAGTCATTAGTCAACACTTAAGCCCCAAGACTCGCCTAGTCATTGTCAGTCATGTCTTCTGGAACACAGGACAAGTTTTAACTCTTGACAAAGTTGTTAAACTCTGTAGAGACAATCATACATTGATTCTAGTAGATGCAGCCCAATCAGTTGGTTCATTACCTTTAAATTTAAGCGAATTAGGGGCAGATTTTTATGCCTTTACAGGACACAAATGGTTATGTGGCCCTGCAGGTGTAGGCGGTTTATATGTGCGTCCTGAAGCGAGAGAACATTTACAACCCACATTTATCGGCTTGCGTGGGGTTATGGTCAATAGTCAAGGTGAACCTGTAAATTGGCAACCCGACGGAAGAAGATATGAAGTATCCACCTCAGCCACTCCATTATATGTTGGTTTAACAGAGGCGATCGCTATTCATCAGCAATGGGGAACCTCACAAGAACGTTATCAGCAAATCTGCCGCAACAGTGAATATCTTTGGCAAAGATTAGCCACATTACCCAACGTCCAATGTCTGCGAACATCCCCACCCGCCACCGGGATAGTTTCCTTTCAACTCACCCAGGAAAAATCGCGAGTTCATTTCCAACTAGTGCAATTCTTAGAATCACAAAAGATACTAACTCGCACAATTGCTGATCCTGATTGTATCCGGGCCACTGTCCACTATTTAACTTTAGAATCAGAAATCGACCAACTTATTGAAACTATACAAAAGTTTCGTGAATAGAGATGTTCCATGGTGGGTCTCTACAAGACTTAGATGGTGAGACTTTCCCACTTGTGTGCCCCTAGAGGCTAATGTCTTCCTGGTGAAACACAGGAGGCTATAGTTCGGCAATGGGGAACTAACTGTATAGTTAGGGATTTTAATCCCCCTCTGATAGGGAAAGTCGACTTTTAGTGGAGTTTTAGGTTACATATGATACTCTAAGTAATAGTTGCTAAACCTATTTATACTGTTATATTTAACACCCAGTCTGATATCCGGGTTTCTAACCCCCGGATCCTTCTTACTGGTCAACCGTGAACAATCATAGAACTTATAATCAAATCAAGCTATACTTAAACCTTTATGACTAAATGGTTTAACACTGCTGGCCCTTGTCAACTGGATATACACTACACCCTATCCACCAGTGAACGCTTACCAGAGTTAAGACGCCTGATTGAGCAGCGCAATTACTTTGTTATCCATGCACCCAGACAAACCAGTAAAACCACTGCCATGCTCACCCTAGCACAGGAATTAACAGCCAGTGGTAAATATACCGCTGTGTTACTATCCTTAGAAGTGGGCGCAGTATTTCCCCATGAGCCGGGAACTGCTGAACGAGGAATTTTAGATGAGTGGAAACAGTCGGTTAAATTTCACCTACCAGCTAATCTACAGCCCACTACATGGCCAGAAGTAAATACTGGCTCCCAAATAGGTACATTTTTAAGCACTTGGGCAACTGACTCTCCCTTACCCCTGGTGGTATTCTTAGATGAAATTGATGCTTTAAGTGATGAAACTTTAATTTCCGTACTGCGACAATTACGCTTCGGTTATCCCCGTCGCCCCCAAGGTTTCCCCCAATGTGTGGCGTTAATCGGGATGCGGGATGTGAGGGATTATAAGGTAGACTCTGGTGGTACTGATAGGTTAAATACCTCTAGCCCATTTAATATCAAGGTGCGCTCTCTGACTTTAAGTAATTTCACCTTAGAAGATGTAAAGAGTCTGTATGAAGAACACACCGCAGCCACAGGACAAATCTTTACCCCCGAAGCCACTGAACACGCCTACTATTTAACCCAGGGTCAACCTTGGTTAGTCAATGCTTTAGCTAAGGAAGTAGGGGCGTATTGCAATACGCCCCTACGGATTTATGATTGGTAGGATTTTCCTCATCTAAATCCCATTGAATCGGATTATTGATAATGTATTCTCGAACCCGATTCAAATCATTTTCACTGCGAATAATAGATTCATAGT
>WGNO01000040.1 GCA_016124525.1 Nostoc sp. RI_552 | reverse complement strand
TCTATGTGTGTTAGCTTTGGAAAATGTCGAAATTCTTACATCAATCCCTGTATTGTTTAATCTTGTAAATAAGTCCCGCATACTTGTTAAACTATTATCCAAGGCATAAGCCAACCAACACTCAACATAAAGACGGCTGTTAAAAACTGGATAATCATTTTTTGGCAACGGTCTGAGGATGTCTTTGACAATCTTGGGAAATGAATTTATAATCATCATCAATTATTTTTTTCAATCCTTCGCCCGGAATTTACCATATTTTGGGCTATTTTTATCACCTCTTTCTTAACATTCAACACTTGTGATTACATTGTTTCAGGTATCAATTTTTAAGAATTAAACAGACTAAACAGTAATAAACACTTTAGTCTACGAAAAGATTAAAGTGTTTACCCTGAAAGCATTTGTCGCTTATTCCAAGTGCTTTATATCTCACTAAAACAAGCTTGTTTGTGCTGATGATATTTTACTCTTGATTTTCTTTATACGCCACTTTTCGCCTTTTTCTTAGCTTTCACACTTCACGCATATCAGTTGTGGGAGGATGACCTCCAGATTTAGCTGGTGGAATTGAGGGAGGGAGAATTTCCCATTCTGAGTCCCTAAGGTTCGTGGAATAAGCTTTCCGAGCCATTTCTTAATGAGTAGTTATACTGCTTTAAACCTATCCTATCTTTGCAATTTCTCAAAGCAAACCATTTTTAGATTTACTTTATAAATAGCCTCTTACTGCACCTCATTTACTCACGATATGCTGTATACAGGGGATAACAGAAAAAATACAGTGTTAAGCTATTTATATTTAGTTATTAAAGTTGAAATATTAAAAATATTAACATATCTAAATTTTTACAATTTCAAGAAAATATTTTTCATTGTGGTTCATTTCAAAACCAACTAAATTAATAGTGAGAGCGGGCTAATTAAAGCTTATATGTGTTGTCAATCTTGGAATTTTGTTTAATGGAAAAACCATTAATATCAAGATGATAATAGCTAATAAAAAGCCGTAACAGAATCTTAACACAAACATAAATTCAGGAAGCTGGGTAATTTTTATAGTCAATATTCCAGCCGTAATGAAATTTTTATGGGCAAAATTGGAGCTTTTTTTCTAATGGAAGATACCACAGTTATCACGGAAGATTCAATTGATAATAGTGTCGAAAATACCGACTCTAATAGTAGAGATGACATGACTGATTTGCTACTGCAATCACCCTTTGCACCATTATTACAAATTGATGGTGTAACTCCAGAAAGCTTAATAAACTCCTTTGCTAGCGCTTTTGGAGACTCGGATACGAGTATTGATGATAGTTTGTTTGCTGACGGTAGCGTCCTGGGTACTGACCCTTTTGCTGGGTTTGGCGACCCCACGGCCGAAGGTAGTCCATTAACTGGTGGTGTCAACCCTTGGACTCAAATTCCCTCCTCCACTGGTGGCGAGATGAGCAATTCCACTGTTGACGAAGTACCTACTTCCGGTGAGGATAACTCCACTGCTAGGATGGAAGACTCAATTGATAATGGTGGCGAAAACAATGCTACTGATATTGATGATAATAGTGGGCTGACTGAGGGTAGTACCCCAACTAGTGATCTTTTTTCTAGCTTTGGCGACCGGACGGCGGAAGGTAGTCCATTGACTGGTGGTGTCAACCCTTGGACTCAAATTCCCTCCTCCACTGGTGGCGACTCCTTAACTGGCGAAATAAGTAATTCTACTGGTATTGCTGACTCCTTAACTGGCAGCAGTGATTCCAGTGGCGGCGGTATGCCTAGCTTCGGTGACAGTAGCAGTGATTCCAGTGGCGGCGGTACGCCTAGCTTTGGTAGGGGTATGCCTAGCTTCGGTGACAGTAGCAGTGATTCCAGTGGCGGCGGTATGCCTAGCTTTGGTAGGGGTATGCCTAGCTTCGGTGACAGTAGCAGTGATTCCAGTGGCGGCGGTATGCCTAGCTTCAGTCTCGGTAGCAATGATTCCAGTGGCGGCGATATGTTTAGCTTTGGTAGGGATATGCCCAGCTTCGGTGACAGTAGCAATGATTCCAGTGGCGGCGGTATGTTTAGCTTCGGTGGCGGCGGTATGGCTGGCCGTTAGTAATCATTTTTTAACTGATGGCGGTAACTCGTTTGTTGATCACGTCGCCAACCTGTTTATTGTTTAAATTTTTGTCAAATACCCCAACTTTGTAGATAAGGTTGGGGTTATTCGTTTGAAAAATTTCGTCAGTGTAATTGGGTTTCCATTGGAAGTTTGAGAAAATCAAATTGAATCTCCGACCTTAGATAACATTGTGCTATGGCATCCAGGTGATTGTGGTTTTCTGCCTGAGGGAAAATGTCTGCGAGGGGATGAACTTTGTTATGTAAAACCTACTCAAATCTGCTTTGAGTTTTGTTTACTTCTTGCTTCATCTTGGAAGTGTCGTAACTACCCAATCCACAGGCTAATACTGCCTAACTTACAGCTTTTGAATTCGTAATACCTCTTTCAGAGGACAGCTTCTCGCTAACGTAATTCGTAATTCGTAATTTAGAGGTTTTTCAATGTAATTACTAATTGGTAATTAGGGTTTGCTGAATAAAGGTCAAACTTCCCAATTCCCCATTCCCTTTTCCCTGTCCTCACTAATAACTTTTTCAGCAAACCCTAAGATATTAATTGATTCTATGTGCCCCTAATAAGTATTGTGTAGAAAATCAGACTAGTATTTTTGCGAGGATGAGATAAATAAATTAATTATATTTTGATAATAGGTTCTTGTTTCATAAGATATGAAAATATTTAAATAGATATTTAACTTTAGTTAATAGCACTCAATATAAGTTAAATTGACAACTCAATATATACTCTAAATACTGGGGTTTGTGCCCTCACTAATAAGCAGATACCCGACTTATTTAAAAAAGTCGAGTATCTATATATATCTTCTATATCGTCTATATCTTCCTCATGGTTTTGTCAGTGGAATAGCTGTTAAACAGAAGTTAATACAGGAGGCATAGACCAGCGATTAACTACTTTGCCGAGGATAGACATTTCCTGAGTTAAGCGGTTAAATTTCTCAGGGGTAAGGGACTGAGGCCCATCAGATAAGGCTCTAGCAGGATTGGGGTGAACTTCAATCATTAAAGCATCTGCACCGGCTGCGATGGCGGCTAAAGCCATAGGGGGGACATAATCAGAATTACCAGTGCCATGACTGGGGTCAATCATGATGGGCAGATGCGTAAGATGTCGCAATACAGGAATTACCGATAAATCTAAGGTGTTCCGGGCATATTTGGTATCAAAGGTTCTAATGCCTCGCTCACACAAGATGACGTTGGGATTTCCTGATGCGAGAATGTATTCTGCTGCCATTAACCATTCGTCAATGGTGGCAGACATGCCGCGTTTGAGTAGCACTGGTTTATCTTGAGCGCCGACTTTTTTCAACAACGAGAAGTTGTGCATATTCCGCGCTCCGATTTGGATGATGTCCGCAACTTTGGCTACGGCTGGTAAATCTGCTGCATCCATGAGCTCAGTGATAATGCCTAAACCAGTGGCTTCACGGGCTACTGCTAATAAATCTAATGCGCTTTCACCATAGCCTTGAAAAGCATAAGGTGAAGTACGGGGTTTGTAGGCTCCTCCCCGGAGAAACTGAGCTCCTGCCCTCTTGACACCCTTGGCGGTTTCCACAATCATGGCTTCATTTTCAACGGAACAAGGGCCAGCTACCACGACAATGGGATGACATTCTCCGAAAGGTACACAACCGTTAGGAGTGGAAACAATCACCTCGCTGGCTTCTCCATGTCGAAATTCTCGACTAGCTCGCTTGAAAGGTTGTTGTACTCGTAATACTTGTTGAATCCAAGGACTTAACTCCTGCACTTGCAATGTATCGATGATAGATGTATCACCAATGATTCCCAAAATAGCTTTTTGTTTGCCGAAGCTTTTTTCAACAGTAACTTGCCAATTTTCTGTTAATTCTTGGCAAATTCGGTTAATTTCGCTATCAGGTGTACTGTTTTTAAGTACTACAATCATTTTCGTTACCTATACTGAAATTGACAAAAGCACGGAGAATAACATCAAGGTTGTTAACTCCCCGTTGTGTAGAAATTGTTATTGCAAAAACGCAGCTAATTGTGTTAACTTTGCCCAAGCCGCACCACTTTCAAGAACTTCTTGAGCTAAGGCCAGACAGTTAGCGCAACCTGCCATCACATCTGTTGCTGGATTACTAACTTCACCCGCTTGCAGTGCTAAGGCTGTATTCAAAGCCACTACATCTTTTTGAGCTTGAGTGCCACGACCTTGAAGAACCGCTTGTAAAATTTCTGCGTTTTTTTGCACATTTCCACCGCGTAACGCTGTAGTTGGTGCGTAACTCAAACCGAGTTCTTGAGGATTGAGAACGAGACGACGTACTTTATGGTCTTGAAGTACAGCCAGGTCTGTTACATCTGCTAATCCGGCTTCATCTAATTTTTCCCGTCCGTAAATTGAAATCCCCTGCCGACATCCCAATTTTGATAAGGCTTGAGCGATGGTTTCTAATAAACCTGGGTTGTTGACACCAATAATTTGTCCTGTGGGTTCCATGGGATTAACCAACGGCCCGAGCAAGTTAAAAATAGTTCGGATTTTCAAGGTTTTGCGTATGGGTGCAACTGCTTTCAGTGCGGGATGCCAACCAGGAGCAAATAAAAAGGTGATACCCACCTCATCCACAGCAGCTTGTACTTTCTCCCAACTAGCATTGAGATTAATACCCAACGCTTCTAAGACATCAGCAGAACCAGTTTTGCTTGATGCAGAACGATTACCATGTTTGGCAACCTTTACACCGGCGGCGGCGGCGACAAATGCCACAGCAGTGGAAATATTGAAGGTTGCAGCGCCATCTCCACCAGTTCCACAGGTGTCAATAAGGGGAGTGGTGCGGGGGGTGTGGGAAGTGGCAAAAGCAGATTGTGATTGTAATACTCTAGCCATACCCACTAGCTCCTCTGCGGATACGCCTTGGGCTTGAATGGCGGCTAAAATTGCTCCTGAAAGCACAGGCGGAATGGCATCAATTAGCCAACCCTGCATCAACTCACTTGCTTGGACAACTGTTAAAGATTGTTTATCAAGTAACTGTTGTAATAAAGTTGACCAATGCTCAAAGTCAGAATTGATGATGTTTGGTGGAGTTTGGGTGATAACTGTCATGTTATTCCAAGTGAATATAGCGGGTATTGCCAAAATTGAGGACTGAGGCAATAACTCTGGGTAACTGACTTTACTTACTGTCCTGGGGTGTTATTTGCCTAGTCCTCAAAGCAACAAATTTTGCTTGATGTTTTATTTGAGGATTTTGGCTACAGTTTGTACATCTTTGTCGCCTCTGCCAGAACAATTAATTACCAAGCGGGGACTACCATGCAGTTGGGGACAAAGAATTTCTAAGTAAGCAATGGCATGAGCTGTTTCCAAAGCAGGAATAATGCCTTCAAGTTGAGATAATCTTTGGAAAGCAGCTAAAGCTTGTTGGTCAGTGACGCTGTAATATTCAGCACGACCAATGTCTTTTAAATAACTATGCTCAGGTCCCACACCGGGATAATCAAGTCCGGCGCTAATAGAATGTGCTTCTATGACTTGACCATCATGGTCTTGCAGTAAATAACTCATTGCGCCGTGGAGAACTCCCACTTTTCCTTGTGTTAAAGTTGCTGCGTGTTTGTCTGTATCTATGCCTTCACCGGCTGCTTCTACTCCCACGAGGCGCACGCTAAGTTCATCGACAAATTCATCAAATAATCCCATAGCATTAGAACCGCCGCCAACACAAGCCAAGAGAATATTTGGTAATCCCCCCCACTTTTCTTGACATTGCAAGCGAGTTTCTTTACCAATGACAGAGTGAAAATCACGCACCATCATTGGGTAGGGATGGGGGCCAGCAACGGAACCGAGGATGTAATGGGTGGTTTCTACGTTAGTTACCCAATCTCGGATTGCTTCGGAAGTGGCATCTTTAAGGGTTCCGGTTCCGGCTGCTACAGGACGGACTTCCGCTCCCATGAGTTTCATGCGAAACACATTCAAAGCTTGACGTTGCATGTCGTGAATACCCATGTAAATCACACATTGCAAACCAAAGCGGGCGCAAACAGTAGCGGTAGCCACTCCGTGTTGACCGGCACCAGTTTCGGCGATGATGCGTTGCTTACCCATGCGTTTGGCTAGTAAGGCTTGAGCTAAAGCATTATTAATTTTATGTGCCCCTGTATGATTTAAGTCTTCGCGCTTTAAATAAATTTGCGCTCCTGTGCCATGGAGTCGTGCATAATGTTCTGTGAGACGTTCCGCAAAATATAAGGGGCTGGGTCGTCCCACGTAATCCCGCAGTAAATTTTGCAGTTCGGTTTGAAACCTCAGATCATGGCGATATTGTTGAAATGCCGTTTCTAATTCACTTAATGCCGGCATTAAAGTTTCTGGGACGTACTTACCACCGAATTTGCCAAATCTGCCAGCAGCGTCAGGTCGTGTGGTGGTGTTGATGTTTTGTATATTGACCATAGGTTGAAATCCTGTAATTTTGATCAAATTGCCCGAAAAATTGTTTTCTAACCCACAGCAGCCGTTTTGGGCGCAGATGTAGGAGTAATTGCTGCTTTGAGTTGCTGAGAAAGTTGTTCTATGGCTTGCAGTCCTTCAGATGGGGTACCTTCGGCTAATCGTTGCACAAAGGCACTGCCGACAATGACTGCATCTGCACCCCATTGTTTGACTTGTAGTGCTTGTGCTGTTGTCGAGATGCCAAAGCCTACGCCAATGGGTTTATCAGTTATGTTACGCATGTCTGTGAGTAAACCTTGCACACGCTGTTGCATTTGAGAGCGCATTCCTGTGACACCTGTGACACTAACAAGGTAAATAAAACCACGAGATTTTTGAGCAATGGCAGCTATTCTTTGTTTGGAACTAGTAGGAGCTACGAGCAAAATTACCTCGACTCCAAAGGCGGATGCTATTTTTATTAATTGTTCTGCTTCTTCTAGGGGTAAATCTGGTACTACCAAGCCGCGCACGCCAGCGGCGACAATGGCGGCGAAAAATGCTTGAATACCTCGATGAAGAATCGGATTGTAATAAGTAAATAAAATTAACGGTGCTTGCAGTTGAGGAGTTAAATCTCGCAACATTTCTAACACTTGGTCTAATTTAATTCCCGTTTGTAAAGCGCGAGTTGCGGCTGCTTGAATGACGGGACCATCGGCTAGGGGGTCAGAGTAGGGAACGCCTAACTCGATGAAGTCTGCACCGTTGCGGTCTAAAACTTGTAGGGCTTGAGCAGTGGTGGTTAAATCAGGGTCACCGGCTGTGATAAACGGAATTAAAGCACATTGTTGGCGATTCCGTAATGCTTGAAAGCAATGAGAAATAGTAACCATGGTGATATTTCACCTCAAAATGGGTAATTGATAATGGCTAATTGATGATTGTTTGGAGGTTATGGAACTTGAACCACAATTTTGCGGCCTACACCTTCCCCACCGGACTCTAGCCTTTGATGTGCTGCAATTTCATCCAAAAGCAAAATCATGCTGACAATGGGTTTAATTTGAAGGTGTTCTATCAAAGTTCTTAAAGCATCTAATTTGAGGCATTGCTTTGATCATGCAGTGGTTAAAAATTCAATAAACTACGTACAGCTTGTTCTGGGTCATTTTGTTTGACTAAAGATTCCCCGACTAAAACTGCACGCGCACCAGCATGAGCGACAAAAGATAAATCAGCAGGTTTATACAATCCAGATTCACTGACAACCGTAATATTTAACTTCTGGATTTGTTGCTGACATTGTGTTAGAAGTTGCTGAGTTATTTGTAAATCAACTCTAAAATCTTCTAAGTTGCGATTATTGATTCCCAGCAACCGTAAATTTTTGAGTTTCAGCACCCGATGTAATTCAGCTAAGGTATGAACTTCCATTAGGGCATTCATACCCAAAGCGTGAATAATGTCCATGAATTCTTGGATTTGGCTGTCTGTAAGAATGGCGGCGATTAATAAAATCGCATCTGCACCTGCTGTGCGTGCTAAGTAAATTTGGTAGGGGTCAATGATGAATTCTTTGCACAGTAAGGGTAAGGTGACAGCAGCGCGCACAGTCCGCAAATTCTCAAAACTGCCTTGAAAAAACTTTTCATCGGTGAGGACGGATAAACAAGCTGCACCGCCTCGTTCATAACCTTGGGCAATGGCTACTGGGTCAAAGTCAGTCCGGATAATACCCCTACTGGGGGAGGCTTTTTTCACTTCTGCAATTAAACTCGGTGCGGGATGCTGATGTAAAGCAGTGAGGAAATTTCGCACAGTCACAGCAGCAGGTAATTGTTGTTGCAATGCGGTGAACGTCAGTTTTTGTTGCATTTGGGCAACTTCTTGTTGTTTATGCCTGACAATTTCTGCAAGAATGTGACGCTGAGTAGCGGAAATATTCATGAATTGCTCAATGGCTAACGACTATCGTCTTTTGGGTGTATGCCAGGATGACGTTTTTGATAATTGCCAAACCCACTTCTTGGGATAAAGTCATGATTGACTCTGGATGAAATTGCACCGCAGCAATGGGTAGGGTTTGATGTTCAATACCCATAATTACGTTATCGTCGGCAATTGCTGTGACCTTGAGTTCTGGGGGTAAGTTTGGTTGTAAGGCAAACAATGAATGATATCTACCGACGGTAAAGGATGTGGGTAAATTTTTGAACGTGACACAGTTGCTATCAGTGACAAAAATCCGGGAAGATTTACCATGTTGGGGATAGTTTAGCACTCCTAGTTTGCCGCCAAAGGCTTCGATAATGCCTTGTAATCCCAGACAAACTCCAAAAATCGGCAGTTGACGACGAATACAGGCTAAGACTGTTTCAGGAACGTGAAAATCACTTGGTCTACCAGGTCCGGGAGATAAGACTACTAAATCTGGGCGTTGTGTATCAAATAGTGACTCGGAAAAACCGTGGCGCAGTGTGGTGACCCTGGCACCGCTTTGGCGGATGTAGTTGGCTAATGTGTGAACAAATGAATCTTCGTAGTCAATTAATAAGATACGTTTGCCTGGTTCGACATCAGGGATAGATTTGCTTAAATTCATAGCACTGCATTCGTCGGTTTTTGGTTGTGTTTGTCTAGCGAGACGGATGGTTTCAAATAAAGCCGCGGCTTTGGTGATTGTTTCTTGTTCTTCCGCCGGGGGAATTGAATCATAAAGAACAGTGGCACCAACTCGCACTTCGGCGATGCAGTCTTGTAAGCGAATTGTTCGCAGAATTAATCCCGTGTTTAAGTTGCCATTGAAGTTTAAATAACCAACTGCTCCGCCATACCAACGTCGGGGACTACGTTCATGCTGTTCAATAAATTGAATTGCGGCTCTTTTGGGTGCGCCTGTGACTGTGACTGCCCATGTGTGCGTTAAAAAGGCATCTAAGGCATCAAATTCTGGTCTGAGTATGCCTTCGACGTGATCTACGGTATGAATTAAATGGCTGTATAGTTCGATTTGACGACGACCGATGACTTGTACTGAGCCTGGTTCGCAAATTCGCGATTTGTCGTTACGGTCTACGTCTGTACACATTGTCAACTCAGCTTCATCTTTGTGTGAGTTGAGTAATTGACGAATTTGAGCTGCATCGTCAAGAGCATCTTGTCCACGGGTGATAGTACCACTAATGGGGCAGGTTTCTATACGTCTGCCTTCTACACGGACAAACATTTCTGGAGATGCACCAATTATATATTCTCCACCAAGATTAAAAATGAATCCATAAGGACTGGGATTGATTTGTTTTAAGATGGAGAATAATGTGCTAGGAAGAGCTTCGCAGGGTTCAAAAAAGTTTTGACCGGGAACGACTTCAAATAAGTCACCGCGGCGAAAGTAGTCGAGTGCAAGTTCAACTTGTTTGGCGTATTCGCCTTTTTGATGGTCGGCACTTTGGGTGGGGGTGAGATGTTGACCTCGATAATCTATAGATTCTCCTGTGCGGGGAAGATGATGGGTGAGACCGTGGGGTGTTTCAAATTCATATTGCAAGCGAAAGGCGCGTTGTTGATAATAATCAACAATGATTAGTTCATCCGGTAGGTAAAGGACTAAATCCCGTTGGTCTGGGGGACGTTTTATAGTTTGGGGTATTGGCTCGAATTGGAAAACTAAGTCGTAACCAAATGCGCCATATAGTCCTAAATGTTCATCTTCTTGGCTGGAAAAGGTGTGGAGTATTTCGCGGATAACTGTAAATGCGGAAGGTTGTTTGCTACGCTCTTCTTCAGCAAAAAATTCCTGTGCTGGTTTAATTAAACCAGAGATGTGGTTATTTGTTTGTTTTAATTCTCGAAATTTTTCTGCTTGGCAAAGTCGTTCTAAAAGTAACGGTAATAGTATTTGACCGCGCTCATTCAAGGCTGTCAAATTAAAAGCATTTTTCCGTGTTGTTAATTCTATTGGTGGATTAACAAATCCGATTGCCCATCTTTTGTATCTGCCAGGGTATTCATAGCTGCTAGCAAGCAAGCCTCCACGTTGAGAATTGAGGTAGAACAAAATTTCTTCTAGGGCAGTTTCGATATTCACTTCTGAAGAAGATCTAGAAACAATTACACCACCAATAGTTCTGTAGGATTGGGAGTCAAAAATCATGGATATTTTCTCTGGAATACTTATTAATCAAAAGCTGTTCATGATAGTAGGTTGATTTGGCATCAGGTAAATTTTTGACAGTTTATTTATTCTCTTGAAAATTGGCTGATTTCAACCTAGGCGTTTGGTTTCTCTGGTTCTATTTAACTTTTGTGATGGCTCTTAATTTAGCTTAATAGACATTAACTATTTGTTGCATGTATATTTTTTAGATTGAAATATTAATTTATTTGCTTTTAGGTCTTTTTGTATAAATTTGCATTCAATATCTTGGCTTTTAACTGTTCGCAAATCCTATGTAAGCAAGAGAAGTGTGTTAAAAAGGGCGATGTTTAATTATTGTTATTTTTGAGATGTTTGAGGATTAATTGGCAAACATCAATGGCTTTGATTGATGAAGCGTCAAGTAGGTGAGTTTGTTTAGTAATTAATAATGGCCCTTGGTCTGGGGAAGGGGGAATACAACCATGAGATCCACCTACTAGGTCGGCATTTAAGGGAATAATATCCATTAAGTGGCGAAAACCAAGTTGTTTTTTTAAGAGTTTTAGTGAAATTCTTAATGGTAGTAGTTTAATTTGCGGATCAAAGAACAGTTCTACAGGGTCGTAACCTGGTTTGCGGTGAATATCCACAGTTCTGGCAAAGTCCGGGGCGCGGTGATCATCGAGCCAGTAATAATAAGTAAACCAGGTTTCTGGTTGTGCTACTGCTATTAATTCTCCTGATCTGGAATGATTGAGATACTCAGATGGCTTAGTGGTATGGTCTAAAACGTAGGCGATACCTTCAGTTTCTTGTAGTAGCGATCGCACTTTGGGAATATCAAAGAAATCGTTAACATAAATATGAGCAATCTGATGGTCAGCTACTGCGAAGGCTTTACTTGCACCGGGGTCAAGAATTTCTCTTCCTAGTTCTTCACGCACGGTCAACAAACCTTTTTGTCGTAGGATGCGATTTAAATGAATGGGTTTTGTAACTGATGTTATTCCATATTCTGACAAAACTATGACTTGAGTGCCACGATTTTGATAAAATTGAATCAAATCGCCACAAACTGCATCAATTTCTTGTAAATCTTGTGCCACTTTGTTCAGGTGGGGACCATATTTTTGTAGGCAGTAATCCAGATGTGGTAGATAGACGAGTGTTAGTGTGGGGTTGCAGTTTGTTTCTATCCACTTTGCTGATTCTGCAATCCATTGAGTTGCACGAATGGATGTGTTAGGCCCCCAAAAGTTAAATAAAGGAAACTGACCTAAGTCTTTTTGTAGTGGCCATCGCAACTTTGCGGGTTGTGTGTAAATATCAGGGATTTTTCTGCCATCGGCGGTATACATCGGTCGGGGGGTGATGGCATAATCCACTGTAGAGTGCATATTGTACCACCAAAATAAGTTGGCGCAGGTAAAGTTCGGATCTACTTCTTTTGCTATTTGCCAAATTTTTGGGGCTTCAATGAGTCGGTTGGACTGTCGCCAAAATTTCACTTCACACTCATCTCTGAAGTACCAACCATTACCAACAATTCCATGGTCATTAGGTAATTTTCCTGTGAGATAGGTTGCTTGCACTGTACAAGTAACGGCAGGTAATACAGGGGCGATGGGTACTATTTGTCCTTGTTCTGACCAATTGTAAAGAAAAGGGGTGTGCTCACCTATAAGTTTAGATGTTAATCCTACTACGTTAAGAACTACAGTTTTCTGCATAAGAATTTATAAACCGTTAAGTCGTTAAGAGAAAAGATATAAAAAAAAGGATGTAATAGATTCAATTTTGATTGAATCTATTACAAACTACGAATTACCAACTATTTAAAGTTTTGTTTGTACCCATTCGTACTCGCGTTCAATTGATGCGAGTAAATCTAATTTCATTTGTGCGGGAAGTATTTCCCAAGTGTAGGTTTCAATTTCTAGATGGGTGCAAGTGTAGCCATGGCGCAGTAATTCTAGTGTGGTAGCAATGTGATCTTGAGTGGACTGCAACAGATGATAATCACGGATAAAAATGGGTACATGGAAATGAATCCGCCACTGGTTAGCAGTGGTATTTTGTAGCTCTGGTAAAGCTGTTTCTAGGTCTAGATAGTGAAGAATTTTGTGATTGTTTTCACGTGCAATTACCTGGTGTAAGTATGTAGATTCAGCGAAGGGAAGTAATCTTTCTAAGATTAGACGACGTTGTTCTGTATTTTCGGATAAATTTACCTGCAAGGCGGCACTAATCTGAATTTTACCAATTTGAATCCCCGCAGCTTGAAATTGGTGAAAAACTGAAATGGGATTTTCATACTCAACTGCAAAATGGCAGGTGTCATAACAAATACGTACATGATCTAATAAGTATTTTTCGGCAAGGGTTTGTGAAATTCCTAGATGCTTGACTAAATAAGTACCACCAATGGGTAGTAAATGCTTGTGAAAATAATTAATAACTTCAGTAGCATTTTCAATTAATC
The DNA here is from genome assembly GCA_016124525.1 of Nostoc sp. RI_552. Taxonomy (GTDB): domain Bacteria; phylum Cyanobacteriota; class Cyanobacteriia; order Cyanobacteriales; family Nostocaceae; genus Umezakia; species Umezakia ovalisporum. The sequence goes on along the minus strand of WGNO01000040.1, from coordinate 43,759 downwards.
CATCCGGTTCTGGTTCTAAATCTAGGTGCAGTAGTTTTCCGTGGTGATGACGGATATGTACCATTTGAACTACTACTTGAGCTATGTAGAGACTAGCAGTATCCATTACTGATGCTTGGATCAGCTGATTTGCCTCATACCAAGGCTTGTAAGATAATGGTAGTGTGGAAATGCTACCCTCTGTATCAGTGGGTAATAATTCTGCTAAGATGTTCGTGAGTTGTAATGTATATTCCAAGCGTTGCCGCTGAGTCCAATTCGGTGCATAAACTTGGTCTTTTACTACTTCCCCATGGAATTTCCCATAAGGAAAGCCATTTAAGGTAAACACATATAGTCCTTGTTCGGTTAACCAAGACTGAAACTCAGTTAAGGCTTTTCCTTGCAGTATTTCTTTGGCTGCTACTGCTCCTAAACGTAAGCCAATACCAAAGGGTTTGTTTGGTGCTAATCTGGCTTTGAGAGGTGGAATATATTTGTGTAAGTTAGCAAAAACCTTGTCCCACTCTTCCCCAGGGTGAATGTTAGTGCAATAAGTTAAATGAAGGTTTTGATGAGTTCCTATTTTCATTTTTTCATCCAAAGAACTAAGTAAAGAATTGAATTGAATCAACCTGATTCAGTGGGTTACTTTGGAGTTAATGGCGGGTTTATGGGCGGTTAATTGTTTATTGCTCACTTTTATCCGTATTTTTGTGGGATCCTAAATTACGCCGCTAGCTTGTCTAGGTTGATTTATGTCCATGATTTCTGGCAAATCTGATACTTGCATTTGTTGATTTTCTGCAAACTCCTGTAAATGCAAAATTGCTTGTTTGTATAAAGATAAATCTACCTGATGAACTTCTATACCCTTGCCAATAGCTCGGAGCAGCGTCAAAGTCAATTTACCACCCAAATGTTCCCGGAACTCGGCTAAACCACGGAATAAACAACGGGGATGTTCTTGATGTGATGATTGTTCGGCTAGTTCTGGGACATACAATGTGAAACCGAGTGCGTTGAGTGTATTGAGTATTTTTTTCCACTCTGATAAACAGAGCATTCCTAAGAGATGGGAATAAGTGCTATCTAAGGCAATACCAATGGCTACAGCTTCGCCATGACGTAAACTATAGTTGGTTAATTGCTCTAGTTTATGAGCTGCCCAATGTCCAAAATCTAAGGGGCGTGATGAACCCATTTCAAAAGGATCACCACTGTTAGCAATATGGTCTAGATGTAACTGAGCGCAGTTATAGATTAGCTGTTCCATACTGTCCATTTCTCGATGGAGGAGTGCAGTGCTGTGGATGTGAATATAATCAAAGAAATCAGCATCTTTAATAAGTGCTACCTTCAGAGCTTCTGCAATTCCAGAACGCCAATCGCGATCGCTTAAACTTGTTAAGAAAGCAGAATCATTGATGACTGCATAAGGTGGGGCAAATGTACCGAGAAAGTTCTTTTTACCAAAGGCATTAATACCATTTTTGACACCGACACCTGAATCGTTTTGTGCTAAGACTGTGGTGGGAATGCGAATTAAGCGAATTCCCCGATGGGCGGTTGCAGCTGCATACCCTACTAAATCCAACACAGCACCACCGCCCATGGCCAATAAGTACGAGTGACGACATAGGCCCACCACATCCACCATCTGATGAATTTGTTCTACCAAACCGCGATTATTCTTAGCAGTTTCGCCACCAGGAACTATAATGGGTTCTACAGCAAGGTTTAATGTTTCTGCATAAAACTTTGTGTACGTTTCTAACTCCTGAAGTAATGCAGGTTGAAATTTTAATAATCCTTCATCCACAACTGCTATTAATTTCTTTGGATTTGTCTCTCCATGGGCGCTAACCACTTGGGCTAATATGGGATTTTTTAAATCAAATAAATTTTTGGTGAAGTAAACCTGATAGGTGAAGCTAACGGCAATATGTTGATTAATTGATTGCGGAGAAAATCCTGTTTTTTCGTAAAAATTGATTACCATTGTTTTGCTAATACCTCTATAAATGCAGCGCGATTTAAAGCCCGCAGCAATACATTAACTGATTGAGAACCATCTACTTTAACTTTGTTATTGAAGATGAAAGATGGGACGCTATTAATGCCATTTAACCGAGGAAATATTGATGCAGTCACAGCTGCATCAATGGCATTAACATCAGTCAATTGCAGCCGCAATGTGTTCTCATCCATTTGGTAATTTTTCCCGATAGCAACCAGTACTTCAATATCACCGATATTCAAACCGTCTTCAAAATAAGCTTGATAAATTTCTTCCACAATATTGTTTCTGATTTTTACTGGGGCGATGGCAATTAGTTGGTGAGAAAGCTGAGTATTAACAGCCAAACTGATTTTGTCGAAATTGAGCTTAACTCCAGCTAGCTCACCCACCTGTCGCACATGAGCGAACATTTGTTGCAGTTCTGCTATACTCAACCCTTTTCGTTTTTGCATGAAGCTGATATATTCATATCCCTCTGGAGGGACAGCGTGATAAAGTATAAAAGGATGCCAGCGAATATTAACTGTTTCTCCTTTCCATTGTGCTAGTGCATCAAAGAGGTGCTTTTTCCCAATTCTGCACCAGGGACAAACAGTATCGTGAAAGATGTCAATCAGCATAATTTTTGTTAATTAAAACTAGGTATTGCTAATTGAAAACATGAGTTTTGAGGATATAGAGGCACAGAGAGTCATATATTTTGTAGTTAAGAGCAACGCTGCTATTTTTTCTTTCTGTTCCTTGGGGTTCGTTTTAAAAAAGACAGTGAACCGTATGAAAGACTATAGACTTTGTGTAGCGGCTTGATGATCCTGGGAAGAAGAACTATGTAAAGACTTTACTAAATAGTTGTTTTTTACACCCATAAATTCTTGAGCATTTTCAAATTCTTGGATTAATGCAGTTCGGTCTTTTTTGGCTACGAGCATTGCCAAGCGGTTGTAGGTATTAGCTAAAGCCTGAATTGCCTGACATCGCTCTTCTGTGGCGAGGATGATATCAACGCATAAATTAGGATTTTGGGCGAACAAATGCTTAACAATTTGAATTTCTTGACGATAGCTAGGTGTTGACATAGATAAACTATGTTCTATATCAATGTTGGCTTGTGTCAAGAAAACACCAAGACTAAATCGACAAAAGTGCTGAGTTGCTTGAACAATGACCATCATTTGGTCATGTTCCTCAGCAGTGCAGGTGATGAGTTCTCCGCCCTGATTTTGAATTAAATCTAATAACCATTGAAATGAATTATCATTCCTACCTGGACATACCACCACTTTTTGTCCCCAGAATGATTTAATATTTGGCCCAAACATGGGATGTAGTCCCATTACTGGGCCTGAATGGTATTCGAGCATTGCTTGAGTAGACTGAGTTTTGATGCTCGTTACATCACACAAGGCTGTAGTTGGAGAAAGGTATTCAGCCGCACGCTTAATAACCTCAACAGTTCGTTGAATGGGAACACTGACTAAGACTAATTCTGCCTGACTTAATAATTGGTCTGCATGTATCCAATCTTCTTGTTCGAGAATACTAACGTTGTGACCTACAGCCGAAAGTCGCTCTCTAAATAATCTTCCCATTCTGCCAAGTCCACCGATAATAGTAATATTTCGGGTTTTGGCATGGTTTACTGATGTTTGGTTGCCTTGTTTAAGCTGATCTGGGGTCATATGCCTAATCTTTGGTTGTACCAATGAAAATTTTCTGGTCAGTAATCATCTGATCTGGATATGAACTTCCAACTTTCCATTTGCAAAAGTGATTTTTTAGAATTCAATTTTGGTAGGATATCCAAAGTTGACTTTCGCTTTGATGTTACATCAAAAAATAAATTTTCATAGGAATATAGAGCTTGGTCAAAGGAGTAATTTTCTAGGGCAAACTTTCTGCCTTTTAATCCTAATTGCGCTGCTAAAGTTGGATTTTTGTATAACTTATGCACTGCATCTGCCAAAGCATCAGGTGATTCTGGGTCTACAACTAAGCCACCCCCACTGAGTTGAATTGCTTGAGCAGCAGTGCCATTTTTGGGGACTGAACCTACTATTGGGCGGCCACTGGCTAATAGCAATGGTATTTTTGAAGGCATATTAAATGAAGTTACATTGCGCTTTTGTACGATTAACCCGACATCTGCTGCTGCTAACATTTGCGGTAGTTGTTCTCGTGGTTGTAATGGTAGTAGCAAGACGTTATCCGCACCACAACTTAAACAATATTGTTGCAATCTTTGCAATGCTTTTGCTTCACCGACGATAACAAAGACAATTTCTGTGATTTGACCCAAGCGAACTGCTGTTTCTATTACTGTTTCTAGTCCTTGGGTCAGTGCAATGTTGCCTGAATAAAGCACAACAAATTTACCATCTAGTTGATGATCTGATTTCCAGTGGCTATTTTTCTTTTTTAAAGGACGAATAAAGTTTACGTTGACCCAATTGGGAATGCAAATTATTTTTTGATTCGGCACTCCTTTGTTAAGTAAATTTTCTCTGAAACCTTCACTAATGACGCTAATTGTGTGTGCATTGCCATAGGCAAATTTTTCTAGGGCTGCTAGCCCTTGGATGATGAACTTATTTTTTATCAACCCAATGCCTATGGCAGCTTCTGGAAGAATATCTTGTAAATTTAGCACTACCGGGCAATTATATAGCCAACCAAGGAAGCTTGCAGGTAAAGATATTAGGAGCGGCGGAACTGTTAAGAGAATTATATCTGGTCGCTTACCTTTGAGAGCTTGTGGCAAGCTCGTGAAGACAAAGCTTAACTCTAGCAGTAACCGATCTAAAACATTAGGTTTGGATTTAATTCGTAAATAACTGCGTTGAATGATAACACCATTTTTTTCTTCGCTTAAGTAAAATTTACCTTGATATCCATCGTAAATTTTACGCTGAGGATAATTGGGCATTCCTGTAATTACCCGGACTTCATGACCTTGCTTTACCAATCCTTCTGCTAGTTCAGTCATTAAGGGTGCAATTCCTATGGGCTCTGGATAATAGTTGTAGGAATAAATCAAAATGTGCATAACATGTTAATACCTTGTAGGTGATGTAATAATGTCATCTGTGTAAAAATAGCTAATATATACCAGTCAAAATTATTAATTTTTCAGGAAAGAATACTCTATGGTCTAAATGTAATTGGTGTTTCGGTCAAAGTTTAAATCTTTGTTGAGTTTTAACTTGTTTAAGTTACTGCAAAAATTTGTCCTAGTTTGATGGAAATTAGCAGCAGGCTCAGGACTAATAAGCCAAATGGCCAACCTGCAAAACCCGCAACCATACTAGTATCTAAAATAATGATTGAGAGGATGCCAGATTTAACAGCGAAGCGGATCTGTTCTGGGGTAGGTTTGCCTAGGGCTTTGATGAAAGGTAATAACACCTTAATTGTGAAAAATATCAGAAATGGTAATGCTGTCAAAAGTTGATAGTTTGTTAACAGTCCTAGCCCCAACAGTGCCGATATGACTATCACAATTAGTAATAGCGCTATTATTCCGGTACTCAGCTTGATTCCATGTACTTCGCCTCGACTGAGGAGAGTGATAGCAGTAATGTAAACTATGGGAATCAAAGCTAAAAACCAATATTCTCTTACCATTGCAGGTAAGACACTCACGCCCAACAATAAGTTACCTCCACGACAAATCCCCATATTTATAGGGCCGAAAATAGGATGGTGCTTTGCGAAAGCATCATAAAATAAGGCCGCCAGAGCAATACTAAGAGCTAGAATGGCGCTCAAGGAAGTTACTTGAGAAGCTGCTACTACACCTGTACTCAACAGCAAACTTCCTAGTAAGGTTCCTCCTCTACGAGATGCTCTACCACTGGGAATAGGCCGCTCTGGTCGTTCTTGAGCGTCTATTTCAGCATCAAACACATCATTAAATACAATACCACCGCCATATAAACCCGTGCTGGCCAGTAGCAACCATCCTAGGGGAATGAGATTAATTTCCCATGCTGTGGCTTGATCAGTGATAACAATATATCCTGAAGCCGCGAAGCCAGCTAGGATATCTGCCCAGGCGGTGACAATATTAGCCGGACGCATTAATTGGAGATATGCCCAAAAGGGATGAGAAGTTAAGATAACTGTGTTCATGTTGGCAATTCTTAATAGCAACGGGAGGCTAGGGCAAAGTAATTCGTAATTAAAAGGGTTTGATACTGGTGTAGACCTTAAGTTCTAGGAAATCAATACATATTCATGCCTGGATTCTACTACTGGTTCTTGTCCCCGCAGAACAGAATTGTCATTGAACATCTGTCGTTGATCTATGGGTGGGGGATTGAGCCAATCCGATTCTTTGATTTGTCCACTTTGGCTATAGGCTAAAAGGGCATTTTGATAACAGGCTGCTGTGACATCCGCCGGGGAAATTCCCCGTTCTAGCATTAATCGGGCAGTTTTAGGTACAGCTAGAGGATCACTAACTCCCCAATCAGCACTACTGTCTACGATGATGCGATCGCTACCATACCGACGGATAATTTCTACCATGCGAGCATTGCCCATTTTGGTGTGTGGATAAATTGTAAATGCTGCCCAAAAACCCCGTTCTAAAACTTCTTTTACTGTTTCTTCATTATTGTGATCAACAATCACCCGTGATGGATCTAAATTATGTTCAATACAAACATCCATACTGCGACTTGTACCCGCTTTTTTGTCGCGGTGGGGTGTATGAATCATGACTAACATATCAAGTTCTTTAGCTAGTTCAAGCTGGAGGCGAAAGTATTTGTCTTCAGCTGGAGTCATGTCATCGTAGCCAATTTCACCCATGGCAACTACACCTTCTTTACAAGCATACAGAGGCAATAGTTCCATTACTTGTTCTGCCAAGGATTCGTTATTGGCTTCCTTAGAGTTTAATCCCATTGTGCAGTAATGCTTGATGCCAAACTGAGAAGCTCGGAATCTTTCCCAACCGACTAAGCTGCTGAAATAATCCTGAAACGAACCAATGTTGGTGCGGGGTTGTCCCAACCAAAAAGCTGGTTCAATGACTGCAACTATACCTGACTCGCGCATTCTTTGATAATCGTCTGTTGTGCGCGAACTCATGTGAATGTGGGGGTCAATAAACATGATTTTATTAGTGTTAATACTGCTAAATATGGGTGAGCGCGTTGAACTTATTACTCAAGACTTAGTAATTAAATGATGGGACAATGGCTTGGGGTCTATGTCCTCAGCAAATTCCTCTACTAATTGCCAAAGTTCCGGGGGAACTGCACGGTTAGCGCTGTAGCGTTCGTGGGCGTAGTTAATTAGCATTTTGGCTAGGTCACGGTTAGTACGAACATCAAGACCGTGAATTAAATGTAGAGGTTTGCTGAGAAACAAAGCTTTCAATACCATTTGATTCCATGCCAAAGTATCAAAATACTGGGCGGGGTAGGGATTTCGTAAGGCGATGGCATCGAAAACTGCAATTATATTGCTGCGAACTCCTTGAGCTGCGCGTTTTTGCAGATGTTTTGGATAAGGGAGCAGAGGTAAAGCTTGATACAGTGTTACTAATTCTCCTCCGTCGGCAGTTGTGAATATTTGTTCTAGGGCCCGTAAATATTTTTCTGGATCATTTTGTGGGAGAGCTAACACTAATAATGTGCGAGCAGCTTGATCAACATGCCAATGAGCGGGAGACCAACCGTCTTCCATGATTGAGGCAGCTTTTAAGTCTTTTGGGGAAAGATCGAGATGCTGTTTACCTGTATAACGGGGTACGGTGCTGAAAGCTGTAAAAAACTCGCGACCAAGCTCACCAGATCTAATTTGCTCTCTTTTTTGATCTAGCCACGTCAGAGTTTTTTGATTAACTTTGAGTGAAACCCAGTAACGTAATAAGCTAGTAATACTGGTTTGCTTCAAATAAATTACAGCAGACATAATGACTATTTGAATGTTGCAAAGTTATGAAAGAGAAGTTATTTTTAGTTTCTCCCTAAACTGATGAGCATTTTTTCCTTTCTCTTTTTCTGCAACTTGACAACACCAGCCCCAATACCCAATATTCCCAGACTTAATATTGAAGTAGGCTCAGGTACTTTGGCAGATTGTTCTACTGATAAGACTTGAATCCTACCTTGGAAGAAATCCCCCACATAGACTGTGCCATTGTCATAGTGCAAGCCAGCAGCCCAGTTAAACTTGCCTGGTGTGAGGTCAATGGGGTCACCATAGGGAGTTGTTCCCCCTAAAGCAGCAGGTGTAGGTGGTGGTACAATTTGACCAGATGAATTGCGAGTGGGTTCACCAAAAGAAGTTAAGAAGTTACCGTTTTGATCGAACACTTGAACTCGGCTGTTTTGAGAATCTGCAACATAAATGTTTTCGTATTCGTCTACATCAATGCCGATTGGCTCTTTAAATTGTCCAGGTTCAGATCCCGTGATACCAAAGGCGAATAGAAATTCACCATTGGGGTCAAGAACCTGAACTCGTCCGTTGTACTGGTCGTTGATGTAAATTTTGCCAGTGTTGTCGGAAATAATTAAACCGCCTGGGCCTAAAAATTCACCAGGTCCACTTCCAGGACTGCCAATAGTTTTAATTTGTTCACCTTCTGGATTGTATACTTTGATAATGTCAGCACTAAAGTCAGAGACATATAAATTACCAGCAGCATCGAAATCCATGCCTCCGGGGCCAAAGAATAATCTATTTTCTACAGGCCCACTAAAGGAAGCATAGGATGTCTTATAGTTACCTTCAGCATCGAATACGTTAATTCGGCTGTTGAAAACATCACCTACATGGAGATCACCTGTGAGCGGATTGAATCTGAGGTCTGCTGGCTCGTCGAATTGTCCAGGGCCCGAGCCAGTGCTGCCAATGCTTTTAATATAGTTGCCTTGGCTATCGAACACATCAACACTGTCGATACCCCGACCATTGCTAACAAAGATATTCTGAGTTGAGTCTTGTACTCCTATACCTTGGGGAACAGCAAGGGTTCCTGGAACACCTGGATAATCACCATCGGTAAAGGTGGCTGGTCTACCAATGCTGGTTTCGTATTTTAAACTTAAAGCTTTGGCTTCGTTAACTAATGCCAGTGTTATCAATCCAGCGCTAGCAAATGCGATTGAAAGTTTTTTAATTAATGCCATGTGAGATCAGCTCCTGGTAAATGGTTAGGGAAAGAATTAAAGGACAAGGGGAAATGACCGATGATTAATGACTAAATTTGCCTTTGCGCTTTGCTAGAGCAGTTTTGCTGAGTACTGCTGTGGCTATGAGAGCTAGGGTAGTTGTCGGTTCGGGAACTTTCTTGGCACTGGCACTGAGATCAATTTTGACTAGTTGTCCTGATCCTGAGAGTCTGGAATTGTTGGAAGCATATAAATTGCCATCAGGGCCAAAAGCTAAACCAGAAGCTAGTTCTAGTCCATCACCATTCCAGATAGTTGTGCGCGTGCCATCAGGAGCTAATTTGATCAAAGAACCACTGACATCACCGATGATGTTACCGCCCTGTTCAATAGCTTTCCATTCTGACTGATCAATGTGTTGCAATGCATACAAATTTCCTTCGGGATCGTATGCTACGCCAGTCAGTTGTGTAAAACCATCTGCAATGGTTTCTATTGATAAATCATGAGGGTTAACTTTATGGATGCGTGCTTCGCCTTCTGGATAGGGAAAATAAGTAAATTCGCTGACTGTTAAGCTACCATCAGGAGCAACTGTAATACCTGTGGGTACTGATTGGTTCGATACGGGAAGACCATTGGATGCAGTTGTAAAACCTGAGGGTAATGGTGCTCCTCCTGTTGGATCTACTATTCCTTCAGGAAGAGTTGGGAACTCAAGTTGATCTGGTGATGTGAATTGATCTGGAAATTTGGCTACATCCTTAATACCACTGCCATCAAGTGCTACGGCATATATTGTGTTTCCGCCCCCATCAACAACGTAAGCTGTATCATTCTGAATTGTAAAGGCATAAGGGTTACTAATTACATCACTGCCATCCGGATTGTTTTGAAGTTCATACTCTGCAAAGTCGGCAATACTTGTGAGGGAATTACTTTCTAAATCTACTTTATATAAGTGTCCTAGTAATGGTGCCTTTAATGGATCTTCTCGGGTGTTTGGATTCCCTGCATAGCCATACAAAAGATAAGCGTTACCTTGGGAATCAAATTTAAAGTCGGCAGGACCTGCAGCTTGTTCTCCGTAAGGCGTTAGTGCTAAAGATGTGAGATTTGGGATTACAGTTTCTTTTGTCCCGTCTGGGTTAATTTTGAGAAGGGAAGCAGTCTCACCAGAACATAAAGGTATATATTGGGCGCTGGGTGATGGTACACATCTTCCGTCTTTTCCATCCCCCCCGGAACCACTCTCTGTTAAATAAATACTGCCGTCAGGAGCAAAGTCAAAATTCCGTGGATTATTAAGACCGTCGGCAACTACCGATAAACTTGCGGCTGATGCTGCTTTGGTACTAGCTGCACTAGCAATACAAACAGTCAAAACAGTGATAGCAAATGACTTGAGTTTCATACTTTTAGAGATTCAGAGTTGGTAATTGGTACAAATTTTGATGACAAGGAATCCATCACCCCAGAGGTCTTCAGGATCAACACTGAATATTGATTTGAAACTTTTTACCTGAGATGAAGGCTTTATCTATGGGGGATTTGGATCTGCGACTCTTTCGCAACCAAATCATGCCTAAAGCGCTAAAGCTCAATAGACCTAATGCAGAATTAGGTTCAGGAATAGACTGGGTGTTTTCAATGCGGATAATTTGTCCTTCTCCCGGGCGATCGCCTCGGTTGGCAATGTAAATAGCACCATCGGGGCCAATGGTTAAGCCAATGGGGGATTCTAATCCATTGCCACTGAGAATAGTTGTGCGAGTGCCATCAGGAGCTATTTTGATTAAAGAACCGTCTAGATTGTCTTTCCAGCCTGACTCATTAGCATACTGCAAGGCGTATAAATTACCTGCAACATCAAATTCCAAATCTATTAGTTGGGTAAAACCATCTGCATAGGTTGTTGGTATACCGTCATTACCGACTCGATAGATTTTTGCTCCATTTTGTGGAAAAGGAAAACCAGTATATTCACTGATATAGTAGGCTCCATCTAAACCTTTGGCAACACCTGTTGGTACTGATTGAATAGTAAGCTGTAATGGTGGCGCTTCAGTTTGAGATGGTACTTGTTCTGGTTCATTGGATGGGGTATTGGAGGGTGGGAAAACTGGGTCAGTTAATGTTTTTGGCGGAAATACTGCAATTGCTTGCAAATCAGATCCATCAGTATTTACACTTAATAAAGTGTTGGCGGCTGAATCAACTGTAATTATTTGATCACCATCTATTAACAATTTTAAGGGGTTGCTATTGAGATCATCGCCGTCAGAATTGTGAATTAGTTCATAGTTGGATATATCTGCAATACTCTTCCATGAATTGGTATCAGAATCAAAAGTGATGATTGTTCCTAGGCCAGTTTCACCCAAGCCATGGCGAAAACTGGGATTACCCCCATACCCCAGTAACACATAAGGCTGACCTGTGGCATCAAATTGAATATCCCGGGGTCCAGCGGCTCTTTTGCCACTTGGTAGTGCTAAGGAAGGTAGTTCTGTCAGCACGGGCTGAATTTGACCGTTGTGAATGACGCTAACTACTCCACTAGTGCCGTAGCACAAGGAATCGCCTTCGCCGCTTGGTGGTGGAACGCAAGCGCGATTTCCGCCTGTGCCACTTTCTGTGATGTAGAGTTTACCGTCATTGCTAAAGCTGAGACCACCTGGATTGTTTAGCTCGTCGGCAATTACTGTAAAAGAGGCGGCCTCTGCTGTTTTTATTCCCGAAAAAGCAGCAACATAAAAGCAGAGAAAGTTAATAGTAAGTTGCTTGATTTTCATCTATTGCAGGTGTTGATATTTCAAGACTTCTTGGTATAAAATCCTAATTTTTTTGGCAAAAGCATATTGAGTTTTACTAGATTTAATTACCTAATAATTCATCAATGTTACTGTTGGTTTTCAGAGAATCAGGTTAGATAATGCAAGAATTAATTAACCACAAATAAACACAGATGAACATTAGGAAACGCCATGATATTTTTTAGCGACTGGTAACTAGTGAATTTTGTTTTTTTGGTATATAGCTCATTCCCAAATCAAAGGATTTAAGATTTCCAGCTTTGGCTTCTAACATCCTTTTGATGTTCATGCCCTCAGCACCAAAGTCTTCAATTTGCAGTTTTCCGTGAGCGAGAAGTTGATCTGTTTTCCAAAATGTAATTTGATGCAAGATGAACCCCGAAGCTTCAGGATCAGCGAAGGCATAAGCTGTGGGTATAAGTAAGGCAACAGAACGTTGATAAAATCCGTAGTATGGGTAAAAATATTCTTGTTCCAGCAAGTGGTATTTGCTTAAATTATGTAATCGCAGAGAAATTTTTAGTTTTTGGTCATATTCATCTGTGAACTCACCTGACTGGGAATTAATTTCACCAGATGGTCTTACTAGGTGTGCCCACTCATCCATATTTTGCAGGTTTGACAAATAGTTTATTCCCACGTCAATTGGAGCATCAATATAGATGGTGTCAGTATCTATAAAATAGCGACCTTTAGCTGCTGTACTGCGACCTGCTCGGCGTTCTAAATTGGCTTTGAGAGAACGAGCTTCGGAAGTATGTACAGTGTGAATTCCCTGCATAATCATGGGAGTTTGCCGTTTGGGATCCACAAAGCTCAACCAATGGAAGTACACACCTTTTTCGTCGGTTTCTGGATCAATGTAGTTTGGTGGAAACAGTAAAACAGGATACACTTGGAAGTATTGATTGTGCTCAAATCCGCAGTGCCATTCGATGCCATAAAAAAGCTCATTTTCTAACTTTTTCACATGATAGTAGAGATTTTTTTGATAACCAGATGCGGTTCCCAGCCATGTATCTTCATCAATTTGTTCTATCATCCGGCTAAAAAGCGTCCAATGGTCTAAGTTTTTTAGACTGCAAAGATACTCAAAGGCACTTTCTGGTGAAGTAGCAATATAAGTTGATGTAGCAAATGAGTTTTTCTCCATAAATCACTCCTGAAATTAATAGTTATAAATTAGGCAGCAATTTCGTTAATCTTGGTTTTCTTGGCATTAATGATGCGGTTTTCTGCTAATTGCTTAGAAGCATCATTGGTGGTGATATTTTGCTGTTTAGCAATTTTAAAAATTTCTATGAGGGTGTCATAGATGTTATGCACTTGTTGGAAAGCTTTTGCTTCGTTATAGCCAATCATTTCGTTGTAAACGTTGATCAGACCTCCGGCATTAATCACATAATCAGGGCAATATGTAATGCCTTTTTGGGTGAGCATTTGGCCATGTATTTGCTCATCTGCTAATTGATTATTGGCAGCGCCAGCAATAATTTGTGCTTTGAGAAGAGGAATTGTCTCATGATTGAGGATTCCTCCTAAAGCACAAGGGGAAAAGATATCAACATCAAGAGAGTAAATTTCTTTAGGGTTGACAACTGTTGCACCAAAAAGTTGCTTAACTTCTTCTAATTTACCTGGGTCTACATCAGTGACATACAGTTTTATTCCATGCTCATGTAAGTGACGGCAGAGATTCTTCCCCACGTTTCCTAAGCCTTGCACCGCAACTTTTAGTCCCTGAAGTTCCTGGCTTTGCCAATGAGATTTTACAGCAGCCTTAATGCCTAAAAACACTCCTAGGGCTGTGATGGGAGCGGGACCGCCGGATTTTTCTGAGACTCCAACGACATATTTAGTTTCTTTACGGATTGAGCGCACATCTTCGGGAGTAAGATTGACATCTTGTCCTGTGATAAAACGTCCATTTAAGCCCTCAACAAAACCTCCATAAGCTCTGAAAAGTTCATCTGTTTTCTGGTCAGGATTAGCAATAATAACTGCTTTTCCTCCCCCAGCGGGAATGTTGGCACAGGCAGCTTTATAGGTCATGCCGCGACTGAGACGCAGGGCGTCTTTTACAGCAGCTTCTTCACTTGCATAAGGAAAGAGTCTTGTGGCTCCCATTGCTGGACCTAAGTTGGTATTATGGATGGCAATAATTGCCTTAATATCAGGATTTTTTCCATGACAGAAGAGAATTTGTTCATGACCCATTTCTCTGACAGTTTCAAATAGCAACATTTGGGTTTGTGAATGTGTGTGTGTTGTAGATGAGTTGAAGGACTGAAATGGCAAGGGAAAGCTTAAAGTGATGGAAATGATGCTGGTTTAGCTGCACCGTTAATGAGATGGGATTTAACTCCTTGTGCGGCCAAGCTTTTATTTCGTCCACCAGAGGGTGCTGGTTGATCAGCGTCAATGACAACATCAACGAGAAAAGGAACTTTTGAGGCGATGGCTTGCTCTAATGCTGCTTCAAGGTCTGACTCTCGCACGACTCCCATGGCTTCTGCTCCCATACCGCGAGCAATCATGGCAAAGTTGGTTTCGGGCATCTCTGCATCTCCACCCTGTAACCCCAACATTTTCATGCCTTGATGGCACATATTGTAACGGGCATCGTTGAGTACAATCCAAATGGCAGGAATGTTGTATTTGACGGCTGTGCTGATTTCATTATTCATCAACATTGCTCCGTCTCCAACAATGGCTACGGCTTTGCCATTTCGTGCTTGTGCAGCACCCAATACACCTGTAGCTGTGTGACCCATCGCCCCGACTCCGGTGCTGACTCGGTAACGATTGGTTTGAGCAAATCGGAGGAGATGAGTTGACCAAGTAAAGGAGTTACCGCACTCAGCCATTACCACGGCATCGCTGCCCTCAACAATGATTTTTTGAATTGCTACCATTAAAAATTCTGGCCGCACTGGATAGTCTTCATGGGAACGCGGTGCAATGACTGGACGATCTGGATGAGGTAAGCAGATATTTCTGGATTGAGGAGGAAGATCAGGCCATTGTTGCAATAGTGACTGCATATAAGCTTTGGCATCAGACTGCACTGGAAATGTTTCTGCGTCTGAATAGGCTACTCCCGGAACTTCTGGGTCTATGTCTACATGGATAAAACCTCTTGGGGGAACCATTGTTTTATTCCAGAAAGATGTAGGTTCCCCTAAGCGGGTTCCTAACACCAGTGTGCGTGTTGGAGGTTGCTGTTCCATGTAGGTTAAAACTGAACCATGACCTCCCAAACCTGTGACACCAACGAACTGGGGATGATCTTCTGGAAATATACCTTTACCACGGGGTGAACACATGACTGCGGCTCCAGTTTTTTCGGCAAATTCGCGAATTTCGTCTGCGGCGTGACGAGCGCCAAAGCCGATCCAGATGGCAAAATTTCCTTCACAGAGTAATTCTACAGATTTGGCGATCGCTTCAGTTTGAGCGGTGATCGAAAAACTTGGCACGTCTAGTTGGGGTAGAGAAATATCATCAACTAAACTTGTTTGCACAGCAGTAGGAATACTTAAATGAGCTACGAATCCTCCTGGTTGTGCTAAACCCAAGGCAATTTTGCGAAAAATCTGTGGGAGTTGCTCCGCCGATTCTATAGTGATTGCATAGTTGAACAGCGCTCCTGGGGTAAAAATTCCGCCACTGGGTAGCGTGTAGCTGCTAGTTTCTTGAATTGCCCAGCGTCCCCGCTGTGGGGCTGAGGTGCATGCTGATAATAAAATTACCTTTGCACCTTCACCACGGGCTGCAAATAATCCGGTGAGGGCGTTGGTGATACCTGGGCCAGCTGTGGTAAAAACTACAGCAGGGCGATGGCTGGCAAAATAAGCTTCGGAAGCGGCAAAAGCAGCTCCAGCTTCATGGCGAAAGTTCAACACCTCTATGTTGCTATTGGAGAGGGCATTCCATATACTAGCCATTGCACCACCGGCTACCCCAAAAGCATAGTTGACTCCCAAATTTTCTAACATCTGAACCACTGCGTCAGCAACCGAGAGTTTGGGGGGCTGACTGAGTAAAAAAGGTTGAATTTCTGTTTTATGCTCTAATTTATCTAACTTATGAGAACTGTTAGAGGAAGATTCTACATAGTTGTTGGCTGACAATTCCTTGTATAACTCAGTGCTAATTTGAGGCGAGTTGGAATCAGTATAGTTTGGACTCATTGATTTCACGTAATTCCAGAAGCTTGCATATAGGCTTTTTGATGCACAGTCACAGTGCAGAGAATATCTAATACAAACGTCTATGTTTTTTACAGTTTTGATTAGATTTCATCAATGGTAAAGACTGTTGAATACTACTAATTGATCCTTGTCAGCGCAGTGACAAATTTGTTGGTATAGCGTACACACTTAGGGAAGTGCTTATGGAAATCATATTAGAGTCAATGAAAACATATTTACAATCAACATTATTTTGATAGGGTTGTCAAATTTTTCGTTTTGACAGCAATGGTTGCATTAAATTACAAACTACCTCAACAAGGCATATTTTTTAGTTTTCAAGAAAAAGTAAAAAATATCTTGCAATCATTTTTTTTTGCATAAATTTGTCAAAAGTTTCGTGATTATGTTAGCTTAATAGAGGAATTCATTTTTTATGATTCTCAAGTGAATCAAATAAGTTTCTCATTTGATAATCATAAGATACTCATCTAAATAAAAAACTATTTCTCTATTTTCATTAGACAATTTTCCGAGTAAATTTTATGACTTTGAATAAGATATATAATCTAAAAATTTTATCTTTCTTAAGAGAGAGGAACAACAAAATATCAAGTATTTTTTTTAAAAATTGTTTTTATTACAACAAATAATCAAGCAATAATTTATTTTTCTTTCTTGGAATTTATTTCTTACGGGAGATGACTCAGGAAACTATTATGTAGTTAAATCTTTAGCAATCCACAAAGATTAAGAAGTTTTACAAATCGAAAATCCTGACTAAAATTTTGTTAGTTTTTTTTTGGAAAATTTAGTCTTTATGGACTGTACAAATGAGATAATTTATGAATTAATATAATTATGAACTTTCACACTTATCTGTAAATTTTTAGATGAGGAACATCAAGAATTAAATACTTATTTTCAACAGGGATAACCTTGTAAAATTTAAATTATTTATCCCTGAAATAGGCGATAATTATGATGATGGTATTTAGTTAAAATTTCATTTGTAAATTATTTATTTGCACGGAAAGTTAAGATAATTTTAATATCTGCTTAAATTTAAGATGAGTAGAGTAAACATATTTATATCAGTAACTTCTCACTAACAGAGCCAAAGTGACTACAAAGAACGATAAAAACCCACGACTATAAGGAAGTCAAATTAAATTTAGAGGTAACTTATCTATTTTTTCTCTATTATTAACTGTTAGAAAAGAGAGTATATATATGTTTTAATTTTTCTTTCAAAAATAGCTTGCAACAAAATCAACTGTTTAGTTTATTTATGGCTCTAGTGCTGACTTATGATAAGGAGAGAGTAAAGTCATGAATTCCAGTGGACATAGGTTAGTTTTCTCCGATTATGAATGGAAGCTACAGCCAGAAATAGATTTAAAGTTTGCTTACTTCTTTATCAATCAATCTGTAGAGGCTGCTTTTTGTTTAGGAGAAAATGAACAGTTTATTTATATCAATGATGCCACTTGCAAAATAACTGAATATTCCCGTGAGGAACTGCTTTTGATGGCACTGCATGATATAGATATAGACTATTATCTACATAATTGGTCAGAAATCAAATCAGCAGGTTCTTTTACCTTTATATCTCGCTATCGTACTAAAGGAGGTCGTATATTTCTGGCAGAAATATCTATTATTTATGGAGAAAGTTCAGGTACAAAGTTTGGCTGTGCTGTTGTCAGAGAAAAAAGTGATGAAATAATAGACTTAAGTGTACAAACATGGATAGACCAATTAAGAAATGTCACAGTGCTCAAGAGTGAAGAATGCAAACAGGTAAAGAACCACAACCCACGAGGAAAATTTGAATACCAGGAGATGAATATTCTCACAAAAGATGGCACAGAACCCTGGCTAGCTTGCGCTGTTGCTCAACTTGGTGGAATGCTAGATTTCCAGGTGAAACAACTTGAACTGATTACAGGTATTGATATTACAGATTACAAAAATCTAGAATCAGATCTCAATAAAGCTTTAGAACAAGCAAAACAACTCAGCGATATGAGAGCGCGTTTTCTTTCTATGGTTTGTCATCAATTACGTACTCCACTGAATATTGTTTCATTCTCTAATAGCTTACTTAAGGAACAAGTAGACAAACATACGGAGAAGAAAATACAACCATTACTGGAGCATATTGAAAAAGCTATCGAGGAAATCAGCCAGATGTTAGATGATACTTTGAACTTTGCTAAAGCAGAAACAGCCAAAATACATTTTAAACCGCAATCGGTTGATTTAGTGGAATTCTGTAATCATTTAGTGGCACAAATGCATATGAGTATAAGCCACAAACCTATCATTTTTATCAGTGAATTTGATTTACTCACAGCCTGGGTTGATCCAAAAATACTAGAACCTATTTTGAAAAATTTGTTGGATAATGCAATTAAATATTCTCCTTGGCAGACCAGCATTGATTTTACGCTTGCTTGCGAAAATGGCCAGGTAATTTTCCAGGTCAAAGATCGGGGGATTGGCATTCCATCGGCAGATCAACAAAGATTATTTGAGCCATTTTTTCGAGGAAGTAACGTTGATAATATACCCGGTACTGGATTGGGTTTATCGATTATCAAAACCCTTGTAGACTTACATGGCGGTGAGGTTACTGCGGAAAGTGAGACTGGTGTCGGTACGAAGTTTACTGTAATCCTGCCATTAATTAAAAAATCATCTGTTTTTTCCTAATTATAAATTTGGGAAAGAAAAAATCAATTTTTTCTGTTTACGGCTACGATTTAGGGTGCTAGAAAATGAAGTACGAATCAGCGAAAAAAATTCTCGTAATTGAAGATGATGCTGTTACCCGCAATCTTTATGTCAAAGGTCTTCGGGCTAAAGGCTTTGATACTATCAGCGCGGAAAATGGTCTGACTGGTATTCAACAAGCACAAGAGCATATACCCGATTTAGTGGTTTGTGATATTACAATGCCTGATGTAGATGGTTATGGTGTTCTAACTATGCTACGCCAAGATCCTGTCACAGCAATTATTCCTTTTATTTTTATCACTGGTAGCTGCACTAGAGGAGCTGTTCGTAAAGGTATGGAGTTAGGCGCAGATGACTATATCACTAAACCCTTTACACTAGACGAATTGCTGAGAACAATCACTACCCAGTTACAAAGACAAGCTATTCTGCAAAGTTGGTGTGCTACTAAATTCCAGGAGGCTCAAAAATCGTCATCCCCGGATAAAACTTTAACTTTGAATGAACCTAAATCTATTTTTCCCTGTATTCCCCAATTAAAAAAAGTGTTTGACTTTATTGAAGCTCATTATCACGAAGGAATTACCCTGTGTGATGTAGCTGAAGCAGTTGGTTACTCACCCGCTTACTTAACTAATCAAGTAGGAAAACAGACAGGAGAGACTATAAACAGCTGGATTGTGAAACGCCGGATGCAAGGAGCGCGGTTTTTATTGCAAAATGATCATCAAACTGTGGAGCAAATTGCCAGAGCACTTGGTTATCAAGATGTTTCCCATTTCTCGCGTCAGTTTCGTCAACATCATGGTTTACCTCCCCATGCTTGGCGCAAGGAACATCAGGTTGGTTATTGCAAAGTTAAAGTTAATCATTAGTAGGAAGTTATTAATTAGCAATCTCCCAAATATTTTTTTGGGATTAGGGGGTTAGTGTGGGTACTAAAGTATTCATAGTAAGCGCAGTGGTATTGTGATTAAAATATCAATCAACTGCGATGTCCAAAAAAATTAGGGTAACTCTGGAATTTCCAGAGTTACCCTTTACTGAAATTGCAACTCAACTGAATTATGCAAAAGCAGCAGTTTTGACATCGTTATTTGCCAAAATTTCTTGCAATTCTTCAGCATCCACTGTTTCTTTCTCAACTAGCATTTTGGCAAGTTGATCGAGAATGTGGCGATTGTTAACTAATACTTCTTTAGCACGTGAATAAGCTAGATCCACAAGTTTGCGGACTTCTTCATCAATAACAGCAGCGGTTTCTTCTGAGAAATCACGCTCTGACATGATATCCCGACCAAGAAACATATTACCTTGCTGACGACCGAGAGCCACTGGGCCCAAGCGATCGCTCATACCAAAGCGGGTAATCATCTGACGGGCTACACGGGCTACTTGTTGCAAGTCGTTGGAAGCACCAGTGGTTACTTCCTCTTCACCAAAGACTAATTCTTCAGCTAGACGACCGCCTAAAGCTACAGCCATTTGATTTTCTAGATAAGCACGGCTATACAAGCCTGTATCCATACGGTCTTCACTGGGAGTAAACCAAGTTAGACCACCAGCACGACCGCGAGGAATAATGCTGATTTTTTGTACTGGGTCATAGTCTGGCATTAAAGCACCAATTAGGGCGTGACCGGCTTCGTGATATGCTACTAGGGTTTTGCGCTTCTCGCTCATCACTCGGTCTTTCTTTTCTGGGCCAGCCAGGACGCGATCAATGGCATCATTGATTTCATCCATTGAGATTTCAGTTAAATTGCGCCGTGCTGCCAAAATTGCAGCTTCGTTGAGCAAGTTAGATAAATCTGCACCTGTAAAACCAGGAGTGCGACGAGCGATTTTATCTAAGTCCACATCCTTAGCCAAGGTTTTACCACGGGCGTGAACTTTAAGAATTTCGCTACGTCCTGCATAGTCAGGACGATCTACAACTACTTGACGGTCAAAACGACCAGGACGCAACAAAGCTGCATCTAAGACATCAGGACGGTTGGTAGCGGCAATAATGATAATGCCAGTATTACCTTCAAAACCATCCATTTCGGTCAGTAACTGGTTGAGGGTTTGTTCTCGTTCGTCGTTACCACCGCCTAAACCTGCACCCCGTTGACGACCTACAGCATCAATTTCATCGATAAACACGATGCAAGGGGCACTGCTCTTAGCTTGCTCAAACAAATCGCGGACGCGGGAAGCACCCACACCTACGAACATTTCCACAAACTCAGAACCAGAGATGGAAAAGAAGGGTACACCTGCTTCCCCAGCTACAGCACGAGCGAGAAGGGTTTTACCTGTACCAGGAGGACCAACTAATAATACACCTTTAGGAATTTTTGCTCCCACTGCGGTGAAGCGGTCGGCATTTTTGAGAAAGTCTACTACTTCGTTTAATTCCAGTTTGGCTTGGTCAATCCCAGCCACATCTCCAAAGGTGACCTGAGTTTGGGGCTCCATTTGCACTCTTGCTTTGGATTTACCAAAGTTCATTGCTTGGTTACCGGGGCCGGTTTGAGCGCGGCGTAGCAAGAAGAATAAACCCACCAGAAGCAATACAGGGAAAAATAAACTGCTCAGTGCCTTAAACCAAAATCCTTCATCGGTTTGGGGCAGAATAGAAATATCAACACCCTTATTATTCAGGTTATTGATTAAATCAGGGTCCTTGACTAAATTTACTATCTTTTTGTCACCATCTCTGGAGGTAACAAGTGCTGTGGAGCCGTCTGCACTCAGACTGACTCTATCTACTCTGCCGTTGTCAACTTCTTGAATAAATTGACTGTATCGCCATGTTTCTCTAGTTTGAGGTTGTTTGTCAAAGAATGCTGTGCCTAGAGCAATGACAACTATAAAAAGCAGCGCATACAGCCCCGCATTTCTCCATCTTTTATTCACTGAGGTCTATCCTCCTGTATTTTTTGTGAGTTAGCGTAGCTTCTCGGATATGAGAGGGCATTATTAAAAATTATGTTAACTTATCTTAAGGTATAACATAACGGTGGGGCTGTCATGTTAGAAAAAACCTCCTCATTTGTGCAAAACTAGGATGGTAGGGATTATATTTGAGCGATCCTGTGGGCTGCTGAACCGTGTGAATGGGGATAATTTCTACCACACTATTAGTGTAGGCGATGGCTTCAAATCCGCGCACTAACTCTTGATTCCAAGGTGACTCACCTACTATTGGCAGCCATTTTATCAGTTGCGATCGCACTATTCCCGACAAAATTTCTTCTGTTAATGGTGGTGTCCACCAACTACCATTTTGCCATCCCCAGAGATTACCTGTGGTAGTTTCTAACCAATTACCTGCTTCATCAACTAAAATTGCTTCCTGAGAATTTAATTGTTGAGCTTGAGATTTGGCCAACCAAGCACTGAGGTAGTTGCCAGTTTTATGAGAAGGTAGAGAGCGATAAAGGTTAGACATTGCCAAATTTGTGCTAACGCCGTGTGTTTGTTTTGTAATTAAATCTGGTGGTAATAATCTCCCGGTTACCCACTCGCGTCCGTCTGCAAACAAAGTGATTCTCAGGATGGGGAAAATTTTCGCCAGAGTTTCTGCACCTTGACGCACCAGATTCCAGTTTGGTTCTAACCAAGCAAAAGATTGTACTGAGTAACGTAGGCGATGGCAGTGTGCTACCCAGTTAGTTAAATTACTATCGAGGGATTGCTGATAAACCCGCATTGTTGTAAACACCGTAGCGCCATAAAGTAACCCTGGGTCATGAATATCTAATTCTAGGGTTTGGGATTTTATGAGTTTGCCGTCGTACCAATAAATAATATGAACCTCGCTGTGGGTTGAAAAAATGTAAACACCAACAGGCTACCAACTGTATAATTTCAGTTTGACAACATAAAAATAACATATTGATTTTGTCTTTTTGGATACCGAATCTAAAATCCAAAATTACGTTAAGCTTTTCCCTCTGGTCACTCAGAAAAGGGGGTGGGGGTGGGATTTTATTTTTGAATCCGTATTCAGTGAAATTTGAGTAAAAACAGCGCCCAGGGCGCTGCTCACCTTAACATGTTTCAGTACCTAGCAGGGAGGATGTTGAATTTCTCAGGCGCTACCTGTAAAGGCAACTTCAGGGAATTTCAATTGAGCTTCTGCCATCGGTCGTCTTCTGCCTTCCTCTTGCCAGTAGTTAATTACTTCTGTGGCTTTATTGAGCAATTCGACGCGATCTACGTCATTAATCCAGTGTTTGGACTCTAATTCCTTTTTTAACTCTTCCCAGGCATCATTGCGAGGCCAGAAAAAATATTTAGTCAAAGGACTAGTACCTTTGCCTACAACTTGATCCACTGCTAGGGCAACGTTTTCGTCTAACCAAAGGATTTTGAGAATAAATTGGGTCAATCACACCTCCGGGGAATATGTGGGGATTAATAGTAAGTTGCTATCGCACGGGTGGAAATGATGCCCACTGTATGCGCTGTGTGATTGTCCATTTTAACTCAATGCTTCACCTGATGACCAAGTAGTGGTTGCAAATTACTTAAGCATGACCGATTAAAATTTAAAGGCTGCTTTAATCTAGCAAATCCTATGACTGGAAAATTTTCAGAAACAACTATTGTGGTTTTCGACATTGACGGTGTGGTGCGCGATGTCGGCAATTCCTACCGTCGAGCCTTGGCGGACACTGTAGAGCATTTTACGAACACAGCCTATCGTCCCACCCCAGGAGACATTGACCAGCTCAAATCTGAAGGATTGTGGAATAATGACTGGGAAGCTTCCCAAGAATTGATTTACCGCTACTTTGAATCACAAGGGAAATCTCGCCAACAGTTGCCACTGAATTACAAAGCCATAGTTACATTTTTTCAATCTCGTTATCGAGGCACTGACCCAGAAAATTGGACTGGATATATCTGTAATGAACCGTTATTATTACAAACTAGCTATTTAGAAAAACTGACAGAGTTAGGAATTTGTTGGGGATTTTTTAGTGGTGCTACCCGTGCTTCTGCCACTTATGTTTTACACAAACGTTTAGGTTTACAATCCCCTGTGTTAATTGCCATGGAAGATGCCCCAGGTAAACCGGATCCCACAGGACTTTTTGCCACTGTTGAACAGTTAGAAAATGAACCAAATAATATACCTACAATTATCTATGTGGGAGATACTGTAGCTGATATGTATACTGTCAGAAAAGCTCGAGAAATCAATCCTCACCGCAATTGGATTGGTGTGGGAATTTTACCTCCTCATGTACAAGAAACACCAGCCCATAGTGATGCTTATAGTCAAACATTACTAGCAGCAGGTGCAGCAATTGTTTTAAGTAATGTTCAACAACTAAATGCCATGAAAATAGCAGAATTGTTAGAGGAAATCAATAAAAATAAACAATAAAAATTACAAGGTAATATTAATAGTAATTACATTGGTGTTTGAAGAATCAAGAATCGGTGCATGAATTACTGGTTCATACCAATTGTTCTGGGAGAAAAATCAAAATGCTAGGAACTAAGCTACCTGACGGCCCCCAAGCTCATCCTTGGTTACAGACATATCACTGGCTAACTAGCCCTTTTGAATATCTGGAAGACTGTGCTCAAAGGTATGGTGATATTTTCACTCTCCGCATCGGCCCAGTTTTTAAGCCTCAAGTATTTGTGAGCAACCCTCAAGCTATTCAGCAGATTTTTAGCAGCGACCCTAAATATTTAGACTCCGGCGCACCAGCTGGGGTGAAAGCACCTTTGTTGGGAAATCAATCATTACTATCACTAGAAGGTAAGCAACATCAACGACAACGCAAGCTGTTAGCACCACCGTTTCATGGGGAACGAATGTTAGCTTATGGTCAGTTAATTCGTGATATCACCAAGGAAGTGACTGATAAATGGCAAGTTGGGGGAACTGTTTCTATTCTGTCATCTATGCAGGCTATTTCTTTTCAAGTGATTTTAAAAGCTGTATTTGGTCTAGCTGAAGGGCCACGTTACGAACAGCTAAAGCAACTTTTAATTAATATCCTGAACCCCAAAACACCTGCTTTAAGAGCCTTAGCGCTACTTTTTCCAGTATTGCAGCGGGATTTAGGTTCCTGGAGTCCTTGGGGACAGTTTCTGAGTTTACGCCAGGAAATTGACCAACTGATTTATGCTGAGATTCAAGAACGAAAGGTACAGCCTGATTCATCCCGGTGTGATATTTTATCTTTGATGATGGCTACTCGCGATGAAGCGGGTGAACCAATGACGGATTTGGAGTTACGTGATGAGTTGATGACTTTATTAGTAGCAGGTCACGAAACTACTGCCACATCACTGACTTGGGCGTTGTATTGGATTCACAATCAGCCACAAGTGCGGGAAAAATTATTGCAAGAGTTATCAACTCTGGGAGAACACCCCCAAGCCAATGCCATTTTTCGCTTACCTTATTTGAATGCAGTCTGCTCAGAAACATTACGTATTTACCCAGTAGCAGTAATAACATTAACTAGGTTGGTTAAATCATCGCTACAAATTGGGGAATATGAGTTTCCGCCTGGGACGTTATTAATTCCCTGTGTTTATTTAACCCATCATCGGGAAAATTTATATCCTGACGCTAAGACATTTAAACCAGAGCGTTTTTTAGAAAGACAGTTTTCAGCTTCTGAATATATACCTTTTGGTGGTGGTAATCGGCGCTGTCTGGGTATGGCTTTGGCCTTGTTTGAAATGAAATTGGTTTTGGCCTCAGTGGTTTCTAACTGGGAAATGGAATTAGCAAATAGTAAACCAATGCAGCCAGTACGTAAGGGCTTACTGTTTGCTCCAAAAGGAGGTATGGAGATGGTAATTAAGGGGCGGTGTAAGGAAAATCAGCTTGTATCTGAGTTGAGTTAAGTATGAACTAAACTAGGTGTGGTGCCATCACCCCACACCTGTTAGATATGTTTGATAGGGAAGAAATATTCTATTTAACTAGCAGTACTTAAAGAAAAATCAAGCGCAAATAAAGCCCAATAATATGATTATCTAAATGAATGCTGACTATTGTATGCCTAACCCTGGCTGGGATTATTCAGAGGTTTGGCATTATGGCGGCCTTTTTGCCATGGCTGTGCCGGTTCCGTAAGTCCTAACAATGATAGGAAATATAAAACGGATCAATTAGCAATGTGGTACTACCCTTTAAAGGATAGTATTCGTCTAGGGGACTTGAAGATTATGGATTTTGGTGTTGCCAAGTTAAGAAAAAAGTGGCGGCGAAAACTTGGTCATATCCCCCCTTTCCCTCCCGGTGGCATTTGGTGTTAATGTGTGAATCTCCTATGGTGGGGGTGTATGTCTTGCTCGGATGAGAGGCTTATTCCAACCTGGGATCACCGACTTATTGAAAAAGTGAGTTGTTTAAGATTATGCTAAGAACTTTGGGTACTTTCTATGGTAGTACAGGTTTCTGTGTAGATACCGCCTGCTCGATAATATCTGCTGCTCTAGTCACTCCTCCAGAATTCTTAATTGCTTGTTGTAATCTCAGGGCATTTTTTTGATAAGAATCTTCCGTTAGCACTTTTTGGATAGCAGTTCGTAACCTAGTTACATTTACCCGGTTCAGGGGTACAAATTCACCACATCCCGCCCAAGCTATACGGGCTGCTACACCAGGCTGGTCATTAGCAATGGGGATAGCAACCATTGGTACCCCATTGCTCAAAGATTCCAAGGTGGTATTCATCCCTGCATGGGTAATTGTCAGGGTGGTTTTTTGCAGTAATTCCAGTTGGGGTGCATAACCAACTACGAGGGGATTTCCTGGTAAACCTTGTAAAACTTCTGGACTAGCAGAACCACCAAGAGAAATTATTAATTGGGCATCTAGATTATTACAAGCTTCGGCAATATTGTTAAAAATTGGTAACAAGCGATTTTGTATGGTTCCCAGGGAAGCATAGATCAAGGGTTTGCCATTTAATTTTTCAAAGGGGAAAGGTATTGATGCGCGAGTTTTTGGGTCATGGTAAGGTCCGGTGAAGTGGAAACATGGGGGTAAATGCTTCCTAGGGAATTCCAACTCTTGGGGCTGTTGGCTAATCTGGGCTAGTTGAGAATAGTAATCGTTGGGATGAGAATATGGCGGTAACTTCCATTGCTGACGATGGTCATTGATTACTTTCCGCATTGGTCGCCCGATGCGGTTCAGTAATGCGTAACCTCCTTGGTTCCGGATCTGTGCCCATGAACTAGTACTGTAATTCCAAGAAGTATTAAAAGGTGGAACACTGACATCCCGATTAATCATCATGGCATTGCAGACGCTCACGAAAGGAATGTCTAAAAATTCGGCAATGCTTCCTCCTTCTGGTGAAACTTGGTCTACTAGTAGCGCCTCTACCCCAGCTTCTTTGATGAGTGCTGGAGCTTCCCGCAGTAAGATAGCCGCCATTTTCTGTATAAAAGTGATGGTATATTGCAATGCAGAGTATCCGCTCAGTTTTCCTAGCTGGGTAAATAATTCAACCATTGCCCCAGGAGGAAATTCAGACTTGCCAATAGCTATAAATTCTAATTCTGCTGCCAGTGTTTTGGGTTTAGCATCAAGTATACTGAATAGCGTGACCCGATGGCCGCGAGATTTTAGTTCATACCCCAATGTAGTCATAGGGTAAAGATGACCAGATGCAGCAGGACATATCAATCCAAAGTGGGTCATGGTCTCTATTTTCGGTAACTTAGAATGATATATACCAGAAAACAGGGACATTTGGCTGAGGGTTTATGAAATAAATTTTTGATCATCAGCCTGGAATGTAAAATTAACAAGGCTTACTGAAGATGTAAAAATTTATCTAAAGCTGCTACCATACTGGGGGGCCAACGACGAATATTTTTGACCCAGTTGATGTCTTTGTAGCGGTTATCCAATCCATAAGCTGCTACCCAGTTACTTTCGGCTTCGCCTTTGTTGCCATTTACCCAGTAAGCGGCGGTGATGGCAGCGCGCATATCGGCAAATTTGGGATATTTGCGGACTATGTTCCTCATCTCACGGATGGCTGGGTCGGTTTGACCGATTTGATAAAGGGCGAGGGCATAGTTAGCACGGGCAAAGGCAAAATTAGGGGCAATTTCCAGGGATTTTTTATAGTCGCCTATGGCCTCTTGCCATTGTCCTAAACCTGATTTGGCATTACCTCGGTTGTTATATGCCATGGCATCATTGGGGTCAAGTTCTAAAACGTGATTGTAATCGGCGATGGCCTCTTGCCATTTGCCCAATCCTTCCCAAGCTGCACCCCGATTTAAGTAAGGGTCAGTGGCGTTGGGGGCTAGTTCTATGGCTTTGTTGTAATCTGTCAATGCTGCTGCTAATTTATTTTGACTCACCCGGGAATTTCCCCGATTGCTCCATGCACCTGCATTGGTGGGGAAATTCTCAACAATCTTTGTCCAGTAAATTTCCGCCGTGGAAAAATCACCTTTATTGGTAGCAGCCAAAGCTTCATTAGCCCATTTATCTCCTTGTTCTAACTGTTCTTGAGTGATGGTCGGGATTTGGGCAGCAACCACGGCTGGTGTACTCCAGCACAAAAACACCAACAGACTGAAAACAAGAGCAATTAATTTCATCATTTACAATTTACCTTTAAAAGTGCTGAATTGAGCATTTCCACCTGCTTACTTTCCCTATTTTCGCTTAATTATAGTAACGATAACTGTTCATTAGGCGGCTTAAAACCCAAATGCTTGTATGCTGTGCTTGTGGCTATCCTGCCACGGGGAGTGCGGCTTAAATAACCGATTTGCATAAGGTAAGGTTCATAAACTTCTTCAATTGTTTGGGTATCTTCACCTGTGGCTGCGGCAATTGTTTCTAATCCCACGGGACCACCGTTAAATTGTTCAATGATTACAGTTAGCATACGCCGATCTGTCCAATCTAATCCACATGGATCTACTTGAAATAGTTGCAGTGCATCAGCAGCAACATTTTCGGTAATTGTACCTGCTAATTTAACTTCCGCGTAATCACGGACTCGTTTAAGTAACCTGTTGGCAATTCGAGGTGTACCTCTGGAACGACGAGCAATTTCTGTAGCACCATCCTCTGCTATGGGGGTGTTGAGAACTTCGGCGGTTCTGGATACAATTTGGCTGAGTTCTTCAACTTCGTAAAAGCGCAATTTTTGTACTAAGCCAAAGCGATCGCGTAATGGTGAGGTTAATGCACCTACACGAGTTGTTGCTCCCACTAAAGTAAATTTGTTCAGGGGTATACTTCTAATGCGGGCTCCAGAACCTTTGCCGATGGTGATGTCTAAACGATAATCTTCCATAGCCGGATAAAGAATTTCTTCTGTCATCCGGGAAAGACGATGAATTTCATCAACAAACAGGACATCTCCGGGTTTAAGGTTCACTAATAGCCCTACAATGTCTCTGGGACGTTCTAGGGCTGGCGCACTGGTAATTTTGTAGTTTACTCCCATTTCTGATGCTAAGATGATGGCCATTGTTGTTTTGCCCAATCCTGGAGGGCCATACAGCAGTAAGTGATCCAACACCTCACCCCTTGATTTCGCTGCTTTGATGGCAATATCTAGCACATCTTTTAAGTCTTTCTGTCCGACGTAATCAGCAAATCGCTGTGGCCTGATACTTTCTTCTTGCCTACCTTGTTCTTCAGTAGCAGCTTGAGGTTGCAAAATGTTTTCATTGGTAGGTGCGGGTTTTGACTCCCGTGGTGGCTTTGGTTGTCCGTTGGGTTCTTGAGGCTGTTTTTTTGAGGAGATTATCGCCATAATTCAGCTATCAACTTTAACTGGAGGACTGTTTGAATGCCATCTAGTAAGTAATGGCTGTGAGTAAACACAAGGAAAAATTTTTTGCTGAGAACTACACACGTCAATTTAGAATTTAAATTCCACAGGATTAGCCAGGAGTGAAAAATTTATTATGTTGTCTAAAAGAATTTTACCTTGCTTAGATGTGAAGGCGGGACGTGTTGTTAAGGGAGTTAACTTTGTAGACCTTAAAGATGCGGGTGATCCCGTAGAACTGGCAAAGGTTTACAACGAAGCCGGGGCTGATGAGTTAGTGTTTCTGGATATTACAGCTACTCATGAACACCGGGATACAATTATTGACGTGGTTTACCGTACTGCTGAACAGGTCTTTATTCCCTTGACTGTGGGGGGTGGAATTCAATCCTTAGAAAATGTTAAAGCTTTGTTACGAGCAGGGGCTGACAAGGTTAGTATTAATTCTGCGGCTGTACGCGATCCAGACTTGATTAATCGGGCTAGCGATCGCTTTGGTAATCAATGCATAGTTGTTGCTATTGATGCTAGACCCAGGGTTGATGCCAATAATCCAGGGTGGGATGTTTATGTGCGAGGTGGTAGGGATAATACTGGTTTAGATGCCTTACGTTGGGCACAGGAAGTAGAAAGACGAGGCGCAGGAGAATTACTGGTGACTAGTATGGATGCTGACGGTACTCAAGCTGGCTACGACTTGGATCTGACAAGGGCGATCGCTGAATCTGTACAAATTCCAGTTATTGCC
Organism: Nostoc sp. RI_552; assembly: GCA_016124525.1. Taxonomy (GTDB): domain Bacteria; phylum Cyanobacteriota; class Cyanobacteriia; order Cyanobacteriales; family Nostocaceae; genus Umezakia; species Umezakia ovalisporum. Next base: position 13,341 of record WGNO01000040.1, on the reverse strand, counting down.
TCTGGGGGTGCAGGTAACTGTGAACATATTTACACGGCATTAACTCAGGGGAAAGCAGAAGCCGCATTACTAGCATCACTGCTGCATTATGGGCAATTAAGCGTGGCAGAAATAAAAAACTACTTACGCGATAATTCAGTACCAGTACGGTTGTGATCTTGATTGCTAAAATATCATGAAAATTTAACTACATCCATCACAAGTTAGATACAGTTCTCTAAAACGGTGTTAACATAAATTTAGAACTATGAATAAATATTAAGAAATATTATGCTGATTTTTATTTTACTATTTGACGTAGCCTTAGTGGCGTGGTCCCTGCACCTGATGGAAAAAGCTGTGGAGCATAAGGAGTTTTCTTTAATGTTGGCTGGTGCATTGGTTGCTGTGGCGGCTGCTGCTATGTTAGTAGTTTATTTTCTCATGGGACATTGTATGAGTTATTTGTTACAATTGTCATGAAAAAAATCCTCCCTAGAGGAAGATACAGATACGAATTTATTAATTAGACTTGACAAAATTGAAATACTAAGGGAATATTAATAAGCATCCCACGGGGCTATAGCGCAGTTGGTAGCGCATCTCAATGGCATTGAGGGGGTCAGCGGTTCGAATCCGCTTAGCTCCATATACTAGAGACCAGTGGCAAAAACTGGAACACTAAAGACTATATTAACTTTTGTGTATTCCTTGCCCGCCTTACTGGTGGCGGCGAGCTTCAACCCCTAACAATTTGCAAAAGCCACGTTTTTAGGTCTTTCACATCTTGATCACTAGCAGTATCCAAATTAAAAGCCAGTTCTATTAACTCTAACTTGCGGTCAAATTGATTGGAGATTCCTGGGAAGGAAATCATTCTAGGTTGACAAGGCAGATAAATGTCTGCTAGAGATAAAATTTCATTGACAATTCGTTCATGAAGTAGATTTCCTGTAATATGCCAACCAATACATTGGGCGAGACACCCTAAAGCATCTAAAGCAATTTGAGGCTCACTAACATGATGTTTCACTTGATTTAAAACAAAAGATGCTACTTTTTCTACATCAGTAACATTAGCTTGCCATTCTTGGGGTTGACCGGGGCTGATGATTCTGGCTAGGGCCCAGAAAGCTTTTTGGCGCACAGCCAGATGCTGATTACCATTGATAATAGAGATCAAACGAGTAATGTTAAGTTGAGAAGGATTTGCACAAATACCAAAAGAGTTGAGTAAATTAACGGAACGTGGTAGATTTGATATGATTGTAAACTCTTGGTAAATTAACTCCTCAAGGTCTGACCACAACATTTTACCGGGAGCGAGGGAAATAGCTGTGTGTAATTCATGTATATGACTGTACCTTGATAAACCAGCTTTAAACTGACGCATAATCCAGTTATGATACCTTTGTTCTAGTTCTCTGACCTCATCAGAACTGTCAGAAGGTAAGCACTGGATAATATTAGATAAAGACATTACTGCTACAATTTTTCTGGTTTGTTGCAAGTTAGGTCTGGTGTGACTTTCTGTTTCTAACCATTGCAATAAACTGTTAATGATAGATAAACGATTTTTAGCTTGACAAGTCTGGTTTTCTAGAGTTTTTCTCTGGTCTTGAACATGAGCATTTTGCCAATTTTGAGCCAGGCTAAATGTAATTCTTCCCCATTCAGTAAATTTAACCTGAATACTGGGGTTAATTTCTCTACCGCACCGGGAACGGGGAATTTGAGGAATTAACTCAATAGCTCTATTACTGGCTGCTTGCTGAATGTTGTTAGTTGTGGGTACTTTTCCTTGGGAAGAGACTTCTAACCGAAAACGAGCATCTGGGCGATCGCGATGTACCAATGTTAGCAATAATCGTTCATCAAAGGTATATTCTACCTCGAGGTTCAAATAGTCTCCTGGTTGAATATTAGCAGCACGAATTTCATCGGCGTGAAGGTAGCGAGTACGTTGTAAAGTTGTATTTTGATTAATTTCGGAACCCATACCCACCCAGGCGTTAAAACCAATCAAACCTTCGTTAAATACTGGTAAACGAAATCCAGCCAAAGTTGTGCGATAAGGATACTTTTGACCGTGAGCAACTAACAATTCTAATTTTGATTCTTCAGTTTGGGGATTTGTAACTTCTAGCCAAATATTTGTAGGGTTAATTCCTTCTAACTTACCCACGGTACCAGCTGCGTAAAATGCTGCACCACGAGCAACTGCTAAGTCTGGATCTCCCTCTGACAAAATTAATGTTCCCGGTAAAAGTTCTCTCAACCGTTCCCGAATTAAAGGGAAATATGTCATCCCACCATTGAGAAGAATTCCATTGATTTTAGGTATTTCTCCCAACTTATCTTTTGCTTTGAGCAGGACATCGAGGACAGGAACAACAAAGGTGTCACGGCGATCTATAAAGGGAGATTGATTAAAAGCCGTCTTGGGATCTAACTTTTCTAGTAGTTCAGGTGTAATATCTGGACACAGCAACTGTTTTAACGCTTCCTGCATTTGAAGATATCCTAAACTATATAAAATCGAAAAGTTAGAGCTAGAACTAACGTATTCAAACGGAATTATAAACTCTTCCTTGTTGGGATTATCTAAATATTTTGCACCCCAAACCTGCTTATACTTTTCTGTATATATTTTTAGTTCATCCCAGAGTTTTTCCTTTTCAGGTTCAGATAAACGATTGATTTTACTATAGTTTTTAAATAAATAATCAACTATTTTCTCATCAACTTTATCACCTCCAACTCTTGTACGGGAACCAATGGAAATATCCTCAATAAAGAACTGAGCAATATCATTATTCCATTCAACTTTGTGTAATGAAGTATCTAAAGTTCCACCCCCTAAATCGTAAACAAGAATATTTAAAGGAGCACTGGGATCTAAATCAGCGTAAATCTCTCTATTTTGCAGTTTATATAAAAAATCATATAAAGCAGCTTTTGGTTCTGGTAGCAAAACAATGTTATCTTCTTCCCAACCGGCTAACTTAGCAGCTTCACGGGTGGCTGCAATAGCATCAGGTTCATAAGAAGCAGGGTGAGTGATGACTACGCCCCCTGCATCTATTTGCTTTTCTCTTAATTGATGACGACAAAACTTTAACACTTCTCCAGCTGCTTGTTCTGGGGAAATATTACCAATACTAAGTTGATATTTAAAAGCTACACCATCTTGAAGAGTGCCAATATCATGTTTCCAAGCCAAAATAGTTTGATCTCTAAAAGCATAATATTGACTGCGAACATGCTTACCTATTTCTGCAATATCTAATTGAGAAAACCGCACGGCGGAAGGAATTAGTTGTGTATTTTGTAAACCTTCTTGCTCATTTTTCACAGGAATACTAATGACATTAGCTGTCCATTCTTTTCTTAAGGTTTGGCTAGCTATGGCCACTACTGTATTAGTAGTTCCTAAATCAATACCCAGATAGGTGGGGCGCAAAATATTTTGGATAAATTCAATATATGTGGCTTTTTCTCTCAGTTTATTTCCCAGTTGATTATTACCAATAGCTATTGTTTGCACGCCTTTACTGCTTAAATTAGAGAATAGCTGGCCATAATCATTATCATTACTCACAACAGCAATGATATTAATTTTTTGTTGAGAATTGTTAATTAGTTCCTCAGAGGTGCGGAAAATTAAATTATCAACTTCTTGTGCAACGGTTGTAAGTCCGGGGGTTAATTCAAACCGATATCCTAAATTACGTAGCTTACTACCATAAGCAGCTAATACTGCTGGTGTGTTGGAAAATGCACGATGTTCTACTACAGAACCATACCTTCTGCAAATATCTTCGATTTCCCCAAGTTCCGGTTTAATATTGTCCAGGTCTAGTAGTATTGCTATATTTTTTTCCATGGTTTACTCTCCTTTTTAATTTTATATAATTCTTTAATTACCTTCTGAACTAGGAATTAACTCTTTGACTTTAGCTGGTGTAATTACTTTGTCGTTAACTTTCCAGCCTTTCTGAATACACTTGACTTTTTTCTTCTCTTTTGTAAAAGGCGTTCCCACATAAGTGTATTTTGCTAACTCAAGTTCAGATATTGTGAAACTCTCTTGGAGAGACTGGGGGTAACTTTCTATTCCTAGTTTTTGCAAAATTGTCATGAAATTACGCAAGATAATAAATATCGTCTGAGCATCATCAGATGAAAGTTCAGCCTCTCCAGTTTCTTTGATTTGAGATTCCAGGGAACTGATGATTTTATCTATGTGATGTAAACCAGGTTGAGGAGAATTTTGAAGGTCTTGAGCAATTTCAATTAGAGCATTTTCACGTACTTGCTGACGACTTTGTTTTAGCTCATTGGTAAGTTCTAATTTTTCTGCTTCTAAAGTCGTAATTTGAGTTTTTAATTCCCTTTCAATCTCTCCCATACTTAAAATGAGGTTACCAGCTGTTTCATCTTTAATAGCGGTGTGAGTCACTCGAAAATGTTTCATCAAGGCCATACCAAAATCTGTGAGCCTTTGCTGAGATCCACCTTCAATGATGCTTTGAAAGACTGTGGATTCTGTAAATAGTGGTTTAGCATCCCCTGGGACATAAGCTTCTAGTTGACTAAGAATCAAATAAGTCTTAGAAGGGTTTTTGTGAAAGTAATTTATAGCATCACATAGCTGGATAATACGTCCGATATCTCTATTGTCGCTATATATAAATCCATATTCGGCATTATTAATTAGACCTTTAATAGCTGCTTGAGATTCTTGATAAACTTTTTGTGGAGTAAGTTTTTTACGGTTAGATATATGATAGTAGAACTTATCAGTTTCTTGGCAATATGATTGAGGAATTTGATTGAGTATTTCTGCCCAAGATGCTTGATAGGTTTCATTAAGGTTTTTAATGGCAATTTTTAAAATTTCCCCAGGTTTATTTCCTTGATTTTCAATGGACCTGATAGATTTTTTATATACATATACATCTTCCACAAATAATAAAAATTGTCCCCAAGGATTTTTTTCTAGAAGTTGTGGGTCAAATTTATCTTTTAAACTCAACTTTTTATTGTTATCTTTTTTTGTTTTTGGACGAGTAAAAGCTAGATTTTGAGGTTGATTTGAGCGTTGTTTTGAAGTTTTATTATCCATAGGTTTTATCTCATTATCTAACTGCAAAATTAGTGACAATTTCCAAAATAAAATATCTACTCAGAAAAAACTACAACAATGACCATGTGTAGGTGTCCCTGGATACTTACCCTAAGTTGTGATTTCATAAGCTGCAACATTTTAAAGACTGCTGTCACCTATCTTTGGAGATATATTTACAAATACGTTGATTAACAACTGAGTTATTATATACCCCTATGGAAGAAGCATATTCCAATGACAAGGGAATTAAGTTCTGTCTTAATCAGTACATTAGACACAGTATCTATTAATATGGCTGATGATTAGCTCTTACTCAGGGTACTCTGGGCCTCTGTGGTTCGATGTTTCTAGATTATTTTTCTGGTATTTTCCTGGCTCAGGTGTTAACTCTAAGGATGTGGGGATTTCCTTGATACAACCGGGGTGGGAACTTGAGGAACAAGTGAAGCTGTTTTGATTGGTTTGACTCCAAGTGGGGGTAGCACTAGGGGTGAGTGTCAGTAAGTTTTACTTTTGATGGTTAGTTGAATATTTAACGGTATGCGTACTTATAAGAAGAAACAGCAAAAGTTTAAGTAGATGAAATTTATAATACCAAACTCAAATGGACACAACAAAATAAATGTGTCATTTATTTATTTGGTCTCAGTGATACTATTTAGGTAATGTTGTCATCTATCTTTGAGTAGATTTTTAAGAATATAAGAGTTTTACACCGGCATTGCGCTAAATATTTATGATGAGGTTTCACTCCACCCCCAAGCTATGCCGTTACAAAGGATGGAATATAGTGGGATGGCGCTTCCCCCTAAACACTGTTGTGATGCACCAGTTAACTATTACCGAAGTTCAATGAAAATAGCTGAAATAGTGATTCTCATGTTTTTAACTTCGGTTCCTTGCTGTATAAGGATTTCAGGTTTTTTATTACTATGGTAAACTCCATTTCAGCGGTTAAGTTTATTGAACCTCGGAAAGTGCCTCTAGACTTCTCACAGGGTATGTGTTTAGAATGCAAGAGTCCCCACTCGCTGGGGACATTAATTGAATGGAAACTTTATAATTCTTGAGAAGATGAGATTTCTCAATGTCTAGTCCCCACTCGCTGGGGACATTAATTGAATGGAAACCTCACCCCATGACTCCATATCTGCAAGGCTATCATCATGTCCCCACTCGCTGGGGACATTAATTGAATGGAAACTATACGGTAATGTTTTTGCCATATACAGTGAACTCCTCTAGTCCCCACTCGCTGGGGACATTAATTGAATGGAAACCTTAATGAAAAGGAACATTTCTTTCCTCTTAGGAGGAGTCCCCACTCGCTGGGGACATTAATTGAATGGAAACTAGTCATCGCTGACATACCCCAAGACCAGAACTGATGACGTCCCCACTCGCTGGGGACATTAATTGAATGGAAACCCGTAAAGGGCATCATACGAGGTGGGTCTGCACCATAGGTCCCCACTCGCTGGGGACATTAATTGAATGGAAACAAAGATGTTGTATTCCTCTATAGAGGGACAACCTTCTGGTCCCCACTCGCTGGGGACATTAATTGAATGGAAACAAGTTTTGCAAGAGGGCTGAGTATTGCCCATATGGTCGTCCCCACTCGCTGGGGACATTAATTGAATGGAAACTCAAAGAAACTCTAGAGATTCTGCAGAACTCAAAAAGTCCCCACTCGCTGGGGACATTAATTGAATGGAAACTTCCGCTGTATGTCCGTATGCGGACAATACGGTTTCGTCCCCACTCGCTGGGGACATTAATTGAATGGAAACTTTGCGGAAGAGGGGTTAAAGCTTGAGCTTAAAGTCCCCACTCGCTGGGGACATTAATTGAATGGAAACCGAGGTGGGTCTACACCAGAGCTTCTGCTCATCTCGTCCCCACTCGCTGGGGACATTAATTGAATGGAAACTTCATTTTGACATCAGGGATGGTCTATCACAGGTTAGGTTTGTCCCCACTCGCTGGGGACATTAATTGAATGGAAACCTCCGTTGCCCTAATGTCGTCGCCTTCACAGGAAAAGGTCCCCACTCGCTGGGGACATTAATTGAATGGAAACTTTCCTTCTCTGCAATAGGAGTATAGTGAACCTGCGTCCCCACTCGCTGGGGACATTAATTGAATGGAAACGTTCTGGTTCTGGGCGGCTTGGGGGGAGAACTACTTGTCCCCACTCGCTGGGGACATTAATTGAATGGAAACTGTAGAACCCCAGCAGATCTCCCTTCTTTAAATGCTTTTGTCCCCACTCGCTGGGGACATTAATTGAATGGAAACATGGAAAGTTCGTGTACATCCGGAACTGTGAATTTTGAGTCCCCACTCGCTGGGGACATTAATTGAATGGAAACAACTTAGATGATAAACCTGTGATGAGGTCATCATAATGTCCCCACTCGCTGGGGACATTAATTGAATGGAAACATCTTCATCCCAGTATGCTTCAATCTGTGTCTGCATTTTCGTCCCCACTCGCTGGGGACATTAATTGAATGGAAACTTTCTTGATAGCTGTAGAACATGAACGAGCTCATGCGGTCCCCACTCGCTGGGGACGTTAATTGAATGGAAACATTTCATGATAATGCCTCCTAAAGGCTATAACTTCACGAGTCCCCACTCGCTGGGGACATTAATTGAATGGAAACCACTGAATGTGGAATAGAGCAGAGGTAGGGTCTAAGTCCCCACTCGCTGGGGACATTAATTGAATGGAAACTCGCTTGCTTTTAGATTGTCCAGATGATGGTGGTTTCACGTCCCCACTCGCTGGGGACATTAATTGAATGGAAACTTTATAGCCATCAGAGGTCTTTCTTACCTCTATGGTATGTCCCCACTCGCTGGGGACATTAATTGAATGGAAACATTATTTTTCCCTGTTCCCACCACTCAGCCATAATGTCCCCAATCGCTGGGGACATTAATTGAATGGAAACTAAAAGTGATTGAAGATGATTTATGGATTGAAAAAGTCCCCACTCCCTGGGGACATTAATTGAATGGAAACTCAAAAGCAGATCCTTCTTTTCTTAAATCTGCGGGAGTGAGGTTAATTACAATCTTTCGTAGGGAAAAAGCAAAACCCGCATTTTTCAAATGACTCTTGAATCGCCGAATCTGGTAAAACACCCTTTAAGGAAGGATACACTTTAAATTGCCTAAATTAATCATTTGTTCCTGAGACTGGGGAATAGTTAGCTCAAAATTACAAATACCACCTTCATAGTCCACATTAGCTGCATATTTTCCCGGAGCAATACTATCTAAATAAAAATCTCCTTCCTTACCAATAGGTGAGTTAATAATTTGATTATTCACAGTGATATTTAACTGACCATAGGAGGGAATTACAGTTTTTCCTGATGTTTCTACCGACAAGGTACCAACAATACTCTGAATTAGTTGCACAGGAAAACGCACAACCGCCCCACCTCGAAAAGGTGGAGTAATTACTTTTTCATTAGCATCAATTTTGTAGTTTAAAGGAATATCTTGATCTTGGATTTTTAAATTATTTCCATTATAAGGACGCAGATTAGTAATTATTAAATTACCGCGAGAATCAGTGCGTCCAACTTCCTGATTATTACTGTAACCACGGACACCCCGCACCCCTGGAACTTCTATGAGTGCAAAGCTTTGGGTGACAGGAGGGGCAAGAAAAACACTATTTCCTATGCCGATAATACTACCAGAGATATTAACAGAGCCACTATTTTTACCATTATTGCGGTTGAGGTTTAACTCATAAACACCAAAGGGAGCGCGATACTGGATACTACCATTGGCGGGAATTTTTTCCCCGTTGGGGTTAACCTGAAGACGGTAGCCCAAGCCATTACCTACCGGTGGAGATTTCTGTACAGATACGGTCGAGTTAATTGCAGTTTTACCATTGGTATTTTCCCGATTAATACTAGCCCTTGCATTACCTAAAGTATAATTGAAACCGATAAATAGTTCATTTGTAGTTGGTTGTGTAGGTTGGTTAGACTGGCTGAGATTTATAGATAAATCTGCACGGGAATTGAGACGCAAACTACTGGTGAAAGCTAGGCGGTTACTATGTCCTTTGTCACGGAAATCTGAGGATGCATACTGCGAACCTAAGCTCAAATCACGGGTGGGAGAGACAAAAATAAAAGCATTATTTTCTAACTTGGCTCTGTCATCTAATGCTGTCAAACTTAAATTAGCATATCGGTCACTCAACAGCCGCACCGAACCACCAAAACCGATATTACGACCAGAATAACTATAAGTGAGAGCAGCCGCAGCACCGGTAATTCCTGATTCACTACTGGCGGCTAGGGATAGTCCTAAAGCCCCAAAAGGTAGGGTAGTGGTTAGAGTAGAACCACCACTAATTAGGTTACTAGCAACTTCCAAACGCCCGCCCAGGGTCAGGGAGTTGGTGATACCCTGACGATAGCGACCGAGAAAAGCCGGAGAACCATAATTAAAATTATCAGAGTCTAGTTTAAATCGCTGTAAACCGAAATTAAAACTGTAGTCAGATAAACCGGGTTTTAGTAACCCTGGAGCAAAATAAAAAGGTGAAGTAATTACCTGTTCTCGACCCAAAGCATCACGAATTACAACTTTTGTAGAACCACTACCGGAGGGTAGGAGTAAATTATCAAATTGAAAGCGACCGGGGGGTACTTCTGTTTGATTTACTCTTTGTCCATTCACAAAAACCTCTACTTTGGAAGGTGTTAAGGCTACACCAGATAAACTAAAAGTTGGTTGTTGAATGACATTAGGATTTAGTCCAAAATCCCGTGAATTACTCACACCAGCCATAAACATTCCTCCCCCTAAATCGCCGGCACTGACAAAGGAATCACCAATTACCCATTTAGTCATTTTTTGGGGATTGTCTAAGGTGAAATTTGTTAAGCCTCGCAGCCAAGAACCATCAGTTTTGCGGGAAAAACTGCTATAAAGTAAACTATTATTAATACTTAATCCTGACTCTCCAAAAAATGTATAATTGTTGAGGTTGAATTTTTCAACGTCAACAGGTAAATTAAAAGCATAATTAAAGAAAACACTAGTGTCTTGACTATAGGTAATATTTTGGGGTGACTGGCGACCTAAATTAAATGAATTACTCTTTAATAATTCTGGTTGGGCTGTTATACTTAGAGTTAAGGCTTTTTCATCAAAAAAATAGCTTAACTGGGGAGCTAAGGAAGTCAGAGAAACATAAATTTCATTATTAATAGTTTCTCGACCACCAGCGAAATTTTCTAACCCGGCTTTTTCTAAATCAGGAAGACTAACAAAAATATCCTGGGGGCGTAAAATCACAAAAATTGCTTCTTTAGCCACCTGATTAACGGTAAGTTCCAAAATAGCATTTTGTTCTTGTGCAGCAACCTCAGAACACACTGCAAAACTCCAAGCAGAAACTAACAGCAACCACCATCCATTATTTACACGCACAAAACCACGCATAAAACCACACATAAAACTATGAAATTGCGCCCTTCTTTATTAACTGTTTTGCTACTTATGGCTAGTTCCACTGCTCCCGCAATGGCAGGTAGCGCAAATGCTAATTTGAATGTTTCTGCTTCAGTAGTTCCTAGTATTATAATTACCCCACCTGCTGCTCCTGTGCCAATACCAGTTGAGAACATAACTAATCCCTCTACTCCGGCAACAGTAACATTACCAATCGCTATTACTTTACCGAGTAATACTCCTGGGAAAATTACCCTGGGACAAGGACAAAATCCCACTTCTGTCTCCACAGACACTAACCCCGTGCGCCGCATGACTGATGGTGCGGGAGATTTCCTATTGTATGAATTATATCAAGATGAATCTAAGACAATAATTTGGGGGAATACTAATGAGACTGGTTTGTCATTGACTGGTACGGGTTCAGCCAGTAATGTCAATGTTCATGTTAAGATTCCGGCAGGGCAAAATGTGCCTGCGGGAAATTACCAGGACACAGTGGAATTGAGGGCGACTTTGTAAGGATTTTGAAAAAAAATAACCGCAGATAAACGCAGATAGGAATAGATGAATTCAGGAATTTCATGATTAGACATCTCTAAAAATTAAATGTGCGTTTACTAGAACCCCTGTAGAGACGTTTCATGGAATGTCTCTAGGTTGGAGGACAAGACTCCAGTTCCCCCTTGGTAAGGGGCACTAATGGGGGTAAGCAGCGGCACAAGCCCCCTGGGGAGTATCTAGGGTTTCTTTAAAGGTGGTTTTTGCGGTTTTGACTTCCACTACCAGTTTCTTGACCCCATTACATTTTTCCTTGGGTGGTAATTCTACACTGTAGGATTTAGTATTACCCGCTAAAATATACCAACTATTAACAGAAGTTTCAATAATTTTTTCCCCTGTGGCACTTACTCCTTGCACTGTTATCTGCTGTGGCCGAAAATTCACATTACCAGTATTATTAATCTCAAAAGATAAATTACCTTTTTTGATTGCTAGTTGTCCCATTTTTCCTGACTGGTTGATTTGGTTCGGTTGTAGAAAAATAGGAATACTTAAATTAGTTAAGATTTGGACTGCATTCTGAGTGGGTTGAGTGGTTTTTGTGGGTAGTTCTTGCACAATTAGTCGGTAAGTTTTTTCGACAGTATTAATGGGAACTTTAGAACCGAGTCTAATTTGTCGCTCTCCCTGGGATTCTACGGTAAGTAGAGATGGAAACAGAATAATATCTTCAGTAGGAGTGAGTTTGTCTTCTCCTTGGGCATTTTGTTCCCATTTGAATACTTTGAATTGAAAACTGGCAGCACTGGTATCCTGATTACGCAATTTCAGCAGAGCAGTGGCAACTCTGGGAGAAAGAACAACATTAATGGGATTAACGCTATAATTACCTGCCCAAGCTGTTGAGGGTTTTAGGGATAGGCCAAATACCAGGCTGAGGAAAAAAAGCAGTTTTGGTTGGTACGTACGGTAAAACATTAAGTAATAAATAATATGGTATGCAAACCATAATTTTCGTTCGGGTAGGGTTTTTCAAACAACCTCTCAAGAAACAGATGTCCGACTTCTCCAAGAATTCGGACATCCAAGTATTTTTAGATTAAAAGTTGACTGTAGCCTCTACAGTATCACTGTATGAACCAGCAGGAACATTTTGTGCGGCACTAATAGAACCGTAAACAGTCGTTTCTTGTGCAGTACCACTTCCAGTCTCTGATACACCAGTATCTGCGGTATTTCCCCAAACTGTACCGAGACCGCTGTCTCGGTAAATTTGATAAGAAAGATGATTACCAAGACCATTAGCAAGTCTACGCGCTGGGGTGGAATCAGTAGACTCTCCCCCAGGATTACTACCATGATCTAAAGTAATAGTTGCTGGAGCTTGTGTGGTACAAGTTGTTGTCACCGTTCCGGTTGCATTTAGTGCACTAACACTATGGTTACGAATTGGGTCATAATCGCCAAAATTAATTGGATCCGTAGAAATAGTACAGCCAGCAGTCACAGTAGCTGTGACACTTAGATCACTTGTTGCTATATTTGCCATTGCAGGAGCGGCAGAACCGGCAGCGATTAAGATGGCGGAAGCTAAGGCAAAACGACGAATCATGGTGTAAGTTCCCCTGTTTACAAAAAATATTGGGTTGAGAAAAAAATATGTCTTTTGGTAAACGATTTGTTTCTCAGTGTATGTTACCATTCACCCCCCCCCCCGCATACATCAATATAAATACTTATTTTATATTGTTAATTGAGAAATTTATTATACAAGCTACGTATATTCATGAAGATGCTGAAAATACTTTATTTAGCTGCATTGAATACAAATAAACATTTACACATATTCCGAAATGCCTCTTTTTTCAACGGGGTTTTCAGGCTCTATCCCTTATGAAACAAGCTGTTTAACCGCCTTGTCATCGGTTAAGCCTCTTTTACTCTCCTGCAACTGCGGTTAGATGATGTGATGCCCTGGTAATTGATACTTGGGACAATTTATTTTCTATCAAGTATAATTAAATCATTCATAACGATGAAGTTAAGGTATATGAATCATGGTTCAAGTTTTACAAAAATCAGTAACCTTATAACTTAAGAGTATATCCAGTTTTAATCAATATCCTCCCCCCAAGCAGTAAACAAACCATACCCCAACGTTACGAATCAGAGATATTAGGGATAAGAGCCTATCAAGATTACCAAGTAATTAACCTGTGGGAAGTGGA
>WGNO01000067.1 GCA_016124525.1 Nostoc sp. RI_552 | reverse complement strand
TGGATAAATTAATTACGAAAAATGTTAATGGTATTGGCATAGAAATTTATGCCAGTCTCATCGCTTATCTAATTTTACAACTTGTATCTGTTCCTAAACAATGGGGTGAAAAGATGTTAGATAAATTCCGCCACCTTCAAGGTTGTATGTGTCAACAAATCAGTTATGTTCATTGGATGGAAGATATTATGAGATGTTGACATTTTCACCTTTGATAGGACTACTATATCTAACTATGTAAAGTTTTGTAACGACATTCAACATTTCTGGCATTAACGCTAGCCTGCGTATCTACAGGATGTAGTGATTGAGGGTTTTTTAATCCTGCTATTTTCCCTATCTCTGGTAGCGATTTATTCGGGATTTCTGAGAGCATTTTTCCTTCCTGATTATACTTCCCCCGTACTAACAAAAGAGGGATAAATAAAAAATTATTAAAAAAATTAAAAATATTGCTGTTAATTTAAATAAAACTTTTGTTGCATTACTTAAAAATAAGTACAGTATTCCATTGCAGTTTGTAAATATATTTTGGGGATTGCCAGACTGTTCCTTTAGACTGAATCCCAATGGGAGAGTATTGGATCAATGCAAATGCATTCAATTAATTTAATGTGCCACGAATTTGTAGTTGCTGTATCCTTTTTTGCTTGTGTTGCTGGTCTTTTATTACTATGGGATTGCGATAAGGGAAAAGATAATATAGAAGAAACAGAGAAGATTCTCTTTAGAATGAGCTTCTCTTACTGGCTTGTTTATTGTTTTGCTTTTGGTTTGGAAAAGCTGATTTTACCAGACTGGGAAACTTTACTCATGTCTGTGAAAATCACCACTGCTTTGTCATATTTTTTAACTTTTTCTTGTGTCTTGAGTTTGCCATTGCACAAATTCTCAGTCCGCCGAGTGGAAGAATAGTCAATAGTCAACCATTCAACCATCTATGAATAACTGACAGTAGACTATTAAGCTGATTTATTTTTCATGGCGATGGCAATAGTATCTTTGAATTTATCCTGATCCAAAGTGGTCAGGATAAAAACCTCTTGTACTGTTTTACCATGACGCGCTATGACTTTGTAACCACCGCGAATAGGTACAGATACGCGTAGTTGCATTTTTGGGCAATGACCTTTAGCCCGCCCAATGACACCTGGCGTGACAGTTTGAATCCCATCCTGTTGACAGAGACGTTCCAAAATGGGGATGAGACCTGCAATATGAGTTGAATGATTCCAGACTAATCTGCCATCTTTACCAGAAGCGTCTTTAGCGGGTTTATCCATGATAATAATTAAGCCGCTTCTAAAGGAGCCATTGTTAAGCCAGCTCGACGCAGCTGTTGATGATAGAGTTCAGCCATTTCTTGGGGTCCTACCCAGACAATAGCTTGCCCTTCATAATGTACCTGATTGGTTAAGTCCCAAGCCAGAACACCGGTCATCCCGGGAATATACTTCATCAAACACTCGGATACGTGTTGAAAAGTATTGAAGTCATCGTTTAAAACAATGACTTTGTAATTGGGATAAGGCTTGCGGGTAACTTGATTAGACAGTCCAGGAGCTACAGTTGGTGCTGCACTTGTTCCGTATACAGCTGCTGAAAGTCTTGTAACCATAAAACAGTTAGCTAAGATAATTTTACAAAACTACATTTGTTGATAACTAGTTTAGTCTATTCTCTGTGGGGTCAATCCAAAATCAAAAATGAAAAATTGTTTGACTCTCAGGTCATAGATTGTTCCTTAGGGTCAAGCAATTTGGATTGACACTAACGCCAATTATCCCAATTTTCGTTAAAAATTGAAGTATCAGGGAAAGCAGTGGGGTTACGATTTTTTTCTAACAGACGTTTAAGAGCTTGTAATTCTGGTTCTGGCTTAGGTAAATCGTCTGTTAGTTGGTAAGGTGCAATTTTATTTTTTAAAGCGAAAGCCGCAGTAGTTCCCGCAGCTGCGCCAGCAGACCATTCAAATGAGTGTACCCGATAGGCGGCCGCAGCAATGTGACTGGTAGCAATACTTTTACCTCCTATCAGTAAATTGTCGATTTTCTGGGGAATCATGGCTCTGAGTGTAATTTGGAAGGGATAAGCTTGACCAGCACCCCGCCTTTCTCCTGGACGTTCTCTATTACCAGGGGCTTCTGGGGGGCTTTTCTCCATGCAGGGATGAAAGTCAATGGCGTAGTGACCGATACCTACAGCATCTGGGAAAATGGTAGAACGAGTCCGCCGCATTACTTTTTCTGGTGGTTTTTGGCCTATAATTACGGATATTGCTTCTAAACCTGCCAGTGTGCTTTGTAATCTCCTGTACATATCGGCTGGAAGTGTTTTGCGGTAATATTCATCCTTGTAGTTGCGGTGAGAAATGTCAGTTTCCCAAATTGTAAACCCTCCAGGTTCTCCCCAGCTGGGGCGGCCTATAATGCGTCGGCCTTCTCGGATATAAGGATATTTCGATAAACCATGAGCTGTCCCCATGGGAGAATTTAGCCCAAAGAGAAGGCGGTTATTTGTTTGTTGCTGCTTAACATCCTTACCAAGTTGGGAATCTGTAGTCCCAGCTACCAACCAGTAATAGTAGGAAAGTGCATGTTCCTCACCTTTGCGGAGAGTTTCTGTCCTTAGTCCCCCCATCCACCCCCCTGGCTGCAACTGTCGGGTAGCTTGCAACTGTTGACGAGTGTAAACTAGGTTATCCTGGGGGCTTCCTGGACGATAGTCATTACCCCAAGTCCAGTTTTGCATGGAAATATCCCCTGGTGTGGAAGCAGAAAATTTCACTCCACCGAATGTTGCAGTTTGTCCTTGTTGGGGACTCCAAATGCGGCGATAGGTAAAAACTAAGTCAAAGTTTGCTAGTCGCTGTAGTTCGTAACTAAAATATGGCGCATATTGTAAATAAAATGGGGGCATTTGCTGTGGTTGTGGTTCTTTGGTAGCCTCCATTGCGAAGGTGTATGTAAAGCCTTGGGTACAATAAGGGTCGTTTTTCGTGCTGGAAGAAGAAGGTTCTAGATGGGAACGAGGGTCAATACCCAAGCGGTAAGGAACATCAGCAAGGGCCACTATTTCCCCAGTTTCGCTAGCGTCTACAACGTACCATTTTGGGAAATTCCCTTGGCTGTGTTTGGGAACTAAGCGAATAATATTTTTGGTAAAACGAGATGAGTTTTGGTAGCGATAGGCATCTTCAATAATTTGAGATAACGTAAAGGTGTTATGAGGTGGTGCGCCTTGACCTGGTTGATGTTGAATGGCGATGGCGCCAGTAATTGACTGTCCGCCACCTGTTACTGTAGATGGTATAATTTCTAAATCTTTAATTACCGTATTGGGAAACCATTCTAACTTCCCTCTACCTTTTTTTTCTGCTTCTTGTAGCATCTGAGTCATGATGGTATGAGCATCACGAGGAAGAAAGCAGGACTCACTTACCCAGCAGTCTCCGGGATTGAGTTTACCGTACTTGCGTTGAATGCGGTTTCGCAATTCCAGGTAACCACGAGAATAAAATTGGCGACTACGCTGGGTTGGACGTTCATCTAATGCAGATGTTCCTTGAGAAGAAATTTGTCCTCCCAACCAATCGGTTATTTCTGTGAGACAAACTTTGCGTCCTGCTAGTAAACCTTCGTAAGCTGTAGCTACGCCTGAAAGTCCACCACCCACAACTAAAATTTCGCAATTTACAGTTCTGTTTGGCTTTCTTGACTGTGCAGCAAC
The DNA here is from genome assembly GCA_016124525.1 of Nostoc sp. RI_552. Classification (GTDB taxonomy): domain Bacteria; phylum Cyanobacteriota; class Cyanobacteriia; order Cyanobacteriales; family Nostocaceae; genus Umezakia; species Umezakia ovalisporum. The sequence goes on along the minus strand of WGNO01000067.1, from coordinate 51,703 downwards.
GATGGTAGAATGGGGTGTAAATAAGTTAGGTATTAAGCTGAGACTCAGCAGTAATGTCAGGCCACGGGCTACCTTATGTCTACGCTTCATACTAGAGGAATCCTTTTACTCCTATCATGGATTTGTAGACGGTAGCATTGGAAAAATGTTACACCATTGACACTTTCCGGGATCAAGCCAGCAAGATTCTACGTTGTGCGTCAGGATTTGCTTGAGCAGTTTTTCACCAACTAGAGTAGAGGCCCCAATTACTGTAGCTTTACCTTGGGTTAACTCTTTCCCAGGTTGTCTTGCCAGATAGAGAATGTTTATTGCTGGCATCCACAGCCATATTTATGAGTACAATCAGTAAGATTAGTCCAACATATCGACTGAAATATTATATCATGGGAGTTGAAATATTAATTTCCCCAGGCTGATTAATTTTCAGGGAGAGAACCGGAGGGCTGAACAGCGATGATTTGAGAACTTGCAGCTTGGGAAGTATTCGGTCAGAATTGATTTCTGGTATAGATTGGAAATAGGTAAGCCACTGGAAAAACTGACCCAAGAATCAGGATGGTTCTATGAAGCGCAAAAATCAACTTGTTATTAGTTTAGTATTGAAAAGCGCTATTGTCTTTTCGCCCTTGCTATTGTCTGCTGGTGTTGTTAGTGGACAACCCAGACCATCCGTTTCCCCAGAAGTGAATAATGCTGCGGTAATGTCTTCTGATACGCAGTGGGAAAAATTGGCTCAGTTGCAAAGACAACAGCCGACTCAGCTACCTTTGAATAGCACAACTGTGTTGTTCAATGTGTGGTTATTGATATTGAGTGTGTTTCCTGTGGCGGTGATTGCTTTATTCTGGCTGTTGCGAAAAGTGGCAATTCGTGAAATTGTTCATAGAGCAATGGCGCAACTACAGGGAATCGAAAACTTACAACATCAGCTGACAATTGTCAAGCAAGATGCTGAGAATCTGATTGAAGAATCTAAAAGGATCAATCGTGAATTAGACAAAAAAGTTTTTACTCTGGAGCAAAATATACAAACAAAGCAAGAAAAATTAGCTAAGTTGACATCTGAATTGTTGCAGTCAAGAGATCATATCTTGGCAGGATTAGAAACAAAAATCCAAAATATCCAAGCAAATTTAGAGTCGGAATTTGTAACACAACTATCTGAATTAGAATTGCAAGCAGAACAAACAAGAGATAAAACTATAGAAAAGTTAGCCAGTTTAGAATCTGATCTCAACCATAAATTAGATGAATTGTACTTAGAAGCTAGACAAAAAAAGAATATAACTTTAGAAGAGTTAGAAAAATCTAGGGATGAATTTAGTGTTAATCTTTATAGATTAAACTCTGAAACTCAGCAAGATAAAGATAAGACTGTGGAAAGTTTGAAACAATTATATGTGGAGGCTGGACAAGAAAAGAATGAAATTATACAAAATATTAAGGAATTAGAAAAATTATTTCAATCGGAAATATCTGAGCTACAGTCTGACAACCAGCAAGAGAAAGAGAGTATTTTTGCAAGTTTAGAGATTTTACAAGTAGATGCTGAAAAAGAAAAAAATAGAATTATCCAAATTTTAGGTGAGTTAGAAAATTTATTCAAATCTCAAATAGCTGAGTTACAATCTGAAGCAAAAAACCAAAAAGATTGTATATTAGAAAATATAACAAAATTACAGTCAGAATTCGCATATCAATTATCTGAACTAGAGGTGGATGCTCGAAAGCAGAAAGAGTTAATTATTGCCAATTTAGAACAATCAGGTTTTGAGTTTGCTGCTCAATTTTCAGAATTACAATCCCATGCTCAAGAACAAAAGCTGTTTGTTCTCGAAAAGCTAGAAAAATTAGAGGCAGATTTTGTATCTCAACTTTCTGAGTTGCAGTTGGACGCTCAACAACGCAAAGATATAATCTTACGGGAATTGGTGAGTACTGAGTGGCTAACTCCAGAAAAAGAAGAAATTCCTGAAGTTGAGTCAAAACACCAAGAGTTAGTTAATGATGCTCTCTCAAAAGCAGAGGAGTTATTTGCTCAAAGAAAATATGAAGAGGCTATGGCAGTTTATGATGAAGCGGTGAAAACTGAACCGGAGAATCCTGTTATTTGGTTGAAACGGGGTTTAAGTCTGGGGAGATTACAACGCTACAAAGATGCAATTGCTTCCTATGAACGAGCTATTGAAATTCAGCCGGATTATCACCAGGCTTGGTGCGATCGCGGTGTGGCTTTTGGTAAGCTAGGACAACATCAACAAGCTTTTGCTTCTTTTGACAAAGCTGCTCAAGTTCAGCCTGATGATCCAGTGGCTTGGTTAAATCGTGGTCTTTCGTTGATAGAGTTGGAACAGTATGAAGATGCGATGGCCAGTTTTGATCGAGCAATTAAAATTAATCCTAATTCTGCTAAAGTTTGGGATAAACGCGGTTATGTTTTGGTAAGACTAGGAGAAGATGATGCAGCGATCGCTAGTTTTGACAAAGCATTAGCAATTAATCCTGACTATGGAAGTGCTTATTACAATAAAGCCGCTTGTTATGCTTTGCAAAGACAACTAAAATTGGCGTTGACAAATCTGCAAAAAGCAGTTGAACTCAATGCCAGATACAAGGAAGATGCAGCTTTTGATATTGATTTTGATGAAATTGCTGATGACAAAAGCTTTAGAGAAATAATTTCTTAGATCCCTTTGAAAAAGATGTATTTTTTGAAGACTTCAAGTGGCGCACCCCCAACAGAAGATACAAAGTGACTAGGACTCCATAGGGTTTTGGATATCCAGCTTGACCATATCTAAGACTGGATAGACCTTTTGGCGCATTAACAGTTTGAGACATTGAAAGTTTCGGTGGAAACTGAATTAATGCCTCGATGTAGTCTGGTTCTAGGTTCAGCTCAAGTATTTGAAAATTCATCTTTTTCGCCACTTCTACAAAATCTGCAATAGTTTTCTAAACATAAAACGTGAAAGCTAGGTATCGGTAAAGATTATACCCAACAGACTAACAACGACAGACTTTAGCTCAAAAGACGAGAACGCATCTAGAAATGGTAGACATGGGGCATCGGCACGACCTTAAACGGAGGGGGAGGGATCCTAAGACTACCCTGGTAGTTAGTTGCTGTAATCCGTTAATAATCACCGACGTAGAACGTCGGTGATTATGTCAAAAATGAAGAGTGTGAATTCTAATTAGGTTAATTTGCTATTGCACCTGGTTTTCCGTCTTCCAGGACAAAGGAAGCTAGGGTTCTGACAGAGGCATTCATGTCAATAATGCTAGAGACAACTCGGTAGTCAGTTTGCCAAAGTGCTGGTGTCAGTTTACAACGGACGTATCCCCGGAAGGCACCGTCAAAGAATTTAGTATGGGGGTTGTTAACTAGGGAAGCTTGAACCGGAGCAATAAATTGGGCGGGAAAGTCAGAGGAAACTGAAGTTCCTACGAATTCTGTACCAACTGTTGGTGAACTTGGGTTATCAAAATCAAGTTTCAAATCGTGTACCCAACTCGAATGAATGTCCCCGGTAATTACAACGGGGTTAGAGGGTTGACGGTCATTCATGAAATTGAGGATGCGATTACGTTGAGCTACGTAGCCATCCCACTGATCCATATTGAAGACCGCTGGACTAGGATTAACATTGAAATTGTATTGAGCAAACATAGTCTGTTGAGCAATTATATTCCAACGCGATTGCGATTTATCTAACCCTGTTAGTAGCCACTGCTCTTGTTCTGATCCGGTCATGGTGGCATTGCCGTCTACAGCCTCGGCACAACGAGGTTTCAGTCCATCATTACAAGGTTGGTCAGTGCGGTACTGTCTGGTATCTAGTACGTTGAATTCAGCTAAATTACCAAAAGTGAAACGGCGATAAAGCATCATATCCGGGCCCGTGGGCAATGAAGACCGACGTAGGGGCATATGTTCGTAGTAAGCCTGGTAAGCATTGACTCGCCGTTGGATAAATTCCTCTGGGTCTTGCTCGTTTTCTGGAATTAAATTGGCGTAGTTGTTTTCAACTTCATGATCATCCCAAGTAAAAATCCAGGGACAAGCACCATGAGCGGCTTGCAAATTCGGGTCAGTTTTGTAAAGAGCGTGACGGTTGCGGTAGTCCTCAAGGGTAATGATTTCCGGACCATTATGCTGGCGTGGGGCATTTGCTTCTGGTCCGTATTCGTATATATAATCACCTAAATGAACCACCAAATCGAGGTTTTCTTTAGCTAAATGGTGAAAAGCTGTATAAAAGCCATTTTGCCAGTCTTGACAAGAGACAAAAGCAAAATTTAGTTCTTGCACAGAGCTATTAAATGCTGGTGCTGTGCGAGTTCGCCCAATAGGGCTAAATTCTCGACCTACTTGAAATTGATACCAGTACCAACGCTTAGGCTCTAGCCCACGCACATCAACGTGTACTGAGTGTGCCAATTCTGGTGTCGCCATTGCCGTTCCTCGACGCACAACCCTTCTCATCTTTTCATCCAGGGCAACTTTCCAGCGCACAGGAACATTGCTGAGTGGCATTCCCCCACCCATCAGGGGGTTAGGAGCCAGCCGAGTCCAAATCACCACAGCATCCGGCAAAGGATCACCGGAAGCTACACCAAGACTAAAGGGATAGTCGGAAAATCTCTGGTTAGCTAATACAGGATACGATTGGCTACTAATTGTTAACCCTGTTAAAAATCCTGCACCCAATAAAAAATTTCGCCGCTTGCAGCGATTTGCTAGCAGACGATTGTAATCTATATATTTCATATTTACCCCTATTAATTGCTGAAGCAAACCACAGCAGGCTACCAACCTCAGATCAAGTGGGGATTAAGATTTTATTAAATTTCAATAAAATTCATTTCCGGCTACTTGCCTAGCCCAGAGAAGAGAAAGAAGATTCAACGAACTTACAGTAGAAATTTCAGCAATTGCCAAATCATAATGTAAAACTAAGATTTCATCCGGTTTGAAAATAGTTTTTCAATTTGCTCATTGGCAGTTCGTTGATATAAAAATGCGAAATCAACACCAAACCCCTTTGTTAGATGGCTTAAAAGCTTGTAGCAACCATAGCCACGCTCCTTTTTACACCCCAGGACATAAGCGAGGACAGGGTGTTTCTCAACCTTTGGCTGATTTACTGGGGACAAAAGTTTTTCGGGCTGATTTAACAGAACTAGCAGATTTAGATAATTTGTTTACACCCCAAGGCGTAATTTTAGCAGCACAACAACTAGCAGCAGAGGCTTTTGGTGCTTCACAAACATGGTTTCTTGTCAATGGTTCCACCTGTGGAATTGAAGCTGCTATTCTCGCTACCTGTGGTACAGGGGATAAGATTATTTTGCCGCGAAATGTTCATTCCTCAGCGATCGCCGGGTTAATTCTTTCTGGTGCCATACCTATTTTTGTTAATCCTGAATATGACCCAGTTTTAGATATTGCCCACAGTATCACACCCCGGGGTGTCGCAGCTGCACTACAAAAGCATCCTGACGTTAAAGCAGTTTTGGTAGTATATCCCACCTATTACGGTGTTTGTGGAGATTTACAAGCCATCGCCCAAATTACTGATAAATATAATATCCCGTTACTTGTAGACGAGGCACACGGCGCGCACTTTGCTTTTCATCCCCAATTACCCACCACAGCTTTAGCCGCAGGTGCGGATTTAACTGTACAGTCTATCCATAAGGTACTCGGTGCTATGACACAGGCATCAATGTTACACGTCCAAGGCCAGAGAATAGATATTCACCGCCTAAATAAAGCTTTACAACTTGTGCAGTCTACCAGTCCTAGTTTTGTACTTTTAGCTTCCCTAGATGCAGCACGTCAGCAAATGGCACTACATGGAAAAGCGCTGATGTCTCGAACTTTGGAACTTGCAGATGCAGCTAGAAAAAGAATCAGCGAAATTCCCGGATTATCGGTTTTACAAATGCCAAATTTAGATCCAACACGCTTAACTGTCACTGTTTCTCGCTTGGGTTTAACCGGATTTACCGCAGAAGAAATTCTTGATCAACAACTGGATGTGACGGCTGAGTTTGCATCATTGCAACATCTCACTTTTATTATTAGTTTGGGCAATACATCATCTGATATTGAGCGGTTGGTACAAGGTTTGATGAAACTGCAAGGTAGGGAGACTAAGAGTTATCCCCCAACTCAAAAAAATTTGATTTTATGGGATGATAATTTAGGAACTGTTTCACCCCGGGAAGCCTTTTTTGCTGTTAGTGAAACTTTACCTTTGGCACACACAAGCCATCGCATCTGCACAGAAATTGTTTGTCCTTATCCTCCAGGAATCCCCGTTTTAATGCCAGGGGAAGTCATTACTCCAGCAGCTTTAGAATATTTACAACAAGTTCAATCAATGGGTGGATTTATCTCTGGTTGTGCAGATGCTAGCTTGAAGACTTTAAAAGTTGTCAAAATCATTGGTAATTCGTAATATAGGAACGGGTAAAAAAAGTTGTCGAGAGCGTGTTCATGCCTGTAAAAATTGGGGCCATGCAACTGATAGGGATGTTGCAGCCGCTCAAGTAGTTCTGATTAAAGCACTTGCAGCCCTCGGGCAAGACGGTGAACATGTTTGGTGTTACCGGAGCGGCGCGTTAGTTAGGGCGGGTAAATTCATTGGAATCCCTTTGAAGTAAGAATCCCCTGGCTTCCAGTTGTGGGGAGCGTCAAATTCCTGGGATACATATCATATAACGGAACTGAGTCGCTATTGCTCCGGTGATCGCACTGGCGAACAGAGAAGTCAAAGCTACACCAAATAGCCACCAGGCGACATTGGCGACAATTCTTTTAGTTTCCTCAGCTTGTATTTTTGCTTGTTCTTGAATTGCTTCTAGGCGTTTTTGGGCTTCTTGCTGGATGCGTTCTGCTCTGTGCAATACATTATCCCGTGCCGCTTCTATTTGGTTGATAATTCGGTTAGCATCCTCTGGGGAAATATCTTCACGAGAACTGAGGATAGCCACCAAGGTATCACGATCAAATTGACTCAGACGATGGCGCAAAGCCTCAAATCCAGCTTGTGGATCATCAAATAATTGAGCAAAGTCTTGTTGAATGCTTTCATAATTCAGTTCTGGACGCTCCAAGGAGTTGAGATAATCACGGATTCTGGCAAAAGCTCCCTCAATTATCCCTCGCATCCTTTGCTGAACCTGCTGAGCTTGATTCACAACTGAATCACGCACCGATTCGATTTGATCCACAAAGCGGTTAGCTTCTTCCTCAGAAATATCTTCTCGTTGAGAGAGTAAAGCCACAATTGTCGAACGGTCAAATTTAGCCAGGCGATCGCCTAAATTACCCAATCCCACTTGTGGATCTCGCAGCAACAATTGGACATCACGTTTAATGCTTTCTGGGTTGAGTTCTTCTTTATCGGTATGGCGCAAATAATTTTCCAGATTAGCTTCAAAATCCCTAGCTTTTTGAGCAGCACGGCTGGCGTAATGTCGTGGGCCTCGAATCATACTGCGAATTGCCTCTTGCACTCGATCAATTCTTTGATTAACTTGCTCTTCGCTCAAACCAGGGCCTTGGCTAAGAAGTTTGACCAATGTATCACGGTCAATTTGGGAAAGGCGATGGCGGAATGCTAAAGCACCCTCTCGCGGATCAGCGAGTAATGTTTCTAAATCTGTCCTAATACCTTCTGGGTTGAGTTCTTCCAAGTTAGTATTGCGGAGATATTCAGCCAATTTATCCACTGTTGTTTGGGGTACTTGCAAAATGGTATCTCTGATCGCTTCAATTCCATGAACGATTTGGTTTACCTCTTCTGCGCTCAAATCTTGCCGTTGACTCAGCAGTTTGACAATTGTATCGCGATTAAAATGAGATTGGCGTGGGTGGATTAAGTTAATTCCCGCTTCTAAGTCTTGTAGTAGAGGGGGAAAATCACGTTTAATACCTTCAGGACTTAATTCTTCTTTGTTGGTATTCTGCAAATACTCTTCTATTCTTTGCCATAATTGATTGGCTTTTGCTGTTGCTTGTTCTTGGCGTTCTCTGACCTCATTCAAGACGCCATCGCTGATAGTTTTCAGTTGATTAACAATATTATCAGCTTCTTGTTCACTCATGTCTTGACGATTTAAAAGTAACTGCAAAAAAACATCATGATCAAATACCTGTAAGCGAAGATCTAAATCTGTAAATTCTTGCAATAAACCAGTGAAATCTCGATCAATAGCATCTGGATTAAATTGGCTTTTACCTGTAGAACGCAAATAATTTTCGATCCTTAGGCGCAATTCCTCGCCTTTTTCGCGGATTTCTGCGTGTTGAACAATTTCTAAAACTTCCTCACGAACACTTTCCATTTGGTGAGTAATTTCTGTTACTCTAGCTTCACTAAGATCACCTCGCTGTTTGAGTAAGTTTCTAAAATATTCTGGATTAATTCCCTCTAATTCCCGGCGTGTGGTGCTAGGATCTGCCTCTGGGTCGTAGATGACTTCTTGAAATTCATCTGTAATTGTGGTGCGGTTCAAATGCCAAGGTAAAGAATTCAAAATATAGTCTTCTACATCCACGTTGATAGTCTTGTGGGTTGGCTGTGGTAATCTGGCGGCTATTTGTTCTGTGGTCTTATCTATAATATTTTCTAAGTGGTGTGTAATTTTCTCGATATCCATGTCTTGAACCTTGTCTTTCAGCTTTTGGATTTGATTTGTAATTTTATCTATATCAAGATCAGACAGATCTACCCTATTTAGTACTGCACTACCAGCAGCTTGTAAACCATATTCAATTCCTTGCTTAATGAAAGCGTTTCGACCATTGCCATTTTCTTTCACTCCCACCAACTCCTCAAGCCGTTCACCTAATTTTTCTGACCTTAACTCTTCGGGTGTAGCAGATTTAAGTAAATTAATCACTTGCTGAGTTGGACTTTGACGAGCAATAACTTCTTTCCAAGCATCTTCTAATTCGTCAGCAATTTGATTAATCTCTTGTTTTGATAACTTGGTCGTCTGGCTGCTGATTAAATCTATAAATGTTTGACGGTTGATTTTTTGTAGCACATCAGCTTCAGCAATAGATGATAAATCTACCTCACTCAGAATCTTCTCAAATTGTTTACGAATTTCTGGTAAATTGAGTTGCGGTATTTGCAAAGATTGTAAAGAAGTTTGTAAAGTATTCTTAATAGTATCTGCATTTAAACCCGAAGTTAATTCCCGCCGCACTATATCTATAATCTCTTGAGCAGTGGAAACCGCTTGTTTTTTCGCCATATTAGCGCCAACTGCTGCAGTTGCAGTACCTAATATAGCCTGTAATCCAGAATTGGCAGTATTGATAAAAGATCCAACGAAAGAACCGAAGGTTGATGACCCTAGCCAATATACTAATGAAAAGTAGCTAGACCAAACAACTACACCCATAATTGCTCCTAAGAGCATACTTTCAATTAAACTCAGTTTCACTGCTAGAAAACAAGCAAGAGATAATGCAATACTGGCGTTTATTAATGCCCAAAATCCGACCTTTTTCTCCACCTCACGAATCGCACCGCCCCAACTGTTTGACCCAGACCGAGCAGAAGCATCAGTTCCTAAAGATAAAATTCCTATTGCTAGTGAAAAGTTTGTCAATAAAAACTGGAAAGCCAAAGCCATTAAGGTGCCAGCTAATAGTGCTACTATCAACTTAGGCCCAGAAAAAAGTAATGATACTTGTTCTGGAGTTAAAATTTCTGACCTTCCATTTCTGGCTACTATTTCTAAAATGGTTTGAACACCCTGAAACATATGAAACATAATACTGTTTTCCTAATAGCGCTCAATTCCAGCCGTTTATTGTTAATAAACTCTTACTTAAAAAGTTTAAGTTGCAACTCATAAAAACCATACTTTCTTAGGTAAGAAATTCTTTTGTCAAAAGTCGTACTTTCATCAAGTTATGCTACTTTAAATTTGCTGTATGTATCCTCAATTAATTATTTCTATTTATAGAGATAAAAACAAATAATTCCCTACCCAGAAATGTTGACTGTTGACTGTTGACTGTCCAAGTTGTGCGTCCGTGATACAAAATTTGAGCAATTAATGACTCTATTCTTAATAGACAATGAACTTTATCTGGGTAAAACGCAAAAATTGTAAATTCTTATTGCAGGATTCAACACTTGTGTTCCCCACCATAGTAGAGAAATTATTTTAAATTTAAATATTTATTCTAATTACTGATTATTTTTTTATATCAATCCACTTATGTCTAATGATATAGATGGCAATTATGCCAAGAGATTGAGGAATTTTTGTGAGAAAAATGTGTAAATCAAAATATTGATATTATTTTCTCTACTTTCAGGTTCAGCATTGGTGATTTTGGGTAAAAGAAAGTAGAAAATTACAGAAAATTTAGACGATATCAATAAATTTGATTAGAGGATTTAAACATGGTTGTTAGCGTGGGTAGACGAGCTGTAGGTACTTTTTCTAAACGTAGTAGTGTTGAACAAGCGCTACATGAGTTGAAAAATTCCGGCTTTCCAATGGATAGAGTTTCTGTTATTGCCAAAGATGCAGAGCAAACAGGAGATATTGCAGGTGCTCCAACAAGAGAAAGAGTAGGCGATAAAGCTGGGGAAGGTGCAACAACTGGGGTGATTTCCGGCGGAGCTTTGGGTGGTATAACTGGCTTATTAGTTGGTTTGGGAACTTTAGCAATACCTGGAATTGGACCAATCATGCTAGCAGGTGCAACAGCAACAACTTTGGCTACAACTATTGCCGGTGCTGGTATTGGTGCAGCGGCTGGTGGGTTAATAGGTGCGTTAATCGGCTTAGGAATTCCCGAAGAACGAGCCAGAGTTTATCAGGAGCGAGTTGAACGAGGACATTATTTAGCTATTGTGGAAGGTACCGACGCAGAAATTGCCAGAGCCAAAGAAATTTTCAATCGCTACGATGTTCAAGAGTTTGGTGTTTATGATTACCCGAATGAACAAAGAGAGCATCACCCACAGGTTGATTCGGTGATACATCAAACTACACCAGTTGCAGGTACAGTTCCCACTAATTACTCAGCAACAAGGGAACGTGATGAGTCAACGGTAGTTATTATTGACCATCGGGATGAAAAAGTTTAATCCAATTTGGCTATTAATTACAAAACTTTCATTTGATGAGGAGTAGCAGGAGCACGAAAAATTTGCTCCTCGCTAGTCCTAAAAACCTGAATGTGTATTCAGAATTTAAATTTGTGAGGAAGACTTACAAACATGCAAAAACTAACTCTTTTCTTAATTGGTTGCGCTTTATTTTTGAGTGCGGCTGCTTGTCAGGATACTGCAAGAACAACTCGCACTGCACCTGCTCCTGGTGAAGTTGCAGAAGCACCAGCCCCAGAGGAAACAAGAGCTGCTAGAGAAGATGCTCAGAGCGAACTTCGCAGAAGACAACTAGATGCTGATATTCGCGCTCGTGAAGAGAGAAATGTGGCTGCTGGTGGGGATACTACGGATAGAACTCCCGAAGACTTGGCGAGTGAAGTTCGCTCTAAGTTAGAGGCTAATATCCCTGATAGTCAACTAACAGTTAGAGCGACGGAGGAAGGTACAGTCGTTGTCTCAGGAACTGTAAATAATGAGGATGAGTTATCCAAGATTGAACCACTAGCACAAGAAATTAACGGTGTTAATGATGTGATTGTTAATGCAGTTGTTGTTCCTACACAAGGCTAAATTGGTTAATCTTAAACCCACGGTCTAGAAATGATTTTAATCGGTGTTTATTGACCGTTTATCATCTGATATTATTCCATTGTCTTCACATAAATAGAACGACCTAAGTAATTCCGTCGTAGTGAGGGACAGATTCCCTCATTACGATCCTATATTAGCTAATTATATCAACTCCGATTGTTATGTTTATAGAAATCCAGTAATTTAGAAGAAGTGCTGTAACCACGCAACTAAAAAACCTATGGAAACCCAAAAAAAGCAAATAGAAACAATGGATGCGAGCCCCTTTAGCGCGGCTTTACCCAACCCAACTAATAGCATCCTACCACCGACGGTGCGAGAGACTGCTAATTTATCTCAGTCTAAGCTATCGGCAGTTCATGGACCTGAATATCAATGGCAACGAGCTGCTAAAAAAACAACTCACTTTTTAGAAGAACTTCCTGAATATTTAAGTAGCTTTTTTCAGGAAAATAGACGCTCTTTGAGCAACGTTGCTTTAGTTTTGACAGCAATTATTACATTAAAAGTAGCAATAGCAGTATTAGACGCAATCAATGATATTCCTCTACTATCACCAACTTTTGAGTTGATTGGTATTGGGTATGTTACTTGGTTTGTTTTGCGTTATCTGGCAAAATCTCAAACTCGCCAAGAATTAAATAAAAAAATCCAATCTTTTAAACAAGAAATTTTGGGCGAGTAATTGTCCTAAGCATTAAGCTGCTGACATCCCCGACTTCTTTAAGAAGTGGGGGATATTTATGTTGCTAGCTTATGGGAATAGAGGATTTGAAAGTTAATTAACGGTAGGCACAAACCATATTCAAATAGTAAAAGATGGCATTTCGTAATTGTGCCATTGCCTTTGATACCATTCAGCTACCAAGGGACGGAGAATAAATTGAGGATGGCGATCGCCTGTCACATCAATGCGTAAACTAGAATAAGGTCGTTTCTTTCGAGAACCGTGACCATGACGACCGACAAACAAATGCGATCGCGCTATTAATTTACTTATATCTCCCACAGTTTCCCTTAAATCTCCTCCTTCAGTTCTTTGGCGACGCAAACTATACCCACTACCACCGCAAACAACCCAGTGAATATTAGAGTCAGCGTGTCCTGTATCCAAAGTTTGCAAGTGTTCTAAGCAATGAGCGTGACCATTTAAGACTAAATTTACCAGAGGACGTCCCTGACTCAAAGAACCTAGTTCTGTCGCTACCTCATTCAGTACACGACGCAGGCGGTCGCGAACAGCTAAAGTTTGTCCTTGTTGCCATTTTGTCGCTTCAGTCACATAAGGCGGATGATGAAAATAAATTACCCTTCCCCGCACATCTGGGGTATGCCAAGATTTAATCAATCTTTGTTTTAACCATTCCAGTTGTTCCATATCAGTCACAGTTTCTTGATCTGTGTTTAATTGCTTGTTGATATCAACAATTAATTCCTCAATTTGTGATATCTGATTTTGCAAGTCATCTAGCTTCTCGGCTTCACTGGGATTTTCCGGATTTAGTTGGGCTGCGGTTTCCATAATTTGCAGCTTTTCCCGCTCAAAGTTTTGACGACGCTGTTCCAAAACTCTGCGCTGTTTTCTTCCTGCTTGGGTTGTCGGTATTGGTATTGGTTCATTAAATGTGTTGGAGTCCAAAGCAAAAAAGTCAATCCCTCTGTAGCAAAAGGTGTAATAACGATTTGGTAAGCGGGTAAAGCGCCCTGGTTGGTAATTAAGACAGCGCCCGGTATCTGTCTGAGCAGTATAGTAATTATCTAAGTGTTGCCCTAACTCACCTGGAAAATGAAACGCTTTGAGATAGTCCAAAAATGCCTTTGCATAAGCGTTCCCCTTCCCAGAACCATGTAAGCCTACATCCAGTTCTAATTGCGATCGCAATAAACGACGCAGGGGTAAAGTAGTTAAGGACAGGAAACTCAAGACCAATGGTAGGTCATAGTAATCATGATTTCCCGGTACAGGTAAAATGGGAAAATTGAAAACCATCTGGTCGTAATTAATCTTTTCTGGATGTTCTCCCCCCAGCAGAAACTCTCGGTAAGGTTCGATAAAGTTTTGTTGGTAATATTCACTCGACCCCACCAAATAGATCACATCACCCGTGTGTAACATAAAACTACATTCCTGGTGATGGGGTAGCATTTGTTCCGCAACCTGTCGCTGAGGATTATGTCCCCGGTGGCCCTTAGTACCACTGTCACCCACAACCAAAAAAGAAAAGTCTTGATTTTCCCGGTGAGCATCCGCTAAAACCAGCCGAGTTTGGTCAATACCGCGCTCTACAATCGACGGGTCTTGCCATTTTACCCTTTGCTGCATCTTGCTAATTTTTTTAGCGATCGCTGGATCAGAAACGAGTTTCAATGCGACCTACTCCTGTGTCTTAATTCTTCCTTCCCATCTCACTCATACCTTTTTTATAACGCCATTGCCAACAGTTTTGAATTTTGAATTGTTCACTCCTCCTGTGATTCCTTGATCTCAACAGTCAAATTAGGAAGTCCGTCTAGCTTTTCCGTAGGAGTAGGCCCTTGGTCAAAAGGTACAAAAATTTTCAAGCCTGCCGGTACACAATAAACTTGGATGGGAGTTTTGCCAATAATTTCCCCATCTACAACCACCTTTTGAGGGGGTTCAGCGTTGATTTTAAATTGATTTGCTCGGAGGTAGCCAATATCATCTCGTTCTGCTGCGCTACTCGTTGAAGCCGTTTGTAATAGATGAAATGTAGCCGCAATTGCCCCTGCTTTACTTTCTGGCGCGACAATTGTTAAATCTAATAGTCCATCATCATAAATAATACCTGCTGGACCTTGAGCTAATACTGAACTAGGAGGAGCAGCATTTGCTACTGTTATTGCCGAGGCACTCGTTTTAATGATTTTGTTGTCGGTTTCAATTTCAACTTCAAAACTCTGCAAATTACGTAGTTGTTGCACCCCTGCCAAAATGTAAGCCATCATACCAAAGCGTTTCTTAGCTTCGCGGTCTGCCATTTCTACAGTTTCAGCCTCAAAGCCGATACCTGCCAGTAATACCATTGGCTTACCATTACAATAAGCTGCATCCACATATCGAGTTTGTCCCTGCAAAATTGTCTGACAAGCGGCATCAATTGTGTTAGGTATTCTCAATGCGGCAGCAAAGGCGTTAGCTGTTCCCCTAGAAATAATACCAAACGGGATATCCCTACCTAATATGGGTGTAGCTGCCGCAGATAAAGTACCATCTCCCCCTGAAGCAATAATCGCTTCTACACCCCGTTTTACAGCTGCTTGAGCCAGTTCATCAGCATCAGTTTCTTCGGTTGTTAGATAAATATCCAAATCAATTTCTGGCTCTAATAATGCCCGAATCATTTCCAGTTCTAGTTCTGGGTTACCTTGACCAGCAACTGGATTAAAGATAAGGCAAGCGGAACGCTTCATAGGGTTGAAAAGTTAGTTTTTAATCAAAAAGATATCAAATTATTCATAACATCACAGTGAAATTATCACTTCTATCTGGTGGGTGGTTTAACTTTTTTTATGGACTGTATTTCTCTAACCGCAAATTCTGTGGGTAATTTTCTATGTTCAACTGTTTTGTCATTCAAAAAGATGTTAACAAATGTAAAAAAAAGCGAAAAAAAGTTTACCAGAATTAGAAAATAACAATGCGGAGACTCACCTACTGCGGTAGTCTAGATGAGAATAAGTTTATCGCCTGGTTTGACATATTGTTTTATGACTTCAGTTGTTTCCAGTCCTGCACGCACTATCCGCATTGGTTCTCGTAAAAGTCAACTCGCCCTAGTTCAGACTTATTGGGTGCGAGAACAACTCCAAAACAGATTTCCTGATATCACTTTTGAAGTGCATACCATGTCTACCCAAGGCGACAAAATCCTGGATGTAGCATTGGCTAAAATTGGCGATAAAGGACTATTTACTAAAGAATTAGAACTGGGAATGCTCAATCAGGAAATTGACTTTGCAGTTCATTCCCTGAAGGATTTACCAACTAATCTACCAAACGGGTTAACTCTGGCAGTAATTACAGAACGGGAAAACCCAGCAGATGCCTTGGTAGTGCATGATAAATATAAAAATAAACAAATTGAGACTCTACCAACAGGTGCAGTAATTGGTACATCTTCCTTAAGAAGACTAGCACAGTTACGCCACAAATTCCCTCACTTGACATTTAAAGATGTCCGGGGAAATTTAAATACACGTATGGAAAAACTGGATGCGGGGGAATATGATGCTCTGATTTTAGCAGCAGCAGGACTACAGCGCTTGAGCATGAGCGATCGCATTCATCAAGTTCTTCCCAAGGACATTTCCCTCCACGCAGTGGGACAAGGAGCTTTAGGGATAGAATGCCGTGCTGATGACCAGGAAATCATCACCATACTTAAAGCTATTGAACACAAACAAACTCGCGATCGCTGTTTGGCGGAAAGAGCGTTTTTGCGCATTCTCGAAGGTGGTTGTCAAGTACCCATAGGGGTAGATACAGAAATAGATGGTGATAATTTAACCCTCACCGGGATAGTTGCCAGTGTGGATGGTCAAAAACTCGTCAAAGACTCTGTAACTGGTGCTGTTGAAGATGCCGAAAAATTGGGTGCAGAGCTAGCAGACCTGTTAAAAAAACAAGGCGCGCAGGAAATTTTAGAGGAAATATTTACCGAGATCCAACGGGGGTCATCATCTATTGGGTAAGCAGATGTGATTAGATAAGTAAGCAGTCAGCAGTGAAAAACTAATAACTGTTGATTGACAACTGAAAACAAATAAGCAAAACCGGGGAAATAAAAACTACCATGCGGATTCTATTCGTGGCAGCAGAAGCAGCTCCCATTGCCAAAGTGGGAGGAATGGGGGATGTTGTGGGAGCATTGCCCAAAATACTCAGAAAAATGGGGCATGATGTCCGCATATTCTTACCTTATTACGGTTTCCTCCCAGACAAAATGGAAGTTCCTAAAACAGCGATTTGGAAAGGATCTGCCATGTTCCAGGACTTTGACGTTTACGAAACCGTTTTACCTGGTACTGATGTTCCCTTGTACTTATTTGGACATCCTGCCTTTTTACCTCGTCGGATTTATGGTGGTGATGATGAGGACTGGCGGTTCACTTTCTTTGCCAATGGAGCATCTGAATTTTGCTGGAACTACTGGAAACCACAAATTATCCACTGTCACGATTGGCACACAGGAATGATTCCGGTGTGGATGCACCAAGACCCTGACATTACCACGGTGTTTACTATTCACAACCTAGCTTATCAAGGACCGTGGAGATGGTATTTAGAAAAAATTACTTGGTGTCCTTGGTATATGCAGGGACATAACACCATGGCGGCTGCGGTACAGTATGCTGACCGAGTAAATACAGTTTCTCCCACTTATGCTGAACAAATCAAAACCCCTGCTTACGGTGAAACCCTCGAAGGTTTACTGTCTTTCATCAGTGGTAAGTTATCGGGGATTATCAATGGCATAGACACTGACATTTACAATCCCGCAACCGATAAAGCGATTCGCCAAACTTTTACTATCGATACCCTGGATCAACGCAAAGCTAACAAAATTGCTCTGCAAGAAGAAGTGGGTTTAGAAGTGAATAGCCAAGCCTTTTTAATTGGCATGGTGACACGTCTAGTAGAGCAAAAAGGCCTTGATTTGGTCTTGCAGATATTGGATCGCTTCATGGCTTATACGGATGCCCAATTCGTGCTCTTGGGAACAGGAGATCGCTACTACGAAACCCAAATGTGGCAGTTAGCATCTCGCTATCCCGGACGTATGGCAACATATCTGTTATACAATGATGCCCTATCTCGCCGGATTTATGCTGGTGCTGATAGCTTCTTAATGCCTAGCCGATTTGAACCCTGCGGTATCAGTCAAATGATGGCTTTGCGTTATGGTTGTCCCCCTATTGTCCGCCGTACAGGTGGATTAGTTGACACCGTATTACACCACGACCCCATGAACGCCGCCGGCACTGGTTATTGCTTTGATCGCTATGAACCACTAGACCTGTTTACCTGTATGATTCGAGCTTGGGAAGGCTTCCGTTTCCAACCTCAATGGCAAGAATTACAAAAACGTGGTATGAGTCAGAACTTCAGTTGGTATGAATCCGCCAAGCAGTATGTAAACTTATATAGATCGATTTTCGGTTTACCAGAGGAAGACGAACAGCCACAACCAGAGTTAGTTGTCACCGAACCAGTGACAAGCCGCGTATCCTGATTCGGTGAGATATTGACATAGTTTGTCAACTTCATGACAGTATCGCTTAGGTTCAACCTCAACATACTGGTCATGATTTTTTTATGTAAAATTTAATATCCGTGTTCTAAAACCTCTCTACATTCTTTCTCGCCAGATAGCTGTTGAAATTGAAAACATCAAAATTTTTACCTCAAAAGGGGAAAATACTTTCCAGATGGAAGGAATTTAACTTTTATTAATACCTGGAAGCAAATCTTTGTTGTAATTTAAAATACACTAAAATTAAATATAGAAGCAAATCAAGTTATTCTTGACATAAAGGAGTGCATTATGGATTACATGGCTTATTCACATATGTTTATGGCTAACGAAGAAGCCAATGGCAACATTGAATACAATCTTCCTCAGTTTGAGTTTGAGTGGAAAAAACTTTTGAGACATGCTGCCATAGTAACAGCCACAGCAGATCATCTTCCGAGGTGGCAATTCCACTGGATAAATTTTCTAAAATCCTCTGCCTGGTTGGCTTTGGCTGGCATTAGTGTATTGTTTGCCACACTGGCCCACGCGGAAACAGCTTCAATATCAACATCAACATCATATGTAAGAACTAACGGTAGTTGTTTACGTATCCGTCAAGATGCAAATCTCAACTCCGCAATTCTGGGATGTATTCCTCATGGTACTAAAATAACGACTACGGAAATTATTAACGGTTTTGCTCGGCTGTCTCCCAATAGATTTGTTTCAGCTAGATGGATTAGCAGTACACCAAATAATCGTCGAGTTAGCAAGATTACTCGCCGTCCTGTTGTTAGCCCAGTTAATTTGAGTTTGGGTTCTCGCAGTTCCGCAGTAACAGAAGTTCAAAAAGCTTTAGGTGTCAAACCAACCGGATATTATGGACTCACTACTACTCGCGTAGTCCGAGAATTTCAGGCTCGTAATAATTTACGAGTTGATGGTATTGTCGGCCCCAAAACTCGCATTGCTATATTTAAAAATGCCCAGAAAAATAGTACGGATAAGCAAGTTGTCCTCAGTTTAGGATCTCGCGGTTCAGCAGTAACAGAAGTTCAAAAAGCTTTAGGTGTCAAACCAACTGGGTATTATGGACCTACTACTACTCGCGTAGTCCGGGAATTTCAGGCGAATAATAATTTACGAGTTGATGGCGTTGTGGGACCCGAAACTCGCAGTACCATATTTAGAACCTAAGCTAAGTACTGAGTACTAGTCTTCTCATCAACATTGAATGTCAAAATAATTTTCTACAATTTCTAAGATGCGTTCAGCTGCATGACCATCTCCATAAGGATTGATAGCATTTGCCATTGCTTCATACACTTTGGGGTTACTTAGCAACTCTCCCGCCGCTTGAACAATCTTCTCAGTTGTAGTTCCCACCAGTTTAGCTGTACCAGCAGTTATCGCCTCTGGCCTTTCTGTAGTGTCTCTAAGAACTAATACTGGTTTTCCCAGGCTAGGGGCTTCTTCTTGCAAACCACCAGAATCAGTTAATAAGAAATGGGATCGCCCAATTGCTCCCACTAGTTGTTCATAATCTAGTGGTTCTGTCAAGAAAATTCTAGGATGATTCCCTAAAACTGCTTGTAATGGTTCTCGCACTGTGGGGTTGCGGTGCAATGGTAATAGCAAGGCTGTATCAGGAAACTTATCCAATATCTGTAAAAATGCTTGAGCGATCGCATCCAGTGGTTCTCCCCAATTTTCCCGCCGATGCACTGTTGCTAACAGGGTGCGATATGAGTTCCAATTTAAACCCGATATATTACAGCCGGGTTTGGTTGTAGCTATGTTTAATAGTGCATCAATGACAGTGTTACCTGTAATGTGAATGTTTCCCAAAACGCCGCAAACTTGTAAGTTCTCCGCCGCCCAAACAGTTGGCGCAAAATGTAACTGGGTGAGTTGAGAAATTAGCCGTCGATTCCCTTCCTCTGGATATGGATTCAACAAATCATCAGTTCTTAACCCCGCTTCTACATGACCAACAGGGATTTTTTGATAAAAAGCTGCTAAAGCTGCGGCAAAAGCCGTGGTAGTATCCCCCTGAACTATGACTAAATCCGGCTTATTTTTTTGGAATATTGCTTCTAATCCCTGTAAGCTGCGGCAAGTAATATCATTTAAAGTTTGCTGAGGCTGCATAATTTCTAGATTATAATCAGCCTCAAGATGGAACAACTGCATCACTTGCTCAACCATTTCGCGATGCTGTCCAGTTAAAATTACCTGCAACTCAAATTTTGAAGATTGTTGAAATACTTGAACCACTGGAGCAAGTTTAATTGCTTCTGGTCGTGTACCCAAAATAATGCTAACTTTCTTTTTAATAGTCATGCTTTAAGCATAGATAAATAGATCAAATCGTGTACTAGGTGGCTATTAGCTTTCCAAGCTAAATCCTGAAAGCTTCACCATTCACCACAAACTCTGAGTATTGCCAATTTTAAAATCCCGTATCTTTGGGATAGCGGGATTATCCTTGCTTACAATAGCAAAAATTAAAATGAAAAAACCCGGACTGACCGGGCAGATGCTCTGTTTGTCGAATTGAGCAGGATGAACTATGACTTGATCTCACAAGTTAAAGGACAAGCAGCATATACAGAAGTCTGCGTTTGTTCAGCCTCTCCATGTAACCAGCTCAACCACTTAACTTGGTTCGGATGTACACCCTTAAATGTCAACACCCCAGCAGCGATGATTACTGCCATGATATTCAACATGATTAAACCCCCCGATACAAGCAAAACTGCACTAGCAGGCATTACGGATTGCAACACAATTGACAACAAACATCCGACCGTAGCCATTAAAAAGACCAACGGAAAACCGACAACCAACAAGCATACTGCCAATGTGAAAGTCCAAATCAAAAAACTTTTAATCATCATCAAGGAGTAGGTCTTTCCTACATTAGAGGTTTGAGCCGAAACCATGACTTTTCCTCCCAAAAAAATACAGCAAGGTTTTTATTTCAGTCACATATCGTCTTTAACGAGTTGACCGAATTGTTTCGATGAAATTTAAGTATATAGAATGCCTTTCATAAGATGAGCATTTTTTTACTAAACTTTACACTTGATTTTTTATAATCATGGATATAACATCAACTTCACACTTAATTTCTGAGGTAGTTTGTGCCATCTGTCTTTAGGAATAGAGGATAGTAGAGCTTTGTCCTAACAATGGATTTATTGCTCTTGAATTCAGTTTTGCTTAACATTTCTTATAATAAATGTCCTTCATTCTCATAATTCTCAGAAAAGAGTGGAGAATTTATTTGTGTATATTCTTGACGGCAATCATTCTTACTTAAACAGGTTAGTATTTAAATACACTAGAATTTGTAACTATACTCACTGTAGGTCTTGAGTGGGTATGATGTGGTAATCTGCTAAAGAGTTTTGTATTAGAAAAAATAGAAAGTTTTTTCTAAAAACGCAATACAGGAAAAATTAACTAAAAATATACAGACATGAAAAAAATCATGTAACAAGTTGTTGCATTGAAATTCTCAGTAGGCTTGCCTAGGAATTCAGTACAACTACAGAAGGTTTTTCGTTGATTTCAGTTGATAAATTCTACATTTTAAAGTTATGTGACAGAATCACAGGTTTAATTCAGGCAATCAAAGAATGGAGCAAACATGGTAAGGTAGGATTACCGAATTGACCAAGCAAGGGGGTTTTGACTCTTTACCAAGAATGTCGCATCACCAAAGAGACGGCTTGAGAAGTTTCACTTACTCCTCACGAAATGGCACAATTTTTCCGAGGAGGAGTTTAGTAAAATAGAGGGTAAAAAAATTTGTTTTTTCACCCCTGTAACTCAATTGATCACAGATAAACTATCTAAACCCAAGTTGTTCAAAGGTGTTGCCCTTTTTACACCAGGAGGAGACTTAATTTACTGCATCGACCCTAACAAGCAGGGTCGATGGCATTTGGATTTGTGTGCTGTTTTGCAGGAAATCTTAGACTTACCAGAACCGCCACACTTTTTGGTTCCTTGTTATACTGCCACTATTGACCACTGGTTAGATCCACAGACCCACCAAGTGCGAACTTTTGCGGAGGCGTATCCAGCAGTAATACGACATCAAGCTGTGCTTAATGCCATTTTTGGTACCCAGTTAACTTGGCAAACAGCACCTTGGCAAGACGGATTGTGCGATCGCATGGTACTAAGCACTTATCGCTCGACGTTTCCCCAACTTTGGCAAGACCATGATTTAATTGTGGATTTGGACTGTTCCCAAACCAAAACCCACCACCATCCACAAGTAATATCTGCACAAAAGTTACAGTTGCAAGGAGAATGCTATGTTTTACGTCTGTTTGTTGCTGGACATAGTGTAAATACCCGACGCATCCTGGAGAATTTGCACGAACTTTTAGAGCGATCGCTGGGGTATCCTTACACAATGAAAGTCATTGATGTTTTAACCAATCCCGAACAAGCAGAAATTGATCAAGTTTCTGCTACTCCCACCCTTGTCAAGGTCTGGCCGCAACCGATTCGGCGTATTGTTGGGGATATAGATAATGTAGATAAACTTTTACAGATGTTAGGCGCTACAGAAAAACTTTAATCTTTCACCAGAAGGATGTTCTCAATACTGTAACTGATTTACTTATAAAGGGCGGGTAATGTTAGAGATTATATCTAGTCTGATTTATTAGGATTTAAAGAACAGGGTTTTCAGAATTTTCCTTGCAGTGATTCTTGACAGCCTTTATGGATAAGGTTTTCACCCTGATTCGGCCAGCCCTAATGAGTCACAGTGATTACAAATTAGCACCCCACCCTCAACCCCCTCACAGGGGTAGGTTTTTTACAAAGAGATTTACAATAGGGCTATACTTGGTAGACAAGGAAGAAGAAGCAAGAAAAATTAAAACCCATGAAGATTTAGTGATATATCAAAAAGCGTTTAATGCAGCGATGAGGATTTTTTAATTATCAAAACAGTTTACTGTGGAAGAAAGATATTCTCTCACTGACCAAATACGTGGTTATTCCAGTTCAGCGTGTGGGAATTTTACAGAAGCTTGGAGAAAAAGAAGATATCAAGCATTATTTATTTTAGCTAAATTAAATGATTGTGAATCAGAAGCGGCAGAAACCCAAGTGGGGCCGAAATTTCCAGTGAAATGTCAGTATATTTCCTTAGAGGAGCGAACAGATTTATATAGTACATATAATCAATTTTCAAGTGGATTAGTAAAAATGATCAATGGAGTTGAGGTAGAAGTTTTTCTTCGAGCCATGTCTTAAAAACTAACCGATTACAAGAGCCTTCAAAGGTCAGTGGAGCAATTAGCTTTCCTTGACATAAACCACTCATTATACTAGCTCTAATGTTTCTTTTTCCTGACTTTAAATCATGGAATCTTTGTCCTTTGGGGTTCCATCCATAACCATAGTCTTCTCTATTATCTATTCCTGATTCATCAACCTAGACTAGCTCTTTTGCTTCTTTTTGGCTAATTTTAGTGGGAAATTCTTGTCTTTTCTCTTCATCATACCCGTAGGTTTCTTCTTCGAGCATATACTTTTTTTGTCACTTTCCGATAACAAAGAATATGATATTTAAAAGAAAAAAATCTACAAGGTAGGTAGAGCAATGGATGTAGAATTACAAATCCTGAAACATTTACGTCGAGATACTCACCCGATAGTGGGAGTCATAGATTAATATTCTGAGGAGTACAGAGACATATTCAAAGAAGTAAGAAATTATGAGTGCTTCAAATATTTACATTTGGGAATGATTTCAACAATCAAAAGAAAATCATTAACGGAGATAGCAGAAGTAGTAAGTATCAACTCAGCCCAATTATTACATCATTTCATCGCCAATTCAGAGTGGTCAGTAGGAAAGGTAAGGAACCGAAGATTACAGAAAATCAAGAGAGCATTAAATGGAAAAGCAATTACCGTAGTCATCGATGAAACAGGAGATGGGAAAAAAGGTAAAAAGACTGATTACCTAGTCAGACAATATTTAGGAAGTGTGGGGAAAATAAATAAGGGGGTAGTGTCAGTCAATACCTATGGAGTTTACGATAACATAACATTTCCGTATTAGTGCCATAAATCACTTCAAACCCTTTTATTCCTCTGCATAATTTACTATGCTTACTGCTTGTTTATTTCGGAAAGTGACAAAAGATTGTTATAGAAGGATATTGTTAAACCACCGTCTAGAGATGTTCCCTGGAACGTCTCTACATTCTTTATTGCAGATGTATATTATCCAACCCCTTAAGAACTGACTATTTTTTCTCCTGTAAGCATCCGTACAGCCGCTTGCAGTAAAACTTCTTCGAGATAAGGCTTGGTCAAGTAGCCAGTAGCACCGAGTTGAATTGCCATTTGTCTGTGTTTGTCTGCACGCCCTGAGGTAAGCATGGCAATAGGAATGTGGTTGAGGTTGGGATCTTTTTGGATGCGGGAGAGCAATTCCAGTCCATCGCAACGGGGCATTTCGATGTCACAAAATACGATATCGCAAGGTAGACCCGAACGAAGTTTGTCCCAAGCTTCCTGTCCGTCACGCGCCTGTTCAACCCGATAACCAGCTTTATTAAATGTCAGTGAAAGTAACTTTCTAACTGTAATTGAGTCATCGACAATCAGCACTGTGGGATCAATTTTTTTCGCCCTAGTTTCTGACACATGGGGAATTTCTAGTTGCTGCCGAGGATTACTACCATTTTGTCTAGAAATCCGTCCTTGGAAGATATCAATAATTTCTACTACATCAGCGATGGGCATAATTCGACCGTCATCTAAAATTGTAGCACCAGCAACACCAATGGGTTTAGGTGCAGGGGGTTCAAATTGCTTGATCACAATTTCTTGCTCACTCAGCACTTTGTCAATTTGGAGCGCAATCAAATTATTTCCCCATTGCGCGGAGCGCATTGCTGGAGGCAATCGTACTACCACAAGCGAAACCATATCGTCATCTCGGTTACCACCATAAACACTACCGCGACTGATCTGACGATTGAAGGTTAAAAGTTCTTTCAACGGTGGGCAGGGTAGCATTCTATCACGCCAATAAATATATGATTGTCCATCGGCGTTGTGCTGAATACTTTTTACGGGTACATCTAGGGTATCTTCCACCCCCTCCATTGGCAAAGCAATCTGCACTTGATCAAAAACACAGCATAGAGCTTTACAAATACTCAAGGTTAACGGTAACTGAATCGTAAAGGTCGTTCCTTTGCCGACGGTAGAATCTATGTTAACTATGCCGCGCATTTCCCTAATTGCGGAGCGCACTATATCCATTCCTATACCACGCCCGGCAATCTCATCTGCTTTATCTTTGATGCTAAAACCCGGCTGGAATAGCAGGTCATAGATTTCCATGGGCGAAATAGATTTTGCCTCGGCTGGTGTAATCATCCCCATTTGAATCGCTTTTGCCTTGATTCTTTCAGGATCGATACCTGCACCGTCATCACCCACAGAAATCACGGTTTGGCTACCTTGGTGAAACGCACAAATCGTAATGTATCCCACGGGGGGTTTACCACATTTTTCCCTAATTTGCGGCGTTTCAATACCGTGAGCGATGGCATTGTTAAGCATATGAGTCAACGGATCAGTGAGACGATCTAAAATCATCTTGTCAATTAAGGTATCTCCACCCGAAATCACCAACTCTACTTGTTTACCATACTTGATGGCATTGTCCCGTACTCCTCGGCGCAAGCCATCAATAGTTTCGCAAAAAGGCACCATTCGCGCTCGTGTCAATCCCTCTTGTAGTTGCTTTGTCACTTGGCGGAACTGTCGGGCCACTCTTTCGGTTTCTTCCGTGACAAAATGAATATCACTCGCTGACTCACGCACCCGGACAATAAATTCAATCATTTGTTGAAATAACCTATGAAAAGGAGTAAAGCGATCCATTTCTAACTCACTAAAACCCCGATCTGTATGGGAATCATTATTCTTGTGGTTAGTTCTGGGATGTCTTTGAGGTTCTTTCGTTTTGCGAATGGCCAGGAGAGGAGCTTCTAACAGCAATCTCTCATACGATTCCTGCATCTTTGCCCCCACCTCTGACAGCTGTTGCACTTGAATGAACAACTTATCTAAAGATTGCCGTAGCTGTTGATGATCCTGTTCTAAAGTATTGCGTTTTAGCACCAACTCCCCAACTAAATTGCTGATATCGTCCAGTTGCCTAACTGACACTTTCATGGTTTCCTCAAATCTAGCTGTACGACGATTTAAAAGAGGAGGTATTTTACTTATGTGCTGTTTTGGTTTAATCTGTGATAAGTGAGATATGATTTTATCTGCTTCTGTGAGGAGTTTCTCCACATAGCCAAATCCCTCATCCACATCAAATGATGCAATGGTGTGATTGTCCCTTTGGTTAATACCTGCTTGAAACCCCCTGCTTTCCGCGCTGTGGCTGTCGCTTAAGTCTGCAAATAAATCATCTGATGGAAATAACAAATTTTGCTCATGCAAAGAGATATTATCATTATTAATACTTGCTGAATGCTTCGGTTGAGATTCTTCAACGCTGCCAAAAATATCGTCAGCCACCCCTGCCAACAAACTATCATCTAAAGCTTTTGCCACATCTTCTTCAAGTACAGACACTGCTTTGTTTTCTTGTTGTGTTGCGCTTTCTTGGTTCCAAAAGTCGTTTAAATTGTCTTCTGTATCCTTAAGTTCTATTATTGGTGTAGGTATTATTTCAAATAAATTAATTATTTCTCCATCATTACTACAAATTTGTGGCTGGTCTTCGACATCAACAAAATCATCAAACAAAGCATCTAAATTTAAAGACTCTGGCTGAAGTATATTAGGTTGGAATTCTATATAATCATCCCGAAAAATATCCTGTATATCTGCATCATTTGTTTCTAATAATAAATCATCATAACTTTTTTTTTGGTTATTTGATACTGGTTCTGGTTGTTTTACTTCTTCATCTTGTGTTACTGCCAATAAACCATTTATTACATCATTTGGGTTAATATCAGCAGAAGAATCCTGTGATTTGCTGTAAACCCTCGCACATGTTTGTTGATTTTGCCGTTCTTGATGTTCTGTATCCCCAAAATTGTGGTCAATGTTGGAATTTTCTTGTTGTTGACAGGGTTCATCTAGTTCTGGCTTTTCACCTTCAAATAAATCAACCGAAGTATTTAATTCAGCTAATCCTACTAATGACCAACTGTCGCCAATATTGCTAATATCTGGGTCTCCTTTCTGAACCAAAGAGAACATCTCAGTAAAAACAGTTTCAGGAACTGTGTTTTCTATTGTGTCTAAAATATCCTCACTGGACTGAAATTTCCCAGCAATTTCAGTTAGGCTGGTTATACTGTCTGGGGCTGCTGTTAGCTGTGAAATAGCATATTTACTGCTCAAATTTTCTCTAACCGAAGAGAACTCTTCGTGTGCTGTGCGTTCTACGACATCTCCGGGCTGATGAACAAACACAAATTCTTGCTTCAAGAGCGCTGCTAATTGCTGACTAGTAGCAATCTCGGTTTCTCTGCCTTGGAGAACTAATTCTTGGGCTTGTTTGATTTCGGTGATAACAATTTTGGCGAGAGTGAGATAGGTATTTTCAGGATTAGCGATCGCATTTGTAGCAGCTTGACATAGGCTAGACCAATGAAGCAAATTCCACCTTTGTCCGAGTTTGACTAACTGCTGACAACATTGCTGAAGATTATTCCGAGATGCGGGTGTTGTATTTTTCTTAAACAGTTGCAACATTTCCCGCAGTGTTTGTGACACCTGGGTTTCAAATTCATCCCAATTGTCAGCGCATTGGGTGGGTATGAGCAAATCTTGTTGTTGATTTACCATTGACACTGATGATTCTGTCGATGTAATTTCGGTGTCTTCTTCCCAATTGATAATATCTGGCCGCAAGAACAGCTCGATAAGTGTGCTGACACTATCCTGGGCACCGGGTTCTGCTGTTGTAATATTTTCTTTTTTTACCCTATTTCCAGTTTGTTCTACCAGCAGTTCCAGATGCTCGTGCAACCATTTAAACACCGACTCAGTTTCTAAAATCAAATTATTAGCAGCTTCTTCCGAGAGACCAAATGGCTCACTCAAATGTTCTAATAGCACCTTGAGGGTATCACATACACCGAGAAACAAAGATTCTAACTTTTGGTCAACCTGAACAGGATGTTCTTGGAGAACTTTAAAACAATCTTCCAGGCGGTGGGAGGTGTGCTGAATGCTATTCAGCCCCAGCATAGCCGCACTTCCTTTGATCGAATGAGCCGCCCGAAAAATTTCTTTCAGCATTTTCGGGTTCTGCAAGGTACTTTGGAGATTTAGTAACCCCTGCTCAATCGTATTCAGATGGTCTCTGGCTTCTTTTATGAAGTTACCTAAAATCCGCTCTTGTTGTTCCGGCAGCATAGTAAAAGTTCTGAGTGCTGAGTTCTGAGTGGTCTTTAGTCATTGATTAATGACTAATTTACCTGGATTCGGGAGTCTCGACGCAAAGATGCTCAACTGAGGATATCAAATCGCGGGAAACACCCACTAAAACTTGTAAAGCTACAGAAATCCGTTGTGGCTTTCTTGGGAAGTTTTTTGGTCCGTGAGTTCTAACGATTGCATCACCTGGGCCACAGCACGGGAAGTTTCCGTCTGTTCTACTGTGTCCCTCGTAATCGAACGCACCAGAATGTCAATGCGATTCCCTACTTTAATAATATTTTCTAGCGCTCCCTTGGCTTTTTCTGCCGATTTTGTGCCTTTAATTACCTGTTGTGTGCCTTCTGCCATTGTCGCCATCACTGAGCCTGTTTCACTTTGAATTTGCATAACAATCTGTTCAATTTCCTGTAATAATTTGGCAGATTTGCCTCCTAGCTGACGTACTTCATCTGCTACAATTGCAAACCCACGTCCCGCTTCACCTGCCCTCGCGGCTTCAATACTGGCATTGAGTGCTAGCAAGTTGGTACGGGAAGCAATCTGAGAAATTAATGCCACTATTTTAGAAATTTCTTGTGAAAATTCGGCTAATCGCTTCATCTTACGGGTAGTTTCCGCTACAGTTTCTCGAATTTCTAAAATCCCCACCACAGTATTTTCCACGGCTTCTCCACCTTGAATGGCGATCGCAGTTGCATCACCAGCAACAATTTCCGCTTCCCGGGCTGTTGCCCCTATTCTTTTGATACAGTCAGTCATCACCTGTAGCGAATTCAAAGTTACTCCTAACTCTTCTGCTTGTCGTAAGGCATCACTAGATAATGCTCTAGCAAATGTTTCGTAATTATTTGTACCTTTTGTTACCTCATTGGCTGACACTTTTACTTGTTGGAGAATATTCCGGAGGTTTTGAATTGTCAGGTTAGAGGCATTGGCAACAGATCCTAATTCATCTTGTGAATACAGTGTGGCAT
Source organism: Nostoc sp. RI_552 (assembly GCA_016124525.1). Classification (GTDB taxonomy): domain Bacteria; phylum Cyanobacteriota; class Cyanobacteriia; order Cyanobacteriales; family Nostocaceae; genus Umezakia; species Umezakia ovalisporum. The sequence goes on along the minus strand of WGNO01000067.1, from coordinate 22,246 downwards.
GTACATTAAAATTACCTTGACGGAGTGCATCAAACTGGGCTTGTAAATCCTGAGTAGCACGGCGAATTTGCTTAAGTGTCATATTGGACATAAACGCTGCTGTACAAAAACCAGTAATACCAGCCGCTAGTGACATCGCCCCTCCCATATTCCTGACTGACTCCCGTTGTTCTGGTACAGAAAAGTTGGTAGCTGCGAAGTTGACCATAGCCACGGCTAATGCTGAAAAAATGCCCACTGTAGCAGCCACGAACCAGGGTTTTACATCTAGTGAGGTATTTTCTAAGGTGCACCAGCCTTGCTCCACGGTGACTTTAGGTTCTAGCCGGGAGACATCTGTTGCAGTGAACACAGGAACTGTTTCTTGTGGGCTTGTGTCTCTACTTTGTTGCTCACCAATAGATAAAGTTGAAAGCATAGCCACATCAGTCAAGCTAGAATCCGTTTGGGCTAAGTCAAATCCTGGAATGTTCCCTAAATCATCAAATTCCTCAAAATCATCTAAATATTCTATGTTAGTCTGAAAATTTTCTTCCTTGAGTAAACTATTTGTATCTTCATCAAAGCCAAAAGCAGATTTAAATGTCTCAAAATCAAACTCATCATCAGCATCAAATAATTCTGAGGGCACAAATTCCAAATTATCAGCAGCTTCTGTGAATTTTGTTGTCTGCGACCGATGATTTTCTCCACTACCAATATTGGACTCTAGTGCAGCGTGGTATTTGATGTTTTCTAAACCATTATTGGCAACACCAATAATTTCTGGATCATCAGACAACTGCAAAACTTTTTCGTACTCTTGTTTTGCCACATCGTACTGCCGCAAAACGTAGTAAACTTCACCCCGTAACAAATGGCAGTTAGGATCGTTTGGTACTTTTTGCACCACTTCATCCAGTAAACTGGCAGCCACTTCATACTTCTGTTGTCCATAGGCTGTACAAGCCTGCTGATATGAATCTAGATATTCGTTGAAACTAGCTGGCATTTGCTCCCTCCCCATTTCATCCTACCCACCTCGCGCTCCGCAAGATTTCCATTTGATCGAGCAGTTTTAAGTATTTTTTATTACTACCATCTATTAACCACTCTCCACGCAAAAACAAACTCATAATATCGGGTACATTAGTTGGTGGCTTTAAATGCTTGATATCCAGCCAATCAATACCACCAATTTCTTCTACTGCTAAACCAACGATTGTGTCTTGCTCTTCAATAGCGATCACTGAAATTTCTGCCCTGTCTGTATTTAATTCGGTTGCTTCACCGAGGAATTGACCCAAATCAGCCACCCAAATTACTCGACCTCGTAGATTTAGAGTACCTAAAAGTAAGGGAGAAGCATTAGGAATCGGGGTAATTTTATCAGGACTTAGTTTCATTACTTCTCGAATACCAGTAGCCGGTAGTGCAAACTCCTGATGGGAGGGAATATAAAACCTCAAATGTAATTCGCCTTCAGAACTTTCTACTTGTAATTCTCGAGGAAACTTATCTTGACCACTATCAGTTAAAAAGTCTGGTTTGCTGACCATATCGTTTTTATCCTCGTCCCAGGACCGAACTTTCAACAGAATACGGCATAAACTACAAAACATTGCCGATTTTTTGGCTCAAATTGAAGAAATTGCTCATGAACAACTCCAGACTATTTGAGTTAGTTAATAGCTGCCCAGAAGTATCTGATCGTCTTGGACTTGAGCGATGGTACCTCCTGGAAATGGATCGGTTTGTGAACGGTTTGGTGCTGTAATTAAATATGTTAATTTTTCAATGTGTTCAAAACTGGGAGCATCAGTCAAGATTTCTTGTAATATTTGTCGCATTACCCGACGTTGCAGCGCCAAGGGTGCTTTTCGTAACACCTGACGATTTAACCTTAAGTCAACCCTATTCCCCACTTTCTTTTCCATCGCTTCTTCCCTCAATTTGTGGGCTGCTTGCTCTAAATATTCCACTTCCCCTTGTAACAGTTCTGCTGTTTGGGCTAAGGCAAATTCGACTTTGGGGTTAAAATTTGCTTGTAAATATGGAATTAACTCTTGACGAATTCGGTTCCGGGCGTATTTGACATCTTGATTGGTCACATCTTCCCAAATGGGGAGATCAAAGTCTTGACAAAATTTCTTTGTTTGTTGACGAGTAATTTCTAACAAAGGGCGTGTCAGTAAAATATCCCCATTTAATGGTCGTTGCCAAGTGAGTGCTTGTAAACCATCAGCACCAGTACCCCGCATTAAGTTGTAAAGCAAAGTTTCGGCGCGATCGCTTGCCGTGTGGCCTGTCACAATATACTGATAATGATTTGTTTGGGCTATCGCACTTAAAGCCTGATAACGCCAATTACGTGCCACCGCTTCACTATTTAATGGCTGTGTTGCTGTTTCTAAATAAAAAGACACACGCCAACTTTGCGCTAATTTTTCTACATAATGGGCATTAGCTTGTGAATCACTACGCCAGCGATGATCACAATGGGCAATCCCCACATACCATCCCCATTTGGGTTGTAAATCTAACAGTAATTTAATTAAACACAGAGAATCTTGACCCCCAGAAACCGCTACCAGTAGCCTTTGGTTACGCTCAAATAAGTGACGCGAGCGAATGGTACGATGTATTTTTGCGTGTAAGACAGTCCATACCATTGACAAATTTTATATTCTCAGAAAATAATAGTTAATTTCCATCGGTTGTTTTCCCCTCCTCGTGGCACAAAGAAGTCACCAGGAGGGTTTTTCTCCGGGTGAAATTCCCCTTTGCCAACCCTAAGGGCAAAAGTGCAGTTGTTAAAAAAACCAACCATAAGAATGCAAACCTTTACCCAAAAGATTCACACCAAGATAGCAGATCCACACAACCACAAAACCACTAGCCGCTAAAATTGCTGGGCGACGACCTTGCCAACCCCGAGTAATTCGGGCATGGAGGTACGCGGCAAAAACTAACCAGGTAATTAACGCCCAGGTTTCTTTAGGATCCCAACTCCAGTAGGAACCCCAGGCTTCGTTAGCCCAAACTGCACCTGCAATAATGCCAATGGTGATAAGGGGAAATCCTAATCCAATGATGCGATAGCTGATATTGTCTAGGGTTTCAGCCAAGCTTAGGCGTTGTGGTGAGAGTAGTTGGTGAGCAGTTACTGCCCTGGAAGATTCAGCAGTATCGACTAAATTTAAAACAGCAGTACTACCCTTACCATTGTGATTAGTTTCAAAGCGAGAAAAGCCATTATTTTCTACCTGCGGTGTTGCAGGTTCAGAAATTAGCTCACCTGCCTTGTGCAAGCGGTAGCCGTTGCTACGATAACCGCCATTACCCACAGAACTGCCTTGTAGTTGAATATTTTGACCGCGAGTAACAATCAGAAAAGCCATTGCTAGTAGTGAACCTACCATTAAAGCAGCATAACTCAACATCATCACACTGACGTGCATCATCAGCCAATTAGACTTGAGTGCAGGTACTAAAGGTTCTGCAGATTGCATTTCTGATGGTAGAGTCAGGGCGGCAAAAGCAGTAATCCCCATTGCCACGGGCGCGGTAACAACTCCTACTAAGCGGCTACGGCTGGTATTCTCAGCAAACAGATGAACTGCGGTAATACCCCAAACCAAGAAAAATAAAGATTCATACAAATTACTCAGGGGAAAATAGCCAGCTTCTATCCATCGCGCCCCTAGCAAGGTAGCTATAGACAAATTAGCGATGGCCATTCCCCCAGTCCCCAAAGTAGCAAGTCCGGGCAGATTAGGAAAGGCTACTCCCGCCCAATACATCAGCATTGTCAGGAACAGTACTGCAAAAGTGGCATTGTCCAGCCAGTTCTGGAGTGCAACCAGATTCATAAAGTGTTCTCCCCAGTTGATTCTTGAAAATAATGATCCTCGCTTTTCTGATCCTATCCCCTTAGAGACTGATCGGACATGGTTTTTCCCACTCAGCACTTTCTATTTAGCACTGGGCACACCAAAAGGCAAAACCGCTGAAGTGTCACCTTTTTTAAGTATTATAAAAATGTCGTAGCGAACACTGCGATTATCACTAACAGCAGATGTCACCCCAATTGAACGTGTTGCCTTTAAAAAAGTTTCTTGCTTAGGAAATACAGTATTTAAAGTAAACTTTTTTACAGCCGTTTCCATATCTAAGAAAAACTGACCATTTGCCGGACTAAGTTCTTGAGGAACCGTTTGTTGAAAAGGCAAAGTACTAGCTAGTGTTTTATTGGGTTTAGGGAGAATTTTATCCGTGATAGGAGCACCCACCACCAAGAAAGCAATATCCTTATCTAACCAGCCACGGCTAGCGGTTAAAGTGTTAAAGGGCGTAATCCAGTTAACAACTGGTTTACCCGCCACTGTACTCGGTTGAATTTGAAACTGGTATTGGTTTTTCATCACCTCATCCAGCTTTTTCAAAAATGCTTCAGCTGATTTGCGTAGGCTTTTCCCCTTGGCTGCATCCCTAGCTTGTACCATGAATAACAAACCTGCTCGAAAATCCTTATCAGAATCATCATTTGAAGTATTGGGAATCACCGAGATAGAAAACTCACCTTGCATCCAACTGAGAAAATCCCGATCTAAATCCATTTGGGTGACAGACTTGACACCACCTCGCAGCTGTTCTGGTGATATAGGCGAGAGGGGATTTTTTTGTGATGTCAAAACATAGTCTTCCCACAACCGTTTTAAGTTTCCGCCAGACAGCATCATCAAAGTTTCCGCCGGTACACGGTTTTGCATTGTCCCAGCTTTGTTTTCCACTTGAAGCACACGCTGACTATGAGGATTTCGCCAAGAAATACCCTTTAAGCGTATTCCTTCCGACTCCAAGGTCATAGACCCTGCTAAACCCTGGTTATTTTGCAGTTGAGCTAAAACCTCAGCAGGTAAAGGACGGTTAGGAGTAGCAGCAGCTATTTTGGCAGCTATGGGTACATTCACATAAAACTGAGCAAAGGAGCGATTACTGGATATTTTGGCAAAATTATCTGCAAAACCTGCCACTCTTGCTAGGGATGCTTTACCTTTGTATGTATCAATTGCTCGTTCTGTTGCTTGGGGATGATCAGTGATTACTATAAACCGTTCATCTAGTAATGCGACTGAAAGCTTTTCCCCCGACAGATTATTACTTTGTTTAATGGTAATTCCTTGATAGGTGTGGTCTATCCATTGACCTTGTTTGAGGGCTTTGGGTTCTGCCAAGATGCTTTTAGCCGCTTCTAGGTTTTTCACAGGTAATACTATCACCATCGACTGTTGAGACCCAGCAGCATCTCTGTTCTTGTCCACTGGTTTGAGTGCAGGTTGAATCGTTGGTGGGGACAAAATTGCTAGGGTGACTTGCTCCCCTACCCAAGGAGCGATATCTTTCTCAAATTCATAACCATTATTAGTTAGAAACCGATGGACTAACTGGACTACATTCCGATTTATTGCTGCTTGGGTGTCTCTTGTGCCCAAATCCTGAAATTTTTGCCATTGTTTGCTATCCGTGGTTAAGGAAACAGTAAACAGGGCATCTTGAGGGATAATATTTGCACCCACTGGCAAGCCTTGAGAAGATGTTTGATTCTGGGTGAAAAACCAGTATGCAGTACTTCCCCCACAAATTAACAATCCAGCCGCAAACAGTGTTAGCAGTATAGACGGTTTCTTGATTTTCTTTTTTATAACAGACAAAATAGGCAGGGTCATCGAAACCTTTACCTCATCCTTTGTTGAACTGAGCAGACAAGTTTTCTTGGATAGTCACTCTAAGATAAATTCCTCTAGGATACATTCATTATTCCCAGTACCTTGAGGGTATAACTAACTTAAAAAACCTGCAAGTTATCAGCATTGTAGACCCAAATCTACTGACACGAATTTCAATTGTTATTGAATTGAATTAATACTAAGTAGCTTGATCTTTTCCATGGGAGGAAATCAATTTTGAGCTTCCCAAATATTTGCTTAGATAGGGCGAAAAAACTTCATATATTAAAGTCAGGGGGCGTCCGTGATGCCAAAACAAGTAATGACGACCCCAGAAGGGGCCAGATACCCCAAAACCTAACTCTAGTGCGGCTGAGTAGCCGTAATAAATTCCTTGAATATCCCGATATAACTCTGTACGGATGCGAGCTAAACTTGCCCAAATTGGTAGTGAACGATTTTGGAGAAATTCATCTACATGACTAGCTTCCCACCATGAGGTTGCATAACCTAATCGCTGGCCTGAAGCAGTACGTAACCACACCTGTCGCCGCAGTCGCGGCCCTGGTACAGCTTTAATTAAGTCAGGGGCATGATCTGAGTTCATGCCAATCAAAGACATATCAATGACATCTACCTCTGTGGGTTCACCAGTAAGTAATTGTAAATGCCTTGTGGGAGAGCCATCACCTAAAAGTAACAATTGCCACGCCGGTGCTAACTGTGAGTGAGGCAAACTTTTTTGGACAACTTGCTCTCCGCCTTGCCAAATCGGAGTGAGGCGATGCCATGCTGTTGGTAATGTTGAATTGTTTGTAGCTGTAAAAGTTGCAGTCAATGTTCTTTACAAAAGTTCACCTATCTCTATAAAAGCACAAAAATTCTGTTGCTAATCAGAAGTTGAGAACTACAAACTTAAAAAATCAAAAGGAGCCGCCATGGCGGCTCCTTTTGTCGCATAAAATGCGGATGGCGAGACTCGAACTCGCAAGGCAAAGCCACACGCACCTCAAGCGTGCGCGTATACCAATTCCGCCACATCCGCTTTTATTATCCAAGAATCAACTATAGCACAAAAGAATAAAGATAGTGAGAAAATACTTAAATTTCATAAAAGTTATCAAAAATTTGAGTGGAAGTAAGTACCAATGCCGGGAAAGAGGATATATGACTGACAAAAATATAGTGGATAGTCACTGTACAAGTTAGATGCAAACTGCCGTCACCAAAGCTTAATTCGGTAAACTGGCTCCAGACTAGCAGATGCAATATTGTTAGTCTAGTTAAGATCCCTAAGGGCAGGCAGCCAAATCCTTTCTCAACTCCGCTCAGGATAAAGCTAGAACAACTCCTGTCATAATTTGAGATCAAGCGAAAGCATTGTGGTAAATGGGATGGGAGACAATAACTATCTACTGGTACTAATATCGAAGCTAAAAAATGAAGTTTGACAAAATATTAATTGCCAATCGGGGAGAAATCGCCCTTCGCATTCTCCGAGCCTGTGAAGAAATGGGAATCGCGACAGTTGCGGTTCACTCAACCGTTGACCGGAATGCTCTCCACGTCCAACTTGCCGATGAGGCGGTTTGTATTGGCGAGCCTGCAAGCAGTAAAAGTTATTTGAATATTCCTAACATTATTGCTGCGGCATTGACACGTAATGCCACCGCCATTCATCCTGGTTATGGATTTTTATCAGAAAATGCCAGATTTGCAGAAATCTGTGCTGACCATCATATTGCTTTTATCGGGCCGACTCCCGAAGCCATCAGGCTGATGGGGGACAAATCCACTGCCAAAGAAACCATGCAGAAAGCTTTAGTACCAACTGTGCCAGGTAGTTATGGGTTGGTAGAATCCGAACAAGAAGGATTGCTAATTGCCAAGCAGATGGATTATCCAGTCATGATCAAAGCTACTGCTGGTGGTGGTGGCAGAGGAATGCGTTTAGTGCGTTCTGAAAGTGAATTTGTCAAACTTTTCTTAGCTGCTCAAGGAGAAGCCGGAGCAGCCTTTGGCAATTCTGGCGTTTATATAGAAAAATTTATTGAACGTCCACGCCACATTGAATTTCAAATTTTGGCAGATAATTACGGTAACGTTATCCACTTGGGTGAAAGAGACTGTTCAATTCAGCGCCGCAATCAAAAATTATTAGAAGAAGCTCCCAGTCATGCACTTGACCCAGAACTAAGAGAAAAAATGGGACAAGCTGCTGTCAGAGCTGCTCAGTTTATCAACTTTACTGGGGCTGGCACAATTGAGTTTCTTTTAGATAGGTCTGGTAAGTTCTACTTTATGGAAATGAATACGCGGATTCAAGTTGAGCATCCCGTCACAGAGATGATTACAGGAATAGACTTAGTTGCCGAGCAAATCCGCATTGCCCAAGGGGAAAGATTAAGAATTACCCAAGACCAAGTAATCTTGCGGGGTCATGCTATCGAATGCAGAATTAATGCTGAAGACCCTGACCATGACTTTCGCCCCGCACCTGGACGAATTAGTGGCTATCTTCCACCTGGTGGTCCCGGTGTCCGCATTGACTCTCATGTTTACACTGATTACCAAATCCCCCCCTATTATGATTCCCTAATTGGTAAATTAATTGTCTGGGGTCCAGACCGCGCTACTGCCATTCACCGCATGAAACGGGCACTACGAGAATGTGCCATTACCGGACTTCCTACTACCATTGGATTTCATCAAAAAATCATGGAAAATCCACAATTTTTGCAAGGTAATGTCTACACGAATTTTATCCAGGAGATGAATCTTTAGGAATTAGAAAGTGGGGAATGGGGAATAGAGACTACCAAGTTTTGCCAACTCAGGTCTCCCACCCTTGCAGGGAAAGGTGAGATACTTTCCCCCATTCCCTTCTCGGTCAAGGAAATCTACTTCCTCAGCCCTAATTTAAACGATTCATCATGGTGAGTAATCCTTGCTGACCGAGAAGAATTTCCCTGGTTAGGCTGAAAATTCCTACCCAGAGAATAGGGGTAATATCTACCCCACCTATGGGTGGTACTAACTTTCGCAATGGCACTAAAAAGGGTTCAGTCGGCCAAGCTATAAGATTAAAAGGGAAACGATTCAGGTCTACTTGTGGATACCAAGTGAGAATGATGCGGAAAATAAACAAAAATATCATCAGTCCCAACACAGGACCGAGAATCCAAACAGTCAGGTTAACACCAGTCATTAGTTTGAGCTACTATTTGTAAACTAAGAAAGAATTTAGGTTAAAGCCTGCAAATTCGCAGCTTTGTTAAGTATTCTCTCTTTAATTTTAACTAATTACACCAAGGACACCTTTTTTCATTCAGCACTCCGTTGGGAAGGACTTTTTTTGGTAAGACACCATATTAGAATTATGATGAAGTGTGTAAAAAAAAAGGTTTAGAACAATGACGCCTTCATTAGCAAATTTTCTTTGGAGTTTGGTTTGGGGTGCTGCGATTGTAGTACTACCCGCTACAGTTGGGCTGATTTTCATTAGCCAAAAAGATAAAATTCAGCGTTCATAATTCTTGGTAGAGTCGGTTTGACTCTCATCTCCCACCGATTGTCTGTCAGCTATTGGCGCTAAAACTCATCTAATGTGCATAGCTAGATTTTGTCAATGTCTTGTCAGGTCGGCATCTTACCTACCTTAGCTATGCTAGTTAAATGTGCAGCAGTTTACCTACATTGTGCCAAAAGCAGAAAGTCTTCTCACTGAGGACAAGGTATACTAAGTTGACAGACATCGGCTTTTTTAGCTGGCGCTGAATAGCTTGAGAAGCTGACCTTGCCCTAGGCTTTGAAGCTTAAATATATTGTGCATATTGTGTCTGATTAGAGTAGTGATTTTAAGTGTGACTCGTTAACATAGATTTGATATTTGGAAAAGAACAATGATAAATTTGGGGCTGAACTCAGCCAGCGTTCTGGCGCAAGTCAATTTTGGGACGAACTCAGCCAGTATTCTAGGAATTTTCCTGGCTGTGTCTGGGGCAGCACTGTATTTTCTCCGCACTGTGCGTCCAGAACTGTCACGAGATCAAGATATCTTTTTTGCAGCTGTGGGCTTACTCTGTGGCTTCATTCTCGTTTTTCAAGGATGGCGTTTAGATCCAATTTTGCAATTTGGTCAGTTACTTTTAGTCGGTTCAACCGTCTTCTTTGCAGTGGAAAGTATTCGTTTGCGAGGTATAGCTACTCAACAAGCTAAACGTAATACTCCCATTGTCGATGAAGAGCGAGAGGTAAGCAGAAATTATTCCTACAATCGGAGAGGATATCAGGCTGAGGTAGACGAAGATTTAGAACCACTACCTTATGAAGAAGAAGAACCACCAGTCCGTCCTCGCATTCGCGGTAGCAGGGATACTCGTTCTTCTCGTGATGACTACTATGAGGAACAACCACCCCGCCGTGCAGAACGCCGCAGCAGTAGAGAAAGACCAGAAACGGGAGACAGAAAGCGACGTCCTGGTTCTGGCGGTCCTGTGAGTCGCAGCACTGAAAGTTTTCCACAAGAAGATTGGGGTGCTTCTAATCAGCAAATTGATGATTGGGGTAGTCCCAGTGGAGAAGTGAGAAAATCCTCTCGTCGTGGTACTGATAGACCACTCCGCCCAGATCCCCGCGACCAGGATATTCCTTCTCGACCCAAAAAGCGCCGCCCACCTGCCGACTTAAGTTCACGGAGAACCCCTGAGGATGATGTAATATCAACTGAATATGTACCATATAACCCCATTGAAAAGCCCAATCAAGAGCCCGATAATTCCAGTGATTTGGATGAAGGTACTATTTAATACTTGTGCGTAAGCATTAGGTCTGGAGGGGATGGAAAACAATTCAGGTGAAAAGATTTACGCCCAGATTTTGGCTCCAAATACCAATTCACTGGAGCCTAATTTTCAGCATTACTAGTTTATTGTTATCTTGCAGTCCTAACGAAATACCCGTAGGGTCTACTTCCCTTAACAGTCGCTACACTGAAGAGCAACCAGCCTTAAGTGGAAATGGGCGCTTTTTAGCTTTTGTATCTAATCGCAATGGTGGTCACCAACTGTTGCTTTATGATTTGACAGAACAACGATTGGTTCGCACACCAGGTTTAAATAGACCCCAAACCATTGCTGAAAGTCCGAGTTTGAGTTACAACGGGCGTTATCTTGCTTATCTGACCAGCGACCAAGGTAGACCCGTAGTGGCACTTTATGATCGCTCTACGCAAAAGTCACAAATTATCACCCCCACTTATCGCGGCTGGATCAGAAGTCCTGGTATTAGTATGGATGGACGTTATGTTGTTTTTGAAACCGCTAGCCGTGGTCAGTGGGATATTGAAGTTTTAGACCGGGGACCAAATATTGAGTTAGATATTCCCAATGGTGCAACTGTCAACACCTCTCCTGTACTGCCATAAATCAGGGAAATGGGAAAACGGTAAAAAAACTATGTCATATTTGTGGTTAGTGATAAGTTGCTAGTCTTGTGACATGATTCATAAAAATATTTTTATCCCTATATTTGTCGCTAACTTGGGCTTATTGGGTGGCTGTGTCGGCTATCCCCGCCTGGTCAACTATCCCTTTGACCCTGGTGGTCGAAGTCTTAACAGTCGAGCTTCAGAACTAAATCCGCAAATTTCTGGGAGACATATTGTCTTTACTAGCGATCGCCGGGGTAGCCAAGATGTTTACATGTTTGACACAGTAACTCGTAGTTTGGTAGATATATCAGGTTTAAATTCTTTAGATACGATCACCTCTCATCCCAGTGTTGCTGAAAATGGTCGCTATATTGTTTTTGCTGCTAGTCGTGAAGGGCGATCTACTATTTTTCTCTATGATCGAGAAACCAGACAATCCAGAAATTTAACTAGTAATCTGCAAGCAGAAGTCCGTAATCCCACTGTTAGCGCTGATGGTCAGAGGATTGCTTTTGAGTATAGTAACAATGGACAATGGGATATTTTAGTTTATGAAAAATCGGGAGCAAGGTTGAATATAGCTCAAGATCCCCGTTAGGGGTGAGAAGCTAACGACTCAAGACTAGTATTGTAATTTCTTCTCTCCCCATCCCCAGTTTTTACTGCCTAGTTTTTACTTTCCACTTTTTGCTGTACTGATTCAATCAGCGATCGCACTTCTTGAGTACCTTGAGAAGGTTCAAAGGATAATGGGAATTTACCCCGGAGGATCATCCGTAAGCCAAGAGGTGCAAGACTGAGTAATCCTTTCAAGTCTCGAAAGTAGTTACCCACCACTTGTAAGCCAAATTGACGTTCATCAATCCAACCACCTTGTTTCACCAAATCTACTAATACTTTGCGGTGGCGAATTGAGCGACTGTCTTTGGCTTGTTTACGTTCAAGAATGTCTTGTTTAATTTTCGTGATTTGCTCTAAAGGTGCTACCCCCATAGGACAAACTGAATCACAGTAAAAACAACGAGTACAACCCCAAACACCTTGAGTACCTTCGTTATAACTTTCTAAGCGATTTTCAGTTTGAGTATCACGAGAATCGGCTACCATGCGATATGCTTTAGCCAAAGCGTGGGGACCGACAAAATTTGAATTAACTTCACGAGCATTACATTCAGAATAGCAAGCACCACACATGATACAATTGCCACTCTGATCAAGAAGCGATCGCTCCAGTGGTGTTTGTAAAAATTCTCTTTCTGGAACCTTTCGCGCTGCTGTACTGACATAAGGAGCTACTGCATCTAGATGATTCCAGAAACTACTCATCTCCACTACCAAATCTTTAATTACGGGCATATTACCGAGAGGAGCTAGTGTAATTTCCTGAATAGTGTTGGACTGATTCTCGACACTTTGGATTTGTGAGAATCTGGCCAGTTCACTACCAACATTTTCTTTACAAGCTAAAGCCGAACGCCCATTAATTCGCATTGCACAGCTACCACAAATGGTGTTGCGACAATTTTTACGAAAAGCTAGCGTTCCATCTTTTTCCCACTTAATTCGATTCAGGCAATCCAAGATTGTATTCCCTGAATCCACCTCTAACAGGTAAGTTTGTACAACAGCAGAGGAATTTTGTTGCTGCCGAATGATCTTAAATAGAACTTCCATCATCATCAACCACAATCTTAAAATTACATCATCAGCCTCAGAAATCCTGAGTAAAGGCTGGTGGTTGCACAAATCGAGCTATACTCTTGTTACCCTTAATGCCAAGCCAAGTGTTAATAGGCTGATCATCGAAGAGTAACTGATTCTAGTTTAAGGATAACCATTCAAATTTAATTTTAAGAACTGGTACAAGTGAGATTATTGTCAAGCTCTAAAACAAAAGTCCAATCAGCTCATCCTAGCGGGAGCATTTAACTTACTTATTTGGCAGTACAACCAAAAGTAGGTTAATCACCAAAAAACTCTAGCTTCATTTGTGGTATAGCGAAGATCTCCAAACTAAATGCAGTAATCTTTCTCAATACATCTTGATGCTAAGAGCAATGGAAGCAATGGATTGGAAAAACTCTCATATACTCGTAAAATGGCAGTTCTTTCTGTACATGTCAATGCTCAACCTGTTGATGAACCTCTGCTGACAATAGAGCATTTGCAAGATACGGGAAAATTTATTCTTCCCAAAGACAGACGTATATAATGCCTCTTTGGTTTTTGCCTCCTGAGAATAAACCAGCAAGACAATCCTCACCTAGTTTTTTCTGTACAAAATTAAAGAAATTTTGGATTTAAACTCAGTTGTCAAAACTACTCCTCTAAATTTAGATTAATTTTTATAAAAGCAATGCTGTAATACTCACTATGGTAATCAAGTAGAAGGAAAATCCTCAACGATTTTTGCCTCCCCAAGGTTAGATATTCAGATTAAAGTCTACCAGCAAGTTAAATTCAAAAGTAAACAATTATTTTGCTATTATTAGTTCATGCTAGTATTTAATATAAAATTACGAAGTAACAAATCCAGTCCCAATAGCTGCATAAGCATCGCTGATGCTGCTTTGTTAATTCGTAATGTAGAGACAAGAAAATCTAGGTCTCTACAGGCAGGACAAAGGTGTATGTCCGTAAGAGCCTACTCAAATACTATGCTGTCCTCAGCTGGAGAGTCAGAGTGGGGAAAACCCAACAACTCAAGGGCAATAAAGTCCAGCACTAAAAGTTGAAAGCCTGCAATTTACTGAGTCTACGACTTATTTGTAGTAGAACTCAAACAACTTGTGAAGGTGGCTGAAAGTTACACCGCTACAGTAGCGCCAAAAGAGAAAATCAATTGATTTTCCACGGCGAGTAATGGTTAAAAGTGCCGTAAAATCACCGAAATTAATGTTTGTGGACACCATGACCTCAAATCTGTTGTAGGTGACCATAACATAGGCGCTTGTAGCTCAACTTATAAACAGGAATTTATCCCTCACCCTAGGCTCATGAGTAGTCAAATGCTGGCATGAGACAACATCGTTTATCAGTTTGGAGAGAGTAAGGAAAATTTGAGCGTAATGACTGAAACAGCAACCGCACCATTAACTGGAAAAGCATTGCTGGCTAAGGTAAAAGAACTATCTAATTTACCACGCCGAGAAAGAGCCAAGCAGTGTGGCTATTACACCGTTACTAAAAATAATCAAGTACGCGTCAATCTCACAGATTTTTATGATGCTCTACTATCGGCTAGAGGAATTCCTCTGAGTCCAGAAGCGCCTAAAGATGGTCGTGGACGTGAACCGACATATCGAGTTAGCGTTCATCAAAACGGTCAAATTGTTATTGGTGCTACCTACACTAAAGCAATGAACTTAAAGCCGGGAGATGAGTTTGAAATCAGACTGGGATATAAGCATATTCACTTGATTCAACTTGGTGAAAGTGATAGAAAAGTCATATCGGAAGATATAGACTCGGAAGAGTCAGATGAAGATTTGGAAGATTAAGAGTAAGTTTGCTGATGGTATGAATAAGTTAAAGGTGAAGGCTTGATAAATTATTCTTACCACCACAGCCAACTGCTAAGTCTTTTTCGGTAATTTTGTAACATTGACAAAATACGATTAGATTCCTTGCAAAAGTAACAGACTTTCATCAAGTCTTGACCAGCAAGCAAGTAGTCTATCGTGTTTTTTTGTGTGTATTTTGATGAATTTTAGTCAATCTATAGTCAAAACCTCAGAAAATTTATGGAAAATGCATCAGTTCTAGTTGTAGTGATGACATTTTTTATGAGCTGGATAGGGTGTTGGTTACCGATAGCATCTGTAATAGCGATTACCCTTAATTGGCAACCCACAAAACCTTTACAGCCAGAACAAAAATTACCCTTATTAGTGCCACTTTATCTATTGGCCCCCCTAGTTCTTTGGGGAATTATTTGGCTATTTCATCAATCTTTTTCAAATTACGGCTTGGTCACGAATCTGTCCCTGCTAAATTCCTTAGCTCTAGGTTTTGGTTTAGGAATAATCAGCCTAGCAATTTTGTTTACCTGCCAATTCTGGCTAGGCTGGTGCTATTTTGAGAAAGTAAATATCAAGTTGGTACCAGCTATTTTGCCATCTATTCTATTGATATCATTGTTGGTTGGAGGTATTGAAGAATTAGTTTTTCGTGGTTTCTTGTTAACTGAATTGCAGCGTGAATACCCAAGGTGGTTAGCAGCAACAATTTCTAGCTTAATTTTTGCCCTTTTACACTTGGTGTGGGAACAAGGCGAAACCACGCCCCAACTTCCTGGACTGTGGCTCCTGGGCATGATGTTGGTGTTAGCTAGGATTGCAGATCATGGTAGTTTGGGTATAGCTTGGGGATTACATGCAGCATTAGTATGGGCGATGACTACCTTAGATACAGCAGAATTAATTACCTATACTGGTAAAACTTCACAGTGGTGGACTGGTAAAAACAAAAAACCCCTAGCCGGGGCAGCGGGAATTATTTGTGTTTTGGGAACTGGGTTAATTCTTTGGTTATTCTCTTGGTATTGATATATTGTCATATGGGCAGCTGGTCTGAGAGAAAATTTTTCCTCAAGTGCGATCGCGCCATCATAGCCAACGCAATCGCACGGATGATCAGTTGTTTAACTGATGAAGTGCAGCAGGCTAATTACTGTACTCATGAGCCTATGGGTAATAGGCAGACTATCAATCACCATACCCAAACACAACAACATCATGTAAGAAATGGAATACAGAAATAACTCTCTAGCTACAGTCCGCTCCTGTGGATTTTGTAACAAACGCCAAGATTTATGAATAAATACTGCGCCTAAGGTCAGAGCGACGGCTGCATAAACAAATCCACTGGCGTGTAGGGGATAAACAAGTAACAGCGTGGTTACTACTGTAGTGAGTGTGTAGTACCAAATTTGCTTAACGGTAGCCGTATCACCTTCAACCACAGGTAACATAGGGATACCAACTTTTGCATAGTCATCCCGAATCATTAGCGCTAGCGCCCAAAAATGGGGCGGTGTCCATAAAAAAACTATGGCAAAAATTAACCATGCTGGCCAGCTTAAAGTACCTGTCACAGCAGCCCAACCCACTAACGCCGGAATTGCCCCAGCAGCCCCACCAATGACAATATTTTGAGTGCTATGGCGTTTCAACCAGTGGGTGTAGATCAAAACATAAAAAACAATACCCGAGAATGCCAGAACAGCAGCTAGTAAATTTGCGAATAAGGCTAGTAGACTAAAAGACATCACCCCTAGAGTGATGGCAAAAATCAGGGCATCACGAGGCTGCACCCTACCGGAAGGAATAGGACGATGACGCGTCCGCTCCATGTCATAATCAATATCTCGGTCGTAGATACAGTTAATAGTCTGGGCGCTAGCAGCAGCCAAAGTGCCACCAGTCAGAGTGACTAACAGCAACAACGGGTCTACTTGTCCCTGAGCAGCAATCCACATACTTCCAGCCGTGGTAATCAACAGCAACGGGATAATCCGGGGCTTTGTTAGTTGGTAGTAGCTTTGGATGACTTGGAGAAATGTTTGATGGTGGCGAGAGACATTAGTCTCAATCATTTTGGCTCTTGTTCCTTATTTTTCAACAACTTTGATACAGGCCCTGCTCATACTGAGATGACGTCAAAAATAGCTACCGAAGCGAAGGAAAAATGAGGAAGATGAGGAGAATGGAGAAAATGAGGAAGATTTCCCCCCGCTCGCCCATGTCCCCTTGCTCAGACTGACTCAGAAAATCAAGACTTGTCTTGGGGGCGGAGGCAGTTTTGGTTTTTATGGTTTTACCACTTCTAGTTCCTAGGGGTTGTTGCTAGATGTGATGTCTAGTTTGTGGAATTACTCAATAACTAATGGCTAATAGCTAAATGCCATTAGTCATTAGTAATCACAGCAATGGAAAAATGAATCTGAATGAAATTAGGCATTGGATCCATTTGCTTGTGTACTTGTAACAGTCGCTGTTGAAGCCACAGGGAAAGCGTTAATTTCACGAGACATAGCCCAGTCACGTAGTGCTAAAACTGTAAAAGCGACTAAACTAGCCAGTAAAGTAGCGCCGACGGTTTGGTGAGAGACGGTCAGCACCTCCACTTGGAGATGTAATCGGAAAGTGGCAACTCCCAAGAATATTTGTAACATCAACAACCCACCAGCAATATTTGCTAGTTGCCGCAAAGCTGGATGGAGTGCTGGCGTCCGCCGAGATATAAATACCACTGCCAAAGTAGCCACCGTTGGCGGTACCAAACCAAAAACATGGCTATACATCACATTACAAAGTTGAGAATCGCCAAAGCATTGGTGTAACGCCCAGCGAGACCCTACCAAAGCGCCTAGTATACTTTGCAAGTAAACAAAAATTACGGCACTTAAACCCAACCAAGGTAACTTACCAACAGTGCCAGTTCCTTGATAGGGAGTCAGGGCTGTACCGATAGTCAGTAAAGTAGTAAAAAACAACAGCGCCGTTCCCAAATGGGCAGTGACGATATCAAAGCGTAACAGTTCGGTGACGGTGAGTCCTCCCAAAACACCTTGTAAGACAATTAAAAACAGAGCAAATGTGGATGCCCAAGGCAGCCAACTGGGTAATAAACCACGGTTCCACCAGGACAAACCAAACAATGCGATAGCGCTTAAACCAATTAACCCTGCATCCAATCGGTGAAACCACTCCAAGAAAACTTGAAGATTCATTTGTCTGGCTGGAACCAGTTCCCCGTAGCACAAGGGCCAGTCTGGGCAAGCAAGTCCAGCATTCATCACACGGGTGGCACTGCCTATGGCCATCAAAATCAAGGTGGCTATGCACATTTTCCACACCAAGCGACGAATCACTTCCTTAGGCTTTCGCTGCTCGGTTGTTGCTTCATTTTGTTGTTCTAGGACAAATTCATTCATGAACAGTACCCTCCGCCCGCTCTTGGTTGGGCTTCTCCGATAAATTTTCAATTTTTAGTACCGATCCATCTACACCCTAACCTATGAGACAGGGTTTAAAAGATTGGCTTGCACTTATACTTTGGATCACTCCAGCTACTTTTAGCCGTAGCTTTAGGTATTTTTTAAGTTGTGAGAAATTGAGAAAGAAGCATTAATTTTTTAAATCTAGATTTTTTGTGCAGTTTTTACACAGTTTTATACTGATTTAAATTTACTATTGGCAGTATCTAATAAATCTCTTGTAGTCACAATTATCAATTTAGTTGAAAAAATTAATAAAAATTTCAGACTATGAGACTCCATGTTTCATTGCCTGCACTACCTTAGTAAGTGAGTAGGATAGAGATAACGTAGTAAATTCATTTAAGTAAACCGTGAAGATTCCAAGTTCCATCTGGACATTACTAATTGGTGTCGTACTAACGCTATTCAGCCTTTGGTATGGTGAAAATCACGGTCTGTTGCCAACAGCCGCCACAGACGAAGCTGTTTTAGTGGATGGTCTGTTTAACACGATGATGATCGTTTCCACGGGTATATTCCTACTCGTCGAAGGTGTTTTAATCTACTCTGCAATTAAATACCGTCGGCGGGCAGGTGATAACGAAGATGGACCACCAATTGAAGGCAACGTGCCTTTAGAAATCCTCTGGACGGCGATCCCAGCTATTATCGTTCTTGGTATTTCTGTTTATAGCTTTGAAGTGTATAACGACATCGGTGGCTTTGACCCCCATTCTGTTCATGGAGCCCCGATTAGTCAAGAATCTATGATGACAATGCCAGGGGCTGCGATGGCGGCAACTTTGAGTGATACACCACCCAGCATAGGCCATGACCTCAATCAGGAACAGTCTGACCAAGCAATGCAAGATACCGCCACAGCAGCAGTCCGCAATGCTGACGAAATTCCCCAAAAGGGAAATGCTCCGGGGGTAGGTATTGTTGCTCCTACCATTGGCGGTAGTCCAGAAAAAGCAGGTCTACCACCAGAAGTACGAGTCAATGTCACTGGGCTACAATACGCGTGGATTTTCACCTATCCTGATACAGGCATTACCACAGGTGAGTTACACGTCCCAGTAGGTCGCGAAGTGCAAGTTAACATGACAGCTAATGATGTCATCCATGCTTTCTGGGTTCCGGAGTTCCGCTTGAAACAAGATGCTATCCCCGGTAGACAAAGCGAAATTCGTTTCACCCCCAGATTAGTTGGTAGCTATGACCTAATTTGTGCTGAACTTTGTGGCCCTTACCACGGAGTTATGAAAACCCAAGTAGTAGTAGAAAGCGAACAAGCCTATGACGCTTGGATGCGAGAACAATTAGTGGCTAGCAGCGAAAACCTCAAACAAGCCATTGCTGTTAACCCTGCGGATTTATCCCCAGATGAATTTCTAGCTCCTTACACTAGGGAAATGGGGATTGAACCAGAAATGATCAATCAAGTTCACACTGCTCATCAGCATTAGTTAGGGAACAGGCTGATAACTAATAATTAATTCTTATGACACAAGCCCAGTTGGAAAAAGCTGCCAATACTCCCCCTCATACAGAAGAAGCACAAGAAAGACACTGGCTAGACTTTTTTGGTTTCAGCACCGACCATAAGGTAATTGGGATTCAATATCTAGTTACTTCCTTTGTTTTTTACTGCATTGGCGGGGTAATGGCTGATTTGGTACGTACAGAACTGCGAACCCCGGACGTAGATTTTGTTACCCCGGAAGTTTACAACAGTCTATTCACCCTGCACGCCACAATCATGATTTTTTTGTGGATTGTACCAGCAGGTGCAGGATTTGCTAACTATCTCATTCCCTTAATGATTGGGGCTAGGGATATGGCATTTCCTCGGTTGAATGCTGTGGCTTTTTGGATGATTCCCCCGGCTGGTGTGTTGCTCATCGCTAGTTTGGCTTTGGGTGATGCTCCTGATGCAGGTTGGACTTCCTACCCGCCTTTGAGCTTGGTAACAGGTCAAATTGGTGAAGCCATTTGGATTATGAGTATTCTGCTGTTGGGTACATCGTCGATTTTGGGAGCGATTAACTTTATCGTTACCATTCTCAAGATGCGTGTCCCCAGTATGGGAGTTCATCAAATGCCTTTGTTTTGTTGGTCGATGTTGGCAACTTCGGCTCTGGTACTGATATCTACGCCAGTACTAGCAGGTGCGCTGATTCTCCTGGCCTTTGACTTATTAGCAGGGACAACATTTTTTAACCCCACTGGCGGTGGTGACCCGGTGGTTTACCAGCATATGTTCTGGTTCTATTCCCACCCGGCGGTCTACATCATGATTTTGCCTTTCTTTGGAGCAATTTCTGAAATTTTGCCCGTTCATGCCCGCAAACCAATTTTTGGCTATAAAGCTATCGCTTATTCTTCTCTAGCTATCAGTTTCTTGGGGCTAATTGTCTGGGCGCATCATATGTTTACCAGTGGTGTCCCCGGTTGGTTACGAATGTTTTTTATGATCACTACCATGATTATTGCTGTACCCACTGGAATTAAAATTTTTGGTTGGTTAGCAACTATCTGGGGTGGCAAAATCAACCTCAATAGTCCCATGATATTTGCTATGGGCTTTTTGGGAACCTTCGTCATTGGCGGGATCAGTGGTGTAATGTTAGCCGCAGTTCCCTTTGATATTCACGTTCATGATACTTATTTTGTAGTGGCACACTTGCACTACGTCCTCTTTGGTGGTAGTGTTTTGGGAATTTTTGCTGCTATCTACCACTGGTTCCCGAAAATGACGGGACGAATGATGAACGAATTTTGGGGCAAAGTTCATGCTGTTTTAACCATTGTGGGTCTGAATATGACTTTCTTACCTATGCACAAGCTAGGGCTGATGGGAATGAATCGCCGCATTGCTCAATATGACCCCAAATTCACCTCATTGAATGAAATCTGCACTTACGGATCTTATATTCTCGCCATTTCCACATTACCCTTTATTATCAATGCTGTTTGGAGTTGGTGGTATGGGCGCAAAGCTGGTGATAATCCTTGGCGAGGACTAACCCTAGAGTGGATGACTAGCTCACCGCCAGCTATTGAAAATTTTGAGAAACTACCAGTTTTGGCTACGGGGCCTTACGACTACGGCGTAAGTGAAAAAAAAGTGGATACTCAGGCGGTGTTAAACCTCGAACCTGATGAACCATACCCCACTATTGAGTCTGGTATTTAAGAGGAGGGTTTAAGGAATGGGGACTGGAAACAAACCCAATCTTCATTCCCAATCCTTGATACCCATTTCCAGTTAGTTCACATTTTTAAAGATTCATGCAAAGTCAAATAATTGACCCAGCGAAAACACAATTGAATCATCACCACACAGCAACCGATGCTCATCACGAAGAACATCCAGATTATCGCCTGTTTGGTCTGGTGGTGTTTCTCATCGCTGAGGGAATGATTTTTCTGGGGATGTTCGGAGCTTATTTAGCTTTTCGTTCTACCCTACCAGTATGGCCTCCTGAAGGCACACCGGAATTAGAACTCATACTACCGGGAGTGAATACTGTTAATCTGATTGCTAGCAGTTTTGTCATGCACAACGCTGACACCGCCATCAAAAAAAATGATGCCCGGGGTATGCGGATTTGGTTGGCAATTACCGCGCTGATGGGTGCTATTTTTTTGGTAGGTCAAGTTTATGAATATACCCATCTAGAATTTGGTTTAACTACTAATTTGTTTGCCAGTGCGTTTTATGTTTTAACTGGCTTCCACGGACTGCACGTTACTATTGGCGTTTTGGCTATTATTGCTGTGTTGTGGCGATCGCGTGTTCCCGGGCACTATAGTAATGAAAAACATTTCGGTATCGAAGCAGCAGAAATATATTGGCACTTTGTTGATGTAATTTGGATTATTTTATTCGGATTACTCTATATACTGTGAATGTTGATTTTTAGTTGTTCATCGGGCTCCCATTTGGGGGCTTTTTTCATGTATTTTATTCAGTCCAATACACGTAAATAATATGGGAGGTTGGTAGCCCCGTGTTTTTAAACCGGGGTGGAAAACCGACTCAAGCAGATTTATCTGCATTCAATGTCTATCATGATGTGGATCGTTAATATAATCCATTACTTTAGATGTGCTAACTTT
>WGNO01000015.1 GCA_016124525.1 Nostoc sp. RI_552 | reverse complement strand
CCAAGTTTTCTATGAACGTGACCGCATTTAGTGCAAGTCTTCGATGTATATTCTTCAGTTATCCTTACCAATTTGGAACCGTAGCGGTTACACAAATGCTCAAGGGTTTGAGAGAACTGATAGAACGCCCAGGTCATCATCTTTTGAACACACTTCAAAAAGATGCCCGAATTTGATCTTCTGGCTGTTCACGAGAGTTCATAAAGTCTGATGATACATGAGAATTATCAAACCATGTATCCCAAGATTCCCCAACAGGGGTAATTATGCGGGTGTTGCCCACAGCAACAATGGTGACTTTTTTCACTGTTTTTGGTAATTCAACAGTTTTCGGTAAACGCACCGCCTGAGTTTTGTTAGTTCTAAAAATACTGGTTTGTACACTGCCCATAACACACCTCCATCAGTCCCCAGCCATGGATATACAAATAGTATATCCTCAGTCCAGACATTTTAGAGATTTTAGGCGATAGCGCCAGCGCTGCTGCAAGCAGATCGCACTCCCACTGCTGCAAGTTATCCGCACGGGGGGAGCCGGGGAATGAATTAAGAGTCTCATAACTTAAGTCGGTTTTTAACCGACTGGTTTGGCTGTACCTAATACGGGAGGCGATAGCGCTAGCGCTGCTGCAAGGCGATCGCCCTATTTCCTACCAAACCCGGGGGTGAAAACTGGGGGGTGTATCCAGTTCAAACACCTCATCCTGAATCCGAGCCACATACAATCCTGCTTGCAATGCCTTTTCTCGCACTTGGACAGACATATCCACCGCCGCCAGGATTCCATATACTTGTTTATTCTTATGTTCAGGAAAAAAATGGCGGAACCTGGAGAGCAGGTTCACTAACTGAGTAATGGATTCTTCCCTGGCGTGGCTTTTGACTTCCACCACCATCGCCCTGTTGACTTCCCCATTAGTATATGCCAGCACGTCTATTTCTAAGTGTTCTCCACCTTTACTCACCCTCACACTGGGGCTAATAATTTCCATACCAAATTGTTGGCGCAAGATGGTTTCCATGGAAGGGAGAGCTAACCCTTCGGTAAAACTGCCAAATTTAGCCCCTAACCCTCCAATCTGTTTACCTAATTCTCTGATTTGCCGAGCATTTTCTTTTTGCAGGCGATCGGTTTCTTGGAATTTGAGATTGGTTTCTTGGAATTTGCGATCAGTTTCTTGGAATTTGCGATCGGTTTCTTGGAATTTGAGATCGGTTTGTTTTTGGGCTTGGAGTAATTCTCCTAATAATTGCCAGACTTCATCGGCGGTGGTAGCCATGGGCTTTACTGGTAATTTTATGAAATATGTATATTTTCTTATTTTACAGCGATTTTTAGACCCTAGGATTAAACCTATTCACCAGTCCCCATTGCCAAAAGCGATCGCGCCCCTACTCAATACCAAGGAAAGGTGAGTTGAAGGTGAGTGAGTTAACCCTGGCTCCTTGGCTTGTAGGTAATACCAAAGGCGATAGCGCTAGCGCTGCTGCAAGCAGATCGCCCTAATACCCAATGAATCTCATATTTGCCATCACATAGAAAATATAGCCGGTTTCAACCTGCTTGAGCTTTCAGACAGGGATTTTAACCCCTGGCTACCCTAGCGCTAACCCCTGCCTCCCTGTATATTTCTATATACCGCTTCGCTTGGAATTCTAAGGGATATTCCGTAACCGCTATTTCTCGACAATTCCTACTCATTTTCTCCCGTAGTGCTTCATCTGTTAATAGGGTAACAATCCCATTACAAAAATCTGCTGTATCTTCCGGTGCTGCTAAATAACCAGTTACCTGATGACGCACTAAATCCGGTACACCCCCTATTTTAAAAGACACCATCGGCGTACCACAAGCCATACTTTCTTGTAATACCAAGGGTAAGTTATCCGCACGGGTGGGAAAAATAAACAAGTCAGCCGCGGAAAAAGCCACGGATTTGAGGCGATCGCTGCTGATGTATCCTAAACTCAGGGTAGGTATTCCCAACTGGGATGTGATTGTTTCCCCCCCACTGCCAAAAGTCAAGAGTACAGTTTCTGCTTTCAGGCTTGGGGGTAATTGTTGCAGCGCTTGAAAAAGTACATCCCCCCCTTGCGGCTATCTTTGAGACTATCAGCAGCGAACAGCAGCACCTTTTTATTCTGGGGAATCCCTAATACAGTTTTACATAACTGTGGGTCTAGGGGTTGATAGGCCGTAGTATCAATTCCATGGGGGATGTGATGAATGGGGAAGCGGTTGAGCATACTGGCTTGGGCTTGCTCAGTTAACCAACGACTGGGAGTGACGATGGTTAAATTAGATTGACTGTAAACCCAATTTTTCAATTTCCACTCTAGGCGGGTATTATCCAGTTTAATGGCTGGGTAGGTGTCCGAGTAAGGACATTGACCACAGCCAATTTTCCATCTGTCGCAATCATAGCTATAGGCACAATGTCCGGTAAAGCTCCACAGTATCCATAGTTGTTTTTTCCCAACTAAATTTTTTTACCTGCTGCTTTCCTTTCTCAATCAAAAAGTCTCGTTTGCTAGGATTATCTAGTAACAATAACAGCTGATCAACTAGCTCATGAGTAGATGTGGGGTCAAATAGTAAGCCAGCATCGCCCATCACTTCAGGAATGCTGGAGATATTAGAACCAATGACAACAGTTTCACAAGCCATGGCTTCTAGGAGTGGAATACCAAACCCCTCGTATAAAGAAGGATAAACAAAAGCAATGCTTGAGTTATAAAGTTTAGCCAGTTGACTGTCACCTACTGCACCATAGTTTTGAATATTATCAGTAAGATTTAATTCAGCAATTTTTTTATTTTCTTCTTGACTGAAGGGAGAACCGACAACACAGAGTAATAAATCAGGCAACTTTTTGGTAATCTGATTAAATGCCATTAATAGTCGATCAAAGTTTTTGTAACTTCCTCTCGCTCCAACATAGAGATAGTAGGGACGGCTAGGAACAAAATCCTGTGGCTGGATGCAACTCTTGTTTAATTCTGTTCCTAAAGGTGTTACTTTTACACGATCTTCTAAACAAGGATATCGCTCTAAAAGGTCTTTTTTAGTACTTTCTGAGATGCAGAGAATAGACTGGGCTGCAAATATAGCTTTTCGTTTAATTTCAGCCATTTCTCCTGTGGAATCCATAGAATCAGCAAAAATCTCATGGATCATGTCATAAACTGTAATCACAACAGGAACGTTATATTTCGTAACTTCTCTCCCTGTTATTAGTGAATAATAAGTAGGGTGAGCAATTTGGGGTTGACATCGGTCAGAAACGAACTGAAAATATTTTTTTTTGAGCCAATAACACACTCGTCCGGGGCGGAAGTTAAAGTCATACCGATATAGAGTCAGATTGGGATGATTGGGGTGACTACCTTGGCGATGGCGTCCTGTGGTTAATGTGGGGTAAAAATCTTGGGGTAGTCGGGTGATCAAGTTATCAAAATATCTACTTATACCACCTGATTGTTTAGGGTAAGCAGCATAAATTAGCCCATCATATAAAACACGCATAATTGTAAAAACCTTTCAAACATCCTTTAACATAAATATTTATTTGATTTATTTGATTGTTTAGTTGTTTTTTAAGTATTTTTTTACTTTTAATTTTAGGTGATATTTTAAACGCCGCATGGGTATCTGCACCAATTGCCAATGGAAAAATAGTAGTAATACATAACTTGGCGATAATTTAATTATCCCTTGATAAGAATTCCACTCTCGTTTCCACGATATATTGGCTGTACACAAATAACTTAACCACCAATTTGAAACTGTCGCAAATGATATTTTTTTAGCTTGTTCAGATATACCTAATTGTTCCTGAATCATTTGTATAACTGATAAGCATTCCTGAACAATCAAACCAACCTTAGCAGGATTGCGGGAAACACTACCTTGGGAAAAGCGATGGTAGTTGAAGGATTCACACAGAAAATAAATATCTGAAGCCATAAGAATCCTTGACCAGGTGAACCAATCACCAGCTACCTGAAATATTTCGTTTTGCCGATTAACTTGGGCTTCATAGACAGATTTTTTAAATAACACAGCGCTGGTGTTAGGTATAGTATTCTTAGCAGCTAAAAAGTTTTTACATTCCGTTTTGCCTTCTTCCCAATAATTATTATTCCATTTGTTAGGTTCAAAACATTCTGTAAGTGACAGAAAATTTTCTGAAATAATTTGACTGTGTTCGTCAACTAGGCAAGATTGACAATAAGCAAGACCAATGTTATGTTTTTCATCTAAAATAGGAACCAGTTTATCAAGAAATTCAAGTCGAGCATAATCATCAGATTCAGCTATCCAAATATACTCACCTGTGGCTAAACTTAAGCCTTTATTCCACTGTTTAAAAGTCGAGCCATTGTTGGTTTGATTAAAAATAGCGTGACTAATTTTGGGGTGGTTTGCATACTTAGAAAACACTTCCAAACTATTATCTGTAGAAGCATCATCGAGGAAAATTACCTCAAAGTCTTGAAATGTCTGATTTAAAACACTTTCAACGCGCTGCTCTAAAAATCGAGCATGGTTATAATTGGGAATAATCACACTGACTTTTGGCATAGAAAATAATTGGTGGTTGGATTTGCTGCAAGTTGGGTATAAATCATTAAGCTCCAACTGCTGAAGGGTCATTAAGGCTTGTCCTAGTTGTCCCCCCAACTCCGGTGATGATCACGGAAACACATGACTGATTCATGACAATTCTGGGGAATATTTGGGTAATCGAGACAATTCGATCTCAGCCAGATAGGGCGATTGGGCATCTTTCTCAGCAAGTTCTGGGTTGCTAATCGGCCAAGTAATACCCACATCAGGGTCATCCCAACGCAGGCTTACTTCCGTTTCTCGGTGGTAAAAATCGGTACATTTGTAGGCAAATAACGCCGATTCACTAGTCACACAAAAACCGTGGGCAAATCCCTCTGGTACCCACAACTGACGCTTGTTTGACGCTGAGATTATTTCACCGACCCATTGCCCAAAGGTGGGTGATCCTACCCGCATATCTACTGCTACATCAAAGACTTCTCCCTGTAACACATATACCAGTTTACCTTGGGGGTGGGGATACTGGAAGTGCATACCCCGTAAAATTCCCCGCCTAGAATAAGATAAATTATCTTGGACAAACCGCGATCCGATACCCTGAGCAGCATAGCGATCGCATTGAAAGGTTTCCAGAAAGAAACCTCTCTGGTCATGATACACTGTGGGGGAAATCAGCTTGACTTCCGGTAGTTTAGTAGAAATTACCTGCATAAAGGTTGATTTTTTGGCATTCTCTAGTAATATTACCCCGCAACAAAGACAGCGCCATTAAATAAGCCCGGGCGGCTTCTAGGAGGGTGTAAGTACCGACGATGTTGGTTTGAATAAAGGCGGCGGGTCCGTCGATGGAGCGATCAACGTGGGATTCCGCAGCTAGGTGTAAGATGGCCTGGGGTTGGTGGGTTTCCAGGATGCGGTCTAGGGATGAGTGATCGCAAATATCAACTTTCTCGAAGTGATAGCGGGGGTTGCTGGTAATAGTATCCAGGGATTCTAAGTTACCTGCGTAGGTGAGTTTATCAACGTTGATGATGCTGTGGGGGGTGTTGGCTATTAAGTAGCGAATCACGGCAGAACCAATAAATCCCGCACCGCCGGTGATTAGGTATTTCATTCTGAATAATTCAATAGAAGTCTTAGAGGTTGTTTCAAAAGTTTTTTATTGTCATCAATGACACTGATTGATCCCCCCAACCCCCCTTAAAAAGGGGGGCTAAATTCTTTAAAGTCCTCCTTGAAAAGGGTGATTTAGGGGAATATGAAAATATTTGATACATCATGAGAGACTTTTAAAACATCCTGTTAGGTGTCAATAAATATTTTTCAATAATTTGTAATACTTTGGGGGTATTGTCCTCTAGCCTATGGCGATGGGTTGGGTTCATTCAGGCGTTGGTATCTGAATCAGATGATTTAGGTCTGGGTGTTAACTGATAGACTTCAATGCTCGACGTGTTGCTTCTAGATAGCCATGACCCCACCGCTGAAAGGGTTCTAGATGATTGCCTTCAGCCCATTCGTTCCAAGCATTGATGAACACTATGCCCTTCTGGGATGGGTTAGTTACTGTTTCTTGTAAAACAGACCTGAGCCAAAGTTCATACTTTTCAGGGGTTGAACCATGAAATATTGTAGCTCCTTGCTTACGGCGAGCTGTATTATCCCAGGAGGGTGTGACGCAGGGAAAGCGTAAATAAGCAGGGGATGGCTTCTGCAACATCCGCTCAACCATTTGTGAGTAATCGGGGATAGTAGATTATCTACGTAAATCCAATGGCAGATGTTATGTCGATCCGCGTAGAGGGGCTGGGGCTTTTGCTCTAGGGTATTAAAAATCATCAGGAGGATGAGCTTTTTGGTAACCTGGTATTTAAGGGGTAATAGAGCACTTATTTAGAGGCTTTAGTTCGGAATGGAGAAATGGTTAAGTGTAAAAACGATTTAAGTGGAAATATCATCTTTTTTAAA
Organism: Nostoc sp. RI_552; assembly: GCA_016124525.1. Classification (GTDB taxonomy): domain Bacteria; phylum Cyanobacteriota; class Cyanobacteriia; order Cyanobacteriales; family Nostocaceae; genus Umezakia; species Umezakia ovalisporum. The sequence continues at coordinate 124,141 of WGNO01000015.1, read as the reverse complement.
AGTGAATTGACTAGAGAAGTAAGCTTAAAACTAAGTTTTGATGATAATTTATCAAGTAACACGAAAAAAGAATTTACTTTTTGCAATTCACCCCTCAATAATTCGACCTCATCACCAAGAATTTTAATAATATATTTTTCAGCTTCGTTAGATATATGGTGTTTATTACAAGACTCATCGGGCAGATATTTATATATATATACAGCAAGGTTAATAATAGTCAATCTTAATTGTTGACGCCCGTGGGAAGATGCATCTGATAAATCTGATAAAATATATATCATTGCTTCTAAAGTTTTCTGCTGTCGATAGTTCAGGTCTTTACTTGACCATACCGAGTTATTATGAACTCTATAAACAGCCATTACCTCATTGATGCAGAAAATCTTACCATACTGGGCATTCATCATATGAATGTAATAATCACCCAGAGGAGAATTAGAAAAATTTGCACCTAATATTTTAGATATGTTATTTCTAAAAACACAGGATGGAGTGTGTATATAGTTACCTTTGGCTAAATCAACAATGGTAGATACCTCAGAAGGAACACGGGTAATATAATCATCCTTTAGTTCGCCTTCTTCCCAAATCTTCACTTGATGAAAGCAAATCGCAAAATCAGGATTAGCTTCTAAGAAATCAACTTGTTTTTGTAACTTCAAGGGGTCAGTCCAGTAGTCGTCACCTTCACATAAAGCGATATATTTACCTTGGGCTTCCTTAAAGGTAATCGGAAAAACTTTCTTACCTTGGGAATATTGATTTTCCCTCTGCAGAATTGTCTTAATTAAATGGGGATGTTTTCCTTGGTATTCGCGGATGATGTTGGCGGTGTTATCTGTTGAAGCATCGTCATGGATGATTATTTCTATGGGGAAATTTGTTTGTTGCATTAAGAAGCCATCTAGGGCTTGTCGGATAAAATTTTCATGATTGTAGGTGATGCAACAAATGCTAAGGACAGGGTTTGATAAATTCATTAATTTAAAAGTGCGAAAAAATACAACGTATCAAAAATTACTTTTTGCCCATAGTCAGGGGTAAGATACCTTTTATACTAACTATACCATCCTCTGTTTTAAAGCAGGAATTATCTGGAGTCTTATCTTGGAGCCAAGCTACAATAGCAGATGGAATATCAGCACCAGCTAAGTGAGAAAAAGGATATCCACCACCGAAACGAGGATTTAATTCTAAAACATAGGCTTGCTCATTATTTACAAATACATCAGCTTTTCCATAAACAACATATAGGAATCCGGTTTGATTTATGAATCTTTCGTAGAGGTAGGGAACACACCGAACAGGGAACAGGGAACACCGAAAAAAGGGTCTCACTATGTACTGGGTCTTGTTCAATAATCAAATAGAAGTCCTATATGCTTTTGGGGATTAAGTATCAACAATTTGATAGCTTTTGATTTATATAATCTGAAATTACAGTGAAAGTGTTTAAACTATCAAAATCTTCATCAGGGATTTTTATCTCGTACTTCTCCTCTAATTGAATGAATATGTTCATTTTATCTAGAGAGTCAACTCCTTGTTGATTTAATGGAACATCTACTAATAGTTCCTGTTCTGGTGGAAATGTACTTAAATCTAGCTCCTGAACAAGATCGAAAATATCCTTGGGCGTACAAACACTCATAAATACTCCAAAAAGACTAAATAAAAAATTTAATTACTTTAATTATACACGAGTAAGGATATTGGAAGCCCATGATAGTCCTACACCAAATCCACTAATTAATATTTTCTGAAAATGATTTTTATCTATGAACTCAGATAAAATAATTGGTATTGAAGAAGAAACTGTATTTCCATATTCATAGGCAAAAAAAGGAGCTTTTTCTGGGGGTATCCCTAACCGATTGCGGATTGAATCAACAATAAATTTACTTCCTTGGTGAAGAACAAAAATGTCAATATCTTCAAGAGTTACTCCATTTAGAGTGGATACATATTTAATATCATTGGGAATATTCTGGACACAAAAATTGTAAACTGCTCTGCCATTCATGACTAAATGACCATCTTCTGTTTTTAATTCACCAGAGCTTTTTCCAAGAGTATTATTTGTACTTACTCCTATATTGAAAGCTGGCTTATTTGATAGTAAAGTTACAGTGGCAGCATCCCCAAATAATAGAGATGTATTTCGATCATTAGGGTTAACTATCTTTGAATATGGATCACAGGTAAATAGCAACCCCTTCTTATATCCTTGTAATTCCATTAAGCCTTTAAGAATAGTTAGCCCGTAAACATACCCTGAACAACCTAAAGAAATATCGAAGCAAGCACAATTTGGTGGCGAGCCGATGTATCCATGTATTTTGCCTGAAACATGAGGAATATTTTCTTCAGGAGTTTGAGTTACCACACTTATACATTCAATTTCATCAGGATCTATTTTAACTTTACGCAAAAGCTCTGTGTAAGCTTTTGTACATAAATTAAATGTAGTTTCCGATGTGGAAGACACAGAAACTTGTCGCACTCCTAGTTTTTCTTCTATAAAAGAAGAATCTAAACTAAATTTTTCTAGGTAATTGTAATTGCTATGTCTATCCTGGGGAATATAGTATGCAATCTGCTGGATTCCAATCATAATTGAGCTATATGTTAACTTGGCTGAGAGAAAAACAGATATAACCAAATTCAGTGTTATCCAAAAAAATAGAACTTTTAGTTAACCTCGTTCCTAAGCAGGTTTTTAATGTAAGCTTTAGTGTTTCAAATGGAACCTCGTTAAGCGGTTGCTCTGTATAAATTTCTGTGAACCACCATTTTCCTTGACAATCTTTAAAATACTGTAAATGCAAACTTTTGTTAGCGGCGACAACTATTTCTATAGGAGTGTATGTAAAATTTGCCAAATATTTAAAATTAACACTTTTTTTATCTACATTGAAAGAGCATTTTTCGATTATTTTTTCTTCATCATACAAAATGCGATTTTCTATTTCTCCTTCCCTTTCAATTAATTCACATTTATTTTTTGTATTATTGAGATTAAAGGTAAATATTGCTTTGGGATGGGTGTTGCTCTGATTGAATACAGCACGAAGGGGGCGTTGAGCGACATCTTTAAAAATGAGTCTCGTTTTTCTTAAAACTTTGATGTCAGTAAACTCGCTAACACCATTACATACTGCACTATATACATCTGAGCTGTGTAAGTAGTTTCGTCTACCTTTGAATGGAATTTCAATATCAAAATCAGGTATCAAACTCATATTTTTCTTTCCTTTAAATATTTAGTAGTGTGTTGGCGATGATTATAGGCAAAATTTCCAGAAACAATCTCTCCCGGCTTTATGTTACTAATAACAACGCTCCCTATCATTATTTGACCATTTTGACCGACATGACAACCATGACTAATGCTTGATGAAGCCCATATTTTTGCTCCGTCTTCAATAAGACTACCACCAGCAATTACACAATTACCTGCGATTACACACTGTTGACCAATGTATACATCGTGACCAATATTTGTCATTATACCAATATAAGTATTATTACCAACAGTAGTCGGTTGTGGAAATATAGAACGGACAACTACTGAGTTTGCCAAAATAGTTACATTAGAGCCAATTGCAATACTTCCAGCATGGGTTATTCTTAAAGCAGTTCCATCAGAATCCCAAATAGGCATTAATCCATCAGTCCCAATGACTGCTCCCGCACCAATATAAGTACCTTTTCCAAGAAATACATAATCACCAATTATTACATTAGGTTCAATCACCACACCATCATCGATAAATGACTTTTGCGAAATAACAGCACTAGAATGTATCTCACATAAATTACCGCGTCCAAATTCCATTATCGGCGATAAAAGTCCTAGACGTTGTAGATGATTATAAAGTCGATAGTAGTCCAATCTAGGAGTTTCAGTTATAACACAAGCAACCTTACACATCTCTGCAAGTAATGATGTTGTAATAATTGCCGATATATTGGGATTTTGGATAGCTTGTTTTAAAAATTCTGCATTTTCACAATAAACAAGGGATCCTTCATTGCGAGCATCGGGTTTATTGAGATGAGAAAATTCACCATCTTTCAGAATGTTTTTTTTTGGAAAAAACTGAGATAGATATAAATAATTATTTGGTGTTTTTAGTTGCATTGTTTATGAAACTTGCTTGAATACTAAGCTGGATAACTTCACATATAGTTTTAATATGACTGTGAGAAATCGCTGTCCCCGTGGGTAAAACCAACACCCTCTGACCTAACTTCTCAGTCTCAGGTAACAACAAACCAGCATGGGGGAAATACGATCGATAGGGTTCCATACGATGACAACCAGGATAGAAATAGCGTCTAGCAATGACATTCTCAGCATGGAGAATTTTAACTAACAAATCTCGGCTAACTTTGCTTTGTTCCTCCTCTATCTCCAAAACAATATACTGATAATTATGCTTTTCAGCCTCATTCACCCCAAACAAGCACACCCCAGGAATACCAGCTAAACCTTCTTGATAACAGTAATAGTTACGGCGGTTGACTGCAATAAACTCCTCCATACTTTCTAGGGAAGTTAACCCCATAGCGCCGGATACCTCCGACATTTTCCCATTAGTACCTAAATAGATGACATTATCAAAACCAGAAAAGCCAAAGTTTTTCATTAACCGCAGCTTCTGATTTAACTCATCATCATTGGTAACAATTGCACCCCCCTCAAAGGTATTCATAAACTTGGTAGCATGGAAGCTGAACACCTCTGCACTGCCAAAATTACCAATCATTTTACCACCGTGGGAACACCCAAAAGCATGGGAAGCATCAAACATCAGTTTGAGGTCATGTTTCTCGGCAATTTCCGCCAGCATTTCTACATGACAAGGTTGACCCCACACATGAACCCCCATAATACCCGATGTCCGGGGTGTAATCATTGACTCCACCCGCCAAGGGTTAATAGTATGGGTTTTGGGGTCAATATCACAAAAAACCGGAGTAATTTCTTGCCATTGTAAAGCGTGGGCTGTGGCAATAAAAGTAAAAGAGGGAATAATTACCTCACCCTGCAACTCCAAAGCCCGAATTACCAACTCTAGGGCAATAGTACCATTGCAAACCGCAATACAATGTTTAACCCCCAAGTAGTCAGCAATCCGCTGTTCAAATTCCTGTACAAATACCCCATTATTAGACAGCCAACGCCGATCTAACATATCATTAATCCGGGCTAACAGCCGTTCTCTGTTACCAATATTCGGGCGACCGACATAGAGTTTTTCTTTAAATTTCGGTTCACCGCCAAAGTAAGCTAGTTGTGAGAGATTATTAATCATGAAAAATCCTGTTTTAAAAAAGTCAAAATCATCTATTTTCTTCGGGTTTCTCAACTATATAAAGGACTGAACGAGGATGTATTCCGTGTTTATTAAAAATTTCCGAGCCAAAAAAATTTATATCTAGTTGATTAACTACAAATCCTGTGGATGTCAGTTTATTGATAAATCCAGGTTTAGAATACATCCGTACATGATCGTCTTGTCCAAAATGTTTCCACCGACCTTCAGGAGTGGTAATTTCTGGATTTTCATAATCTGATTCCAAACTTAACATAATAGGAACCATAGCAATACCTTTCCCACCAGGTTTAAGAACTCGATAAAGTTCACCCATGGCTTTTCTATCATCGTGAATATGTTCTAAAACATGAGAGCATATAAAGAAATCAAAGCTATGATCATCATAAATATCCATTTGCGTAATATCTATAACATCATCAACCCCAGACATCATTGAATCAGCAGAGCGATAATTAATATTTTTGTATTTAGTTTTAATAAAATTTTGTAAACTCCCTGACGGAGCAATGTCTAATAATCTAAAACCAGTTTCAAATTCAGGCATTTCTCTTTGAAAATACAGAGCATATAACCTATCTCTATCACTAGCACCACACACAGGACAAGAATACTGGAATCTGTTTATAGTTTCAGCTTGAAAAAGTGAAAATATATATCCATATTTATCCATGTTTTTGTAATAGTAATCAGGTAAGCGATTGAAATCTTTAACTGGTGAAGAACAGACAGGACAGGAATATTTTGTATCTTCATTTTTTTCCACAAAACCATCTATAGGAATAGCTTTTGCCATTCCTAGTAATACTTTAACACTATCTTTTAATCTTTGTGGCATAATTTTTTTATACATAACTTACCTATCTAATTTGTGTTAATTCACCATACAGTTGAAAAGCAGTCCAGACATTTTTTTCAGCCGTAACTTGAAAATAAGCTACTGACTGCGCTCTCATCAAGATTGATCCGTTACGACTTTCTGTTAATCCCACCGTAATTGAGTACAATCCTTTAGAGAAGACTATCTTGGGGATTGAAATTTTGAATCTGATCAATCCGTTAATGTTTTCAAGAGGTTCATTTCCTTCATAGAAATATTCAGCAATTCCTCTCTGTTCAGCGTCGTAAAATACTAAAGCAGGCTCTGGATTTTTGAATGACTGATTAACCTTTAAGCTAATTTCAATTTCTATATCTGATAGCCTTTCTACTAAAACAGGGGTGGTAGTATTAAAAGCTGATTTACCATTAATTAAAATATCTATAATCTGTACTAAGTCACCAACGTAAAATGATGGAATCACATCAAATTTTGAATAATAAATATCTATACCCTCAGAAACATTTTTACCTTGATAGATTGGTTTGCCTTTTTCTAATAAAATAAGATCCGTTGCAATACGAGATATTTGAGGCATACTATGGGAAACAAAAATAACGGCACAATTAGGAATAAGCTGATCAATTTTTCTAAAACATTTCAAAACAAACCCCATATCTCCCACTGCTAAAACTTCATCTAATAGCAAAACATCAGGTTTAACTAACACTGCTGCTACTGCAAAACCTAGCCTAACATTCATCCCTGAACTATAAGTCTGTACTGGTGCATCAATAAACTCTCCGATTTCGGCAAATTCAATAATTTCCTCAAATTTGGCATCAATTTCTGCTTTACTTAACCCCAAAATTGAACCATTAACATAGATATTTTCTCTACCCGTTAAAATGGGATTAAAACCTGCACCTAAAGCAATTAAACCTCCAACTTGTCCGTTAATTTCAATCCTCCCTTTATCAGGTTTAATTAAGCCATTTAAAATCCTTAATAGGGTACTTTTTCCAGCCCCATTACGTCCAATTAATCCTAAACATTCTCCCCTTCTCAGTTCAAAGCTAACATCCTTCACCGCCCAAAATTCATCAGGACGTAACTCATGCTCATATTTACGCCCGATGATTTCTGAACCAATATCCTGCAACCCATACCAGAGTGACTTTTTTAGACTGCGGCAAAACCTTTTTGATACATTCTCAACCCTAACCAAAACCTCGCCACCATCATCCTTGGTTTGTAAATTTGTCACCACAGAACTTAAATTCATAAATATTTTTTCTATATGTTTTTATTACCTAAGAACTCATCCGTTCTATAATAAACGGTATTGCCAAACGATACAAAATCCAAGCTACTAGTAATAACCCAAAAGCCAAACCACTAACTACCCAAAAACCACCCGCATTACTCACTAACCCATTGGTAGCCAAATCCCTTGTAGTCACCAACAAAGGTGTCACCGGATTTAAATTAACAATGGTAGCAAATAATCCCTCTTGAGGAGTCGGATAAACCACCGGAGTTAACAACAACCACGGAGACACAATTAACGGTATAGCTTTGGATACATCTCCATACAGAGCCGCAAGAGGAGCCAGGAACAACCCAATGGCCGTACCCAACATTACCAAATGAATCAAAGTTACTGGCGCAAGTAATACACTCCAAGTTACAGGAATCTGGAACCAAATAAACAAACCCACAATCAAAATTAACTTAATGCCAAAGTTAAAAAAAACTTCCCCTAACTTAGCTAATATAATCGCTTCCTTGGGGAAATTAATTTTTGCCAACATTGGTTTAGCTGCACCCACAGATGCAATGGGTCCATTCAATGAATCCACAAAAGTCTGCCACAGTGCCATGCTAAACATCACATAAGCCGGATAGGGAATATCTGTTTCTCCTATTTTCTCCTATATTTACTGCTCCAGCACTTTTAGCTAGCAGCAACCCCGCAGCTGTAATAATTGGTGGTAAAAATGCCCACAACAGCCCAAACAGAGATTGTCGATATTGAGCGCTAATATCTCTAACCAATAATCGCCATGCTAATCCTCTAGAACCCAGCAAATCCAGGCCCATGTGTCGAAATAATTGCAAAGGATAATGTACTGGTTTTTTTCACACTAAAGTTACCTGAATTAAAAGTTAGGCGCGAGTTATCCACAAGGGGGAGCCGGGGAATGAATTAAGCGTCTCATAGCTTAAGTCGGTTTTTAACCGACTTGTGTGGGTGTACTCAATACCAAAGGCCGCTACCCAGTGCTGCAAAGCCATGGCCCTAATGCCTTAATCTAATATTTCGCACCACCTAGACAATCTAGCCGACTTCAACTGGCCTAAGCTGTGAGACTGGGGTTTTAACCCCTGTCTCCCTATATATTTCTATATACTGCTGGGCTTGCAATTCTAAGGGATATTCCGTAAGCGCTATTTCTCGACGATTCCCACTCATTTTCTCCCGTAGTGCTTCATCTGTTAATAGGGTAAAAATTCCATTACAAAAATCCCCTGTATCTTCCGGTGCTGCTAAATAAGCAGTTAGCTCATGAGTAGATGTGGGGTAAAATAGCAAGCCACCATCGCCCATCACCTCAGGAATGCTGGAGATATTAGAACCAATGACAACAGTTTCACAAGCCATGGCTTCTAGGAGTGGAATACCAAACCCCTCGTATAAACAAGGATAAACAAAAGCAATGCTTGAGTTATAAAGTTTAGCCAGTTGACTGTCACCTACTGCACCATAGTTTTGAATCTTATCAGTAAGATTTAATTCAGCAATTTTTTTATTTTCTTCTTTACTGAAGGGAGAACCGACAACACAGAGTAATAAATCAGGCAACTTTTTGGTAATCTAATTAAATGCTATTAATAGTCGATCAAAGTTTTTGTAACTTCATCTCGCTCCAACATAGAGATAGTAGGGACGGCTAGGAACAAAATCCTGTGGCTGGATGTAACTTTTGTTTAATTCTGTTCCTATCTGGGTTATTATCACCGTAATCAGGGATTGCACTTACATCATAGGCAACAAAAAACGCCCCGCACGCCATAGATTTTAATAATACCAACCGTGACTCCATGACCCAATCCCTCCATTGTCGCCATTAGATATCTTTCCATCCCAGAATATCCTGATAAACTGCCACCATTTTAGCGGCGACACTATCCCAGGTATAATTATTAAAGATAAATTCCCTAGCGGCATCCCCCATTTCTTGGGCTGCAATGGGGTCTTGCAACAGTTGAATTAAAGTGTCAGCTATTTTATCAGCGTCAATATCTACAATACTCGCCGCCTTAGCCTTACCAGCTTCGGGGAAGTTGCAGCCAGTGGTAATAACACAGGGTAAACCAGTGGCCATACCCTCTAGTACGGACATACTAAAACCCTCAGAATAGGAAGGCGCAACATAGATATCAGCTGCTGCTAAAGCTGCATATTTTAAAGTACCTGTCAATATTCCTGTAAAGGTAACACCATCCCTACAACCTGCTTTTATAAAATAGCTTTCAGCAGTGGGTAAAAATCCCATATTATCAGGGCCAGCCACAATCAAGTGAGCATCAGGAAATTTCTTCACTGCTTGAGCGAAGGCTGGGGCTAATAAATCTAATCCTTTTTTCGGGTCAATACGTCCTAAAAATATAATTAATGTTTTACTGCGAGTTGCGGGAAATTGTTGGTAAAAAATCTCTGGGCTAGGAAGAGATGCAAAATCTCTTCTATGGATACCATTAGGTACAATGACCAAGGGTGTTTTGAGATTTAGTGACTTAACTCCCTGTGCTTCGGATAAAGCTAACATTTGCATTGCACTAGCTCTTTCTAAGGCTGGCTTTTCTAAAAGACTAAAGTACAATTTTTTCTTTGCAGACTTGTAAGCTAATGCCCAAGGCTCTAACATACCATGGGGAGTGGTAATGTAAGGAATTTTCCGAATTTGACAAGCCCAATATGCAGGTAAAACCGGATAGCAGAAAATGGTGTGGGTATGTACTATGTCATATTTAGATACATTCCGAAACAACCACCTAGTTAATGACCAAGTTAATTGATAACCGAAAAAATTCCATTGAGGAAAATATTGAATTCTGTAGTTTTTCTCTTGAATCCAAGTTAATAAGGGAACATCGAGAGTTGTAGAGCCGTTAGCATTGGTAGTGATAATATCAACCGTAACACCTTGTTCTCCAATTGCCTCGCTTAATTCTGGTACAACTTTAGACGGTCCGCCATAGAGTGGTGCCAAAACCGGGACAACTATTAGTATTTTCATTTAGTATTTTGATATTGAATGGTGCTTACCAGTCAACAATAGTATCAGGGCTTTTGCTTATTATGAGACACAAGTTGACACATTTTTTAATTTTTATTTACTTTCTTGACTATCTTTTTGGTATGCTATCTGCTGAAAAGCATTTAATGTTTTGCTAATGCATACTTAACTGCTTGGGTGAGTCCCTGAGCAAAATAATCAGGAGAAAACCTTTGAATATGTGCCAAAGCTGCGTCACTCATTTTGTGTAAGTCAATTTCTTCAGAACTCATTTTCACCATTAGATCAGTTAGCTGTTGCACATTTTCTGGGTCAAACCCAAACCCATTGACACCCTCAATGATTAAATCTTCATAACAGCCACAACGATTAGATACTAATACTGGTAAGCCAGCAGCCATGGCCTCATTGACCACTAACCCCCATTGTTCTTGTATACTGGTGTGAATGAAACAGCTACCATGGGCGAAGTAAGGTAAAAGTTCATTTTGTTGCAGAAAGCCGGGAAGATGAACATAATCTGCAATTCCAGCTTGGGTAATTTGTGCTTCTAGCTGTGAACGTAATTCCCCATCACCACATAGCACTAAATCCCAAGCTTTATCCCCAGACAATTGCCGATAAGCACCATAGGCTGAAACTAAAAATGGCAGATTTTTTTTGGTAACAAATCTATTAATAGCTAAAAAGAATGGTTTATGTAATGGAGGAGATAAAGATTTGATTTGACTGGGGTGGAAAGCATCATTACCCACCACATTGTAACCTAAAAATATCGCCTCTGGTTTCATGCCTAAATTCATTAAATAACGTTTTTGTGGCTGTCCTCCCACTAGGGCGGATGTGTATCTTGTAATTAACAATGCTTTGATTTTTTCTTGCCACCAAAAACGGGGTGCATCATCTTCTTTAGTTGCCGATAGTAGAATAGCGGGTTTACCATGCCAAAGACACCATAACAAAGTCGCCACCATAGTAGGACTAGCATAACCAGCAATGACGACAATATCTGATTTGCTTTTAGCTAAAGTTGAATATAGATGTTTAGTTATTTGCCAAAAGCTGGTTTTCTCCAGATGTTTGTCACTTATAGCTGAATAAATCTCAAAATTTACATTTTCTCTGGTTGTTTCCCAGGGATACTCTTTCTCATAACGAGCCAATTCAATGCCCAAGGTAAGCCAGCCTAATTTTAAACAACTTTTTTGAAAATAACTAACTCTAGCGAAATGATAAGGTCCGTAATTATTGAAAAGTACCGCTATCTTCAACATGTATGTAACTTCATTTCTCGGTAAATTGCTGTATATTCTGATCTGTTAAATTACCCATAACTGGAACTTTTCTTCTACAAAAAAATGCCACTAAAAATACTACACCAGCCTTGAATATAAATTCATTCAGAAATTTGACTACACCATGGCTAACAGATAGCATAGCCGAATCAATTATTGCCGCATATAAGATAGCAGCGATAATATTACCTCTACAGGATGCAAACCAAAGGTTTTTAAACAAAAATGCCATCAAGGCTAACAGCAGACAACCAAAGTAGCCAAAATCAGAAAAAGAATCACCCATAGCGGTGATGGTTGTGCCTACATGGATTCTGTAACCATAGATATTTTCTAAATCATAAAGTGTCCCTATTTTAAACTGAAGTGACTCTTTTAGTCCAAAGCCGACAATTTGTCCGGGTACAAACCCAAAAATAATACCATCCCATAACCCTGTACCATAACCATATTGATTCATCACATCTGTGGAATCTATGATTAAAGCGGCATTACGTAATTCTAAGATGTCGCCCACTTCAGTAATTCTATTTAAGCTAGATTGAGCAGTAAGACTCAGCAATTCCCAGTCACCGTTAAAAAGAGCAGTCCAAAAACCCCCGCGCAATTCACCGAGTACAGGGATAATAAAAGCAGCCGAAAAAACCCCTCCCACAAATAACCATCTAGGAGGTATGTAACGTCTAACAAAGAAAAATGATACTACAACTATCATTAGTAGTGCGACAGTTGCCTGGCGACGACCAATAAAGATAATACGTTGTAAAATCGGCCATGCTGTTATTACAGTGACTGTAATATTCAGCCAATGAGGGCGAATCAAGGTAATTATTAAAAATATAGGTAAAGCAATGTAAAGAACGCCAGAAAAAAAGATCAATATGGTAGCTGGTCCTGTCCAGCTCCTATTAGCTGCTAATTGTATTTCTATCCTGGATAGTAAGAATGAGCAGAAATTTCCAATAACACCGAGGATAATTCCCGCTATGAATAGTTTGCCTTCATCTATGGGAACATTCAATCTGGCTAGCCACTTCCTGTTAGGTTGACCTTGATAGCCTAACCAGCACATACCAGCGCACATAAATGTGTATAGTAAGGTCTTAGCAATTATTGCTGGGGTGACTACAGAACGATAATTATCATAAGTATTAATGAGACCGAAGGCTTGGGGTAAGATATATGACAAGAAGACCGATATCATAAAAAACGGATATTGATATATCCTTTCTAACCGGATAGTCGACCAAGCAACTATAGCAACACAGATAACTATAAATAAGTACAGGAAAGTGTAGGCTAAAACCATTGGTCTTTTAGCTAAGTTTATGCGGTAGTTGTATCATGCCAATACAGTCAATATTGCCTGTTTTAAAAGCTGCTGTAAATTTTCTTGCAGGTTATTCCAGTATTGCTGCGTTGAAATTAAATTTAGTTGGTTTTCCCCACTATAAATGGTTAGGAGCTTATCGGCAATATACTCTGATGTCCTGATGGGAACTAAAAAACCGTCAACCCCATTTCTGACCACATAACCAGCATTATTAGTGGTAATGATTGGTAACTTCCAATTCAAGGCTTCATAAGTCACCATTGCTGAACCTTCGCAAATAGAAGGAAGAAAAAACACATCTTGCCCATGGGTATAATTCTTGCATGGGAGAGGGAGTCACTCGTCCCAAACCATCAGCAACATGATTGTAATTAGCTACTTTTTAAGAAAACTACAAATAACTAGAGAGAGTTGCTCTAAAATTATTCCAATTTTAAAAGTTTACAAATGTAGATTTTGGCAAATTACAAGAAAAATTCACATTAGTTTAATGCATATCTTTTCAAATTATATCTCACCAGAAGTGTTGAATCCTGGAATAAAAATTTACAATTTTCGCGTTTTACCCAGATAAAGTTCATCGTCTATTAAGAATAGAGTCATTAATTGCTCAAATTTTGTATCACCGACGCACAACTTGGACAGTCAACAGTCAACAGTCAACATTTCTGGGTCTCGATAACTCAAAAAAATACTCAATCAAACCTCCAAGGCTGGGAGAATTTATTTATAGATTGATAAATATATTTATCTTTAACAATGGAGCAATCTGTTTGATGTAATAACTTTTTATCTACCGTGCGTAGTTGTTGTAATAAATCTTCATAACTATTGAAAGTAAAAATATTAGCAGGATATAAACTTGCCATTCGCTCTAACCATCCAAAGGCGGAAACAAGAGATGGCTTATTGCAAGCTATTGCTCTGAGAAGAATGCTGGCAATGCCGAAGTGATAGTTTCTATAGGGTAATAGAACTAAGTCAAAGCATGAAATTATTTCATGCATTTCCTCAATATCTAGGAAGCGGTCAATAACAATCAATTTGTCATTTTGTCCTTTGTCTAAGATTTCCCGGATGTCTGAGTAAACACTTCCGGCTAACACGAAGTGAACTTTTTCTCGTTGTAACTCCTGGGAAACTTTAACAATTATATCGGCTCCCTTGCGATAATCTATTCCCCCTGTCATACCAATCAACAAGCTATCCCTGGGAAAATCCCACTTATGTCTTAGCTGCTCGCAGCTTTCAGGAAAGGAAATATCCTCAACAGGATCATTTATGTACCGTACATTACTATATCCTCTCTGTACTAGATAATTGTTAAAGAACTCATCATTAATAATTACCCTATTAAAACATGTAATTCCTTGTTCAAATAACCATTTTTTGACTTTTGGTAAATTTACATAAAAATATTTATAGGAAGCCAAGAATCCAAAAACTTGAAGCCTTGGACTCAACAACCAAATTATAGGTTTAAAAACCAGGGCTAAATAGACCATACCATCTATAGATGGTAGCATAATCACATCTGGACGAAATTTTATCAGTAAAAAAATAATGTAGATAAATTTCTTTAATACATAGATAAATTTCTTCAATAATGAGTTGGGAAGTTTTTCAAAAAATCTTGGTAAGAAGTAAAAATTTGTGTTTTTTAAAGTCTCCTTATACTTGTGAATAAATTCTTGATTAAACTCATCTTCATACAAGGCTATTGTTACATTATGTGCTTCTGAAAATTCCTGAGCTAAAATCTTTGTAAAATTGCCCGCGTGACCCTTAAGACTTGGTTCAAGAATAAATACTTTTTTTATCATAAAAAAATATGTTTTTTTATTATGTTTTTAATCTTGTGGAAATGAAGAAAGAGCTTTTCCAATAGTATCTTTAGCAGCAGACCATGAATACCTTGAATTTACTAATTCAAAAGCTTTTTCCATCAAACTTAAGCAAAGTTCTTTACAAGACAAAATTTCTACAATTGCATCAAATAATGTATCGGCATTATCCCGAACTAAAGCATGAACATTATTTTCCGATTCTATACCTTCAATGCCCTTTGGTGTTGTAACAACTGGGACACCAGCAGCAAAAGCCTCTAGAAGTTTTAAACGTGTTCCACCTCCTTGAAAAAGAGGAATCACCGCAACATCAGCAATAGCTAAGTAGTCTAAAGTATTTTCAACTTTTCCTGTCACCACAATATCTTGGTGTTCCTGTGCAGATATGTGCATTGTTTTGCTAGGAGAAGAACCCACTAAAAATAACTTAAACTTAACTTCTTGCTTTCTTAACCTTGGGCATATTTCATTAATCAGGAAATTTGCAGCTACTTGATTTGGATAATATCCATAAGAGCCAATATAAATTAGGTGTTTAATTTCATCGGAATTTCCTAAAGATTTAACCTTGGCAAATCTGTTGCTCCTAACTTTGGCAAAACGTCTACAATCAATGCTATTAGGAACTACAAAAAATTTATTCTGGGCTGGAGATATTTTTTTAAGTAAAAAAGCATCATCATTACTGCAAGTCCAAACTTGATCAACTGTATCCATTAGCTTTTGCTCTAGACGCTTTAATAAGCCAACACGATAATAGTTAATTAAAGCCTGTAATCCCTTCCTCAATCCCTGTTTTTGTTTATATTGCTCCTTTAGTAAATCTTCTAGCAAAAATGACTCAGCATTATGTGCATCATAAATTAGTTTGCAAGGAGTCTTGGAAAATGCATTAAGATAAGTTGCGAACCATACTTCTGAGAATATAACTACATCAGGTTTAAAAAATTTAACAATGGACTTTATTTCTTTTTCTACCGCTTTAGAAAATAGAGCATCTTTTTTCAAGCCATATCCAAATATAAAAAATATCAAGTTGTTAATACTTTGACTAAAATTTCGCCACAATGTTATCTCGCCAAAAACAATATTCCTTAAGTAAGATACTTCTTGGGTAACTATATCACTTTTCAAGATGGAATAATCTTTAACAGATGAATCTAAATTAAGATAAATAACGCCGACAGAGCCGTAATGACTACAGGCAAAAATCGTTTGTTGATTTCGCAAAGATGCACCATTGACAATTTTGTTAGGATTATGTTTTGTTAAAATTAGAATATTCATTCTTGATGATTTGCATAATGGTTTATAAAAAATGGTTTATAAAAGTTGCGTTTTACTATTGCCTAACTACGGTTTTTCTTGACTACCTTGGGCGATGGGACAAGGAGTAGCGACCACTTTCTGGGTCACAAATCTTTCTGGACGCAAGGGAGATTCATGGTTAAAAAGAATACCAGAGAAAGCAAATAAACCATGAGCATCTCAATAATTAGCTACCTGGCAAATCTTTACCAACATAGATTGCAGGGTTGGTGTATTGGATGTATACAATGGGTTTTAATAGCTGTTTTTTTGCTGTGAGTCATCTTATCCGCCCTTGAGTTATAAAGTTTAGCCAGATGAAAAGCCACCTACTGCACCATAGTTTTGAATATTATCACTAAGATTTAATTCAGGAGTTTTTTATTTTCTTCTTCACTGAAGGGAGAACCCACAAGACAGAGTAATAAATCAGGAAAAAGATGACTTTGTAATAAATCAGGAAAAAGATGACTTTAAAAGAGTAACTACATTTAAGTCCTTCTTTAATTTGAGCAATAGCTGCTTCAAAATCATCTTGATTAATTAATGTATTAGCCCGCTTAATGGCATCAATGGCATAATATTCTTTCGCTTGCGTTGTTACTTTTTGGCTAATGGTATGAGGTAAATACAATCTAGAAATTTCAATAGCTTTACGTGTATCAGCAATATTAGCTCCTGTCCTAATTAAGCGAGAAGATTCTGAGCTAGAGTGTAGACGAAAACTCGCTAAAATTTGAGGCTCATACCAAATTGGGTAGTGAGCCGCAATTCGTTTCCACATTTCCCAATCGGCAGCAGATCGGGCTTCGGTACAAAATCCTCCTAACCCCTCATAAGTATTACGCTTGACTACTATGGAAGGGAATTGCACTCGTTGCATTGTGGCAATAAGTTGTAGCCAGTCAGTAAGAATACCAGGTGTTTCTCTTTCAGGCAAAGATAAAAATAGGCATTCATTCTTTTCGTTAATATAACTGTGACGGCAAAAGGCTGCTCCCACTGAGGATTCTTTTTGTATTCCTGCTCGTAACTGCTCATAAAACCCTGACAAGACTAAATCATCTTGATGAAGAATGTGAACCCAGTGACCATGGGCACGCCGAATACAAGTATCCCAATTAGATAAC
This sequence comes from Nostoc sp. RI_552, assembly GCA_016124525.1. Lineage (GTDB taxonomy): Bacteria > Cyanobacteriota > Cyanobacteriia > Cyanobacteriales > Nostocaceae > Umezakia > Umezakia ovalisporum. Next base: position 106,759 of record WGNO01000015.1, on the reverse strand, counting down.
AGACCAACATTTTGAGGATTTCTAAAAAAGGAAATTCGACCTTTACCTATGTCTTGTACAAGTTCTTCGGGATCATCTTTAGTAGAGCAATCATCTACCACTTCAATTTGCATTTCATCCGGCCCTGGATCTTGGACTAGGACGCTTTTTAGTGTTTGCTCTAAGTATTTTGTGCCGTTATAGGCGGGAATCATCACCGACCAAAATGGTCTTTGATATTCTTGTGTAACTGGCTCAATCAATGGATATTTCACTTGCTTACTTCCAGTTAGATTTTCCACTATTCAACAAAAAGTTAGCTGAAGGCTGGGCTGGTGTGGGATATTGTTCTGTGGGAATAGGAATTACTGCGGGCTGCTCTAAAAATCGAGGGTGGTTATAATTGCGAATAATAACACTAACTCTTGGCATTTTCAGTGACTGTTTACTTTATTTACTTCCACCACTTAACGAAAAACGCACACAGTGCGCCTAGCTTCTAACTATGGGGGTGTAGTGCGATAGCAACTTCAGTCGCATTCCTAAAAATCGTCTTAAGAAATATTGACCTCAATGTATCATGTTACTAAAAGGTGATGCAAGTGTTTAATCTGACTTACGAATTTAAACTCAAACCAAATCAAAAACAAATGGCAATATTTTAAGAATGGTTACAAACCCCTCGGTGGGTTTGCAACCATGCTTTGCCAGAGCGCAAAGACTAGAATCAGTCTCGTAGTTGTCAGGTAAATGCTTGCAGTATTCGTAGTTCTTACATCATCCCTGCTCATGCACCTCGCCCCACATTTGCAAGTTAATGTAAGTCTCTGACTGTTGCACGCAAAGAAAATGAGTATTTAAAATGTGTTAATGATCAATCTTTGTAGCAAACATTAAGACGACTAGAAAAAGCTTCTATCAGTATGTGGGAAGAAAATCATGGCTTTCCCAGATTTAATAAACAGGGCCGAATGCGTTCTTTTTCCTTGGCTCATAGCTGAGGCTCATAGCTGATAGCGGTAGCGTGGCGTTAGCCATAGTTGGTTAAAAAACTCACTAGGGCTGCTGCAAGGCGATGGACTAAGGGCCCAATAAATCTAATATTTGCCATCACCTAGACAATGTAGCCGGTTTCAACCGGCTTGAGCTTTCACACAGGGGTTTTAACCCCTGGATCTTGGCTAGTTTACCCAGCTGTGTACCCAATATGGGAGGCTATGGATCCTAAGTGGTTATGCTACCTGAAGATATTCCAAGGGGTTTTTAGCCTGGGGTAGAGGTTGGTTATTTTCTTGGTAAAGCTGAAGATAACTTTCAATTACTTGCTGGCCATGTTTGGCTGCTTCCTCATAACTATTCCCGTGGGTGTGGATATCTTGAAAAGGAAAGTCAGGGAGGTGGACTACATAGCAGTTATCCTCTTGAGACCAGAAAATAATCATACTGTAATGTAAATTCATTGCAATTCTTCTAGTCTTGCGAGTCTTTGTTTAACTTGTTTCTCTAAATAGATTTTAGCATCGTCACCATCCTTACCTGCAATTGTCATCGGCATATCTGGCATTTTTTCGTGAATCCAGATTGTGTGACTACCTTTACCAGTCCGTTGGATAAATCCAGCTTTTAACAACATTGCCTTTAGTTCTCGAATTTTTCTAGGCATTGAATTAAAAGTTATTAAAAGTTATTAAAAGTTATTAAACAAATCAGAAGTGTTGAATCCTGCAATAAAAATTTACAATTTTTGCGTTTTACCCAGATAAAGTTCATTGTCTATTAAGAATAGAGTCATTAATTCCTCAAATTTTGTATCACTGACGCACAACTTGGACAGTCAACAGTCAACTAAACAAATATATCGCTCCCCGTCAATTGTAAAACACACATAAAACACAGCAAAGGCAGCCGGGGAATTCATTCCCTGGCTAATAGCCGATAGCGGTGGCGTGGCGTTAGCCATAGTCCGTTAAAAACCCACTGGTTTGCCTAGCCTGTAGCTCCCCCACCCAAGCGATGGCTCTCGCTGTGCTGCCCAGCAGACCGCCCTAATACCCAATTAACCTCATATTTGCCATCACCTAGACAATGTAGCCGATTTCAATCGGCTTGAGCTTTCACACAGGGGTTTTAACCTTTGGCTCTTGGCTGGTTTACCTAGCTGTGTACCCAATACGGGTGGCCATGACCCCCGCAGTGTTGGAAGCAGATTGCCCTAATGCCCTGCTCTAAAAATCGAGGGTGGTTATAATTGGGAAGAATGACACTAACTTTTGGCATTTTCACTGACTGTTTATTTTATGTGTTTCCACTACTCAAAGGCGAGTTCTAAGGACTTATGCCAATGGGGCAAAACCAAACCAAAATTTTGAATAAGTTTGCTGTTATCTAACAGAGAGTTAGCCGGGCGCTGGGCTGGTGTGGGATATTGTTCCGTGGGGATAGCAATTACCCTTTGGACTAGGTGTTCTGCACTTTTTGGGTCAAGGCGGAGAATTGCCTGGGTAAAATCATACCAAGAAGTTTCACCACTGGCGCTGAGATGATATAGTCCGGTACGGCCATGGCTAAACTCAGACAAATTTCCCATCCCCTGGGCTAAAATTTGGCTAGTTATCTCGGCGATGGCTCGGCTCCAAGTGGGCGCACCAATTTGATCATTCACTACCCGTAATTCTTCCCGTTCTCGTGCTAGTTTGAGGATGGTGAGCAAAAAGTTTTTGCTGTGCAGGCCGTAGACCCAGCTGGTGCGGAAAATGAAGTATTTCCCCCCCACAGCTTGAATGGCTTGTTCTCCTGCCAACTTAGTCTGACCATAGACATTCTGGGGATTTGTTTGATCAGTTTCCTTGTAGGGTGTTTGCTGTTGACCAGAAAACACATAGTCTGTGGAGTAGTGAATCAGGGGAATGTTCAGGCGTTTGGCTTCTTCTGCCATGACTCCCGGTGCTATGCCATTAACCACCATAGCCAACTCAGGTTCTGACTCAGCTTTGTCTACAGCCGTGTAAGCCGCAGGGTTAACAATCACATGGGGATGTATTTCTTGGATAACCCGACGAACTGATTCTAAATCGGCAATATCTAACTGTAAGCCAGGAGTATTGCGTCCTAGGGCTATTACTTCACCCAAGGGCATTAAAGTGCGCTGTAGCTCCCAAGCCACTTGACCATTAGCACCGATTAACAAGATTCTCATACAGTGGATTCCTTGATGACATCTTGGAGTTTCAGCCCTTGTTCGTCTTTCTTTGACAGCAGAGGAGGATCTGATAACGGCCAGTTAATACCTACATCTGGGTCATTCCAAGCCAAAGTTCTTTCATATTGGGGGGCGTAGATGTCTGTGACTTTATATAAAAAATCAGCATAATCTGACAGTACCAAAAAGCCGTGGGCGAACCCTGGCGGTACCCACATCATCCGGTGATTATCAGCGCTGAGATGGACTCCCACCCATTGGCCAAAGGTGCTAGAACCCACTCGCACATCCACAACCACATCAAACACCTCTCCGGCCACAACTCGCACCAGCTTACCTTGGGGATGCTGGGTTTGATAGTGCATTCCCCGCAAAACCTGACGCACAGAACGAGAGTGATTGTCTTGAATGAAGGGTAGGGATATACCGGCTTGTTCTCTCAGGCCTTGTTCTTGGTAGCTGATGATAAAAAAGCCCCGGTCGTCTTGAAAACAGGGAGGTTCTATGATGAGAACTTCAGGAATTTCAGTAGGTAAAACTTTCATGACTGAAATTAAATTAAGTTAAATTAAGTTAAGTGTATTAAATACCTTTGCCATTCTTCCCTAGGTTGGGTTGAACGAAGTGAAACCCAAGGTAAACTCAACGTATTTGTTGGCTTTCGTGCCTCAATGCAACCTACTTAAGATATTTTTGATTTTGGCGAAGGTATTGGTGTATTAAATTGAAATTGAAGCTGCAAGTAAGGTGGAGTTATTCACCTCTAATATTTGGGGTGGGGTTGCTTTTAACAGCTGCATCAGATATTTTCCGTAGCTGCTCTTGGCTAGGGGTTGGGCTAGTTGGTGTAGATGCTCTGCATCAATGTAACCCTGTTGGTAAGCAATTTCCTCTACACAGGCAATTTTTAGCCCTTGTCGTTCTTCCAAGGTTTGAATAAAGCTGGCGGCTTGGTGGAGTGATTCGTGAGTCCCCGTGTCTAACCAGGCATAACCGCGACCTAATAAGCACACCTGAAGCTGTTCTCGGTTGAGGTAGAGCTGGTTGAGGTCGGTAATTTCTAGTTCTCCTCGCTTGGAGGGTTTGAGGGTAGCTGCGAGGTGGCACACTTGGGAGTCGTAGAAGTAAATACCGGGGACGGCATAGTTTGATTTGGGATGTTGGGGTTTTTCTTCAAAGCTGAGGACACGACCATTTTCATCAAAGGAAATTACGCCATATCGTTGGGGGTCGGCTACCTGATAGCCAAATACAGCCGCTCCTTGTTGAAGTTGAGTTGCTTGTCGCAGCACATCTACTAAGCCATGACCATACAAAATATTGTCCCCTAGGACAAGACAAACTGGCTCGTTGCCAATAAATGATTTCCCCAGGATGAATGCTTCGGCTAATCCCCCTGGATAGGGTTGCTCCACATAGCTAAATTGTAAACCCCACTGGCTACCATCTTGGAGGAGCTGGCGAAATAGGGGTAAATGCTCTGGGGTGGAGATGATCAAGATATCTCGAATATCTGCCAGCATTAGCAGGGATAGGGGATAGTAGATCATCGGTTTGTCGTATACAGGCATGAGCTGTTTGCTCACAACTTGAGTAAGAGGGTAGAGGCGCGTCCCTGATCCACCGGCGAGTATTATACCTTTCATGGGCTAAGTAGTTGTTAAATTTGCATTTGTATAGTATGAACATTCTCAATGTTCATGGGGTAAAGGCAAGTGCCTGACTTTCTTGGTAATGCAGTGTTTATCTGTGCCTTTCATTGCTTGAATCCCAGTCGCTGTCTTTGATACTTACCTTCTAAAGCTCGCTCACACCAGTCTCGGTGGTGGAGATACCAGAGGACGGTTTTGCGGATACCTGTGGCAAAGGTTTCTTGGGGTTCCCACCCCAGTTGTTGGCGAATTTTACCGGCATCAATAGCATAGCGATAATCATGACCCGGGCGATCGCTCACAAAGGTAATTAAGTCTGTGTAGCGATTTACTCCGGGTGGTTTGTTGGGGGCTAATTCTTCCAACAAGTCACAAATCATGTGGACAACATCGATGTTACGCAGTTCATTATGTCCACCAATGTTGTAGGTTTCCCCTGGTTGTCCTTGGGTAACTACGGTGTATAGGGCTCGAGCATGATCATCTACATATAGCCAGTCCCGGATCTGCTCTCCTTTGCCATATACTGGTAGAGGTTTGCCATCCAGGGCGTTGAGAATCATCAGGGGGATGAGTTTTTCGGGGAAATGGTAGGGACCGTAGTTATTAGAACAGTTGGTAATGAGGATGGGGAGGCCATAGGTACGATACCACGCCCGCACGAGATGGTCGGAACTGGCTTTAGTGGCGGAGTAGGGGGAACTGGGGGCGTAGGGTGTGGTTTCCGTAAATAGTTCGTCGGTGGTGTGTAAGTCTCCATAGACTTCATCTGTGGAAATGTGGTGAAAGCGAAATTGCTCTTGGGCGCTGGGGTCTAAAGTTTGCCAATAAGCCCGGGCGGCTTCTAGGAGGGTGTAAGTACCGACGATGTTGGTTTGAATAAAGGCGGCGGGGCCGTCGATGGAGCGATCAACGTGGGACTCGGCGGCTAGGTGTAAGATGGCCTGGGGTTGGTGGGTTTCCAGGATGTGGTCTAGGGATGAGCCATGGCAAATGTCAACTTTCTCGAAGTAATAGCGGGGGTTGCTGCTAATAGTAGCGAGGGATTCTAAGTTACCTGCGTAGGTGAGTTTATCAACGTTGATGATGCTGTGGGGGGTGTTGGCTATTAAGTAGCGAATCACGGCAGAACCAATAAATCCCGCACCCCCGGTGATTAGGTATTTCATTAAATTAACTGTTAGGTGTCAATAGGTATTTTTCAAAAAATATTTTTCAATGAGTTCTAATACTTTGGGGGCATTGTCCTCTAGCCTATGGCGATGGTTTGGGTTCATTCAAGGGTTGGTATCTGAATCAGATGATTTAGGTCTGGCTGTTAACTGATATACTTCAATGCTCGACGTGTTGCTTCTAGATAGCCATGACCCCACCGCTGACAGGGTTCTAGATGATTGCCCTCAGCCCATTCGTTCCAAGCATTGATGAACACTATGCCCTTCTGGGATGGGTTAGTTACTGTTTCTTGTAAAACAGACCTGAGCCAAAGTTCATACTTTTCAGGGGTTGAACCATGAAGTATTGTAGCTCCTTGCTTACGGCGAGCTGTATTATCCCAGGAGGGTGTGACGCAGGGAAAGCGTAAATAACCAGGGGATGGCTTCTGCAACATCCGCTCAACCATTTGTGAGTAATCGTAGTAGTTAGGTTGATTTGCCTTTATTAACTTTAACCGTTTTAACCAGCGCCTAAGTCTTCCCTGTACAGGGCTGGGCAAGTTTGACCAATCTGGTTGAAACTCCACTGCTGCATCAAAACCTACTGCGGTGGGATCTTGATGCTCATGTGCAAAACTTTCCACACGGCACAAAAATAATTCTCCCACACCAAGGCGACGGGCTTCCTCTCGCCAAATTTCCGTGGTTTGTTTAGGGTTGGGAATTTTGGTGGTTCTATACACGAGGAATAGAGGCTTACCATCAATGCGGATGTATCGTGGGTCCTGGAATGCTTTCACTAACCATTGCATATGCAGGCGATCGCTTTCTTCGCCATAGACTTGCTCGGCTAGAATTTCTTGATCTTGACCATCCCAACGGCGAGTCCAGTTCTCATTTGCCCAACATAAACAAAAGGGGAAGTCGGGTTTACCTGACTCTAAAACTTCATTGAAGGGGCGCTCTAATAGTCGCTTACCATTAAACCAGTAGTGGTAATAACAAAATCCATGTATACCATACTCCCGTGCTAGGTCTGCTTGGCCTTGCCTTGTTTCAGGGAGTCTTAGGTCATAAAATCCCAGGTCAGCAGGTAAGTGAGGTTGATAATGATCTTTAAATAAAGGCTTTGCTTTGGTGACGTTTGTCCATTCGGTGAAGCCTTTACCCCACCACTCATCATTTTCAGGAATGGGGTGGTATTGGGGTAGATAAAAGGCGATGGCACGAATGTCAGAATTTAATTTTGACATTGAATTTATTGTTTTGATGCTAAATTTTAATAACCCGCTTTACTGCTTCCAGATAAGCTTTGCTGTTGCCTAAGTCCGGCTCTAAATGATTTCCTTCAGCCCATTCATTCCAGGCATTAATAAAGACGATATTATCATCTAAGTCTTGACGTAAAAGCAATTTACTAACTACCTCAGATAATTTATCCTCAAACTCTTGGGGAGTTGAATTTTTCAAAATAATAGACTTTTTTCCCCTTCTAGGACTATTATCCCAACTCACAAAAACTGGGTGTAAGACAAGATTTGATACACTAATCATACCTTTTAAAACATCCTCTTAGTATTTTATATTTTTACATATTTAAAATATATTCTTTGATAAAGTTTTTATCAATGCTTACTTGTTGATTCTTTGCATAATATATACTGCTCGTTTCCAAACATCTTCTCCTTTCTTCTAAATAAAATGCTTCATCTGTAGTCAGCTTTTGAAGTTTATGGATTAATCGGTCAAAAGGTAATGCGAAATCATTTTTAAAACAGTTTAAATCTGGAGTAAAATAAGCATCCTGTAAAGTGAGAAAATAGCTAGGCAATCCACTCGCAGCAGCAACGGCTAAGGCTCCGCTGAAAAGACCTACTGCAATAGAATTTCTCTGGATATCTACTTCAAGTTTTAATCTAGGATGAGATATATCAAATTTGTGAGGATAATTGATACTACACCACTCCCAAAACTCAAAAAACTTAGATTGTGGATGTGGTCTAATCACTATTTTTTCTACAGGATCACATAGAAGTAGTGCTTTAATTAAGCGTTCAGTTTCTTCGATGAGTTGGCTTAATCCGTTAAATTTACAAGCTCTATCAACAGACTGATCAATAATCAAAACAGAACGCCTAGAAAAATTATTAATTTGTAATTTTATACTATCAGTGATTGAACCCACAGGATAAAATTCTGAACATAAATTGGATTGATTAGTTGCTTGAGCAAATTGATGATTAAGTTCTGTCATTAACTTTGCTGATTGCTCTCCGAAGGTCAGAAAACGATCAACTCTAACAGGAACATCTAGTGTATGGCTAATTACTCCATGTTGAAAACATATTACTGGAATCTCTTTCAATTTTGAACTTTCAGTTATTGATACAGAAAAATCATCCCATTCACATCGCAAAATTACGAATTTAAAGTTTAAGTTTTTTTGTATATGTAGCCACGAAAATTTATTATAAATAGCCGATTCTATCGAGGAATAAACTTGACGATTAATATTTATTCTATTTTTTGCCAGTATCCTAGTAACTTCTCTAAAATCTGCTTTAGCAATTATTTTAGATAATACCCTTACTATTTTCTTCTGAAACCATGTCATTTCAGAAATAGGGTTTATGAGCATAACATTCTTACTTGTAACTAGATCATCCAGTTCACCACTAAGAATTTGCTTTATTTCATTGTTGCATACAACACATACAATTAAACCCAGAGAGGTACATGACTCAATCAGATTCAAAACTAGCTTTTTTTCTGTAATTCTGTTAAATGTACAAAATGAAGGATTGATTAAAATATCACATTCGATTTTTGTATTCTTCTGAATAAGAGTTAAAAGTTTTTGATATAACCCAGTTATTTTTTTATTTAAAAAACTGTTGTTTATAAAACCAGATTTTTCTGCTAAAGGTTCTGTATCTGCAAAACTAACGTTATAAATTATACTCCTAAAATAGAGATTAAAACGACTATCTATCTTTCCCAAAAGTTTTTGGCTCTCCCAAAAAGCTTCTGCTTCACCTGCTAAGGGAAAGTTAAATTTTTTAATTAAGTCATCGTTCATTGTATTTTAGAATATGAGAGTATTTGTATTAGAGATAGTTCTCTAGTTTTTGCAGCGCTATCCAAAAGCCTTCGCCTTCATTTTTATGCCCCTGCCAAATTTCGGGGATAAATGACGCATTGGGTGCAGTCTTGTGTAAATCTTCCGCTAAAGCCGGAAAGTCAATTTCACCTTCTCCAATTTGTAAGCCTTCTCCATCCAAACCCTCGGAATCGGCAATATGTAAATGGGCTACATAAGTTCCAATTTGCTCAATAAACTCTTTGAACGACAATTTATGGTGATTGCACGCCAACTTGGAATGTGATATGTCTAGACAAACTCGATACCCATGTTGACGGCAAAAGTCGGCGGTATCCTGGGGGTCAACGAACAAGTTATGATAACGTTGTCCACCAAAATGCCAAGGGAATGGGGGCATGGTTTGGGGAATCACTTCAACGCCTGTAGCATCAAGTTGGCCAAGGCTATCACTTAATAACTCATAAAGCTGCTCTCTTTGCCATTGCTCCATTGCTGCATCTAAAGTAAAGCCTCCCACATTGGTAACAATACAGGGACGAATAGCCTGCTTAAAGTAAGGTTTGAGTTGTCGAGTAATGTCAATTACTCGCTGAAGTTCGGCAATGGAATGCTGACGGTAAGCTTCATTTTGGGAACAAAGATCCAGTAAGTGGTCACCAGCAAATAATTCTGGAGCATGAACTACTAAATCTAAATCTAGAGGCTGTTCAAAAAACTGATGAATATCTTGTTCTAAATCTTTGTAACTCAGGTGAAACTCTAGTAAATCGGGATTAGTTTTAGCTAAAAGCGCCTGAAAATCGTGATAGCGAACAGGTAAACCCCACGGACGTTTAAAATGGTATTTTCTCCCCTCTACCCGTTCATGGGCTAAATCACTGGGATAGAAGAAGTCACCGGGTTTAAACTCGCGTTTTGCTGGTTTACCAATTAGTTCAGCTTTGCGATTTGGCTGCAAACCTTTACCTGGGCTTTTCACCTCAATCATACCCTGGGTAATGATTTCCCCTGGTTTGAGGTTGCAGTTAATTACTAAGCTTTTGGCTAGTGTTTCCCGGTTCATTAACTCACCCTGGCTGAGTTTGCGATCGCCACTTTCTCCCAGGGACTGTTCAACTTGGCGAATTCCTTCCACCATGAGGCGAAACTCCTCTGGTAACAAGCTCACTTTGTGGTCGTTCCCTTCCATGGTTTTGTCTAGGGTGAAGTGTTTTTCAATCACCTTTGCACCCTTAGCTACAGCAGCTACAGCAACATTAATTCCCCGCTCATGTCCAGAGTAACCAACAGGACAGTCCCCAATTTCTTTTAATCTTTCTATGTAATTGAGGTTAACATCCTTAAATGGGGCTGGATAAGTTGAATTGCAGTGCAACAGTACATACATGGCTCCCAAGCGTTTGAGTAACGCCACAGTTTCGGATATTTCCTGCTCCGTGGCCATCCCTGTGGAACAGAGCAATGGCTTACCTGTTTTCGCCAAAGCTGTTAAAAGATCATGGTTTGTTAAATCAGCAGATGCAACTTTATACGCCTGCATCCCGTATTCTTCTAACAAAGCTAGACTTTCTAAATCCCAAGGAGTACAAAGAGGTAAAATTCCCTGAGAACGGCAATAGTCAAAGGCTGCAAACAGTTCTTGGGAAGTTAGTTGAAAGCGTGATAGTAAATCCAGTGTGTACTGTGAACCTAAATCTTCACTCGCATCATTAGCATTACCTGCATTGCTATAGAGAGATTTGAGATCCCGCATTTGGAATTTTGCACAGTCGGCTCCTGCTGCTATGGCTGCGTCAATCAACTGTTTTGCTAGTTCTAAACTACCGTTGTGATTATTACCAATTTCCGCAATGACAAATGTAGGAAATTGGGCATCAATGATAAAATCACCAATACGGATGCCTTGAGATTTCCGACAAGCAACTGCTACTAAATGACGGTTTTTATCTAAAAGGGGGATAAATTCAATTTCTGGAGAAAAGTAAGATTGAATCTTTGCCGGGTCTTCTGTGTAATCAACATATTTATAGTTTTTGTTAGAAATTTTAGAGACTGGTTGATTTAAATTAATAGTGTCTTGCTTCACCAACCAACGGCGAAAGTCCCCATCGGTGAGGACACCTTCTAAAACTCCTGCTTCGGTGACTGAAAAGATAATGCGGTTTTTGTTGTCGCTGATTTTTTTCAGGGCGTTGATGATATCGTCTTCAGCGAAGACAATATATTTGGATAGGTTCTTATCTATAATCATTTTTTTAACGCGTTATGTTAGTTGTTTATTAAGTAAAAAATCTATGTATTCAAAATCTTCTAAAGAATCTATTTCGTGACTTTGTTCTTCCCTCATGACAAATAAAGAAACTTTGCCCCCCAATCGGTTATTTAATTCTTTTAATACCCACGGTTTAAAAATGTAAATTGAACCATTTTCCATATATTGGGGGTTCATATCTTGGCGACGCTGGCGGTGGCGATAGTCATAGTTAATAGATTGACCTACACCATTGACATGATGCCAGAGAAAGCGATGACTGGGGGAGACAGAAACCAGAGAGTCGGCGTTTTCATTCTGGAGTTGCTCAATGGCGAGGTCAATGTCAATACCATTACGCAAGGGTGAGGTACACTGTAGAAATACAATTAGTTCCGGGTTAACACCTGTTTTTTCAATTTCAGTTACAGCATGGATAAGAGCAGATTCCGAAGATGCTGTATCTGTAGCCAGTTCTACAGGGCGTTGAATAATTTCTGCTCCATAGCTGCGGGATACAGAGGCAATTTCTGGGTCGTCGGTGGTGACGTAGATGCGATCGACTAGATGGGCTGCTTGTGCATCTAGGATAGAATGGGCGATGAGTGGTTTACCTGCAAGGAGGCGCAGGTTTTTACCAGGAACGCCTTTGGAACCGCCACGTGCGGGGATGATGACTATTGACACTTCTTTAGACTCATACTTATGAGATGAGATCCTGAATAACCTCAAAGTAGTATTGGGTTTTTTCTTTGCAATCCTGACTAAACACTTTTAATCTCTCTCTAATTTCCATTTCGTTGGAAAGAGTTACCTCTAAATCAAATAATAACTCATTGATTTTATATGGCAGTTCTTCAATTTTGTAAAAGCTACTTGAAAGATTAGCCATACTGTGCAATGCACGAGTTTTATGACTATCAGTGCCGAATAACACAGAGGGGGTTCCCGATAAAGTAGCCAGAATAGAAGCGTGCCATCTGCCAGATATGAAGGCCTTAGAATGAGCAAGAATTGCTCCAAGCTCTTCAAAAGTCGTATTTCCAACTGTAATTCTGAAAATTCCCAATTCTTCACACAGTTCCTGAAGTACTTTAGAACATATTGGCGCACCTCCATCAACAACCACAACTTGACCGTAACGATGTTTGACTTCGCCAATAATTTGCTTATAAAAATTTTCAATTGACCAATCTACATATCCTGAAGATGCAGAATCACCTATACAAACATATGGTTTATCAAAATCAATTACGCCAGCATCCTTGAATCTATTAATTAGAGATGGATTCACAGTGTAGTTAAACAAAGCATCCGGAATATATCTCGCGTTTGAGAAGCCTATATTTTCTAAAACTTCTAAAGAGAAAGGATCACGAACAAGCACATGCTTACATAAAGGATATATACGCCTAATCATCTCTCTGGGCTCTTCTTGATCAGGATCAACTATGTGATTAACGATAGCACAAGGCTTATTAAAATACTTGGCTGCAAGATATATCAAAAAAAGAATATACCTTGCCCCTATCCGATAATCTCCTCCCTTGTTGTGAATATTATTTACAATATTACCCTCACCATTAACATAAACAGCATCGCAGCGTTGTAATAGTTGGTACTCAAAGTGCATAATATCACCATTCATTACCATCCTTGCTGCGCTATCAAAATCTTCAAACTTAGTAGGAATAGGTGTTGCTTTAACTGCGGGTAATTTTGATTTTTTAACTTTACTCCGTATAAACTGTATCCCATTCCTTAGAAATGGAATTTTTATTAAATTATTTTTTAGATGAGAACGAATAGAAGATTGTCTATGTTCATGTACGACCTCTTCTGCATATAATGGTTGGATTTTAGGCATACTATAAACCCCATAACCACTTCTAGGAGAAAGTCCTTTAAATGAACGTTGGTCAATTATGGAAAGATTTTGCTCTCCAACACTTTGTTTGGCAATTGCTATTAAAGATGTTGAAGTAGCGATGGCGCCAAAATTTTGGCCTGGTCTATAGTCGCCAATTAGAAGGAGGTTACGAGAAATATTTCTGTTTGAGTCAAAATTTCCTATCATTATATATACCTTTTTATATTTTTAAGTAATTGTTTAGCATAAGTTTTAAAGAGGTTGATTATCCGCTTGGGTCTTCCTCTGAAGAAATCACGAATAGCCATCGCCTTTAAATATTCACTTTCGTACTTAGACATTCGCTGTTTAAAAATATTAAAATCATCCTTATTGAGAGCTTCCTGAAAAGCCAAATGACTAAAAGAAGACATCTTCATCCTAACGACATATAAATTAGACTCCAAAATCCTACTTGCGAGTTCAGAAACTTCCACTCTTTTACGAGGAACCCATTTACCATTTCTCTTTTTTTCGGCAAGACGAATGGATAACCCATCACGGCGATGACGAAAACTACCTGATTGAGAAGCAATTAGATCTTCAAGACTAAGCTCATTTAAGACAATTTTGTTTGATATAACAGCATGTGTGAGAATTACATTTAACCTCTCATTGCGAACAACTATTATATTTGTTCCTCTCCAATCTTTATCATATTGATCTATCCAGGCATCCCCAAAAACAATGTCTGCTGTTTCTGCTAACACATCATCACAGAAATCACACGCATGATATTTAAAGAAACCGTATCCCCAATTAGTTCCATAAAGATTGCGAGCAAAAGCTTGCTTCATTTCAGGATCATACTTTCCTTTGGCTTCAACACCATAGTTATGGGCATCATCACATTCTATCTTTTTTCTAAAGTCGAATAATTCTGTGTTTTCAGGAGGAATTCCCAGTTGCCAAGCCATCATATCGAGATAGAAAGCACTTTTCAAATGGCCACATACTAAACCTACAGTAGTTGTGATACGCTCCCTAAAAATATAATCTACGTTTGACAATAAACGAATTGCTTTGATAAAACAAGGCAATCCTACTACTGCATAACGTCCAGGTGTTTCTCTAATTAATTCGAGAGTTTCAGAATACGAAACTGGGTAGTAACGAGATTTGGAACCAAGTCTTATTTCTTCTTGACTTTGAGAAACAGCAAAATTAAATAGAGGTTTTTCACCATTAGAATTATTGGGTTTTACATGAATAACATAATCCACTTCATTATTTCTTAGGAGTTCACAGAGAAACCAAGAAACCATACCTCCAGAACTACCATTGCTACGAAAATTATCTTCTTCTACCCAGCCAGCGTAAGAATAACTATAACGTCCTGCCTTTGAATCAATAATTGCACTTTTAGGAAAAAGTTCCTGGGAAATTTCAGTTTCATTATGTCCCTTGTCTGTGAAAGGGCACACGTAATCAATTTTTTGGAAAACTTCTGTTTTTTGGTTTGCAAAAGAAACATTCAATTTTGCATTATACATTCCAAGTTCATTTAAAGAAACTTGAACACTCCCATTACTTACCGCCGAACAGACACCACATCCAATACAATATCCTCCAGAAATGACTGATTCTATCTCGCTTTGATAATTACTTTTATCTTTTTCTTTCATTTATCTTTGATGCTGCAATGCACATATATTAATCTGAATCAGAACCAACAGAAAACTAGTCTTGTTCGTTTAGTTCATTTTCTTGCACCCCATTAGCTAATTTTTTGTCAACAACCCTTGATTAAGAATAAAGTTTTTTTGACATAATCCACCAGCAACTCTGAACCAGAAATACAAAATTAAATTTGTATTCAGTCTAAATATTTTCAACAAGTTCCCACTCTCTTGATTGAAAATATAGATTCCTTTCGCAAGGCTGATTGGATGTAACTGAAAATAAAAAAGTTTCCACATAATCAAGTACTTGAAGACTGCCAGTTTTACAAACTACTTGAGCATAATACTGACCTGGCTTCAATCCAATATAAGGCATTTTCATGCGAAACTCATAATTGCCTGGTTTAGCAGAAAAGGAGATTTTATCATTGTAGCTACTTAAAAGTAATATTTTTTCATTTTCTCCCCCAGCACTATTAATTACAACATAAAGAGAAACGTGTTGTAATTCTTTATAAATTTTGCAAGCAACACAAAAAGATGTAAATTTACCGCTCTCGGGATAATCAATAATATTATTTTTAAAGTCTCTAAAAAAAATAGAAACTATATCTAAGCTAGTTGACCCTTCTCTAAGTCTAGAATTTCTCACAAATCTTGTAGGTGAGCTTTGAAAAATAAGTCCATGCAAGTCTTGTTCATAACGAGACATGACCTTACTTACATCGCCCTGGCATATCAAGTTTCCCCTCAATAAATATACAGCAGACCTACAAACATTCAAAATAGACTGAGACGAATGGCTTACCATGACAACAGAAGTTCCCTGATCTTGTAGTTTTTTGAGGCGAGTGTTGCACTTACCTCTAAACCTAATATCCCCAACTGACAAGACTTCATCAATTAACAGAATATCTGGCTCCGTATGAATTGCACAAGCAAACCCCAACCTAGCCGCCATCCCGGAACTATAACTCTGCACTGGTGCATCAATGGCTTCCCCAATCTCGGCAAACTCTACCACATCCTCAAACCGCTCATCAATCTCTTCTTTGGAAAGCCCCAAAATCGACATATTCACATAAACATTCTCTCGCCCCGTCAAAATAGGATTAAACCCAGCCCCCAAAGCAATTAAAGGTGCAACCCGCCCCTTAATCTCCACGGAACCATGATCCGGCTTAATCAAGCCACTAATAATCCTGAGCATGGTTGTTTTCCCCGCACCATTCGCCCCCACTAATCCCAACGCCTCGCCCCGGCGCAGTTCAAAGCTAACATCATTGAGCGCCCAAAACTCACCTTTGCGTAACTCTACATCTTTACGTCGAGCGCCAAAGACCTCACCAGCTATATCTTGTATGCCATAAAATAGGGACTTCTTTAAATCCCGACAAAACCGCTTAGATACATTCTTCACCGACAAAACCACTTCGTCATCTTGTGGTTGTTTAAAAGTGTCTTCATGAGATGTCAGCACAGTCATAGCTAGAATAGTGAGGTTAACTACAAATATAAACAGTAAACAGTGAATAAATTTACGAACTCATCCGTTCTACAACAAAGGGTATTGCCAAGCGATACAAAATCCAAGCTACTAGTAATAACCCAAAAGCCAAACCACTAACTACCCAAAAACCACCCGGGTTACTCACCAACCCGTTGGTAGCCAAATCCCTTGTAGTCACCAGCAAAGGTGTCACCGGGTTCAAATTAACAATATTAGCAATCATTCCTTCTTTGGGAGCCGGATAAACCACAGGAGTTAACAACAACCAAGGAGACACAATTAAGGGTATAGCTTTGGATACATCTCCATACAAAGCACCAAGAGGAGCCAAGAACAACCCAATGGCCGTACCCAACATTACTAAATGAATCAAAGCCACTGGCGCAAGTAATACACTCCAAGTTACAGGAATCTGGAACCAAATAAACAAACCCACAATCAAAATTAGCTTAATGCCAAAATTAAAAAAAACTTCCCCTAACTTAGCTAATATAATCGCTTCTTTTGGAAAGTTAATTTTTGCCAACATCGGTTTAGCTGTACCCACAGCTGCAATGGGTCCATTCAATGATTCCACAAAAGTCTGCCACAGTGCCATGCTAAACATCACATAAGCCGGATAGGGAATATCTGTTTGTCCTATATTTACTGCTCCAGCACTTTTAGCTACCAGCAACCCCGCAGCTGTAATAATTGGTGGTAAAAATGCCCACAACACCCCAAACAGAGATTGTCGATATTGAGCGCTAATATCTCTAACCAATAATCGCCATGCTAATTCTCTAGAACCCAGCAAATCCAGCCCCATGTCCCGAAATAATTGCAAAGGATGACGAATGCGGCTCTCTGATGTGTATACAACTTGGTTAGAAAATGTACTGGTTTTTTTCACACTAAAGTTACCTCAATAAACTGATTTTAACTAAATTAAAATTAAATTTTTTGGTTAAATTTCTTGGTTAATTTTTTTTGGATTTTCAGTGTATTAGGGTTCAAATTCAAATGAACTCAGCAGAACATTTGCTGTTAACATAATTAATCTTTGATTTGAGGCAAATAAGGGCATTTTGTTTCACTCCACTACAACACACACAGCAGCATTCACAGGCAATAAAAGGAATTAAGGCTATGAAAACTCAGCTGTTTGGCATTGGTGCGCGTAAACTCCCCCACAGAAGGATTACCATGGGGGTCAATGACACCGGTTACCTGTTGCCATAGTTCCCTAGGTGCTAAGGTAATGTTATATGTGCCATCATCACACTGACGCACATAATACCAACTTTTTTGCTCACAATGCTGACACCAAAAAGCCTCCAACCATTCCCCTTGTATAGGGACAGCTGTGTAATTAGCTATTAATAATGATGCAGTCCGGCGACTTAAGCCTCTTTGCTGTAACTGCCCTGGTTTATCAGCGAAAAGTTTATATTTCTGACTGACACTATCCAGATAACAGCCATGAATAGGACAATATATCGCCCTGCGTTTAGAACGTTTTCGATTTCGGTCACACCTTCTCTGCAATTCGACCCCCTAATGTAAATAAGATAGGCAGGTTACGTTTGGAGGGACTGAGATCAATCAGACCATCGAAGCCCAACTCCTAACAAATATCACGCTATTTCCTTCCAGGAAGCATTTATTATTCCCTAATGCTTTACTTTTTAATTAAAGTGTGATTTGGGATTTTTAGATAGATTAGCGACCTTATGTTCTTTGACATTGGATCATTGATTAGTCAACTTGTAAGTTTACATTATTTGTGTCCACTTATCATGAGTAACTTATACCATATGACAGATACCCTTGACACAAAAATTTATGTGAACTATCAATTAACTTGTCTAACTCCTCTGGGGGTTTAGAAATATTAACTATCTTCCATATTCAAAGCCTGACGGAAAACCTCAAGGTATTGTTGGGAGATAATCTCAGGTGTAAAGTGAGTTTGGAGATATTGACGAGCCGCTTTACCCATTTGTTGCCCTAGTTGTTGGTTACTCTGTAGTAAGCGGATAAATTCCGCCAATCCATGACCATCACCATGATTAAATGCTGCACCACACTGAGCTTCGCCAATTAGTTGTCTTAAGCTAGAGTAGGGTGAACAAACTACCGCTAAGGGTCTACCGGCGGCTAATGCTGAGTATAGCTTGCTGGGTAGAACTAAACTTTCGCTGGATGGGTTAACACTTACCAAAGACAAATCGCTAGCTGTGAGAGAATAGGGTAAGTCTTTTTTATCTTGATAAGGTAAAAATGTAAAGTTATTTAGCCCTAATTGATTGACCTTGGCAATTAATTCTTCACGCCTCGCTCCCCCACCAATACACACAAACTGTACCGACTCATTTTGTAGTTCAATGGCGGCTTTTAATAAGGTATCAATGTCATGACATCTACCCATATTGCCAGAGTAAAGCACAGTGAATTTGTTGACTAAGTTGTGCTTCCAAGCAAACCAGTTTTCTTTTTTAGCAATGGGGACTATTAATTCTGGGTTAGCCCAGCTATGAATTACAGAAACTTTATGACCCACTTGGGGACAGTATTCTAAAACCCGTTGTTTCATTTCAGGACTCAGAACCACAATACCTTTAGCATTAAGCCAAACACGCTGATTTACTGCCTGCCAAAGTTTTGCTACCCAGTGATTCTTGGAAACTATACCCAGGGAAATCACAATATCTGGGTATAAATCATATATTATACAGACATAGGGTAATTTGAAAAGGAGATTAGTAAAGTAAGCTACAATGGGTAAAAACGGTGGGGCTGTAGTCACCAGTAATAAATTACTGCGCCGAGAAGCTTTTACTAAATATACGAAACTACGTAATGTATATAAAATACCATTAATTAACTTGCCACGAATTCTGCCTGGAAAAAGTTGAGCACTACGTGAGCGCTGAATTTTAATTTTATCAACACTTTCTAAATATGGAGCCTTGCTTAAGCTAAAGGCGTATCCAGGCTGACTGGTAAATACTTCAATACTTACTCCTTCTTTCTCCAACTGTTTGACAAGTTCTTCAATCAATTGTCCTGTGGCAGCATAGTCTGGAGGAAAAAACTGTGTGACTACCGACAACTTTATTGACTGCTGAACTTTGTGATTCTCACCATGTTTGTATTCACCTGGTGATTCCATAGATGGCGACACTATTTTCTGACTAGTCCAGTTGTTGAGTTTCATTGACAATCATATTCTAGATTTAACAAAGCTTCTTAGTGATACCACTAAATGAATCCCACAATCAATGGATGAATTGTATCTTGGGAAAAATGTAGACGTGAAAATAACATTTGATATTTTACTATAAGATGCTCATCTACGTAAGTCTTGGGTATCATCACTTAAAATATGTTGAAACCTTTGAGAATAAGGGAAAAAATTACGTAATTTTACCAGGGGAACCCATTAGCTCAACCATAGATGATGAGGCGTTGATGATTTATGCTTGGTAATAGTTATGGTCAGTTTTGAAAGTTAGAAAAGAGGATCCTAGATTGTTGCCAAGGTCTGAGAAGTCTTTAAAGCGCAAATAAAGAAAAGTTTCTAAATCTAAAAAAGGTTCATGTAATCTTTGTAAAGCTATTAGGAAATTAGCTAAAAAAAACCTCAAGGTAAGTAGACAGTGTAAAGATTTTGCAGTTAAGACTGCAAGATCCCTTGTGCAGTGAAAAGACTTGGTAGTTTATGAACACTTGTAGGTAGGAAATATGGTTAGAAACCACCATTTAGCTAGATCTATCAGGGATGCATCGTGGTGGTTGTTCACCGATTGGTTAGAGTAATATTCCTAAGTTTTTGATACTTGGGCCATGGTAGTTGCACCACAGTATACATCTCAAGATTGTGCTGTTTGTGGAACACGGGTTAAAAAGTCGTTGTCTACTCCTACTCACAAATGCTATTCTTGCGGAACAATTATGCACCGTGACTACAATGCAGCGATTATGATTTTGAACAACGGACTAAAAAGTCTAGCAAATGCTGAAGGAGAAGAAGGACGTATTTGGTCAGGGAGAGAATATCTTTCTTCCGCAGGAAACTGTTTTGATAACCTAAAAATTGTCATGGCTGCATTAAACGCTTTTTGATACATAACTAAATATTCATGGGTTTTAATTCTTCCTTGTCCACTTTCATTCCTTGTGTCCCAAGTCCGGGCCTATTACAACTATCTATGTAAAAAAAAACTACCCCTGTAAGGTGGGAGCGTCAATAAATTGTTTTGTTTGATCAATTTTTCCATCACTTAAGGTGTAACTGTGAAAACAGAATGTTATACTGAGTAGTTGTTACTTTATGCTTAAAAGCTAATGTATAAACAATGTCATAAACAACACTTAAGTATTTAACAACAAGGGTTGAATTGATTTGATGTTGAATTTAACTGATTTAATTAAGTGAGCTTGTCCATCTGGGAACCTAGAGCAATTTTTTTGCAAAAAATATCAATAGACCACTGCCACATCGAAATTCCATCATCACATTTAAAATATATGAATAATCAAGCATCCAATAATTTCAGGAACGAACATAGTAACAACTCCATCACTCCATTTTTTCCATATCAAAATACCTTGGGGAATGACGGTGAAGGGGATGAATGGAACCCTAAAGAACTTTTGGATTTGTTAAGGCGCAGAGCGCTAGTCATAATTGGGGTGTCTACAACTGTGATGCTGGGTGTAGCTATCAACTTAATTTTAAACCCCAAGCCAGTTAAATATGAAAGCAGTTTTCAAATGCTAGTTGAACCTGAAAATCACTCTAATCAAGTAGTTGATATTCTCGAAGACTTTAACCCTTTATCTAATAAATCTGCTTTAGATACTTTAGATTATGAAAGTCAAATTCTAGTTCTCAAAAGTCCTGAACTGGTTAGTAAAAGTATTAATAAGTTAAAAGATTTTTATCCAGAGATTGACTACGAATATTTGATGAATGGTTTGGCAATTGTTCGTTTAGGTGAAACCAAGATTTTAGAAGTCAGGTATCGTAGTGAAGATCCATTGGAATCGAAAGCAGTATTAGAGCAAATTGCTCGAGACTATTTGCAATACAGCCTAGAGAAACGGCAAACAAGGATAAATCTAGGATTGCAATACATTAACAGAGAAATACCAGTTTTACAAGGTCGAGTAGATCAAATTCAGAAGGAATTCCAACTTTTCCAACAAAGGTATAATTTTATCACCCCAGAATTACTCTCCCAGCAAGTTGATGGACGCACAGCTACATTAGTTGAAAGACAGCAAGAACTTGGGCGACAGATAGCACAAGCTCGTGTCAATTTGGATTTCGTACAAAGTGAAGAAGGCACTAGAACAGTGCTGGAAAGCTATCCTGTGTATCAGGAGTTGAATAATGAGTTGCGTCAATTGAATCTTGAAATTGCCAAGACATCAACTCTTTTACAAGATGACAACCCCAGGATGATCACATTAAGGGAAAGACGAGACAAACTTGTCCCAATAATACAGGAAGAATCGGAGCGATATATACTAACCAAGCGGGCAGAAGCAGTGTCTGCACTGCGGTCCTTACAGGTTAATATGGAGGAACTGCAAAAAAGCCAGCAAATCTTGGCATTACAACATCAGCAATTACCAGATCTCCTCCGACAATATACTGAAATACAGCGGAAATTAAAAATTGCCACTGAAAGTCTAATTCGTTTTTTATCTACTCGTGAAAGTTTACAAATTCAAAATTCCCAGGCAGAAATAGGTTGGCAATTAATTCAACTACCCGATCTGCCAGAACAGCCTGTGGTCTCCTCAACTTTGATTCGAGATATTATTCTGGGAGCAGCCGGGAGTATCTTTTTGGGTATTGCTGCAGCATCCCTGGTGGAAAAGCTTGATCACACCTATCACAATGCCTGGAACCTCAAAGAAAGGGTAAAACTTCCTTTATTAGGTAATATTCCCTTCAAAAAGGAACTGACAACTCTTAAACCAGAAGATGAACCAGAAGATGAGATGTTTGTTTTGTCAGACCCATCTCCTAAAACTACCACCCAGACGGCTACTATACGGAAACCTCGTTATTACGGTTATTCGACTAATTTTTTAGAAGCCATACGGGTGCTTTACACCAATATTCAGTTGTTAAACTCTGATTCTCAGATCCGCTCTATTAGTGTTACTTCTGCTATGCCTGGTGATGGCAAATCCACAATTGCTTTTCATTTAGCTGAAATAGCCACAGCTATGGGCAAGCGAGTATTACTGGTAGATGCAGATATGCGTAGGGCTTCTATTCATAATTTATCAAAGTTAGATAATCTGTGGGGATTGAGTAGTTTAATTACTTCAAATCTCCCCGTGGAGCAAGTAGTGAAAGAACTACCTTCTATGAAGGGATTATCTATAATTACTGCCGGTCCCACCCCCCCTGACTGTGCCAAGTTGCTGTCATCTGCAAAAATGAAGCGACTGATGGCAGATTTGTATAAGGAATTTGACTTGGTTATTTATGATCTTCCTCCTGTAGTTGGACTGGCTGATGCTAGTTTGATTGCTCCCGAAACAGATGGCCTTTTGATGATAGCAAGGATAGAGAAAACAGACCGTTCTGTGTTTGAGAGAGCATTAGCTGATTTGAAACAAGCTCCTATTAATATTTTAGGAGTAGTTGCTAATGGACAAAAAGCTAATGTCACTGATTACTATTACTACACACCAAATTAAGGTTACAAGTAGCTTCCCGATTTTTTTGAGTAGTGGGAGAAATGAACATCAGTTGAGCCTTTTGGCCAGAATAGCTTGGGAAATCAGCAAATAATAACTTGGGGATCATGGTAACAGCTCAAATAGGGATTATTGGTGGTAGTGGTCTATACAAAATGGCAGACCTTCAGGATGTGGAGGAGGTAAAAATTTCCACTCCTTTTGGTTCACCTTCTGATGCTTTGATTTTGGGAACACTGTCAGGGACACGAGTAGCATTTTTAGCCAGGCACGGTCGTCATCATACTCTATTACCTTCTGAGTTGCCTTTTCGCGCAAATATCTATGCGATGAAGCAGCTTGGTGTGGAATATTTAATTTCGGCTAGTGCTGTGGGCTCTTTAAAGGCGGAGGCTAAACCACTGGATATGGTTATACCAGATCAGTTTATTGACAGAACCAAAAATCGAATTTCGACGTTTTTCGGTGAAGGAATTGTGGCTCACATTGCCTTCGGTGAACCTATTTGTCAAAATTTAGCTGGGGTGTTAGCAGATGCCATTGCATCTCTCAATTTACCAGATGTGACGCTGCATCGTGGTGGCACCTATGTGTGCATGGAAGGTCCGGCATTTTCCACCAAGGCGGAATCCCATCTTTATCGTAGCTGGGATGCAACGGTGATTGGGATGACGAATTTACCAGAGGCGAAGTTAGCCAGAGAAGCGGAAATTGCCTATGCAACTTTAGCCTTGGTAACAGATTATGATTGCTGGCATCCGGATCATGATAGTGTGACGGTAGAAATGGTGGTTGATAATTTGCAGCACAATGCAGTTAATGCCCAAAAAGTAATTCAAGAAACTGTGCGACGTTTGAGGGAAAACCCACCGGTTAGTCATGCTCATTCAGCGTTGAAGTATGGGATTTTAACTCAGTTAGATCAAGTGCCTGTGGCGACTAAGGAAAAGTTAGGGTTATTGTTGCAAAAATATTTAAGATAGAGGAACAAGACTTAGATCCCCCATTGGTATTAAGGTTCGGGGATCATTTTATTTACCTAAAAACGACAATGCTCTCACCACACCAAAACCGTTAGCCGGGAAGAATATCAAGCTACTTGAAAGTCAAAATTGAAACTAGCCCAATTTTTGACATCTAATACATAAGAGTCAGTGGGTGTACTGTTGATATCAAATTTGACTGCACTGGCATTATGCAAGTCTTGCAACAATAGTTGGGCAATTTCTAAAGGTTTAAATAATATTCCGAAGGGTCTTTGCTCTGTAATGGGATACTTGGATTTTTCTAAGTATCCTAAAGTTTCGTTAAAGGGGGCAGTGCTGAAAATGATTTGGTGTTCGCATTCATAAGCTGGCCCTGGTATCATCCATTCAGAAGCAGCTACACTTTTTGGTAAAAACAGGGTTTCACCTGGGGAAATAACCACTTGTTGGAATAAGGGTTGGGAGGTAAAAAGGGTAGATTCTTCAGGGGATTGCCAAGGATAAAAGGCGATGGGGGTGTCCCAAAAAAATGTTGAACCGTTTTTTAAACCTACCAGCATGAGATAAATGGGGACATGGCTCTTGTTCTCCACCCTGTACTGCATCCCACTGGCAATGGGTACAATGGGATTACTGAGGGCTGTGAGGGGTGATGTTGTGGTTAGATTTTGGGTGCTGAGACTGCGGGTTGTTTCCCGTTGCATGATGACCCGTGGTGACAATTTGTTGATAATCTCAAGGGAGGCTTTGACTGGTAAAAGGGAAGAACCTTCATTTTCTGTGAGTCGCCATAACTTTGCTGCTAGGAGGGTTGGTAGTTTTGGCGCTAGTCTTTGCACTGCTAGCTTGACTGCTTCCCCTGGTTCCCCGATGGTGTTGGGGATGAGTTTTCCACTTAGGGTAAATAATCCATAGCGACTGGGGGTTTCTACTAGTTTGCCAAATACGCAATCTGCTGGTTGTTCTCCGGCAAGGACTGTGGAAATATAGTTGATGGCTGCGAAGGCACTTGTGGCATCTACGCGCTCGATTCTTTCTAATCCAGTATCTAAGGCTATTATTAAGTTGGGGGTGCGAGGTAGTGCCCGAATGGCTTCTTGGAATGGTTCCCCTATTTGTGGAGAAGTTTCTGGTTTGATTTTGGAGATTTGCGCTTTTACTGTTAATCCGTTGCGGGTTTGGGGGGAGCGCAGTGGGGCTGGGGATTGCAAGATTAATTGCTCTCCTGTTAATAGATTAAATCGGGAGTTGCTTCCATAGTTTTCTAGTACTTGTGGGGGTAGTCCTGGTAAAAATAGTTGGGCTGTTTTACCATCATCCTCTATGGCTGTAATAATTCCTTCGGCTCCAAGGGTGGGGTTTGATAGAAGTAAGTTGTTTAGGGTTAATTCTTGTGGATTTTTCTGGCTGGTGAGCAATGCTGGTTGTTGATTGCTTCCCAGGTTGTGCATATGGCTTGTGATGTGGGCTAGGCTGATTTGAATTGTGGTTGGTGGTGCGGTTTGCCATAGGTATTGGGTTAGGGTGTAGGTGAATAGTCCTGCGCTAAAGGCGGAGAACAGTATTTCCCGGGCCAGTTGTTGAGGGTCTGAGGTGGCTGTTAGGATGATGCTATGATTGGGGTTTGGGTTTTGGGTTTTAAGTTGTTGTAGGATTTCTAGTTCTTCTATTGCTATTTGTGTTTGTGGTGGTTCTGGGTGGACACGAATTCGCCATCCTCCGGGTTGTGGTTTGGTGGGGGGATGATAACTGGTGTCTAATACGCCAATTACTCGGTCTGTGGGTAGCGATCGCAGTAATAGCTGTAGGGTTTCTTCTAATACATAGTTGACTATTTCATCTTTTTGTGATTCTAGGGGTTCCTGGGCGGGAACTAAGGCGTTTTGGACTGTATCAATGAATCTTCCGGTTTTGATGCGGGTGCCATAGCCACTAAAGTGGAATATTGCTACGTCATCAGTTTTAACTTGCTTTCTTAGGTGTTCGACAAAGGCTGTTTCAATGGTTTTCCTGGTGGCTTGTTGGTCTGTTAAGGTCAGGATATCTGAAGGTTGGAAGCCAAAGCGATGAATTAGGAGTTCTGTTTGCAGTTCTACATCGGTGAGACAACCGCTTAAGGGTAGAGTTTTTTGGTATTGATTGATGCCAATGAGTAGCGCTAGTTTACGGGTACTGGGTTGTGCTAGGGCTTGGGAGTAGCGATGGCTTAAGGTTAACCATTGAGCTTGAGTAATACCTAGGAGGGTGAGTATTGAACCAATTTGTTGTAAAAAAGTCCGACGCTTCATAATTAGCCATCAGTCCTCAGCTTGTTAGCTATTAGCTTATAGGGCTGAGGTCTGTAGTGTAAAGTTAAGGTTTATACTGTTTTTTGATTAACAAATGTTTTAACCTGGTGTTTGTATTTCCATGGCTTGCGCTAGTTCAGTTGCTACTTCAGGACGGGAAAATTCTGGTGGTGGTAGTTCTCCCCGACGCAGCATTTCTCTGACTTTGGTTCCTGAGAGGTGAATTCGTTCTTCTGGTTTGCTGGGGCTGGTTTTAGTTGTGGCCATTTGCTTGGTGCGTGTGCAGTAAAAGGCGTGTTCAAATTTCATCGGGACGATGCCTAGTTCACTGGGGTGGAATTGGTCGAAGATGTGTTGAGCGTCGTAGGTACCATAATAATCACCTACCCCAGCATGGTCTCGTCCTACAATAAAGTGAGTGCATCCATAGTTTTTCCGGACTAAGGCATGGAATATGGCTTCCCGTGGCCCTGCATAACGCATGGCGGCGGGATTGATTGCCAGAATAACTCGGTCTTGGGGATAGTAGTGTGATAACAAAATTTCGTAGCAGCGCATCCGTACGTCCGCGGGGATGTCGTCTTCTTTTGTGGCTCCCACTAAGGGGTGTAGGAATAAGCCATCAACTGTTTCTAGGGCGCATTTTTGGATGTATTCGTGGGCTCGGTGGATGGGGTTGCGAGTTTGAAAGCCTACGATGGTTTTCCAGTTTTTGTCTTTGAATTTTTGCCGTGAGGCCGCTGGGTCGATTTGGTATGTGGGAAATTGGGGGTGGGGGTTGCGTTGTAGTAACCAAATGTCGCCGGCAAGGTTGACGGTGCCTTGGTTGTAGACTACTTGTACCCCTGGATGTTTGGGGTCGTCGGTGCGGTAAACTTTAATAGCTTCTTGGGTTTTGTCGTAGGTATATTTTTGGGTGAGTTGTAAGGTTCCTATTAATTGGCCTTTGGGGTTATCTAGTCCGATGAGGGTGCCTTCCTGGAGGGGGTTGGCTATTTCTGGTGTTACCGAGAGTGTGATTGGTATTGACCATGGTAGTCCATTGGCTAGGCGCATTTCCTTGACCACCGGGGTGTAGTCTTCTTGGGTCATGAAGCCTGTGAGTGGACTGAAGCCGCCGATGGCTATCATTTCTAGGTCTGAGAGCGATCGCGCATCAAGTTGCACTCGTGGTAGAGTGTGGACTTGAGAGAGAATTTCTGCTTTTTGTTCTGGTGTGGCGATACGGTTAACTAATTGTCCACCGTGGGGTGCAATGGCTTCTGGATGTTGATTCAACCTGTTTCCTTTTTTGATTTAATTGGTGTTGTTGTAAGCTATGTACTAATTTATCAAAATGCTGGTACGTGGTTGATAAGGAGTTTGGGGTTGGTTTTCTGGTTGTGTTGGGGATGTGTTGTGTTAGGGTTTGGGTTCTATGATTCCTCCCCCTAGGAGTTTTTCGTCTTGGTACCATACGGCGGCTTGTCCGGGGGTGATGTTTTGTTGGGGTTGATCAAATACTATTTTTACCCGGGTGTTTTCTAGGGGAATGATTGTTGCTGATGTTGGGGTGGAACGATAACGAGTTTGTACTTCTGCTTTGATGGGGATGGATGGTTGGGGGATGGAAACCCAGTTGACGCTGTTGACGGTGCTTTCTTTTTGGGTTGCTTTGCTATGGTCTACTATTACTTTGTTGTTGATTGGGTCTAGTTCGATTACGTAGAATGGTTCTGGTGCGGCGATTCCTAGGCCTTTTCGCTGTCCAATGGTGTAGTGATGGATTCCGTTATGTTGTCCGAGGATTTTTCCGGTTGTATCGACGATATCTCCTGGGTTTAAGGGTAGATATTTATCCAGAAAGGCTTGCATGGAGCCGTTGCTTTCTACTAAGCATAGGTCTTGACTTTCTGGTTTGTGGGCAGTTTTTAGTTTGTATTGGCTGGCGATACGACGGGTGTCGGTTTTTTGCAGTTGTCCTAGGGGGAAGATGGTGGCTGCTAGTAGGTCTTGGGATAGGTCGTAGAGGAAGTAGGATTGGTCTTTGTTGCGGTCTATGGCTCTTAATAGTTGGTGGCGACCTGTTTCTTCGTCGTAGTTGATTTGAGCGTAATGACCTGTGGCTATGTGATGGCTTTGTAGTTTTTCACGGGCATACTGGAGCATTGGGCCAAATTTAACTGTTTTGTTGCATTGAGAGCAGGGTAGTGGGGTGATGCCGGCGCTGTAACCTTTTAAGAGGTGGTCTACGATGTTGGTTTGAAAGGTTTGACGAATGTCAAGGATGTGGTGGGGTATGTCTAGTTGTTCGCAGGTGTTGGCTGCGTCTATTATTCCTTCGGAGCAACATTGGCCTTTTCCTTTCATGAGCCAAAGGGTTAATCCGATTACTTCATGGCCTTGATGATGTAGGATAGCTGCGGCGGTGGAACTGTCAACGCCTCCGGAAAGTCCAACTACGATTTTTTTCATATAGTTAAGTTTTTTTATTTTATTTGCTGCTGGTGTTGGTGATGAAAATTCGGGTAGAACATTCATTTTCAACGGTTTTATGGCAAGGTGTTAATTTAATTTTTTAAGTTATATGGGGAGTTAGGTATAAAGTCTTAGTTGTTGATTGTGCTGTTGCAAAACAAATAGTACTTTAAGGTTTTGGGACTGTCTGATTTTAGCATATTTAGCATATATATATATGTATATATTTCTAGTTGAGGAAGAACTGTTGGCTTTTGGCTGTGGGTTTTTCTTTTTTATGTGGTGAATAATACACTATTGTGAATAGGAGTTTTGTTATTGTTATGGGCGGTTACATATTACCTATTTTTACTGGGTTTCAAGTTGTATTTTGGTTGTTGGGGTGGTGTTTGGCCTTTGTACCCCAAGGTACCGCAGCCCAGGTAAGGGTTGCGGGGGGGGTGAATAAGATGGTGGTTGGGGATTTATTGCCTCCGGTTGAATATGAGAGATTTTTTCGGGGCTATGAGGTGGCTCAGGTTGATGAATACGGAGGGCGTGGGTATTATTTAGTGTATGTTAATAGTGGTAGTGCGGAGGTTTTGGAGCGTGTACGTTTGTTTGAGCCTGATGCTTATGTTCGTGTGTATGAAGGTCGTGCTGTGATTCAGTTGGGGGTTTTTAGGGAGGTTATGAATGCGGAGGGTCGGGTGAGGTTTTTACAGTCTCAGGGTGTGGGTGATGTACGGATGGTGAGGGTGGGGGATGGAAGTGGGGTATCTGCTGGTTTTGGGGGTGAAGGGTCTGGGGTTTCTATGGCTAAGGTGGGGGAGGGGTTTGGTTATTATGCTGTGATTCCTGGTGATGCTGAAGATTTACCTTTGATGGCGGATTATATTAGGCGGCGGAGTGGTTTTTATGGTCTTGTGTTGGAAAGACAACGACCTCTGGGGCCTCATGTTGCTGTGGGGCCTTTTAAGAAAAGGGAGGAGGCAAAGGTGTGGAGTAAGTACCTACGAGGGTTGGGATATGGTGATGCAAGGGTTTATTATGGGTGGTGATTGAGGTTTTTAGGGGTCAGTTTTTTGTTTTTTTTGTGTTGTAAGCTGGGGCTGAGGTGTGATGCGTGATGGACAAGAAGCAGTTTCACAGATTGTGGTGACTGCTGGGGAAATGCGCGATGTTGAGGGGAGGATGTTGGCGGCGGGTATGCCTGGGTCTGCTTTGATGGAGAAGGTGGGGGGTTTGATTGCTGTTCGTGTTGGGGTGGTGGCGAAGGGATGTTGTGTGGGGGTTTTGGTTGGCCCTGGTGACAATGGGGGGGTTGCTTTAGTTGTGGCTCGTGAGTTGCACTGGCGGGGCTATGAGGTGCGGTTGTTTTGTCCTTTTTCTGAGTTAAAGGTGTTGACTGGGGAGTTTTTACGATATGCCCAAGGTTTGGGTATTGGTTGTTGTGAAGAGGTTGGGGGGTTGTTGGGTTGTGATTTTTTGATTGACGGGTTGTTTGGGTTGGGTTTGGATGGGTTGGTTGCTGATGGAGTTGCCGGGGCCATTGATGTGTTGAATGGATGGGGCAAACCTATTTTGAGTGTTGATGTTCCTTCGGGTTTGCAGGCTGATACGGGTGAGGTGTTGGGCACTGCAATACGGGCGACTCGAACGTTTTGCCTGGGTTTATGGAAGTTGGCTTTTTTTCAAGATGAGGCTTTAGAGTATGTCGGCGTGGCTGAGTTGATTGATTTTGATATTCCCTGGGCTGTGGTGCGGGCTGTGGTGGGTGATGTGCCTAGGGTTAAATGTATTACGGGAGGTATGGCGCTGTCAAGTTTGCCTTTGAATCGTTCTGTGGCTACTCACAAGTATAAGGAGGGTCATTTATTGTTGGTTTGTGGTTCACGGCGCTATGGGGGTGGGTCTATTTTAACGGCTTTGGGCGCTCGTGCTAGTGGTGTGGGGATGCTTTCTGTTGCTGTACCGGAGTCTTTGAGGTCTGTTGTGGTGTCTCATTTGCCCGAGGCGTTGGTTTTTGGCTGTCCAGAAACGGCCTCTGGTGCTATGGCTGGTTTACATCTGCCGGCGGGGATGGATTTAGGTTGTTTTGATGCGATCGCTTGTGGTCCTGGATTAAGTTTGGATGCTGTTTCTGTGGTTGAGGAGGTGTTTTCTAGTGATGGCTGTTTGGTTCTTGATGCTGATGGGTTGAATATTTTGGCGGGGTTGGGGTGGGTTTCTAGGTTACAGGAGCGTGGAGCTCCGACGATTTTGACTCCCCATGGTGGGGAGTTTAGGCGTTTGTTTCCTTATGTTGTGGATTTTAATGAGGACAGGATTAAGGCGGTGGTGAGGGCGGCGAGGGATTGTGGGGCTGTGGTGTTGTTGAAGGGGGCAAGAAGTGTGATGGCTAATTGTGAGGGTAGGGTTTGGGTTAATGGTGAGAGTTCTGCTGGGTTAGCCCGGGGTGGTAGTGGGGATGTGTTGACGGGGTTGGTGGGGGGTTTGTTGGCCCAGGGGATAATTAGGGGTTTTGGTGTGGAGGATGTTGTGGCGAGTGGTGTTTGGTGGCATTCTCAGGCGGGAATTTTGGCAGCCCAGGAGCGGACGGTGTTGGGGGTGGATGCTTTTACGTTGACGCAGTATTTGGGGAAGTTTATTTCTGGCCAGAGCTTTATAACGGGTTTCGTTGATAAGTAAGGATTGATGAGGAAGAAGTAATGAGGTTAGGAAGTTTCTATCCCGCGAACGGGTTTCATTTATTTGAAAGTGTTGACGGTTGACGGTTGACGGTTAACAATTGCTTGTTTCAATCCCGCGAACGGGTTTCATTTATTTGAAAGTAACAAGATTTGGTTGTACCTCAGTTGTTTAGAAAAGTTTCAATCCCGCGAACGGGTTTCATTTATTTGAAAGAGAGCGACGGACAAAAGTCAGTGACAGAGCCATTCCCACCGGGGATTTTGGCGGGGGAGGTTTAAAACCTTGTTTCAGCCACTGCCTGAAGACTCTAGAATTATGCTGAAAACTCTGAAACTATTAACTTGTCAAGGTTCTGACGGTTTGGCGGGAGGTGGGGGGTTTTTGCCTGTGCTTTCCCCTGGCAAAAAAACACTGGCACTATCACGGCGAATTTACAATATTGCTGTAGGGATTTGGGTGTGGATGCTTTTGGGTTGACACAGTGTTTGGGGGAACTTATTTCTGGTTAAAGCCTCGTTGTTAATTAAACTTAGGTTGTGTGGGAATGGGTGACCTGAGATTCGAACTCAGAACCAGCGGATTAAGAGTCCGATGCTCTACCGTTGAGCTAGTCACCCGTTAATAGAATCCGAATCTATCATATTTGTGCTAGATTGGCAAGTGGTAAACTAAAAATATCTGGGGTCAACCAATGGGATGATTTCCCGGATTCACGGCGTGAATCTGCTCACTACCAGATTGGGGTCTACCTCGTTTGTAGCGAGCTTCTTCTGGTTTGCCCCATCCAAGTTGCAAAATCATCTCCAGAAAGTTAGAGTTTTCCCACTTCCATAAACTTGCCCATTGTGTGATTTGAGCAATTCGCTCCACATCAGCCTGAAGAATTTTTTGGTGTTCTTTACCGTTGTTAAAGCTCAAGTATAAGTCCATCCCCTGGGTGACTTGGTACCAAAATTGCAAGATGGATTTTTTTGTGGCTTTAATGATTTCCAAGTCTGTGGGGAGGGAAATTAATTCGGTGTCTATTTCTGGATAACTCAAGGTTTTACCTTTGACTGTCATCTCTCGCCAGACAATACCTGATATTTGGTGCTGTTTTTGATAATGGTGAATGGCAGCTTTAAAATCTTGATAGGCGGTGAATTTTTGCAGCCCATCACTTTTAATGAACTGGTCAATTACAGGATTGCCGGAAACACTCACTTCTAATTTGAGGCGTTTTCCCTTGAGGCAAGCTTGGCGTTCATCTGCCAAAATTTGGATTAGCTCCTGGGTAGTATAAACCTTTGACATCAGAATACAGTGATTCATTTACGGGCTCATATTTGTGAGCATTAAATAGCAATAATTGTTACTGTTGAGTGTTGACTGTTGACTACCTCCAGGAAAAGCTCAGGAATCAAATTCCATCAGTATAGTAATCATATTAACTAATTTTTATCCTATCGCTTTTCTGTGGGAAAATATAGTATCAGACACAACTAAAAATCAGGGTAGACTAACTTGGTCTACCCTCAGAGTTATTGGGCTAGTTCACTGCTAAATTCGTTGAATGAACGTCGCTGCAATTGTACAGATTGGTTCCGGGGTAATAAATCAAACACTTCCCGAAATTCATCGTCTATTTCTGCGTAAGGAACTTGACCGGTTTTATTCAAAACTACTTGACCAGATTGATTAAAAACTACTACTTGGGGTACGGCACCAGAATAATAGTATCCTGGCTCAGTGGGTTCATAGGTTTGTTGCACAGGAATAGTGTCTACGTCTACAGGAATAATTTCTGCGGCTCGACCATAGAATTCTTGTACCTGGGAAATGGTAATGGCGTATTGTTTGCAATCACTACTATCATCTACATAAAACGCTAAAAATACGGGTCTATGTTCTTGTAAGGATTTTGCTAAACTTTGTCTGGGGGGCACCAGTGAACCATTGCCGGCATAAACTACGAAAATATTACCATCATAGACATCATCATTAATACCAGCAAATGCAGGTTTTATGTTTATCACCAATAGACAAGCAAGCAATAACAAGCATTTGGACGTTATTCGTCGCCAATCAAGAATTGTTTTATGTAAAAACCGAAACTTTAAATTTTTCATCAACAAGAACCTTGCAAGCTATCAATTGTCATCAATTTGTGCTGAAGTCGGTTAACTGGGCTGGATATATAATTACACTCGCGCACTATTTTTTAAGATAACGCTTACCGGCATGGGAATAGCCAGTGGGGACTAACTAGATTAAATTTGTAGGTTAAAGACTATTTGGGAACTGCTAGCAATTAGGGTATGGATGTGGGCAATAAAATTCAACTTATAGATAGACTACGACTGGGTTTCGCGGTGTCAGTGGCTAAAGGCGTAACATTGATGGTGCGATGGCTAGGTCTGGGTGCTGCTAGTGTATTACCAGGCTCTATTGCTCGTCGAATTGAACCTCGGTTGTTGGGATTATTGAGTCAGCAGGTTAAAAACGGTGTGATTCTCATTGCTGGTACTAACGGTAAAACTACCACAGCGCTTCTGTTATGCACGATTTTAGAACGCCAAGGTTACCGCATCGCTCATAATTCCACAGGTGCAAATCTAGAAAATGGCTTGATGACGGCGTTGATAGAAAATGCTGATTTAGTGGGAAGGCTGAATGTTGACTATGCCATTCTAGAGGTAGATGAGAATATTGTTTCCAAGGTTTTAAAGCCCCTTAAGCCGAGAATTATTCTGTGTTTAAATTTATTCCGGGACCAACTTGATAGGTATGGGGAAGTGGACAGTATTAGTAAGCGGTGGACGGAGGTTATTTCTACTCTCCCCCTAGAAACAGTGGTGATTCCCAACGCTGATGACCCGACTTTATCTTATCTCGGTCAGCAGTTACCCCAAAGGGTACTATTTTTCGGGATGAATGAACCAGAACAGTATTTAGAAGCTATTCCCCACGCGGTGGATTCAATTTATTGTCCTCGTTGTGGATATTCTCTTGATTATGAAGGTGTATATTTGTCTCATTTGGGAGATTTTAGTTGTCCCCAGTGTGGTTTTAGTAAAAGTAAACCACAGCTAGAAAGCCGAGAATGGTCACAGATTTTGGTGGGTTTGTATAACAAATACAATACTTTAGCGGCGGTGACTGGGGCCCTTGAGTTGGGGGTTGATAGAGCCATTATTCAAGAGACAATTGAGAATTTTCAAGCTGCTTTTGGTCGGGCTGAGGATTTGGTAGTTAATAATCAGCGGGTGCGGATTTTGTTGTCAAAAAATCCCGTGGGGACTAATGAAACTATTCGCGTAGTCACCCAAAGTAATGATAGCACTACATTATTAGTCTTAAATGACCGCACTCCTGATGGTACTGATGTGTCTTGGATTTGGGACGTAGATACGGAGAAATTAGTGGAACGGGGCGGAACTTTAGTTGTGAGTGGCGATCGCGTCTATGATATGGCCTTACGTCTACGCTACAGCGAAAAATCCAGTGATAGCAAGGTCAATTTGATTATAGAAGAGGATTTACGTCGGGCGATGGCTATAGCCTTAAAGCATACCCCAAACAATGAAACTCTCCATATTCTCCCTACCTATTCTGCCATGCTAGAAGTCCGAGAAATTCTCACTGGGAGGAAGATTCTTTAAAAGCTGTTACTGAATTGCTGGTTGGTTGATTTCTCCCCAGCTGAAAGCTGGGGAAAAAAGGTAGACAGCAAAACGAATTAGACTAAATATCTAGTATTGGGAACTATGGGAAAGAAAGCATATTCATACCAAGCTGTCCAGATAAAACTTCTGATCCATCTTTGAGATTTTTCCGAGGTCAATTTATAGTTAAATTCTCCTGAAGCTTCATCAATGGAAGACAAATGGGAGTTACAACCACAACCGTGATGATATGTAAAACCGTATTTCGAGGCGATGCTTTGCACTTTCATTTGTATAGCAAAAACTTTTCCTGCGTGTAACACTGCATCCCAAGAACGTTTGTGTACTATATCTCGTTTGTCAAAGCGTAAAGCCCGTTCTTCAAACACATGGTCTCGGTAAATTGGCCCTAGGTGGACATGGTAAAAACTAGCTGGTAATTGGTAGCCAAATTCATCAAAAAGTTCTCCGCCAATGTGGGCTACTTTTAATTCATCTCCATGTTCTTTTTTCTTTGATTCTAAATCTTGAATAATTTCTGTAAAGTTTGGATAGCTATCAATTAAAAAATCATGTCCATAAAATTCTAATGTTTCATGAGCTAGTTGTGCAAATAGCTGAGAAAATGCAGATTTGACATCAGCTAATTCTGGACGTTCATTAAATAAATCTACATCACCCCAGGACAGTTTATATTGAAACAACTGGGCCATTTCTACATAACTGTGGGGGTTATGTAGTCCTACCTTTGCTATTCCTGCTGCAATGTCTTGCCATATGTGAGGTAATTGAGAAATAGGAACAGCATTTTCCTCTGCAATGACGGCAATATTAGGAGCTTGAATAAGTTGCATAAATAATCTCCATTAAACATGAAAATCAGCTTGTAATTACAATACTGGACTTTTAATCTTTAAAAATGAAATTTTGATAAATATTTTTATAGTAAGTTTTATAACAGTTGAAATTTTGTAGATTCAAGGGATAATAGATGTTTTCATAAGTAATGTGTAAGTATCATAACAATGATACTGTGGCGGACAGAATAACCTCTGGTTATGGGAGGAAACTTTTTTCAGTAAGTTGGCTGGATGAAGCAATAATCCCAGGTGGTTCTGGCGGTGGGAATGTCAATTAAACAAAAATTGCTCCCCCAGTTCTGGATATGCGCCGGGTGATTAATTTGTTGACCAATAACTAATGAGTAATGTTTTAGGATACTATGAGTTCTGAAAATTTAGAATTAACCATTGGCTGGCTGTATCCCAAACTAATGAGTACCTATGGCGATCGCGGTAATGTGATTACTATCGAACGTCGCGCTTTGTGGCGGGGGTATAATGCCAGGGTGATAGCAATAGACCAAAAGGCCACAGCTGCTGATATTAAAAGTGTGGATATTATGGTTGGTGGTGGGGCACAAGACCGTCAGCAAGAAATCGTGATGCGTGATTTGCAAGGGGCGAAGGCTGACGCTATGGGTGAGAAAATTGAAAATGGGACACCGGGAGTATTCACCTGTGGTTCTCCCCAGTTGCTAGGAAAGTATTATGAACCTGCTTTGGGACAGCGTATTCAAGGTTTAGGAATACTGGATTTAGTTTCTGTACATCCTGGGGAAAATACTAAACGCTGTATTGGTAATTTAGTGGTTGAGGTCACAGCTCCTCGTCTAGAGGAGGAACTACAAGCCATGACCGGGACTAAGCCTTATTTGGTGGGTTTTGAAAATCACGGCGGACGCACTCAGTTAGGTAAGGTAGAAGCCTTGGGGCGTGTGGTGTATGGCTTGGGTAATAATGGTGAAGATGGTACTGAAGGGGCATTTTATCAAAATGCCATCGCGACTTATTCCCACGGACCCCTGTTACCGAAAAATCCCTTTGTGGCTGACTGGTTAATTCAAACTGCGCTGCGGTTAAAGTACCAAGAAGCTATCACTTTGTCTGCTTTGGATGATAATCTAGCCTTGCAAGCACGGGGTGCAATGTTAAAGCGCTTGAAAGTGACCTTAGCCAGCACCACCGCTCAAGTTGAGAAAAAACTGGAATGGCAAGGCTAAAACAGAGTATTGATTTAGAAGCCAGGGACTCAAGCCAGGGACTACCAATAAATACATTATTAACCCTAATAATGGGGACTTGGACTAATGCAGTAAATTAATTTAGAGCTAACAAACCGCTAATCAATTTTAGCTTTAAGGGATGAGTGGGTTTTTAACTTTTGAGTTATGAGACAGGGAGTTTATTCCCTGGCTCCCTGGCCTCACAGGGTAGGTTTTTTACATTGTCCTCGGGGTAAGACCAGGAAAACAAGGAGGTGTGGTGGGGGAGGTAATGACTTTGATTAGTGGAGCCTTTCAATTTACACAATTGAGTAAGGCGTGTGAAAAACCAAAAATGGTGTGTTCCCCCAGGGGACAACACACCGTACAAAAAAAAGATTTCAAGTCATTTATTAACGCTTGGCGAACTTCTTAGCTACTTTGCGTAGGCGAATTGATTCCGGTGTTACTTCCACCAATTCATCAGGTCCGATGTATTCTAGAGCGCGTTCTAAACTCATGTCTAGTGGTGCTTGTAGTTGCACGAGTTCATCACCACCAGAAGCGCGGTGATTAGTTAACTGCTTAGTTTTACAGACATTCAACTCTAGGTCTTGAGGACGATTATGTTCTCCGATAATCATGCCTTTATAAACCTTAGTGCCTGGAGTGATAAAAAATACTCCTCTATCTTCAGCGTTTTTCATGGCGTAGAATGTGGAAACACCTTCTTCAAAAGCAATGAGAACGCCTTTGTTACGGGCTTCAATTTCACCAGTGATGGGACGATAATCATGGAAACTGTGGTTCATAATACCTTCACCACGAGTTAGACGCATGAATTCACCCCGGAAACCAATTAAACCACGGGCAGGAATAATAAATTCCAGCAGGGTGCGTCCATTACCAATGACTTGCATATCTTGCATTTCGCCTTTGCGTTGTCCCAGGCGTTCAATGCAACTACCAACAGCATCTTCAGGAACATCCAGGGCTAGTAATTCAAAAGGTTCGCAAGGTTGACCATTGATTTCGCGATAAATGACCTGTGGCTGAGATACCTGGAACTC
The DNA here is from genome assembly GCA_016124525.1 of Nostoc sp. RI_552. GTDB lineage: Bacteria > Cyanobacteriota > Cyanobacteriia > Cyanobacteriales > Nostocaceae > Umezakia > Umezakia ovalisporum. Next base: position 68,507 of record WGNO01000015.1, on the reverse strand, counting down.
GAAACCTTCTCGGCGCATAGTTTCAATTAAAATACCCAAGTGCAATTCACCCCGACCGCAAACTTGGAATTGGTCGGGAGAGTCGGTTTCTTCCACTCTAAGAGCAACGTTGGTTTCTAATTCACGGAACAAGCGATCGCGCACTTGTCTTGATGTTACCAGTTTACCTTCTTGACCAGCAAAGGGTGAATCATTTACCCAGAAGGTCATTTGTAAAGTTGGTTCATCCACCTTAATTAATGGTAAGGCTTGAGGTTCATTAGGGTCGGTAATAGTTTCCCCGATATAAGCATCAGAAAAACCAGCCACGGCCACAATGTAGCCGGCGGTGGCTTCTTCCATTTCCACCCGCTTGAGTCCTTCAAATCCCATTAACTTGGTAATTTTGGACTTAACAATGGTGCCATTTTCTTTTACCAAAGCGGCTTGTTGTCCAGTGCGGATAGTACCGTTGTGGATTCTACCAATAACAATCCGTCCCAGATATTCAGAATAATCTAGGGTGGTAACTTGCAATTGCAGAGGCTTGTTGATATCCCCTACAGGAGGTGGAACGTGTTGCAGAATGGCATTAAACAGAGGTTGCATATCTACGGCTTCTGCTTCCATGCTTTCTTTGGCGTAACCTGCCATTCCAGAAGCAAACAGATAGGTAAAATCACACTGGTCTTCGTCTGCGCCTAGTTCTAAGAACAGATCTAAAACTTTATCTACTGCTAAGTGGGGGTCACGTTGGGCGCGGTCAATTTTGTTGATGACAACGATGGGGCGTAGTCCTTTTTCCAGAGCTTTTTTCAATACAAAGCGCGTCTGGGGCATGGGGCCTTCGTTAGCATCAACAATCAACAGACAACCATCAACCATCCCTAACACCCGTTCAACTTCGCCGCCAAAGTCAGCGTGTCCGGGGGTATCAACAATATTGATTAGAGTGTCTTTGTAGCGAACCGCCGTATTTTTGGAGAGAATAGTAATACCCCGCTCTCGTTCCAGGGTATTGGAATCCATGACACAATCCGGAACGTCTTCACCTTCTCGGAAAATACCAGATTGTTTCAGGAGCGCATCAACCAGGGTAGTTTTGCCGTGGTCAACGTGGGCGATAATGGCGACGTTGCGAATTGGGAGCGTCATAGGAGCTTTTGGTGAACTCTAGAGGGGGTTTTCAGATTTGAGTTTAAATACTGGTTAAGTAGCTTTAACAGAATTGTTTGTGTTTAGCAAATTCTGTAAAGAACCTTTAATAATTCTAGCCTAATTGTCACAATTCCGGGGGCTTTTCTCACACCCATCCAGGAATAGATATTTTTTGGGAAAATTTTACCCAATGATGCCACAGCCAGCTTGATACACAGTTTCATTTTAACTCAAGTTAATTACTGAGTTAATTAACTCAGTTTCCTCCTTTGTCTTCTCCGTACCTCAGTACTTCAAAATCAACATAAAACAAAAAATGAAGCCTGAAGATTGAAAAAATTCATACTCCATACTTCATAATTTTCTAATAGCAAATTGTAACTTTAAAAACAGTATTGTCTTTCCTAGCGGAACATACTACTTACAGAAGTGTCTTCATGAATTCGCCAGATAGTTTCGCCTAATAGATTAGCGACGGAAAGCACCACTAATTCCGGAAAGCGATTGTCTTCTGCTATGGGAATTGTGTTGGTAACAATCACTTCTTCAAACAAGCCACTGGACAAACGCTCTTTGGCGGGGGGCGAAAAAACCGCATGAGTTGCACAGGCATATACCTGACTTGCACCTTGTTCACGCAGTAACCGTGCGCCTTCGCTAATTGTGCCGCCAGTATCGATCATGTCATCAACTAAAATTGCTGTTTTGCCCTTAACATCACCGATGACATTCATCACCTCAGCTACATTATGAGCCTGACGACGTTTATCGATAATAGCCAAGGGAGCATCATTTAGTTTTTTAGCAAATGCTCTAGCTCTTGCCACACCACCGACATCGGGAGAAACAACCACAATATCAGACAGTTGTTTACTTGCCAAATAATCAAAAATTACTGGCGAACCGTAAACATGATCAAAAGGTATGTCAAAATATCCTTGAATTTGCGCCGAGTGCAAATCCATAGCCAAAACACGGCTAGCCCCTGCTTTAGCAATTAGGTTAGCTACTAATTTAGCAGTAATAGACTCTCGTCCTGCTGTTTTGCGGTCAGCACGAGCATAGCCATAATAGGGAATTACTGTGGTTATTTGTCGTGCAGAAGCGCGACGACAAGCATCAACCATAATCAGCAATTCCATTAAGTGGTCGTTAACTGGTTGACAAGTTGGCTGGATGAGGTAGACATCACAACCCCGAATTGATTCTTGAATTTGAACGTATAATTCTCCGTCCGCGAACCTTTTGCGAATCATTGGCCCCAAGTCCATGCCCAGATAACGAGCAACTTCTTGAGACAGTTGAAGATTGGCAGAGCCAGAAAATAGCCGTAGGCGATGATTTTCAGTTATTCCTGTGGCACCTGGTTGCACCTTTAAACTGGCAGAACTGAGCACAGCAGATCCTCGATGTGCATTCATGGCAATATTATCATTAGATATTTAGTAGATTTAACTGAATTAGCCTAAAAAAACATTTGTGGGTTTTTTTAAAGCTTTCATAAAAACTTTAAACATTTCTCAATATGACTATTTTTTCTTCATACTTATTTTAGTCCTTTTGCTGAACAAACCATTACTGGAATACAGGCAGTGGCGACACTGGCGCATAAATCCTTGAAGGAAAGTCACAAATTTACTGAATACATTATGATAGTAGCTGGAAAATGATAAACTAACGACCAAATTTTTGATAGTAAATCACCGCAAATAATTTTTCTGGGTGTCAAATTTACCTGGAGGGAGTTGCCACAGTTGAGGGTGGATGCTATTGCTACATGGTGGTTTTGACATCACTACTTTTTACTTAATCAAGCCACAAAAAACCCTGAGATGAATCTTCCTCAGGTAGTTATTTAATTGCTATAAGAGTCAATTTTTGCCATTTTTGAGACATAATCACTGATTAAAGCGGGGAAATTGACACTCCCCCCTACACTGCAAAGCACTGTAGGGGGAAATTCTTGCTTCTTAGAAACACCCTTTTTGGTACAAGTACCAACTAGTTTTACCGTTATCCTAAGTGTGTACCAAATGCGGTAATTAAACATTTAAGGTGGTGTTTAAAATTACAAAGCTGGGTAAAAGCTATCCCGTCACAAAGTTAAGGTTATACTTACCAACGGGCTACCCGTTCTTACCTGGGGGTTGAACAATAGGATAAAACCGCCCAAAAGTTGATTGCTATTTTAGTTACCCAACAAGCAGAAGTGAAAGATCACTCGGCTGATTTAATCAATGTTGCAATAGAGGAGTTGGTCAAGGAAAGATATGAATTACCTGGGTTTGGCATTCTTGACCAATTGATTGGTCATATCCGTACTTTCGTAAATCATCGACGGTTTGTGCGAGTGAACAACGGACTATTTTTTTGTTGCGTTATATCTCGGATGCGGTGATGAGACAGGAGATTACTGCTTATATCAATATTGTGGAGGAATACCATAATTTTGTGAAGTAGCCGTTTTTTGGTAACGATGGTGTGATTACGGAAAATGACGCGGTTGAGCAGGAGAAGCGGTTTAAATATTTGGATTTGGTCCCTGGTGCGGTAATTCTACAAAATAGAGTGGATATGTCTTTGGTTATTCAGGCTTTGACTACAGAGGGTTATCCGGTGAGTCATCCTTTGGTTGCGGCTTTGAGTCCTTTTGTGACTCTGCATCTCAAAATTAGTTGTACTTTTTATTCTCATGAGGGAGAAAAATTTAATTAGTCAGCGAATAAGATCGGAAATTCTGCACACACTCTGTAAACTTGGAGATTAAGAACTTAAATGAAAATATATGTCAAAATTTATACTTTTATTTGTCATTCGCATGAAAAAAGTTATGACTTGGCAGCCAATAATATAACTTACATTTGGTCACTGGTAATTGACGGGTATGAATGTGTATCACAGAAAGATTTATGCTTTCTTACGAGCAATAGAAAAAATAAATTGGCTGATGGTGGATTTTCATTATATTTACGATAATTTAGCTTGTTTACAGCCATATTTGCCAGATTTACAGAAATGGTGGGAAAGCGAAAATGCTGAACAAGCAGTACATATCAGTATTTCCTCTGATCGTGTCAGCTTGAATGATGTTGGCACTGAACGTAATGAAAAGCACATTATTTTTTGCCATAGCATTAGTGGAGAACGACAAGAAATTACAGTTACAGCATTTGAGAAGTCCTTGGATATTAGTAAAATTGCTCAAGAAGAAGACGTAGAGAAAGTATTTTGGTGGTTTTGGCGATACTTACCAGAACTGTTAGCCGCTCAAGATGCAAGATATGCTCTTTTAATTCCTACGCATCGGATTTTACCTGACTGTCCATTGCACGGTTATCAAAGCACAGTTTCTGCATTAACTGGAGCAATATTTTCTGATGAAAATGAGTCAGACTCTGGAAATAAATCTCCTTATTTACTGCTATTCACCTTTTCTCCTATCCAAGAGTTTATTAAGTCATCACGGAAGTTTCTTGATTTCTGGGCTGGGTCATTTTTACTACATTACTTTAGTGCATTACTTTGTTTTGAAGCAGCTAAAAAATATGGACCAGATACAGTCATTACTCCTTCATTATGGAGTCAAGAAATTATCGATGCCTTGATGATTGAGCATTTTCATGAATTACCAGAAATTCAAGCAATATTCAAAAATCCTTGTGAACATATAAAAATTGATCCAGTAAAAAATTTTGAAAGTTCTCATTTGCAGAGTTTAAGTACAGCAGGATTTCCCAATGTAATTACTATTGTAGTGCCTAATCAAGAAAAAGCGGTGGCGTTAGGTAAACATTTAGAAAATACTCTAAAAGACACTTGGCTAAAAATCAGCAGTGATGTCAGAAGTTCTGTCAAAGAAAGAGTGAGAGATTTAGTAAAAAATCAGCAAGAGCTACAAAGAACTTGGAAAATAATTGCTAAAGAGTTTATCCAAGTTATGGATGAACAGGAATTATCACAAATTTGGAATTTAATTACTGACGAATTTGTACAAGGTAAGAATGAAGCAGAATTAGAACAAGCTTGGCTAGAAATGGGGATAAGTCCAGATAAACTTGTCAACATTAAGAAAAGTCGAGATATTAAAACAACCCTCCAAGATTTTTATCAAGGAGGTAATTGGGAGTGGAATGAACTTTGGAATGTGCAAATTAAGAACACATGGGAAACTTATTTTGTTGCAGTTGCGTTAGGTTCTCCTGAACAACCCCTAGAAATTGAACAAGGAAATCATCAATTACAAGCATGGATAAATTCACAAAATCAGATAGCACAACCAATTATTGATTTACCATCACCGACGGAACAACCTATATACGGAAAATTTAATGTAGGTTCGTGGTGGGGAAGTTTACAAGCACGTCTTGGTAACGGTATTCAAGCAATTAAAAATACCCGGGCTTGGCAAATACCCGTTGCGCCTGGAGAACGTTCTACACTTTCAGGTCAATATAGTGCTTTATATCCGCGCTTTAATTATCAAAAATTTCAAAACGGCTTCGGTATACCTTCGGAATCACTACGCTTATTTTGGCGTGTTATGGCACTGGCTTATCCAGGTTTATTCAACGGTTCTGAAAAACTAAACGCCATTGAATTAACTAAACGTATGGCTTGGAAGTATGGGGGTGTAGCACAATCTTTAGGAATTCCTTTAAATGATGATGATGATTATGAGAATTTAATTCGTTTCCCCAATCTTTGCTCTATCGCCGCAGCACATTTTGCTAGTCATAATCCTGCTGAAGTTGAAAGATATTGGCAAGATTTAGAACGGGAATTTCAACAACATCCGCAATTCCAAAATCAAGAAAGTAAGTACCGAGAATTTAAAAAACTTACCCGTCGTCCTTTTCAGGTCAAACGAGCGGATGAGTCTTTAAGAAGAGATACCAATTATCAAAAAGGTTACAACGGTATAATGTTTTCCAGTAAATGGCTTGCAGATGATATGGGATTAGAAGTTTCAGAAACCTCTGGGTTAAGGAGTATCGTTGATACAGTTCAAAAAAAACACTTTGGTGATAGCACGCCAGCTGACTGGTGGGTGTTGATACTAGGTGATGGTGATGGGATGGGGGGTTATGTCAATGGACGTAAGCTCAAAAAATACGAAGATTATATTATTAAAGATTTAGTTGATAAAAATCATATCAGAGATGAAGAAGCATGGGAAGAATTATTAAAAAATACACGCAAAAGAATGGGGCCTGCTACCCACGTTGGACTCAATAGGGCATTGCTTGATTTTTCTAACCGCTTAGTTCCTTATATTGCTGAACAGCGTTGTTGTGGACGGGTAATTTATAGTGGTGGAGATGATGTAATGGTAGCATTACCATTAGGTGATTTGCCTAAATTTTTGCGCTCATTGCGTGCTGCTTGGTGTGGTAGTCAAGACCCTGAAGGTGAATTTAGGTGTATGGGTGGTTATTGGCAATGGAATGAAAAAACACCGAAACCAGCCGATATTCCATCTCGTCCGTTATTTACTATGGGTAAAGAAGCAACGATGAGTTTAGGGGTAGTCATTGCTCACAAGAGTGTTCCTTTACCAACAGTTCTAGAAAAGTTATGGTCAGCAGAAAAAGATAAGGCTAAAAAGCTGTTGGGTGGAAGTATTGGAAATAAAACAATATCTGATAAAGATGGTTTGTGCTTCCAAATAATTTACGGTTCTGGCAATACTTTAGAAGCCTTAATGAAAGGTCATTTACTCGAAAGTTGGTGGCAGCTTATCCAAGCTATTCAAAATTTTAAACAAGTAGATTTCAGCCCAATTTTGTATCGATTAGCGGAGGAATTACCTCGTCATGCTGATGTTACAGAAAATGATAAGTTATTCCGACAAGTTGCTGAAGTAGTTTTGCATAGTCGTAATCAAGAAGTTCCTGAAAATGTCAAAAATGCTTTATTAACTTGGTTGGATGAATGGGAAGAGTGGGCTTTTTGTATAAAACAAAAAAATAAAAATAATCAAGATGATGCTTTAGGTAATTCTCCAGAAGATATATCTATGCTGTTAAAATTTACGGCGTTTTTGATGTCCCGTTGGCAAGTAGAAAGTAACTGGATTGTTAAATCAGATTTAAATATTAGCCGAAAATGAAAAAATGGTATGCAATTGAAGCGTTAGATGTCTTATTATTCCGAGAGGCAAAACCATTTTCGCCGGGAGAAGGTGCATGGGCTAAGGGAATGTTTCCACCAATGCCAACGGCAGTTTTTCAAGCCTTACGTTCTGTCACCAAAACAGATAAGACTACAGAAAAGTTAGAATTCATGGGACCTTTTTTGCTGCGGGAGACATCTATATCTCAAGAACTGTGGCTACCTACACCAAAGGATTTACTTTGTGTAAGGGAACGTAGTGATAACCCAGATGAAAATCCAGAATACGACAAAATAGAACAATTGGATGAATGGTTCCGTCTGGTTTGTTTACAACCGTTAAGCCTTGAAAGTCCGGTATGGAAGTATGTCTGTTGCGGTTCGGCTTCTCTGGAGGAAAATCATCTACTCCCTATGATTCCGCCACCAATTGCTGACAATGCAGATATCTGTGATAGTCTCTCCGTGAGAGGTAAGAATGAATGGATTTGTGGTCGTCCCAAACCTTGGATGAAAGTTGGTGCCTTGATTCAATACCTGAAGGGAGAAAGTCTATATAATCCTCAAGATTTTCATGACGATCCCTGGAGTGTGCAGGTTTTGCCTCATATTAAAATGCAAACAAACCAGCGTCAAGTCCAAGATGAAGATGGTTATTTTACGGAAGTTGCAGTGCGGCTACACACTGGCTGGAAGTTAGTTGCAGCTATTAACACAACTTTGGAATCATCTGTAGTGCGTTTGGGCGGTGAGGGACATCGGGCTTTGGTTTCTCCCCTTGAGAGTTTACCTGATTGGGATGCTATTGAGGAGTTCATGCGGCCATCCTCACACCGCAACAAAGCTTATTTGTTAACCCCTGGACTAGCACCAATTGATCCTGAAAAATTTATTTATGGGATTTGTCCTGGGGTGTGGCGAGAAAGTTTACTCAGTTGTGCTAGCGATCGCCCGATTTTATGGGGTGGTAAATCTAGACATACTGCAACTCCCATGCTACCACAACGTGCATTCGTGCCTCCAGGGACAGTGTATTTATTTAAGCAAGGTATGAATGAGGTTAGCAGACTTTTACCGGAAAAATCTCCCGTCCCTGATTCCAAACAATCTACGGAACGTGAGTTTGACCATAAATGGTTGGAAACTTTGATTAGTCTCAATTATGGTATTTTACTTTGGAGTAGGTAGCTATGAAAACTAATTTATCTTATCTTTATTTACTGTCACCTTTACATACAGGAGGTGCAACGCAAGAGGGAAATATTGTAGGAATTGCCCGTGAAGTTCATACAGATTTACCTTATATACCAGGGGCGGGACTGCGTGGTAGAGTTAGGGCTAGTACACCAGAAAAACAGCAGAAATTCTTATGGGGGAATACCCTGGAAGATGTGCAGCAAAATGGAGATGATAATCTAACTCAAGGTACTATTTGGATTGGAGATGCGGCAATTCTTTGGTTTCCAATTCCTTCTTTAAGTCATGGCATCGTTTGGATTACATCGCAATTTTTGCTGCGTCGGTGGTTGCGATTACATAATCAATCTCTGAGTCTGCCATGTCCAAATAGTTTTAGTGGTGGTAATGGAGAGCAGCTTTATTTAAAAGATGCCATATTTGAGGCAAGAGAACTTCATTTATGGTCAGATTGGAAGAAATATATTCCTCAAGATAATGAAATTACGACAACTATTAATAAAGCCTTAGTCATGTCTGATCAAGATTGTAAGGTTTTGATTCAAACCAGTCTGTGGAAACAAGTTAGGGTGAATTTAAATCAAGGTAAAACCCTAGCTGACAATGCAGGGTTTCGTTATGAAGAAGCAATTCCTCCTGAAACTTTAATGTATTTTCCTTGGGGAATTACCACAACTGCAAATGGTAATGGTGATACTGCTGGTAATCAATTAAGACAAATATTTAGTCAGCAAGATATTATTTGGCAGTTCGGTGGACAAGAAAGTCTAGGAAGGGGTTTAGTGGAACTCTGGACACCTAAATTAACTTCAAGAAAGACAGAAACTCCCGTAACTGAAAATACTCAAGTCCCAATATCTCCAACTCCACCATTACAAAGACCTCGACGACCGAATCGTTAAGTTGAAACTAACAATTAAAAATGTTGTGCGAAATTTTTAATTTTTTAAATAGAGAATTAATTGCATCATTTTGTACATAGGAAGAAAATAAATGGCTAACTACGATCCTCGCAAAAATTCTATTAAGGTTTATCAAAATCTGAAAGCAGTAAAGGAAAGTACCCAACAGACCGAACATCATGATGAACAAAAAAGTCAAGCTGTTGAACTATATACTTATATTGCTACTTGGGGATTAATGCGATTAAAAGGGGAAGACCCTGCTTTGGTTAATCAGATACAAAAACAGAAGATTCTGAGATGCTTTTTTCAAACATTAGGAGAATTAGTTTACCCAAATACCCAGCCTAACCCACTTGTAGGTATGGAGGGAATGAGAAAAATTATTGGTTTGTCTGCGTCGGAATATTTGGGATTGACAGGAGTTGCACTGCAAGTAGCACGGGAATTTTCGTTTTGGGCTGAAGCATTGTACCCTAAACAAAGGTCTAATAATGATGTCAACCAAACTACTAATCAAGTAACTACAGTTAATAGTTAGTACGGTGCGTCAGTAGGAATAATGGCGTTGCTCACACATTAGTATGAACTCAGACAAGCTCAGGAGCAAAGGAAGAAATTTTCTCAATTTGATATCATCTTTTCATTTACGAACACCTGAATAATTTATCGGTATGTTCAATGTTAATTCCGCTGACATACCCCACATGGATATTTTTTAGTTGAAATTCCCTAATCAAAGAAGTACAGCAACATTAAAGATGTAGGAACTGTTAGTATGACTGATGCTGGAGCAAGACAACCTATTCCCACTAATCCTTGGCTAAATCATCCTTTACATCGCAATTTAAATTTTGTAAAAGAAGCCAGTTTCGTCGAGTATCTGCGATGGATGCGGATTTTAAGAGAAAAACCAAATGACACTTCTAAACGGGGGAAAAAATTAGCCACACAAATTGATTTAGTCAACAACGGTGAAGTTATACAACTACTGGATGAATTACAAAAAACAAGTAACTATGATTCTCGACTGAGAACATTAACAGACCGGACTCGGAGGTTAGCTACAGTATCATTTGAGGCTACTGTATCTTGGCGGGTACGTGTGGGAGGGATGCGAGGGCCAGCATCGATATTATTACCTGCCTTTGATGCTTTGGGTATGCCTTATATTCCCAGCTCTACATTAAAGGGTGTGGCGCGAGAAATGGCAAGATGCCATCGCGATGTCACTGATGATGAGATCCGAGAAATATTTGGCGACATCCAACCAACTACTTCCATGGGGAAAGTGATTTTTCTTGATGCTTACCCCTTACCATTCCCAGAAACAGATAAAGATTCTCCGGATGAAATACCTGGGTTGGTACCAGATGTGGCAAACTCTATCTGGACATGGGATGGTGATAATCCACATTATAAAACTAATCCTAATGTATTTTTATCATTGCGGAAAGTGACTTTTGTAGTTGGTTTACGGGTACATGACAAGCAAAATCTAGAAATTCTTAACCTTGTGCAAAAATGGTTAATTAAAGCTCTGAATCAAGGCGTAGGCTCAAGGGTAAATAGTGGTTATGGAGTGTTAGAGGTTCAAACTAAAGTAGAACAAGAAAAACCAAAAAAACGAATTCTGAGTGTTAAATTTGAATTACAGGGACAATTAGTCCGTGGAAGACAGGAATTTAAAAGGTGGGCAAAAAATAGTGAAGGGACAGGGTGGAAACCACCAGGTGAGGCAAAATCTGAAGTTCGTCCTCCCGCTTTTCGTTCTATGTTGCGTTATTGGTTTCGGACATTAGCTTTAGGAGTGTTGGAAGCAAGTACAGTTAAACAATGGGAATTAAAGATTTTTGGAGGTATTGACCCTACAGCTAAATTGGGAATGTTTCAATTAGAAATTTATGATGGTAAAATCATCCGCAATAATGCTCAAGATAAAGAAAAAGAATTTGGATTAGCTACAGGAAGTTTAATTTTATATCAGTCAGCAGTTGTTCGGGATATGCAGCCCGAAGAGCAAACAGCTTTGAAAAAATTGTTAGAAAGTTTAACATGGTTAACTTTCCATCTTGGTGGTGTTGGTCAAGGAGCAAGAAGACCATGTTATTCTCGCAAAAAAAGGTGCAACTCCAGACCCCCTTTTTGGCGTGGTTCAACTGTTAAACTCATGAGCGAAAGTCCAGAAAATGAATATTGGAATTGTCCCGAACAGTTAGATGATTTTCAAAGTCTTTTTCGTGGTCGGTTAGATTCTTTTTATAGGAATCTATCAACACTGACTCAGTTATGTTTCGATCATACACAGTCAAGAACCGCAACCAGAAGTGGTGATTGGGCGGAGGCGGTTGATAGCAACTGTCGGATTATTTGTGTCCAGGGTGATTTTAGTAATGATAAACCTCCAGCTTTAGCCTTGCTGCATCAACAAGCTAATACAGGGAATGGCTATGACTCAGAGTTATGTGGTTCAATACAGGTGCGATCGCCTATTTGGATTGCGCGTGTTGGCCATTGCTTTGATGTCATAACTATTTTCGGGGTTGATAATCCACGTCGTCAAGCATATTTCAATTTGTTAATACAACAGAAGCATCCTATCAAAGAACATAGAGAAATTTGGCAGGGTAGATCATAAACCAGTTATCAGTTAAATCCCTGGGTTTAAGTCTATGCTGATATACCTGATAACTGTTCCCTGTTCACTCTTAAATTGTCCAAAAATTACCCTTAGTGAGAACCAAAATATGTCTATCCTTATTGCTAATATCGGCACTTCTGACTTAGCAGTTAAAATCGAAGATTACTATTTTCCCATAAAATTTGACCGGAATGAACCAAATATTAAGTTACCACCTGGAAATTCTAATGAAGCCGCACTTTGGTCCCAGCGTGAAGCATTCATTGAAGAATTTTTATGTGAGGAACTCAAGCTGAATAATAATGCTTCTTTTCGAGATTTAACCCATAAAATATTAGAAAATTACCAACAAAATCCTGACTACTGGCATTCTAGATTGCGTCCTGGGAGAATATGGGGAATTATTAAAACTGCCCAGGAAAAGTTTCATGTCAAACACGTTTATTATTTTGTTACTGATCAACCACCGTCTGAAGTTTATGGTTATCCTACAGATACGGTTAATCTGGCTAAAATTCTCAATATTTGGTTGCAAAGAGAAATTCTAGATTTGCAAATTACTCCAATTATAATTCCCCAACACATTAAACCTGTTGAGCAAGATACTTTGTTTAATTACTATTATGAACAGTTGCATAAAATTAGTCAGGGACAGGATAAGATTCTAATTAGTCTCAAGGGTGGTACACCCCAAATGCAAACCGCTTTGCGAATCCAAGTTATGGCTTTGAGTGTAGATTTCCAAGCTTATCTAGAACCGGAATTAGATATTACCAAAGTCTTAGCAGGAGAACCATCTCCTTGTAAATTAAATGCTTATTGGCTATACATTCGAGGACAAAAGTACCAGGCGGTTAACCAAATTTTACAACGCTGGGATTTTGATGGTTCTATTCAATTAATGAGAAGTTTTGAGGGATATTTACAATCCTTAGTCCAAGAAAATGTACTTGAGGCAAGTGCTATCAATGATTCTCTAATTCAACAAGTTATTACAGCCTTGAATGTAGCAGTAGATTGTTTAAATTTAGATAATGTGAAGGCTAGTCAAGATTTAAAAAGGATTGAGAATAAATATTTGCGGCAATCTAGTAATTTGCACAAATTAGTTTGTGATGATAATTATAATAAGCTTTTAAATATTTATACACAATGTCGTATTTATTGGCAACTGAACCAAATTGCTCATTTTTTATCTAGATTGGCTTCTTTTTGTGAAGAAAGTTTACATGATATAATTAGGTCTTTGGGGGGGGTGAAATATTTCGATCAAACTGGATATCGTGATAATTGGTATGTAGATAAAAAGCAAGTAGAACGTCAATTGTGGCAATTTTTTGAAAAAGCGGAAGGTAGAAAATGTAACAATAAGTTACCATACCTTTTACAAGGAAGATTTAGTAAGAGGAATTTTATCGATGCTCTAATTAAGTTTAGAAGTAATCTCATAGAGAAAACTGCTTGGCAAAAGATTACTGAATCTTTAGATAGGCTGGATTACTGGATTGATAAACGAAACCAAATTATCCATAGTTCTCAAGGTGTTTCTTTAGAAAGTATGGAAAAAATCCTAGAAAAAGATAGAAAGTGTAAAAACTATAAGATTAAATATGCTAATCAAGCTTGTCTCCCGACAGAAATTTTGACAGAAATCACGAATATCAGTCAGCAAACAGCACGGATTTTTAATAAAACTGTCAGTCACTATGTAGGTTTGAATAGTCCTTACTATATTTACTCTGATGTTCGTGACTGGGTTATAACTCAGTTAACTCAACATGGGTTGCAATGATGGGTTTGATGCAAGGACAACTGCGGGAATCTATAGCTGTTTTAGGCGAACAACTGTTATATAATCCTCAAATCCTTTTCTGTTCAGCGTTTGAGTCATTATCTATGAAATAGAGATTCGCGCAAATTATCAAGCCCTTGCTGTGACTAAATTTGAGGATTTTTTCAGAGATGAGATATTGATAGGCGATGGCTGAAATTATACTTTTGAGTGAGATCGGCGAAAATAAGTCCTGTAATTCTTGTTTTTGAAACCTTCCAGCCTTCTGCACTCTCTACTAACAATGTGGGGATGATTTAATGGAAACAGTGAAAATTTACCCCAGAGATTAGCGACTAAAAATCGTCATTCGCACTAGCACAAAAGTAAAAAAGACCATGACACTTTAACATCAGAATATAAAAAGCAAAATAAATATCACCTGAGATGCCAACAGCCACACTCAAGAATCAAGTGTCAACCAAAACTGACTCCAAAGCCGTCGCGCATTTTCTCATTGGAACACCAGGAAGCGGTAAATCTACCTTTGCAAAACTCATATCTAGGTTGGGAAATTGCGAAATCATTTCCACTGACGACATCCGCGAAGAGTTATATGGTGATGCGGCAATTCAAGGGGAATGGCAAAAAATTGAGGAAACCGCCATTCAGCTTATTTGTACTGCATTGAGTGAGGGTAAAAGTATCATCTATGATGCTACTAATTTTAAGCGTTGTTTTCGCATTGACTTTTTGCTGAAAGTTAATAGCCAAGTTGCACAAAGGAAATTAACCCAACCTAACTGGATTGCTTGGTACTTACAAACTCCCCTTTCAACTTGTATGGAATGGAATCAACAACGCCAACGCCAAGTTCCCGCCACTATCATTGAAAGTATGTATAAAATGCTGCAACAATTTCCGCCCATTACTGGGGAAGGATTCGCCGCAGTCAATAAAATTGATGTGACTGCACCGAAATTTTCCGCACATCAAATTGCGAAACTAATTGCAGATGTTCCCCGTAAAATTGTCAATTCCCAAAATCGTTATGCAAAAATCACACTCCATCGTTATAGTCGTTTGCTAGATTTTGAGCGTTTGATGTATTTGATATTCTTAATCATTAACTATCCTGGGATTGGGGAATTTCATTTAAGTAAACCTAAATTATTAGAAGATATTCTTGGTTATGTTCCTAATTTTGTTAATTTTTTAGAAGAAATTACTACTATTATGGCTAAACTGCGGGGTGCAGTTTATGCAAACAAAGATGCCATAGCGGCTGATTTGGAATGGTTGGAAACTCAAGGAATTATCAATGCTACTTTTTCTGTAGCCAGTCACAAAAATCAAGAATTTAAGAGCGATGAATTGATATCTTTAAGTGCAGTACACTCTTACTCAGACAAGCAAGTTTTTGAGCGTTTAATCGGTACAATCCGCTTTATTCTCCACTATCCTTTTTTAACAGATATGGGTGCAGGTAGCTTGAATACTTTAATTCACTCCTTACGGCAAGCTGGAATAGTTGACGACCACCGTCGAGAAAAAGCTACAATTCGCAAGGATATTGAAAAAGTCTTGAAACCCTATAAAATATTGCCTAATTTTTCTATGCGTAACGGTTATTTTGCTGGTACAGGCATCCTTTCTAAACCAGAATTAATCAAGGTATTTGATATGATTCAATCCCAAGCTAACAGTTTAAATGACCCCCAGGCTTTGGGAATCTACGAAACATTCAAGCAGCGTTTATTACAAGCACATATTATTGAAAATACTGAAAATATTTATCCTGTACGGGCGATCGCTAATACTTCCATTGTGGACCCCAAGCATCTCCATAGGAGTGCGTTAAGTAATCATCTAGCCCAGTTAGAAAGGGGGATTGTAGAAGGAAAGCTTTTGGAGTTAAAACGGTTTGCAGGCGTAGGTAAATACACAGCAGATGAAAAGGATTTTTTCTTAGCATATCCATTACAAATCGTGTTTTCTAACTTTGCTTGGTATTTGGGTTATGAGTGCTTCAGTGGTGAAACTTCTGGTTTATTGCGGTTTGAACGTCTGGATAGACTTTTTTTAGGTAGACTACAAACTAAACAACGCAGTCGGGAAGAACAAGAAAAGACGTTACAAAAGTTACAAAAATTATTTAAGGCCGGTGCAGGTATGCACTTAGGAAACAGCACCACTGACCAAAAACTGTTTCTCAGTGATGATAAACAAAAACGAATGCAAGTCTGCGTGACGGTGGAATTGTGGTTTAGCGATAGGATTTATCCGTTTATTACTGAGGGAACAAAACGGTTTGCACAGATGAAAATGTCGCCGCCAATTCACAAGATAACCAATAACATTCCAGATGCATTATTTTGCTTGAACAAAACCCGCGATCGCAATTTCCCCCATCGTTTTCAAGTCACCTTTCCCAAGTGGACTTTAGATGATTTTGATTTGTGGCGATGGATTGTTGGTTTTGGTGCAGAGGTGAAGGTGGTAACTCCAGAAGAGTTGCTCCAGAGGGTAAAGACAATCGGTGAAGGAATTTTAAGTAATTATGACAGTTGAAAATTTCGGAAGTTGAATTAATGGAAGCGGGTGGATGTTTGGCCTTGGTTCATCTTCCTTGTTTCTTGTTGACGCAAGTGAGTTCTTTTGTCATTCGCATCAGATACCTGCTCAATCTACATCTTTTACTGGTAACTTAAAGACCACGAGTGTATGGTCGTCTTTGTGTCGTGTCATAGTCGTGGAGGACAAATGAAAGGATATAGTGATGACATTGCAGAATTTGCATAAGCCAATAAAGACGCAATTGGTGATGATACTGAAGTTTGCTGTATAAGTATTGCCACCAATAACTTTTGAGGTAATAAGGATATAAATATATGAATGTACATCCATTTATAGCAACTGGGTTGATTGCTACTCATAGCATAATTTGCATTTCATTACCCACACTGGCACAAAATATCAAATCAATTTCTGGATGCAATACAGCTTTGCGATTAGCAAAAAATCAAATTCAAAATAATAGAAAAGTTAAAGTTGTTAATATTTATCAATCAAACATTGCTGAGAATTACAAATTGTATCCTAAAAATCGCCCACATTCCTATGCCTTTGGATTAGAGGGTGCAGCAACAGAATCTATTTTAATATCTGGTAGATTTTTGACTTCAATTACCGAAAATATTATTAGCAACTGCCCATCAGTTAGTATGGTTAGTTTTGGTCTTAATCACAGTGATTACGTAGTTACTTACGGATTTTTAAAGGCTAATAGAATCAAATTCTTTGAATGTATTAATGATTATTCTAATAAATCACTAACTCAAAAACTGCCTTGGGGATTCGTATTTTGTATTTAGAAAATAAAATCGTCTAAATAAATTTGAGACTGAAGAAAGGAGTTACCCATGAATTTTAACAAGAGAAAAATTGCTAAACTACTACTAAGTTTAGTCTTAACCAGTCATACTTTAAATATTCAAGAACAAGTAATAGCTTTTCAGGTTGTTACTAATGAACCAGAACTGCGTAAAGGTTTATTAGATATCATAATTGGAGGCGATAAAAAAATCTGTTTTGCTGGAATTTGTATTGATCCTGGAAAACTGACAGAATCCCTATTAGCAAAACAAATCAGAGAAATATCTGAAAAAAATGCGCCTGTCACAGTTAGCAGTGACAAACTGTTTCCCAGGATTTCTTCTCTTCCAGGAAATGAATTTAACCCGGTGTTACTTGATTTACAAAATTCTAATCCACAAGATGCTATACCTCCTGGGGACTATGCTATTTTTGTGAAAGTTTACTGTCTGCAAAAAGTAGCAGCAAGTCCCAATGGACATCGTTATCTCTTAGGACAATATGGAGGAAAGCGTAAGGAGGTATTAGCAGCATTAAATTTAGCAGCAGCTAATTCTAATATTGCCCATCAAGACCTACAAAATCTTTCCTGGGCTATCCAATCAGGTATATCCTATGATAAGATGCCCCAAGCAATGCAGGAATTAGTAAATAAATTAATTCCCCAGCAACGTGATAATTTAAAGCAAGAATGGTGGGAACAAATCGAGCAAATTTGGAATCAAGGTTCGCGCTCATTAAATTTACCCTCCTTTGAGACATTTATCTCTCAGAATTTGGGAGATGTAGGACGGCAGGGTAAGCTCATCTAATTTGGTATAATGGAAGCTTGACAAATAAAATCAGATAAGCATAAACAAGGATGTAAAAAACGCACTTGACTCAAGAGGAAGATCGATGAGATGACTTCAATGCTGTTATGGAAAATCACAGGAGTCAAGTAGATGTCACAGGGCTTTGAAACTAAATCGGCTGACACTGTTCAAACTGTGCGTGGTCAGTGAAAGCCAAAAGAAATAGCAGACATTAGCAGCATTCAACAGAGTCTAGTGGAGCATTTTGCTCCTATCAAAGACCCGAAAGTAGAGCGAACAAAAAAACATCAACTTCAAGACATCTTAGTAATGGCAATTCTGGCAATCATTGCGGGAGCACAAGGGTGGGAAGATATTGAGAATTATGGCATTAGTAAGCAACAGTGGTTAGAAGAGTTTTTGGCATTACCAAACGGTATTCCATCGGATGACACCTTTCGGCGGGTATTTGAGTTCATCGACCCTGAAGCATTAAATCGATGTTTTCTGCAATGGGTGTAAACCCTGGTCAGTTCCATGGGAGGAGAGATTATCCCCATAGATGGAAAGACAATTAGGGGTTCCTATGACCGCAATCAGGGTCAATCAGCACTCCGGGTTGTCAGTGCCTGGGCAAGTAAACAACGCTTGGTATTGGCACAGGTGAAAGTAGAAGATAAATCCAATGAAATTACGGCGATTCCGGCATTATTGGAATTACTAGATATCACAGGCGCTATCATCACAATTGATGCAATGGGAACACAAACTGAAATTGCCAAACAGATTGTCGCCAACAAAGCTGATTATGTTTTGGCACTCAAGGCCAATCATCCTACTCTGTATTCTCAAGTCGAACAATGGTTTGAAACTGAGAAAGCGAACAATTTCCAAGGCGTTGATGTCAGCTATGACAAAAGAATTGAGAAAGCTCATCATCCCACAGAAATTCGTGAAGTTTGGACTTTACCCGTTGCGGCGATTCCACAACTTTATCAACCCAAGGTCTGGGAAGGATTGCAAAGCCTAGTGATGGTTGTGCGCGTCCGGCATCTTTGGAACAAGACTACTCGTGAAGTGCAATTTTATTTGACTTCTCTACACAGTGATGCTCAACTTATCGGTCGGGCTATCCGCAAACATTGGGGCATTGAAAACGAGGCTCACTGGACTCTCGACTGTACTTTTGCCGAAGATGCCTGTCGCATTCGTTCTTTCCACAGTCCTCAGAATTTTGCTCTTTTAAGACGCTTTGCTCTTAATGCCCTTAACTGTGAAAAAACCTACAAACCTAGTCTCAGACAAAAAATGAAACGCGCCGCTATGGAAAATAATTATTTGATTTAAATTCTCAGTTGTTGTTTCATTGACAATATCTTAGATTCTTCTGATTCCTTGTGTCAAGCCTGATTGAGATGCTCTTACCCTGACCATGAAACCCAACGTGCATTAAATTACCTAACGCTGTTAATGGATAATTTATCACTAGCAACATCTTTTGATCAACTGTGGGAATATAGTGAAGAAGCGGATGGGGTTTACTACAATGCTGTTACTTCACTACTCAAGTTTCATCACCCATACTTGTACTTTCAGCGAGGGCGTATAGGTGGATTATTTAACCCAGGATATCAACTGTTACATCAACATATACATACCTTGCTGGACACCTCGGGGCTTCATCCCCATTGTGCCCTTTTACACCGCAATGTACACCATGAGTTACCTTTAGCATGGGATTTTACCGCCGAGTTTAGGACTGCAATTGTTGATGACTTAGTATTACATTTTGCCAAAAAATTTCCCCACACCAAGGGATACGGAAACGGAAATAGTAACGGCAAAAGTCAACCAAGAACAATTGTGCAACATTTTCTCCAACACTGGGAAGCCAAGCTCAAAACATTTGTATTGCATCCCCAGGCCGGAACAGTTAGTTATCGTCAGTGTATGGATTTCCAAGTCCGAGAATACCTTGGGTATGTGCTAAGTGATGTGGAATATTACCGTCCCTTGGCTTTAAAATTTCATCCTTTAGATTCCAAGCTGGCCAGCATCACTAAACCTCAAAAAGCATCGTTAACGGTGGTGAAATAGCAATGTTCTATTTAGTATGCTACGACATCGTTAGCGACACTCGCCGTAACAAAGTGGCGAAACTTCTAGAATCCTACGGTTTACGAGTACAAAAGTCAGTTTTCGAGTGTGTATTAGATGAGAATCAGTACACTACTTTATCTAAATACTTGACTAGACTTGTAAATAAACATGAAGACCAAATACGATTTTATCCCATGTCTGCCCACACGCGTTGCAAAGTTGCAGTTCTGGGAACAGAACCGGAGTTTGTCATTGATGATGCGGCGTTTATCGTCTAATTCAAAGAGACTTAACTCAGTTAAAACCACTAATTACCAATGACCCGAGGGACAAGCTCTCCTCTCAAAGAGGCATTACGAATTACAATTAATTAAAACTTGTGGATGTTTACGAGCTTGTTGAACACATTACTGATTACTGGTACTGATACTGAGGCTGGTAAAACTGTTTTAACAACAGCCTTAGCAGCTTATTGGCAAAAGTATTTTCCCCAGCGTAGCTGGGGAATTATGAAACCCATTCAATGCGGGATGGGCGATCGCGAATTATATCAAAAGTTATTTTCTTTACAGCAATCTGCTGAAGAAATTACACCTTTGTATTTTGCAGCACCCTTAGCCCCTCCCATTGCCGCAGCTAAGGAAAATCGACAAGTAGATTTGGCTGTGGTGTGGCAAACTTATTCTCAGTTGCGATGGCAGCGTGATTTCCTACTGGTGGAAGCTTTGGGTGGTTTGGGTTCACCCATCACTGATGAATTGACAGTGGCAGATTTAGCAAGAGACTGGCGTATACCTACGCTATTAGTAGTACCAGTTAAATTAGGTGCCATCGCTCAAGCAGTGGCGAATGTAGCATTGGCTAGGCAATGCCAGGTAAATCTTAAAGGCATTGTTCTTAACTGTGTACGATATCGTACAGATACAGAAATAGCTGACTGGACACCATGGGATTTGATTCAATCTTTAACTAATACCCCTGTTTTAGGTTGTTTGCCTTATCTAGATAACTTAGAAGATTTGGATAAACTGGCTCAAGTGGCATCAAATCTCCATTGGGAAAGGTTAAGCAGCAGTTTGTAGCATAACTTACCCTTGATTGACCTAAGCAACGCCAGTAGATAAAAGCTCCGCCCTGAACTTTTTGATAAGCATTAAACTGGGAAAATATCCTCAGTTAGCTGAACTGAAAAGAGCTTGATTTCATTATGGTGTCTACCTTTCCCAACTCTTCTGTAGATTTATCTCGCATTCGTCTAGAAATTCGCTCATTGCAACCGCAATTAGTGGAATGGCGGCGGCGACTGCATCAAAAACCAGAATTAGGGTTTCAAGAAAAACTCACTGCTGAGTTAGTATCCCGTCACTTACAAGCATGGAACATTGAACATCAAACAGAAATAGCTAAAACCGGTATTGTAGCTACAATTCAGGGTAAAAAACCAGGTGCTAACAAAGTGTTGGCAATTCGGGCTGATATGGATGCTTTGCCAATTCAAGAACTGAATGAGGTTCCCTATAAGTCCCAACATGATGGCGTGATGCACGCTTGTGGACATGATGGACATACGGCCATTGCCATGGGTACAGCCTACTATCTTCAGCAGCATTGTCAAGACTTTAGCGGTACGGTGAAAATAATTTTTCAACCAGCAGAAGAAGGTCCCGGCGGAGCAAAACCAATGATTGCAGCCGGGGTACTCAAAAATCCTGATGTGGATGCAATTATCGGCTTACATTTATGGAATAATTTACCGTTGGGCACAGTGGGTGTTCGGCCTGGGCCATTGATGGCATCTGTGGAATGCTTTAACTGCACTGTTTTAGGCAAAGGCGGACACGGTGCTATGCCTCATCAAACCGTTGATTCGGTGGTAGTTGCTGCCCAAATTGTCAATGCACTACAAATCATCGTATCTCGTAACGTCAACCCCATTGATGGAGCTGTGGTGACAGTGGGAGAACTGCATGCAGGAACAAAACTTAATGTTATTGCTGACACAGCCCGGATGAGTGGTACTATCAGATACTTTAACCCCAATTTACAAGAATTTTTTCACCAACGAGTTGAGCAAATCATCGCGGGAGTTTGCCAAAGTCATGGTGCAAAATATGAATTAGAGTATTGGAGTCTTTATCCACCAGTAATTAATGATGCAGGCATGGCAGAATTGATCAAGTCAGTAGCAGAAGAAGTCATAGAAACTTCCCTAGGTGTTGTACCAGAATGTCAAACTATGGGGGGGGAGGATATGTCATTCTTTTTACAAGAAGTTCCTGGTTGTTATTTCTTTCTCGGCTCTGCCAACTCGGAGAAAAATCTTGCCTATCCTCATCATCATCCCAAATTTGATTTTGATGAAACTGCCTTGGCCATGGGTGTAGAAATATTTGTTCGTAGTGTAGAGAAATTTTTGAACAGGTGACCAATAACCGATGACGTTTTCCAGACTTGCCCCGTTTATCCAAGAGTATATTTATCATCACAATTGGTCTGAATTACGACCAATACAATTAGCAGCTTGTGAAGTTATATTCAACACAGATGCTCATTTGCTGGTGGCGGCGGCAACTGCATCTGGGAAAACAGAAGCAGCATTTTTACCAGTTTTGACCTTATTACACGAAAAACCTCCTCACAGTATTGGTGCATTATATATTAGCCCCATCAAAGCTTTAATTAATAACCAATTTCATCGCATCAACGATATGCTCAAATCAGCAGATATTCCTGTATATCATTGGCACGGTGATGTAACACAAAGTCACAAAAATAAAGTTTTAAAAAATCCCCGAGGTATTCTGCAAATTACCCCAGAATCTTTAGAAAGCCTGTTAATTAACAAGCACAATCAGTTAATTCACTTATTTGGTGATTTACGATTTGTAATTATTGATGAAATCCATTGTTTTATGGGTTCTGAACGTGGTTTTCAAATTATTTGTCAATTACAACGTTTAGCCACCTTGACAAAAACTCAACCCCGGCGTATTGGTTTATCAGCAACCCTCGGTGATTATGCAATGGCTGAAGAGTGGTTAAGTTCTGGAACTAAACAGCCAGTAATTACTCCGATAACTGCCCCAGAAAAACGCCAAATCAAGCTGGCTGTAGAACATTTTTATCTTAATAATTCAATTGATGAATCAGAATTTACAGCTTATGAACAATATATTTTTAACTTGAGTAAATCTCGTAAATGCCTAATTTTTGCCAATAACCGCACCCAAACAGAATCAATAATTGCATCCTTGCGCCAAATTGCTGCACAACAAGCACTACCAGATATTTATCACGTACATCATGGCAGTATATCTGCTAGCTTACGGCGAGCTGCGGAAAATGCTATAGCTGAACCTCATCATCCCGCTGTGATTGCTGCCACATTAACTTTAGAATTAGGCATAGATATTGGTCATTTAGAGCGGGTAATTCAGTTAGAATCCCCTTTGTCTGTTGCCAGCTTTTTACAACGCTTAGGACGCAGTGGTAGAAGAGGTGAAGCTGCTGATATGCGCTTGATATGTGAGGAAAATCAACCATTATCTGAAGCGCCTTTACCAGAACAAATTCCTTGGCAACTCTTACAATGTATTGCTATTATTCAACTTTATCTAGAAGAAGCTTGGATTGAGCCGATACTACCAGTTAAATATCCTTTGAGTTTGTTGTATCATCAAACAATGAGTATTTTGGCAGCAACAGGAGAAATAACACCCGGTGCTTTAGCCAAACAAATTTTAAATTTATCGCCCTTTGCAGCTATTTCTGCGGCAGACTTTAAGAGCTTGTTACGCTATTTAATGGACATAGACCACATTCAGCAAACAGAACGAGGTAAATTAATTATTGGTTTAGCAGGAGAAAAAATAGTAGGGAAATTTCAGTTTTACGCAGTGTTTGCTGAACATCAAGAATATATAGTCAAGCAAGGAAAAGAAGAAATTGGTACTATTTCCATTCTACCACCTGTGGGTAATCAATTTGCCTTAGCAGGTAAAAGTTGGGAAGTTGTAGAAGTTTATTTTAAAAAAAAGCTAATTTTAGTTAAGCAAGTTACAGGTAAAGCTAGTATTATTAATTGGCGGGGCGGTGGTGGTTGTATTCATACAAGAATTTTGCAGAAAATGCGGCAAGTATTACTAGAAGATGTTGAATATAGCTATTTAAAAAACAATGCCCAAGGACGGTTAAAGGAAGTGCGGCAACTAACACGCAAGGCAGGATTAGATCAACAATATGTTTTACAATTAAGCGAAGGTCAATGTTGCATCTTTCCTTGGATGGGTACAATTGCATACCGAACTTTGGAAAGATTGCTGAACTGTTTTTGTCGAGAATCATTAGAAATTAGCAGTATTAGTGGGGTGAATCCTTATTATTTGATAATCAAATTAGGTAAAGATAAATTTAAATATCTGCAAACTGAACTTGTTTCACTGTGTGAGCAAAGAATTACAGCAGAAGATTTAGTCAGTTCCGCAGAAGCCCCAGAACTGCAAAAATATGATCAATTTATCCCCCATTCTCTTTTAAGAAAAGCTTTTACGATGGATTACTTAGACTTGATAGAAATGAAGCAGCAAATTTTACGTTGGTAGGTAATTTAAATAATGTCCATTGCTCCTTGGCGCAGTGCTATCGCTCGTGCGCTTCATCTTAATCGTAGCCTTGCTTATGCCCGTTACCTCCAACTGGCAACAGTCCAGGAAAACTATCGTCCTGCCAATCGTACGGTTGTTTTTCGAGGTTTTCTGGAAGATACCAACCAACTGAAATTTATTACTGATAGGCGTAGTCATAAAGTTAACCAAATACAAAAACAACCTTGGGGGGAAATTTGTTGGTACTTTCCCAAGACAAGAGAACAATTTCGCCTTTCTGGTTCCTTAAGTGTAATAGGAGTTAATGATTCTGACTGTATTTTGCAAGCAGCCCGGCTCAAAACTTGGCAAGAATTAAGTGATTCAGCACGTTTACAATTTGCTTGGCCTCACCCTGGTCAAACCAGAGTAGAGGAAGGGAAGGCCTTTGAGCCATCACCACCTGATTTTGCCAAGCCAGTGCCGAATTTTTGCTTAGTGCTATTAGAACCAGTGGAAGTAGATCATTTAGAGTTGCGGGGGGAGCCACAAAATCGGCGCATTTATCGGCGCGATGAACAAGAAGTTTGGTCTAGGGAGGAAATTAATCCCTAGTGTTGTTTTGACATCTCTCCTTGCTAGAAGGAAAGAGATTCTGAAAGGAAAGAGAACCGTCAATTTCTTGGCCATGTTAATGAGACTATTTAATGATGTGTCTTTCCACTAAAATCATTTGAATATATTTTGCCAGGGTTAGACCTAAATAAACCTCCCTTAAATTCTTTTCCCTAAATATTGCTCATGCTTTTTGCACATGATGATATTTGACTATATCTAACTCTATTTTTTTTATACAAACTTAATACTAAATTCCTGCGCCATCGAGAAATTGTTGAATTGCTTTATCTCTGAGGCTACATAGGGGAGCATCTTGTAACAAGTCACTTTCGTTAGAAACTACAGAAAGTGACAAAACATGAGTTTTTGGGGAAGATTGATTGTTTTGTAGATTTTGTATTTGTTGTTCTAAGGATTCAATTCGATCAACTAAGGCACGAATGACTTCAGCTTCGGAATCTGGTAAGTTGTTGTGTTCTAGGGGAGCAACTCGCGCGCCAGAACGATAAACAATGCGACCAGGTACCCCCACAACTGTGCAATCTGTAGGTACATCCCTGAGAACAACTGACCCTGCGCCAATGCGGACATTATTGCCAATATGAATATTACCCAGAACCTTTGCACCGGCTCCCACTACCACGTTTTCCCCTACTGTGGGATGGCGTTTACCTGTTTGTTTACCAGTTCCCCCCAAGGTGACACCCTGATAAATGAGAGTATAATCTCCCACTATGGCTGTCTCACCAATTACTACCCCCATGCCATGGTCAATGAATACACCCTGGCCAATGGTTGCGCCGGGATGAATTTCGATACCCGTCAAAAACCGGGCTGTGTGAGAAATTAACCGGGGTAAAAATGGAATACTAATATTATGCAGCCAGTGAGCCAATCGGTGAAATAGCAGGGCTTGCAAACCTGGGTAACAAAACAGGACCTCCAACCAATTACGAGCAGCGGGGTCACGTTCAAATATGATGCGAAAGTCAGCACTTAGTCTAGATAGCACGAGAAAGTACCCTCGGAAAGCAAAACGAGATACTATCCCATAGTATCGCTCCTGGAGTCAACTCTCAAAGTGAGAAATTTGGAAAATCACCGATGTTGAGTCAGGGTTACAAGAAAAAAGGTAAAACTTGATTAGTCTAGGAATTGGAATAGTACTTTGCCTTTGAGGGATTTTTCCTCGTTACCGTAACTACTAATGGTAAGCGATCGCAGGTTTTGCAAAAACGGTTTACCCACTATTTCCACTAACTGCAAAATTGGTACTTGACTTTCTAACATAGTTTTGCTTTTTGTCCAATCGATATATATATACCCCTGATTGGGTTGGGGAATGGCAACAATACTATCTAGGAAATTGGGATTTCTGACCTCAGCAACCCTGGGGGAACGGAGCGCTTCTTTATCAGCCATCACAGTGCTTTGGTAGTTTGTGATTATTTCAGCCAAAGTTTCTAATTTGGAGGCGAAAATTTCGTAATTACCCAGAGTTGTGTGTACTCCTTGTACTTTGGTATCAATGGCGAATGTTGGGGGTTGTTTGGTATTAGTGGGTTCAATTACCGCAGTTAACTTTGTCCAGGCAGAAACTTTCTGTTGATTCAAGTTAAAAGAACTGAGGTTGAGTTCACGGAATGAAGCGATGGTATCCAAATGAGAAATTCCTTCTGGAACATCCTTTAATTTTTCTACCACAAAAACCCAATCAGGATAAGTTGATTCTCCATGGGGTAACAAGGCTAAAGCATATTCACCTTTTACCCAACTAAAGATATCTTCTTTTAAGTTTATCCCTTGGTTTTTTTGCAGTTCTCTTAATGGCGCCACTAAGCTGGAAATTCCATCAGTACCAGAACCGGAAAAAACAGTTTTGACTTGTGTCCAGAGTTGCCCTAAATCACTGTTATCCAAATTGTTTAAATCAGAACTGGCAATAATTACCCCTGCCCCATCTGGTATGTATTCTAAAGCGCCTACAGGTTGAGCAAGTGGTGCAGAGGGAGGCATGATTTCCCAGTCAGTGAAAAAGTTTGTTTCTGCTAACAATCCCCTGGGGTTTAAAGATAAAGAAATAATTTGGCTATGGAAAGTTGCAGGTGGTAATTTTAAGCCTTGCCATTGTGCCAAAGCGGGAAGATTGAAAAAAGCTGTAGCAAGGGAGGCTGGAGAAATTTGTTGCAGGGCTTTTTGGTATTGGGGGGAACTGGGCAAATTTAAATCAGGTGCTTGGACGTTATTAATTGCGTCTCGTAGCACCTGGGGATGATTGGCGAATAACACAAAGCCATGGACAACTGCACCAGTTAGGGAATTTTGTTGTAGTTGGAAATTGGAATTGTCAGATATGAGCTTTACCCCTTGATATTGCTCAACAGCTAAGTTAGCTCCAGCTAATACCCGTTGAGAAAAGAACAAGTCTAAAAACTCGCGGCTTTTTGCTGGTTTATCCGCGGCTAATACCATGAGATACCCTGGTTGCTGTCCGTTCTTTGGGTCACGATCAATGTCTAGAGTGGTGACGGACAGAGTAATTTCATTTCCTAGCCAGGGTTTAATATCTTGTTTGTAATCTATGATACTGTTAGCTAATAAACTGCTTTTGAGTTGAGATAATTGTTCTTTAAGCCCTAAGGACTGTAATTGCTCAGGATTTGTCAGTAATGAAACCATTGCCGGAGCAAGTTTTGAAACAAAGATAGCAGCATTGGGGCGAGAAGTAGAGGCCATTAGGTCTACCGGAGTTTTGGCCACAAACCAGTAAAATCCGGCTATGGCTACAATCAGCAGTGCCATGGCACCAGCTACCAAGAAACCAAAGAATGAGCGTTGGCTATTCACATTAGACATCCTAAACCAGATATAAATTTTACATTGATTGGATTTGAAAGCCTACAGGCAAGGAAGCAGTTTACTATAACTATCCCCTTAGGAATAGATGCTGATGCTAGGAAAAAGATTTTCTGCCACCATAAAAGGTATAAGGTTGTTTACAAAAATCTCATGACAGGGAATCCTTCTAGTCAACTCATTACTCAGATTAGTGTAGAGGAACTGGCTCAACGTCTGACTTCTGATGATGTAAGTATTCAGTTAATAGATGTGCGCGAGCCTCAAGAATTGGCAGCCGCTAGCATTGAGGGCTTTGTTAACCTGCCTCTAAGCGAATTTGCGGAATGGGGAGATCAAGTTCTGACTATGTTCAATCCCCAAGCCGAAACTCTTGTGTTATGTCACCACGGTATTCGTTCTGCTCAGATGTGCCAGTGGCTCATGGCGGAAGGTTTTACAAATGTTAAAAATGTTATGGGTGGCATTGATGCCTATTCTTTATTGGTTGATTCTTCTATTCCCAAGTATTAGTTGATCACGCCCTGACAGATGGCATTGCTAAAATCGCGCTGATTGTCAGATTTGAGCAATGCTGTTGTTAAGACAATGAATCTGAGTTGAGAGTTTCAGCATTACCCAGATTTTACTCATAGTCCAGGTATATGAATTTGCTCAAAAATAAGTATTCTAAAATACAACTTCCTTGAAAAAAAGCTGCAATACTACTTAAAGTAAACAATTTTAGCAGTAATAGCTTAATTTGACAAAATAACCATCACATGAGTTGATACTTAGTGATGAAAATAAAACTAAATATTTTGCTAAATTAATTAACTACTTTCATATTTTTTTCAAATCCCAATTTTTTTCTCAGTTTAATTAAAATTTGCCTTCAGTAAAACATACCCTATGGAAGTCCACTTAACGAATCGACAACAGCATATACTTTGGGCAACAGTACGCCACTATATCGCTACAGCAGAGCCTGTAGGTTCAAAAACTTTGGTTGATGAGTATGACCTAGGTGTAAGTTCAGCCACAATTCGGAATATAATGTGCGTTCTAGAAAAATCTGGGTTACTATACCAGCCACACACCTCTGCTGGACGAATACCTTCTGATTCTGGCTACCGCATTTATGTTGACCAGTTAATGAAACCTTCTCTGGGAGGTACTATGCGAACGGATACCATCGCAAAAGAGGTTGAATTGGCGTTGCAAAATCGCCTGCAATGGGAAGATTGGAGTTGGGAAGCCTTATTGCAAGGTGCAGCGCAAATCTTAGCAACTGTCAGTGGTTGCATTAGCTTAATTACTATGCCCCAAACCAATACAGCAATTTTGCGACATCTGCAATTGGTGCAGATTGAAGCCAACAAAATTATGCTGATTGTGGTGACAGATACTTATGAGACTCATTCCAGGCTGATGAATTTGTCTCCAGAGGAGGAAGAAGGAACACTTGATTCCGAGGGAATAGATCATGAATTACAGATCGTCTCTAATTTTTTGAATACCCATTTGCGGGGACGCAGTTTATTGGAATTAACTACCTTGAACTGGAGTGACTTAGACCAGGCTTTTCAACGCTATGGCGAATTCTTGAAAAGTTCAGTAGCAGAATTAACTCGTCGCCATCTAACACCAACCACAACTCAAATTATGGTTCGGGGTGTAGCGGAAGTTTTGCGTCAGCCAGAATTTTCTCAATTACAGCAAGTACAGACAATTATTCATCTCCTGGAAGAAGAACAAGACCAATTGTGGCGATTAATCTTTGAAGAATCGGAAACAGAAGATTTGGGTAAGTCTAAGGTAACGGTTCGCATTGGTACAGAAAACCCATTAGAGCCAATACGCACCTGCACTTTAATTAGTTCTACTTATCGTCGGGGTTTATTACCTGTAGGTAGCGTAGGAGTTTTGGGGCCCACACGCCTTGATTATGAAAGTGCGATTACAGTTGTGGCTGCTGCTGCTGATTACCTCTCGGAAGCTTTTAGTTAATTGGTGAGGATTTATTACCTATGCTTTTATCTTTGCACCCCCAGGTCAACCAGACACATTGGAGTTAATTCAAAAACTTTCCTTGGGGCAATGGCAAGGTATTAACCCCATAGTAATAGTATTATTCAATCTCACGGCCATGTGGCCTGTAATTTACAGCGCACCTTTACTTATTGATGGTAGAGGGCAAAAAATACCGGCTTGGGCTTTTGCTACTACTGCTTTTGCCCTCTTGCCTTATTTAGCTTTACAAGTTTTCTGAAAACAAAAACCCGTTGTTGACACTCCCAGGGCTAAAGCCACGGAGATTCCACATTCTACCTCAGAATTTGCTCTAGCAGGTTTTCACCAACTAGAGTATTGATTCCACCTTTGATTTAGACTTTTGGTTTCAACATTTGATAAATTTCTGGTAGTTGCCACCAGGGGATATTGGGGTATTCGTGATGTTCGTGATGGTAACCGAAATGATAACAAGTTATGAATGACCACCAAATTGGACGGCTAATGGTTTGGGAACGATGATGATCTTTGTAACCTTCTACTGGTTCACTGTGGGGTAAAAAAGTTCCAAAATAAAATAATTGTAAGGAACTTAAAATTGAGGGAATTACCCAAAAATAAGTGAGATTATCCTCTGGAAGATGTAAAAAATATGTTAGCAAGTTATAAATAGTCATTAATGTGATAATTTGTCGCCAACTCCAGTAACCCTTCATAAAATGAAAATACCAGGCAAAAAAGTTTTTATGCTTACCGTTGTGAAAATCTGGATCTGTTTCACTGGCTGGGTTATGGTGATGTAACCAATGTTTTTTTAAAAGTTTAGGATAGGATAAAAGACCATAGAGAAATAGGCACAATGACCCTATAAAATGGTTGACTTGGATATTTTTGGGAAAAACTACCCCATGCATGGCATCATGAGCTGTAATAAACAATCCCGTATACAAAAATGTTTGCCAAAGTATGAGCGGCAATAACATCCAAAATTTGCATTGGGATATATCAATATAAATTAACAAAGCCAGGCTCATAGCCCATATGCTGATAATGGCCATGGCCATGAAAACCCCCCTGTACAGGAATTTACTTTTCACTGTTGGGGTACTAGTGATTTTTACTTGAGGCACTGGTAGTTCTTCTAACTGAAACACGCTTTTACTCCGCGTAGGATTGACGTGAAAATCTGAAAATATAGTCGTGGACAAGTACTCAGCATTGGCCAGAAACCAATAGACAAGGCTACTCATCCCAAACTGTGTAGAATTATTAAGATATCTTAATTATTATTACACATATCATCCCCATGCCAAAAACTCTTTAAAGATTTTGCAGTTAAGACTGCAAGAGCCCTGGTCCAGTGAAAGGACTTGGTAGTTTATGAAGACTTGCAGGTAGGAAATATGGTTAAAAACCACCATTTAGCTCAATCTATCAGGGATGCATTGTGGTGGTTCTTCACTGATTGGTTAGACTACTATTGCCAAGTTTTTCATACTTGGGCCATGGCAGTTGCACCATAGTATACACCTTAAGATTGTGCTGTTTGTGGAACAGGGGTTAAAAAGTCGTTGTCTACTCCTACTCACAAATGCCATTCTTGCCGGACAATTATCCACCGTGGCCACAATGCAGCAATTATGATTTTGAACAAAGGATTAAAAAGCACTGTGGTTACCACAGAATCTAAAGCTTGTGGACAAAAGAACCTCTATCTAGGAGGGGAAACTCCTGTAGACAAGTGGGCTGAATGAAACAATAATCCCACCCTTTAAGGGGTGGGAGGGTCAAAGCATCACTAAATTGACACGCCCCTAGCTAAAGGTACACTAGCAACATATCTACAAGTGTTATTCAATATATAGCTCAACAAAAAGCTTAAATTTCTGTGGCGTTTACGCCACAAGTAGCCTCCATCCCTTGCCTAAATTAGGAAATGCGGCGCTCCGCCCCTGAGTAATTTGTGATATGTTAATATCGACAGTAAGGGTAAACAACCCGTACAAAAACCAGCTGCCCTACGGCAATCTGCACCTTGAGAAAAGTTAAAAGTTATTAACTCTCTTGTGTCACCGTTGCAGTAGTATAATAATTTACAAATTCTAAAACGAAGATAAAGAAAATGGTAGAGCCTCGTTCACCCATAAAAACCGTCAAGTTTGTGGATGAACATTGCTTGTGGTATAAAAATCTTTTTTCGGATGTTAAGAACTTTGAAGCTTTCAAATATCTATATATAAGACGTATTTCTGATTTAAAACGGAAAAGTATACCTGAAGTGGCGAAAGTTGTCGGTCTAGATAACTATCAAGGACTACATCATTTTTTACCTACATCATCTTGGGAGGTAGAAGAGCTAGGAACCTTGAGATTAGAGCTAATTTTAGAGGTATTAAAAGGAAGACCAATCATTTTAATTATTGATGAAACAGGAGATAAAAACAAAGGTAATACAACAGATTATGTAAAACGTCAGTATATAGGCAATTTGGGCAAAGTAGAGAATGGAGTTGCGGCGGTAGTTACAGCCTATGGTGTGTTCCGTGGGATGACATTCCCACTACTGCTTGAAGTGTACAAACCACGAGGGAAGTTAAAGCCAGAAGATAAATATCTGACCAAGCCTCAAATCGGGGCAATGCTAATACGAAAGTTACAGTCGATGGGTTTTAAATTCAACTTGGTACTAGCTGATGGCTTATATGGCGAAAGCAGCACAAATTTTATATCTGCATTAGATGAACTAGATTTAAATTATCTAGTAGCAATGGGCTCAAACGATTATGTATAATTGCTTAAGGAACAGTATACTCAATACCTAAAGTGGCAGAAGTTTAAAAGAGTATTCTCTGACTTAAGCAGTGAAAATCCATTTATTAGAGAAATAATACACGGGCAACGTTGAGAACATAGATGTTGGCAAATTACCACAGATATAGAGAACTTACCTAGAAACTCTACCTGGTATGTTATGAGTAAATACCCGGATATTACACCAATAGAGGTTGGGAATTTCTATGGCTTAAGAACATGGGTGGAATATGGATTAAAGCAGAGTAAGAATGAATTAGGTTGGGGGGATTATCGTTCAAATCCTTGTGAAGCAATGGGAACTGATTTTATAGAGGTAGGGATAGTTTTGTTCCTAAACAATAGTATATATAATGATATCTGACTATATGTGATTATATTTTAGTAGTTTTATTTTATTTAAACCAAATACCACTAAGGGCGATGGCCATTAGTGTTTGAAGTTAATTCCTATTAAACCAAATCACCCCTTGCAATGAAAACAATAACCTCAATTCTTGACACAAGAGCAGAGCACACTCCCAATCAGTTAGCCTACATCTTTCTTAAGGATGGCCAAAATCAAGAAATCTGCATTGATTACAAAACCTTACAGCAAGAATCAAAGGCCATTGCTGACACATTACTATCTCTTTGCTCCGAAGGCGATCGCGCTTTATTGCTTTATCCTCAAGGTTTAGAATTTATTACAGCTTTTTTAGGGTGTCTATATGCTGGGGTTGTGGCAGTTCCGGCTTACCCACCAAGGCGTAATCAAAAAATGTCTCGATTACTGGCAATTATTGAAGATTCTCAACCTCAAATTATTCTCACTACTAGCTCTGTGTTAGAAAATATTCAGTCAAAACTTGAGACTTTTTTAAACTTGCCAGCAACAAATTTTTTGGCAACAGATAGTATAAATTATGACAAAACCCCTCACCTACAGCTTCCAGATATTAGTGCTAACACTCTGGCTTTTCTTCAATATACATCGGGTTCAACGGGTTCGCCCAAAGGAGTGATGATTTCCCATGACAATATTGCCCATAATTCCGTTTATATTCAAAAAGCATTTCAACTTACAGAAAAAAGTGTTTCTGTGACATGGTTGCCAAGTTTCCATGACATGGGTTTAATTGATGGTATTATTCAACCGCTATATACAGGTTTTCTAGGCGTTGTAATGTCGCCTGAATCTTTCTTAAAAAATCCTATTCTTTGGCTGAAAGCAATTACGAAATATGGAGCCGCTCATAGCGGTGGTCCAAATTTAGGCTATGAATTATGTGTCCAGAGAATTACCCCTGAAGAACAAAAAACCCTTGATCTCAGTACTTGGGTAAGTGCCTACAATGGAGCGGAGCCAATACGACGAAAAACCCTAGAAAGCTTTATTAATAAATTTCAATCTTCTGGGTTTAAATCTCAATATTTTTATCCCTGTTACGGCATGGCAGAAGCAACGTTAATGATTTCTGGCGGTAATATTGAAGATGAGCCAGTTTACCTAAATGTTCAATCAGAATCCTTAGAGAATAATCGAATAGTAGAAGCTGAGAAAGATAGTGAAAATTATCAGGAACTCGTGGGTTGCGGCCATGTGTGGGAAAATATGGAAGTAAAAATTGTCGATCCTGAAAGTTGTTTAGAATGTGATGAAAATCAAGTAGGAGAAATTTGGGTTTCAGGTTCTAGTGTTGCTCAGGGTTATTGGCAACAAGAAGAAAAAACCATCGCAACTTTTCGGGCTAAATTAGCTAATGGAGATAAACGAAATTTTCTCCGCACAGGGGATTTAGGTGTCATGGTAGAAGGGGAACTATTTATCACGGGAAGAATCAAAGATGTAATAATTATTTGGGGACGGAATCATTACCCCCAGGATATTGAATATTCCTTACAACAAAGTCATCAGGCTCTACGGTTAGATTGTGGTGCGGCTTTTACTGTAGAAATAGATAATCAAGACAAATTGGTTATTGTTCAGGAAGTAGAGCGTACCTATTTGAGGAAGTTAAATGTCAACGAAGTTTTCTCGGCTATTCGTGAAGCCCTTGCTCTCCATCATGGCTTACAAGTTTATGCCATGGCCTTAATTAAACCAGGGAGTATTCCCAAAACCTCTAGTGGCAAAATTCAACGACAGGCTTGTCGCCGAGCTTTTTTGAGCAAAGTTCTGGCAGTGGTTGCACAATGGCAACAAAATTCATTATAATCACCCTCAATGTAATTCGAACCAAACTTTAATAATTATTATGGATAGAACGAAAATTGAACATTGGCTAATAGATAACCTAGCAAGTCTTCTAGGTATTGATAGCGAGGACATTGATTTAGAGAAATCTATTTTTACCTACGGTTTAGATTCTTCTGTTGCCTTGAGTCTTACTGGTGAGTTAGAAACCTTGCTGGATTTAGAGCTAGACCCAACATTATTGTGGGAATATCCCATAATTCCCGAACTGACTGAATATTTAGTAGATGAATTAGCTAAAAAATAGAGGTCATTTTAACAATGAAAACAAAGAAAGTTGTATTTAACCCCTTTGATCCAGAATTTCACGCTAATCCCTATCCTGTATTTGATTATCTGCGTCAAGAAGATCCCGTTCATAAAAGTGCTCTTGGGACATGGATTATTACTCGTTACGCCGATGCCGTTAGTATTTTAAATGATAAGCGATTCACTGTAGATAATCTTCCTGAACGTCTTCAGCTAAAAAGTGCCTATGTAAAGGAAGGAGATTTACAAACACTTTCACAAACAACTAATCAATGGTTTTTGTTTTTAAATCCACCTGATCACACTCGGCTTAAAAGAGCTGTGACTCCAGCGTTCTCCCCCAATGCCGTAGAAAAAATACGTCAAACAATAGAGGAAATAGTTGATGATTTACTTGCGAAAGTTGAGGAAAAAGGGGAGATGGATATTATCAAGGATTTAGCTAGTCCTTTATCAGGCTTGACTATTGCTCAAATATTTGGTTTTCCCAAGGAAGATTGCGAAAAACTTATTCACTGGTCTTCTCAACAATTTTTTCTATTACAACAACCTTGGTCTTTAGAAGCCTATGAACATCAAAATCAAGTAATGATAGAAAATAAAGAATACCTGGTGAAAAAAGTCGCTGAATATAAAAAACAGCCCAATGATGGTTTAATGAGCTATTTGATTAATCAAAAAGATATTGAAAATCAGCTTACAGAAGAGGAAATCATTAGCACCTGTATTTTGATTAATACGGGAGCTCAAGACAGCACGAGAAGTTTAATTGGCAATGGGATTTTGGCACTTTTGACTCACCCAGAAAGTTTGGTTTATCTCCAACAAAACCCCAAGGAAATTAAAAATGCCGTAGAAGAATTTCTTCGCTACGATAGCCCTATTCAATACGTAGCTCGCAGGGCAATGGAAGATGTTAAAATTGCAGGAAAGCTCATCCCTGAAGGTGATACTGTCATCGTCTATATTGGGGCTGCAAATCGTGATCCTGAAGAATTTACTAATCCCAATGAACTCGATTTTACTCGTCGAAATCGTCACATTGCATTTGGGGCAGGAATTCATCACTGTTTAGGTATATTCTTAGCCAAGATTGAAGCCCAGATTGCTATTAGTAGCATAATAGAAAACTTGCCCAATTTGGGTATTAATACAAATAAGTTGGAGTGGCATGAAAGCATCACTTTAAGAGGTTTAAAAACCCTTCCTATAAAATTCACTAAGGTTACTCGATAATAAAAAAGTGTGCCAGAGCACACTGCTAATTTATTGGTA
This sequence comes from Nostoc sp. RI_552, assembly GCA_016124525.1. Lineage (GTDB taxonomy): Bacteria > Cyanobacteriota > Cyanobacteriia > Cyanobacteriales > Nostocaceae > Umezakia > Umezakia ovalisporum. The sequence goes on along the minus strand of WGNO01000015.1, from coordinate 31,859 downwards.
ATTTATTAAGTTATAGCCACATTTGATTTAGCTAATCACGAAAAAAAGGAATAACAATTAACTTGATTTAAGCAGACACTGAATAGCTAATTGTCAACTGACCAGCATTGTTGTTAAAGTAATGGGGATCATCATTCATGACAAAGGAAAGAGTTTCACCTGGTTCCAATTTTAGACTCTGCTGCTTTCCACCAAAGGAAGATTTTACATTACCTTCTGCATCCTTAATTTCTGAAACGAGGGCTGCTGGCTTTAGATGTGGATACTTAAATTTATAACTTTCATCATTTTTATCGGGTTCATAACCATCACCGTCTGTCAATCGTTTGTATTTGGCTAGTTTGGGGTCAGGGGTTTCAAAATTAATTAAACACCACTGACCTGTTGAGGTAATTTCAACCTTAACTGCATGATTGGAAACATTTGTTAGAGCAGTAAGGGGAACTTCTTGAATTGCTTGCAATTCAAAGGAACCGGACTGGGTGGTGGCATTAAATGATTGTAGGTCCATGGTAGAGTAAATATCTCCTTTTGTAAGAAAAATACCGAATGGGGTGAAATTACAATTTGCAGATAACAAACATTGTGTTTTGTTTCTTGGAAAGCGATGGCCATTCTAGGTTAAATAGCGCCCAGATCTCCCTCTATTTAGCTTGATTGTTTTGAGTGTGTTAGATAGAAGCAGAGAAGAGGTGCACTAAAACACACCTCAAGAAGCGATAATCGCCATCGCTATTGCCACTTAACAAATGAATACCCGCGCACAGCCATCTTATAACCGTAATTCGTCCCAAGACAATACAGTGGTTTGGTTCGCTTGTCCGGTAAGGATAATAGTTTTTTGCGCGGAATCCACAGTAATGCTGGTAAGATAACGAGCACCTGGTTTTTCCCACTGTCTAACAATCTGACCTTGGGCATCATAAGCAAGGATAGCCATAGCCATTCTGTTGTCGATATAACTGTACGCCCAATAAGTGTAGCCATTCCACTGAATTACGGGAGCAGCAGATGGAGTATAGTTAAAAGGAGATTTTAAACCTTGAGGAATTGTAGGTGCATTTGCTGGAGGCACTGTAACAACAATGGGAGCCGTCAAGGAAGATGGCAACAACTCAACTTTGATGGCAGAGGTAATATTATCAAAATCATCACCAACCCAAGGAGCATCAGCAGTAAAAACCTTACTGCGACCCTGATTAGTAGCGTGTTGGTATAGAGTAACCTTGAGTCCTTGTGGCACCTTCAAAGAACTTAGCGCATCGTTTGGAAAACCGATGTTCCATACATCATGGCTCCCAAGGCCCACTTCCTTGCTAACACCTTGGAAGTCGCGATCTTCATAGATAGTGGCTTTCAAGGAAGATGGCTTATAAGTTCCACTAATACTATCAATTCGCAACCCCGTTGGACCCCCAACACTATGCAGTTTAAATTCAAGGGCGTTGGTACCGACGACAAATCCAGTGGAAATTGAAAAACGACCAATCTTTGTCCAGGAGCTTAAAGGAACAGGATTACCCACTGATACCCCGTTAAGCACAATATCGGTAATATTGTCATCCACAGAAAGTTCACCGACAATCAATGCTTCAGAAAATTCAGGTAGCGTAAAGGTCGTTGTATAGCTATAGTTTCCAACAGGCCCGTTAGCAAAAGGTGTCTTAGGCCCAATCCATCGAGCTGTTTGGGTATTTGGAACCCAGTTGATAGGAGCTAAATCCTTGTTCGGAGTAGTAACACCCGGGAGTTCTGTACCGGCTGGATAGGTTGCTAGGGTGTAGTGGGGGTCAGGAATGCTGTCGGCCAAAACCTGACGGGCATTATCTACTCCGGTATTATAGAGGTCCGTGATGCTGAGAATTTCAGGCTGTGGTTTAGGGTCTGTACTCTTAACTGTTGAGGTATAACTAATGGTTAGCTTACCGGCGTTGTTGCCATACCATTTAGGATCATCATTGATGAGGAAGGAAACTGTTTCCCCTGGTTGCAATTCAAAGCTTTGTTGCTTACCGCTCACCGTAGATTTTGTATTGCCCTTAGCATCTTTAATTTCTGCAACCAGGGCTCCAGGGTTCGACTGAGGATACTTAAATTTGTATTTTTCATCGTTTTTGTCACGGGGGTGACCATCGCCATCTACTGGGGTTTTATATTTAATTAGGGTAGGGTCGGATGTTTCAAAGTTAATCAAAGACCATTGACCCGTTGCCGTGAGGGTGATTGTAACAGTGCTACCCGAATTATTGAGTAAAGCAGGTGGACTTGTAAGCTCTGTGGCAAGTAATTCAAGGGATCCAGCCTGGGAATTTGAATTAATGGAACTTAAGGTCATTAGGACAAAAACTCCTTATTTGTTTATGATTTTTATTTGACAGTCAAGCCCTTAGAGTTGCCAAAAATTTCAGTAACAGACAAACCATCGTAAAAGAATATGCTAGACCAAGGGGCAACTCCGACGGAATAGCTTGACCAGCAACAAAGCTAGCGTGTATAATATATTTGTGTCAACCTAGGTGGTAAGTAAAGATAAAAAACTTAATGATTGGACAATCGATCGCAATTATCGGTATGGGATGTCGTTTTCCCAATGCAAATAGTCCTAGTGAATTCTGGGAGGTAATTCGAGACGGCGTAGATACTATCACAGATGTACCGATGGGTCGCCCTAGGGAAATGAAGGGTCGGGGCGGATTTCTAAAGGCCATAGATAAATTTGATGCGGCGTTTTTTGGCATTTCTTCGGAGGAAGCCATTAAGATTGATCCTCAACACAGACTTTTATTAGAAACCACTTGGGAAGCATTGGAAGACGCGGGGCTAGTTCCTGCTAACTTAGCCAGTACAAATACGGGTGTTTTTACTGGAGCTACTGGTAGTGAATACCTGAAATTGCTCAACGAAGATTCAACCTTTTCTGCTAGCATTGGTACCGTCGAATGTATGTTAGCAAATAGAGTTTCTTCCTACTTTGATTTTCGAGGAGCAAGTCTGGTAATTAACACCACATGTTCCTCTGGCCTCGTGGCCATAGATCAGGCTTGTCGCAACTTATGGAATGGAGAAATTTCTTTAGCTTTGGTCAGTGGCACAAATCTAACTTTTTCTTCGGTGATTGCTTCTAGGTTTGACAATGCAGGCTTAATCTCCGGGAATGGTCGTTGCAAAGTTTTTGATGCTAAAGCTGATGGTTACGTTCGCGGTGAGGGAATTGGAGTCGTTGTGTTAAAACCTTTATCCCAAGCTCAAGCAGACGGCGATCGCGTTTATGCTGTTATTCGAGGAAGCGGCGTTAATCACAATGGTAGGGGTAATGGCTTGACTGCACCGAGTATGCAAGCCCAGATTGAGCTCCTACAAAAAGTTTATCAACAGGCAGATATTAATCCTAGTTCCATTAATTATATTGAAGCTCATGGTACGGCAACATTGATCGGAGATGCCCTAGAAATGAAGGCATTGGGAGCAGTGGTGGGGAAAAATCGAACTCCCGATAATCCCTGTGGAGTGGGCTGTGTGAAAACCAATATTGGTCATACAGAAGCGGCTTCCGGTATTGCGGGGTTGATTAAAGTTGCTCTTTCGCTTTATCACCGTCAAATACCACCTACTTTACATTTTCAAGAGCCTAATCCTGGAATTTCTTTTGCCAAGCTAGGACTAAAAGTACAACAAACCTTAGAAACTTTACCCGAAGACACAGGGCTAATCCGAGCAGGAGTTAGTTCGTTGGGTCTGGGGGGGACTAATGCTCATGTGATATTAGAATCAGTCCCCTCTCAGGCAAAAGTTGAACTGAATCCTGCTCCTTTACAAATTTTTACCCTAACCGCAAAAAGTCCCACTGCTTTACAAGCCTTAGCCCAACGTTACCAAGCTTTCCTAGAACATACCCCTGAAGCCTCTTTGTACGATATTTGTTTTACGGCTAACACTAGGCGATCGCAATTTCAACACCGTATAGCTGTGATCACTGAATCCAAAGAACAGTTAAAAATCCAACTAAACAGTTATGTTTGTAATGAACAATCATTAGAGGTATTTAGTGGGAAAATCACAAGAAGAAAATCTGCGCCAGTTGGTTTTATTTTTACTGGAGAAAGTCATAAAATTAAACCAATTATTCAACTTTTTTATCAAAAAAATAACTCGGCTATTGATTCTCTTTTAGAACCATTAGAATTAATGCTTGATTCCTATGTAGGGAAATCTTTCCTAGAATTGATTAAAGAAGATAATTTAGAAAATTCCCTTCATAGTAAATTAGTTGATTTCATTTGTGAATATGCCGTTGCTCAATTATTTCAATACTGGGGAATCAATCCGGCAATGTCTATTGCCTACGGTATGGGAACTTATACTGCTTTAGTCATAGCAGAAGTTTTAACTTTAGAAGATGTAATTTTTATAATTACCGAAAATAAAAACTTTAAATCTCTTCATAATTTTCAACTGCCAACAATTCCAGTAGTTTCATATTTGACAGGTAATACAATTAAAGTTGCTCAAAGTATTACTCCTGAACAATGGCAAAAAGAATTTGACTTTAATAACATAGATTCACAAAATCTAGCCAATTTATCATTAGATAATAATTCAATTCTCCTAGATGTATGTTCTTTAAGCATTAAAAATTATGACAAAATTGAAAGCAGTGACTATGTGTATATTTTATTTGCTACCTTAATTCAATTTTGGTTAATAGGGACAAAAATTGACTGGTCTAAAGTTGAGGATTACAAACAATGTTCACCGATTTCACTTCCCACCTATCCTTTTGAGGGTGAATCATACTGGATTAATTTATCCCCGAATATCTCCAGGGATAAAATTGAAGGAAAAAATAAAAATCACCATAATAATTTGATATGCCTAGAGGAAGAATTTGTAGCTCCTCGTAATGATATAGAACAACAAATAGCTAATATATGGCAAAAAGTTTTAGGACATGAATCTATTGGAATACATGACAATTTTTTTGAATTAGGCGGAAACTCTATTTTATCTGCCTCCCTCGTATCTGAAATGGAAAAAAACTTTGATCAGCATTTTTCTCTAACTTCATTTTTCCAGTTTCCCACCATTGCAGAAATTGCTCACTCAATGAATGAACCTTTAGTGGATCTGCCAAATAATTCATTTATTAATGCACTTGATCCAAAAGATTATCACAAATTGCTGATTATTAATTTAGGTCGTAATGGATTACGTCCTAACCCATACTCACTCATGATAGCCCTTAATTCTCAGAATAATAAACCACCTTTTTTCTTTTGTGCAAATGGTATTCATGAAGCAACTCCTTTGAGTAAATATCTTGAAAAAGAATATTCTTTTTATTTTTTGGAATCTGGTTATACAATATTTTTCTTAGAAGATAGAACAACAGAAGAAAATATTAAAGCTCTTGCTTCTCATCATGTAAAGGATATTCTGGCCATTCAGCCTGAAGGTGACTATCTATTAGCAGGTTTCTCTTTTGGTAGTTTAGTCGCTTATGAGATAGCTAAACAACTTGAACAAAAAGGAAAAAAGGTCGCTTTTTTAGGCATACTCGATATGTTCGGAAATGACCTTAGATTTAATTTTTTTAAAAAACAATTAACTAAAATCTTGACAGTGAATTCAAAAAAGTTAATTCAACTAATTGAACTAATTCAACTAATTATGAAGACGATTTTTTACACAGCCGATAAAAAGCCTGATGAAATTCCTCAATCAACATACAATCCCAATAATACTTCGGACAAAAAATATATCATGGATAGATATCAAGGAAAAATAACTCTATTCATAGCACAAGGACGCGTAAATTCAAGACCAACAGAAAAACTAATTTCTTTGTTGTTTTATCGCTATGGTTGGTCTCAAGAGTCTTTAGCTCAAATCCATAAAGTACCCGGATCTCATGCCTCTATGGTTCAAGAACCTAATGTAAAGATTCTAGCCGATAAAATTCAATGTTCCTTAACTAAGGATAGTTAAAAAGTAGGGAATTTATCTTTGTTCTCTAAAATGAAAATTCCCTCTTCAAAAGTTATAAAACAACATCTAAAGTTGATCAGGATTTATCCCCATTGTCTGTAACTTAGCCAGCAGTTCTTCCCTTTGTTGGCGCTCTTGTGCAAGTAACAATTCCGCAGCCTCTGCTCTTTGCTGGGCTTGTTGGGCTTGTTGTTGGGCTTGCTGGGCTTGTTGCTGGGCTTGTTGGGCTAATTCACGGGCCGTAGGTAGTAGAACCCCGTCTAAAGTCGCCCACCTTACCCACACAGCATTGGCTCCTCCAAATTCCCCAGGCCAACGCACTAGGGCTAAACCTAATTTTTGACTGATGAGCCTGTTTTCCTCATTGGGGATGATTGGTTCATATCCATAATCCCTGATCATAAAACCGGCAAACTCATTGGGATTAAAGGGATCATACCAAAAGTATTCTGGTACTCTGAGCCTGTTTTGGTATATTTCTTTTTTGTCTGTCTTGTCTCTGGAAGCAGTGCTAGAGGATAGCAATTCCACTACCACATCGGGACCTTTACCCTCTTCCCAAGTTACCCAGCATTTGCGCTCTCCCTTGGGAACATCTAACACAGCAAACATATCCGGACCACGAAAATCATGGTTTTTCAATTGATGGGGACTAAAGTAAACAAACATATTACCCCCTACAAAGGCATCTTTATCCCCCAGCCAAGCTGCTAGGGGATCAACTAGTAAGTCCATTTGCAGTTTATGGCGATAGGTTTCCATGGGGATGCCGTCATCACAGAGTAATTCGTCCTGGGTGGGGGGATTAACAAAATCTGGGGTTGAATCTGGTGTGGATTGATCTAAGTTTAGCAATGTTGATTCAGTCATATTTTCTCCGATTGAATCCCGATGCTTACTAATTTAATTAAGTTTAACTGATATTGATTTGGTTTGCGTTGTGTTGCACAGACAGCAACGGTAAACTCAAGTCATGACTAAATTCAACCTTAGTTGTGCTTACCTATTCACGAGTTCAGCCTTTGTCTTACTGCTGCCAAGATACCCCAACCTAGGGCGATCAACCTGGGTAATTTATCTTTGATAATTATACATGGAATAGGATCGCCGCTAAAATGCCGGCAGTGTATCAGGATATTCAGGAACACAGGAACCATTGCCGATGGTTATCCACATGGGGGAGCCGAGGAATGAATTCCCCGTCTCAAAGCTAAAGTCGGTTAAAAACGGACTAGGAAGTAGGTTGAGGTTGTTTGTACTTTTTCTGTGATTTTTTGATTTAATTCATCAATTTGATTGTGGCTTTATGGCGGTTGTATTATCATATTGTTCGGGCGACTAAAAAAAGTGAGCTTTTAATTAGTCATGATATAGAAAATGGGGTACATGGTTATTTAATTGGTAAGGCTGATCATCTGGGTTGTATTATTCATGCTATTGGTGGAATTGAAGACCATATTCATGTGGTAATTTCTATTCCCCCTGAATTATCTATTGCCGAATGTGTGAAAAATTTAAAGGGAAGTAGCGCTTATTATTACAATCATTCATTGCCAAAGTTACCACAAAAATTTAGTTAGCAAGAAGGATATGGTATATTGTCCCTAGGCAGTCATCAATTATCCACAGCCATAGATTATGTCAATAATCAAAATCATCCCCAAACACAAAACCAGTCGGTTAAAAACCGAATTTAGCTTTGAGCCAGGGAATTCATTATGTGGCTTAATTACAAAAATTGTTTAGAGGAGAAATATTTAATGTCTAATCAACAGGAATATTATTACCCCAATGCTGAGAGCGGGCACCATCATAAATATCTGATTAATCCTTAATATCTGATTAATCCTTTATTAAAAATGATTTTTTCTGCTTCCCACTCCTTAAAAAATCAACCAAAACCACGCCTTTTAGATATTGGTTGTGGCAATGGTAGTTTAACCAATTTAATTGCACAACAAGGGTATGAAGTTATCGGAGTAGAGGATTCCAAATCAGGTGTGAGATTAGCCCAGGAAAAATTTACTGATTGTCGTTTTATCCAGGGAAGTATATATGATTTGCCCTATACAGAAATGGGAGGGCAATTTGATATTATTATTTCCTGCGAGGTAATTGAACATTTATTTTACCCTAAAGAGCTAGTTAGGAATACTAAACAACTACTCAAACCCAATGGGCGGTTAATTTTGACTACACCCTATCATGGTTATTTGAAAAACTTAGCCCTGGCTATTTCCGGAAAAATGGATAAACACTTCACTGCTCTTTGGGATGGTGGACATATCAAGTTTTTTTCTGTCGTAACAATGAAAAGTTTGCTGATTTCAGAGGGATATGAAGATATAAAATTTAAATTTGCTGGAGCAATACCGTATTTGTGGAAATCAATGTTATGTTCTTCCACACTGAAGTAGGCATATAGCCGCCATGAAACTATGATTTCTCAGTGGGTTAAAAACCGACTTTAGCTTTGAGCCAGGGAATTCATTCCCCCGACTACCCCCCATGAATAACCATCGACCATACCTAATATGTGAACAACCATCGCCAAAATATGCCCTAGTTGTGCGGTAAGATACACAATGTAAACATACTGTAATCCAGCGCCATCCCCTTACTATACTTATGCCTAATAATTACACTTGGGAAAGATTAACTGCACCCTAACCATGCTGGAACAAATTACCCCCCTCATCCTCACCTATGACGAAGCACCAAACATTGAGCGGACATTACAACAACTCACCTGGGCAAAAACAATTATTGTTATTGATAGTTACAGCACAGATGAAACCTTAGAAATTCTCTCAGATTATCCCCAAATCACCGTATTTAAACGCAAGTTTGATTCCTTTGCTTGTCAATGTAACTATGGGTTACAGCAAGTTAAATCACAATGGGTTTTATCTCTAGATGCTGATTATATCTTAACCGATGAAATAGTTAATGAAATTAACAATTTACCTCTAGATACTACCATTGACGGCTACTTTGCCAAATTTAAATATTGTGTGTTTGGTAAACCTTTACGAGGTACAATGCTTCCACCCCGCCAGGTATTGTACAGAAGAGAAAAAGCAAGTTATCAGGATGATGGACACGCTCATCTAGTTTTAGTAGAGGGTAAATCTAGTCAACTGACAGCATACATTCACCACGACGATCGCAAATCATTAAATCGTTGGTTATGGGCGCAACAACGTTATATGGTGATTGAAACCAAAAAACTCCTGGAAACACCCAATCATGAACTCAGTTTAGGCGATCGCATTCGTAAACAAAAAATCTTTGCTCCATTTATTGTGCTCTTTTATTGCCTGATTATCAAAGGAGGTATTCTAGATGGTAAATATGGTTTATATTACGCATTGCAGCGAGTATTGGCAGAAATTCTCCTCAGTATAAATTTAATAGAAGCTAGTTTCAATAAAAGCGCTAAATCATCAAGTGGGAGTAACAGTTAAACAAATATTTGCTTATTTCCAGGAAATGTCGGTAGTTATTCATACATGAGCTAGGGATTAGTAAATATACTTGAACTAAGCTCAGTACAATTTTTCCCCAACCTTTGATATTCCCGAGATTAAACTATAGGTTCTACAATACTGTAGAAATAAACATAATTTCAGTTCATGTTATGTTGAAACTGAACAAAAAAAATTGGTTTTTCATCCTAGCAGGTTTTCTAGTGGGATTATTGAGCATAATTCCCACCCGAATGGCCATCGCAGCTTACCAAGCTCCCCATCCCCAAGCCATTCTGACCCTGGGCGGAGGTATAGAACGAGAAAAATTCACTGCTCAATTTGCCAAAAAACATCCCCAGTTAGATATATGGATTTCCACTGGTATTCCCAAAGAACAAGCCCAAGCCATCTTTAAAAGTGCAAACATCACCCACCGCATTCACTTGGATTACCGCGCCGTTGACACTGTTACCAACTTTACATCCCTAGTAAATGATTTTAAGCGCCAGAATATACAGCACATTTACTTAATTACCTCAGACTACCATATGCCCAGAGCCAAAACCATAGCCACCTTAGTTCTAGGTAGTCAAGGCATAATTTTTACACCAGTTTCTATTTCCTCTTCCCAAGGAAGAGAATCAATACTCCGTATTATGCGGGATGGTGGACGTTCACTGTTGTGGATTGTGTCCGGTCGTACTGGAGCCAGCTTTAACCCTCGTTTTCGTGAAGCATTTTATGCGGCTAGATAAATACACCCTTGGTAATTATACCCCCGGCGCAAGGTACTGGAAACAACTTTTGTGGTACTTCGTTGGTTCCCCGTTAGTTGCAACTTCTTGGCTTCCCATTTCATCTGTAAAAGTGAAAATATTACGGATATTTGGAGCCACTATTGGTCAAGGTGTTCGCATTAAGACGGGGGTGCGGGTCAAATTTCCTTGGCGCTTGACTGTGGGTGATTATGTTTGGATTGGTGAAGATGCTTGGATAGATAACCTAGCCCATGTAACCATAGAAAGTCACGCCTGCATATCTCAAGGCGTGTATCTCTGCACCGGCAATCATGATTGGAATGACCTGAACTTTGCGTTAAAAATTGCCCCGATTTATATTGAACAAAGTAGTTGGATTGCAGCCAAATCAGTAATTGGCCCCGGAGTGAGGGTTGGTAGAGGGGCTGTATTAACCCTAGGGGGAGTGGCTGTTAAATCATTAGCATCCATGACTGTTTATGCAGGGAATCCCGCCCAACCAATAAAAGAAAGAAAACTATCATAGCCTTGCTCTTTGAATTATCAACACTCTCTTACTAGCAAAACATGAAATTACCAGACCTTGACCCCGAAACCATTGACCGCATTATTGAAATGGCATGGGAAGATAGAACACCCATGGAAGCCATTGAAACTCAATTTGGGCTCCAAGAAAAACAAGTAATTGCCCTGATGCGGCAACAAATGAAAGAATCTAGTTTCCAGATGTGGCGAAAGCGAGTTACCAACCGCAAAACAAAACATTCACAAAAGCGAGAATTTATCGCAGGTAGATTTAAATCAGCAAATCAAAAAACCTGAAATTCACACAGCCAATTACCACAGTTCACCTTCTCCCCACCAGCCAAAATGATGGAAAAATAATGTAAAAATAATGGAGAATATTTCAGTGCTGTACCTTAAGGAATAAAAGGAATAATTTGGTCATGTCCCATCTGCTCACGGCTTTGACAAAATCACTCTGGCGAAGGATCACCTTGATAATCTTCCTCACCCTGATTAGTGGTTTAATACTGCCTACCCCTACTTGGGCTGAATCTTCTAGTTTGGGAATTCATAATGGTTATCTCAGTCCTTGTCCCCCTTCCAATAACTGTGTTCTCAGTCAGAACCCTGATGCTAAACACGCCATTGACCCTATTACCTATCATGTACATCGGGACAAAGCACGAGGAACCTTACTCCAGGTTCTCAGTGTTGTTCCCCGCACAGAGGTCATAGAACAGACAGATAATTACATTCATGCCCTATGTAAAAGCCGCATTTTCAAATTTATTGATGATGTAGAGTTTTATTTACCTACTAACGAGTCAGTCATTCACGCCCGTTCAGCATCTCGCATAGGAGAATCAGATCTCGGTGTCAACCGCAGGCGTGTAGAGCAAATTCGTCTGGCTTTACGCGATTTAAATATTTAATGTTCCACTAACCATGAATTTGTAATGCTTCCTTGGTCACGGTGGAGAATAACTCATTAAGAGAAATACCCTTTGCTTTCGCCATACAAGAAATCACACTTTGAGGAGAAAAAGAACAATACAACCCAGCTTCTAAAAACCAAGGTTGTCCCTGTGGGTCAATGCGAAAGTCAAATAAACTATAGTGGCGACACCCCAAAGCCTGATGACACTGTTTAGCAACTTCCTGAACTTTGTGGGTAATGGGGTCCTTAGGGTCAACAATCCAAGCTTTGATATTATCTTTTGCAGTCAAATGCAAGTTACCATCATGGGTTTGTTGGAGTTTATCAGCATGGTTGCGGATAGGTTTTTCATCAGGGTGTACCAAATATTCTTCCAGAGGTAAACCCACTAGTTCCCCATATTGAACAAGAATACCACATCTCACTTCTCTACCAAGTTCAATAAATTTTTCGACAATCACCTCATCTGCATATTCAAATGCCTGGCTCAAAGCACCATCATACTCACTCACCTCTTTGACCAAAGCCACCCCTAAAGAATTGTCAGAACTTACGGGCTTAATAACCACAGGAGGTATGATTGTCGGCACATCTCCACGGCGAAGCAATTCTCCATCAGGCACTTTCACCCCTGCGGCGGCGACAATGGCCTTAGCTTTGGCTTTGTGGCTGGCTATTGCCATAACTTCAGCTTTGTTCCCCATGTAAGGAATTTTGAGTAAGTCGAATAAAGCCCGGTAGTAAGTCATTCCCGGAATACAAAACATTTGTGGTAGTACAAGGTCAATGTTTTGCTCGGTGATAAACTTGATGGCATCCACCACAGAAATAGGTTGACTCAAAGCGATATCTTCTCTAGTCAAAGAGTGAGGAAAACGCCACAACCCATCAGGTGTAATATATGCAATGGAAAAATTATACCCCCATCCCCCTGTCATTGCCTCTAGGCAATCTTGAGCATAAAGCCGTGACAAGTTGCAGTAAAAATCACTGGATGGAGACCCAACTAAATGAAGGATACCAAGCATGGACATAATTGACATTCCTATATAATTGTGTGTATTTTTTTCTATTTCACAACTCAAGTTTCTAATCGCCGTCTAATTCTACCAACTTGCCAATATTGAAATCTATTTTTACCCATCCTTTTAGATCTTGCAGATTCTTCAGTAATAGTAAGGGAATTTGCCAATGATATAAAGTTAAAAATGGTACAGGGTCATCAAAGCAGAAAATGGCATCAGTGCCACCCACTAGGGTATTAACTGATGTTTGCAATTGTTTCCAGGAACGGATACCCGTTAGCCGCCAGATTTCGTGATATAGCCAGTAAGTAGGTTTGCTGTTAGCTAAAGGTTCCACAGGTGCAGCTTGAGGAGTTTTACCTAAATAAGCATCTGCAACACCAGGATGATTGTAGAACATTGTAATGGCTGAATGAGTCCGGGGATTACATTCAATGGCGTAAACTGTACCGTCTTCAGCTTGGATAAAGTCGAAGGAAACCTGTCCAGTTAATCCTAAACTCTTCACAAACTGTTGCACCCATTGACGAATTTGCGGATTTTCCACGTTTTGGTAATTGATTTGAAATGCAGAAGAGTTAGAACAGCAATGTAATCTTAATTCCCCATCCCGCACTGTGCTGTGTGTGCATAACTCCTTACCGGGAATAAACTCTTGCATAATCCAAGGGTTTTGAGCACTAATGGGTAAACTGTTGACAAAGGCTGCTGTTTCTTCTGGGGTATTGCAAGGCAATTTAGTTAAATTTAAGCGGCGAACCGAGTCATAAGCAATATTTTTGAGAATATACTTGCGAGTTTCTTGACTAAAATCAAAGTTAATCACTTGTTGCGGATCTGTGATTTGAAAAGATTTTGGCACAGACAAACCAAGCGATCGCCCTTGCTCAGTAAAAGCAAATTTATCATCTAGCATTTTGGTAATATCTGCATCAAAGTGAAAAACTTCGCAGTATGCTGATAAAGCGGGTTTTGCTAAAGAATCATAGTAACTAGCAACGGGACTGCATACAGGTACATAAAAGTCAACCTTTTCTTTTTTCACAATTGCCACCAAGGACTGTATATACCCTTCTGGGTCTGATTGCGGGGAGGGAACTGTATAAAAAGCACTGACAGCCCGAGAAAATTTATGGCCAGATAACCAATATTTATGAGTTTCAATCAAAATAACTCGATGTCCCGCTCCATGAAAGCACCGAGCTAGTTGCAATGCTTTAGTCATTTTACCTCCGCTCACCAAAACGGTTCGAGGATCAGCCGCTACCAGAGCTTTTTTCCTCAAAGGCCATTGCACAATGCCCCACAGCAAAGCTATTAACACTATCAAACCATTAAATGGCAAAGCTATTAATAATAATGTTAGAGTACCGAGAGTTTTAAATAAAGCCACTAACTTTAACCTGACATCCGTTGATGGTGTTGTAGATTTTGCCAGGGATAAAGAAACAGATTTTGCCATAGGTGTGTAGAAATAAGGAAAGTGTGGGCCAGGGTAGTCACAGCGACATCGCCAGCCAGGATACTCCTGGAGTGAAACAGGGAATCAATTCCCTGTCCCATAGCTCAAAAGTTAAAAACCGACTATTGTGGATAATTGAATTTTGGATAATTTAATTTTGTTTATACAACCCGTCTAATCAAGGTGATACCATCTCGCACGGGTAACAAAACTTGTTCCACGCGAGGGTCGGTAGCGACAACACGGTTAAACTCAGCAATGGCTTCACCGTTGGCGGTGCGTTTTTCTGCTGGTAGGTAAACCTGTCCTTGGAACAAAGTGTTATCCACGCAGATTAACCCATTAGCAGTGAGTAAGTTCTGCGCCAAAATAATTTCCAGGTACTCTACATACTCCTTTTTATCAGCATCTATGAAAATCAAATCAAATGATTCTTTTTTTGCTGCTAACTTCCGGAGGGTCTCTAAAGCTGGTGCTACTTCCACAACTATTTTTTCACCGTGAGGAGACTGACTAAAGCAATCTTGAGCAAATTGAGCAACATAGGGGTCTACTTCACAAGCTATGAGTCGCCCATCTGTGGGTAGTGCTTCCGCCATAGCTAAAGCTGAATACCCTGTGAACATTCCCACTTCGAGAATCCCCTTGGCTTTAGTCATGTGAACAAACATCTTCAATGTCTGTCCTTCCAAATGTCCTGAGAGCATCTCTTGCTCTAATTGACGAACTGTTTCACAGTCACTAAAGCGTTTACCCCAGTCTTCTTGGCTGGTTTTTTCCGCCAATGCTTTTAAGGCGCTGGATTCCGGGGTAGTATAGTCACCCAAATAAGGGTCTAAACCCTTGGCTAATTCAACGGCTTCACTTAGAGAATCTAATATTTCTGAGGGAATGAGATTCTCTTGTGCTAACTTCAAAGTTTTTTGTAGCTGGGCTACCAAAATGCTGTGGGGTGTTATTGGTCTAGGTGTTTCTCTGGTTACAACATTTGTCATGTCTTTACACCCCTAGCAGTTGTCCTTGCTGACTTTCCGTTTCAATGTATGCGTCAACTCCTTCTCCACCACGGGGGTGTTGAGCACAAAGACCTTTGTGTTCAGCCAAAGCCCCATCAAGTTCTTCACGAGTTAAATCATTCACAAAGAAGCACTCACCAATGGGGCGAGGCATAGCAGCCCGTAGTTTGCCATCTCGTGTTAGGGTGATAGATTGGGTAGCATCCCAAAGCAAATTCTCATCTAAGAGAGGATGATCCAGTGATAGACCTATACGACTCATCAAATCTAAGATGCGATCGCGCTCTTCTGTAGTAATGTAGCCTCGTTGGGCTGCAATAGTTGCAGACAAGGCCATATCTATATTCACCGCATGACCATGATATAGGGGTACACGAGGTGCTAACTCTAAAGTAGGACTCCAAGTATGGCCGTAAGCAATGACGCGATCAAGGTCGATTTCATGCAAGTTAGGAGTCTCCAACTCCAGCATAGTTTTGATAGCCTCGTAGTTCACCTTATGGGCAATTTCTCTGATTTCCGGTGTACCATTCACATGTCCAAAGTGAGTGGAAAGGAGTTCCTCGCCATATTTGTATAGCAGTTCAAACACTTCTGAGTTAGAAACCACAGCAATTTTCACCAACTCCGCCATACCATTGCGAACTTGAGCCGTTGGTAAGGTTTTCAAAAATGAGAAATCCAGGATTACTTTTAAAGGTGCATGATATGCGCCCAAGCGATTTTTCAACTTGCGATGATTAACTGCTACCTTAATTGCTACACCTGCATCAATTAAACCAATTAAAGTAGTGGGAATGCGAATGTAGTTACTCTTGCGACGGTAAGCAGCGCAAGCAAACCCAGCTACATCAGTAATTAGACCACCACCAACAACTAAAACTGGTTCTTTGCGAACTAAGCCAAACTTGGAAAAAGCATCAACAATTTTTTCAAAGGTTGCTAAGGTTTTATCTGGCTCAGTAATAATGATGGGAAATACTGTGAGGTCAATATCATAGTGTTGAAAATATGACCTCATCTCTAGTCCATAAAGTTTATAGACATTGGCATCGATTACGGCCAAACAGCGACCAAATTTACGGTAGCTATCAGCAAGTTCTCTGTTTTCGATGTTAAATGCACCCTTCACATAGACAAGACTAAAATCAATTTTTTCGTAGCCTTCCACGTGAAATGCGGTTTCTGTAGCTTGAAACGATGCTTGAATGTTATTCATGATGTCTGTTCGCCTGATTACAAGTAAAAAAATTGTCACATTGGCCCATTATTGCTACTTACTTTCATGTTACTTCCATGCCCTTTAGCCCTTTACATCAAAGGCATGACAAAAGAAGCTTTCAATGAAAAAGCTCAATTCTATTACCAACTGATATTGTTATTTAACAACACCATTCATTTACGTAAATTCTGTAATGGGGTTAACCTTTAATTGGGGTTCACCTCTGAATTAGTCAACTGATCCCGTTAGCAATATATTGCCATAATACTTGCACTGTTTCCCTAGGGAACATTGACTTTCATTGTGGAAAGTTTGTCTTAACTAAGATTTATTCCACCAAGTTTAACTTACAAGTTTAACTTAGTGGCCTTCCGAGGGTTAAATTTGGTAAAAGCAATACCCTCAATAAATCCTCCCATCGTTGGTCTCCAATCTTAAATTTTAGATTAGAGCAATAATTAATCCTTAGTTCGCTGTTTCTTAGCATTACTATCAAACCTTATCTCGCTAAACTCAACCTATTCTATTTTGCTTAGAATGACAGTGGACTTTGAGGAAATTTACCTAAATTCTACCTGAATTTTACTTAACTCCACTTTGTTTGTGTCTAACAACTTTTCAGCTTTAAACTTGGCACAACTCCTATCTTAATAACTACTCTTGTTGTCATTTTCCCAGTTGCAATTTAAAATTACACCCATGGTTTATCCTCAGATAGCTCTTTTGCACCACTAGTCTTCAACCATCAAAATGGTTAAAAACAAAAAAATGTTACTTTCCTTTCTTTCAGTGAAGTTACTGCTCACTATTGAACACAGCTACCTCAGCTCCTGAAAATCCAGAATTAAAATGTATCTGAGTTCCTAGCCACAAAACTTCAACTTTTTTAAGGAATAGTTATGTGTGAAAAAAGTCTAACGTTGCCTGAATTGGCTTTATACGTCTAAATTAAGCCGTTGTAGCTTAAAGCAGTAAGTAGTTTACTGGTGAGTAAATTAAAAGCGCAACACAAAACACAATATCAGGATAATATATATACTAACATATGTAAAGCAAAAAATTAGAAAATTTTATAAATGAACGTAAAAATCAAGGTTTTAGCCTTCCTAGATGATTAAGTAAGTAACTTTTAGTTAAGTTTATTAACGAGGGGCTACAAGTCAGTTACCGGAGAACGAGCCAAAGCCTCTGGCCTTGGAGATACACCATGTGCTACCTACTCAATTCAGTACCCACAATGAAAAATTGTCCATTGTCAGGTATTGGAACAAACACTAAAAACACTGGAAAATGCTTTCACTTCCCTATGGGAGCGGAACTTTAGATTTCCACACTTTAAAAACTGTCAATGGTTGTATCAGTCATAATCAACAGAAGAATCACAATTCCAGGGATTGTGCTTCAACTTCGGTAATACTTCACCAGATGCTTCAGAAGGCTTTGCTCAGTGTGAAGATAGCTATTGCTCCATTACAGGTGCTGAAATTTTTGTAGATAAAAAGCTGATTTCAGAGGTTTCATCACCCTTGGGTTGGAGTTTTTAGTCTACCTGATCCTCGGTGTAATAATTCAGTTGTGGTTAAGTTACTAACAAAAGAAATTAGCACTAGGGAGGGAATTGAACAATGAATCACCATGATTGATACAAGTTATTAAAAAATAATCAGCTAGAAATTTCAGCCTATATTACTTTTCTAAAACTTGATTCAACCCTAGGGGTGAATATTTCTCATGAACTGTCAAATTCCTTTAAATCCAATTTTTGTTTCTATCTCTTGTTGTGCTGTTGCAGATATTACACTATTCAAAGTAGCTTTGTGATGATGCTGCCAAATACCAAACTGGCTGATAAATATCCCAATTAAAATTACACTACCCCCTGTATATTGAGCCAAGGTAGGAGTTTCTCCCAGAATGAAATAAGCTGCTAAAATACCTACGATAGGGGCAAATGAGCCAACTAAAGAAGCTACAGAAACACTAGAGTTTCTCAAACCCTTAATCCAACAAGATTGACCTAGCACCACAATTACAAATCCATAAAATAACATCCATTTCCACAGGAAAGGTGAGAACACATCTAGAAAGTGTTCTCTACCATAAAGCACCATAGCGCTGAAGAAAAAAATCACAGTCCCTAGGGTAGTGCGAAAAATGTTGTAAATTCCTATGGGGACATGAGAGAGATACTGTTTATTGAGGATGGTAGACACAGCTACAGCCAGGGAAGCCATGGCTGTGAGAAATTCCCCCAGTCCTAAATTCAAACTACCGACATTCATGATTGCTACTGGTGTCTGAAGAAAGATAGTTAGAATTACGCCGACAAATGCAGCCATCGCTCCCATAACTTCCCAAATATTTACTTGTTCTTTCAACACCCAACAAGATAAAGCCAAAATCAATGGTGGTTCTAATCTACTAACTAAAATAATATTATTAACCTCTGTTAACTCCAGGGCTTGGAAAATTAACCCAGGAGCCAGAGCCCCTGAGAAAATGGCCACCACAGTCAAAATCAACCAATTTTTTGGGGATATTTGCTTCAAAGTTTGTTTCTTACACTGTCGCCCATAAATGAGCGTCAGGACTATTAAAGCCGAAATATTCCCCACAAATAAAACATTACACAGAGAAATTGGATTACGACCATCTATTAAGTTTTGTGAACCGATTTCCGTCAGCTTCCGAGTAACTGCACTAGATGAGCCAAAAATCAACACTGCTAGCCAGAGATAGGCTTGTCCAGGAATAATATTTTTAACAAAATGATGCCATAGTCTTTGACTAGCCACAATTACACCAGCATAATGAAAACGCTGTTAATCATACTAAGCTTTGCCAATTAAATCTAGAGCAAAGCTGAGAAAATGCCGAATAAAGCTGGATATTTTTGAGGGATAATTAGCGACAATTTCAGATAAATTATGGATTTATTTCTGACTGTGAAGTAACCTGCCGCGATCGTTGTAGAATTAGTCCTTTAGATATGGGAGGGCAAAACAGATGACCCGTGTCATCATTGTGCGTCACGGACAAAGCAGCTATAATACCGAGCGGCGAATCCAAGGACGCACCGATGTGTCAGTGTTGACAGAAAAAGGTTGTGAAGATGCCAGTAAGGTAGGAAAAGCTCTTGGTAATATCGTATTTAGTGCTATTTATAGCAGTCCTCTGCAACGAGCCAAAAAAACAGCAGAAATTATCTCCAATGAGTTGGCTAATCAATTAGTCAATGAGTCTTCACACCCTCTTCAACCGCAAATTTGCCATGGGCTGACAGAAATAGATTTACCTTTGTGGGCAGAAATGCTCAGTGCTGATGTCAAGGAAAAGTTTACCCAAGACTACCGCATCTGGAAGGAACGTCCCCATGAATTAAAGATGTTAGTCAATGATGCAGAAGGAACAAGAGAACATTTTCCTGTTCTTGCTATCTATGAACAAGCGCGGTTATTTTGGCAAGAAATTTTGCCTCTTCATCAAAAAGAAACTATTCTTATAGTTGCCCATAACGGCATTAATCGCGCCTTAATTAGTACAGCCTTAGGTATTCCCCCCAGTCGCTACCATTGTCTACAGCAATCTAACTGTGGCATCAGTGTATTGAATTTTGCTGGTGGTTTAGGAGAACCAGTTCAATTGGAATCCATGAATCAAACCCAACACCTGGGAGAAACTTTTCCTTCAGTGCGACCAAATCATCAAGGAGTGCGATTGTTGTTGGTACGTCATGGAGAAACAGAATGGAATCGCCAAACTAGATTTCAAGGTCAAATTGATATTCCCCTCAACGATAACGGCAGAAAACAGGCGCAAACAGCCGGGGAATTTCTCCGAAACGTCTTTATAGACTTTGCTGTTAGTAGTTCAATGCTCCGCCCTAAAGAAACAGCAGAGCTGATTTTGAGTCACCATCCTCAAGTAAAGTTGGAATTACAAGATGGTTTAAGAGAAATCAGTCATGGACTTTGGGAAGGAAAACTAGAAACAGAAATTGAGGAAGAGTTTCCCGGAGAATTACAGCGCTGGCGAGTTGTACCAGCAGAAGTACAAATGCCTCAAGGAGAAAACTTACAGCAAGTGTGGGAGCGTAGTGTTAGCACTTGGCAATTAATTGTGGAGGCTGCATTAAATAATGAGTTGAAAACTGGATTAATAGTAGCCCACGATGCCACTAATAAAACTTTACTGTGTCATGTTTTAGGTTTATCGACAAAGAACTTCTGGAATTTCCGCCAGGGTAATGGTGCGGTTAGCGTCATCGATTATCCATCTGGACTCAATGGTTTACCAGTACTGCAAGCAATGAATATTACCGGTCATTTGAGCGGAGGAGTATTAGATAAAACCGCCGCTGGGGCTTTGTAAAAAAAAGTAGTTAAGCTTTGGTTTAAATCAAAATCAAATCACGCATTTCCCCTTACAGCTTATAAAGTACATTTGTATTATACAAGTGTACAAATGGCACAGGGGAATGCCTAGTGTAGTTAGATAAAAATCTTCTGGTTTTACCTGGTCTAGCCATAGGTCAGCTAAAATCCCTGGAGTGTTGATTTTTTCGTTTTGAACTTCGGTTCCTTGCTGGGTAAGGTTTTGGGAGTTTTTCAAGGTTCCTTTTTAGTACCTTGAGGGGTGTTTTTTCCTGACCTTCGGAAAGTGCCTCTAGACTCCTCACTGGGTAAGGGTTTAAAATGAGGCTATCCCTACTCGCTAGGGATATTAATTGAATGGAAACACTCTTGATCCATCTTTTTCAGATAGAATTTTATTATCCCTACTCGCTAGGGATATTAATTGAATGGAAACTCCGGACTTCGAAGGGCACCGCAGGCAAAAAAGGTAATCCCTACTCGCTAGGGATATTAATTGAATGGAAACTTGTTCATATGTCGCTCCCAAACCCTAGCATCTCCATAAGCATCCCTACTCGCTAGGGATATTAATTGAATGGAAACTCGCTATTTGAAAACTGTAGGGGTTGATTGCAGGTAAATCCCTACTCGCTAGGGATATTAATTGAATGGAAACGGGGAAACAACCTGGGATTACAAATTTCCCTAAGCTTATCCCTACTCGCTAGGGATATTAATTGAATGGAAACTGTCTGATCAACTCATTTCTTTTTTCTTTTTCTGCTTATCCCTACTCGCTAGGGATATTAATTGAATGGAAACAAGCTCAACGGTGAGCTTGAGCTCCTCAACGGCAAAAATCCCTACTCGCTAGGGATATTAATTGAATGGAAACAAAGTAGAGGTTACTTTTTCTCTTAGCTCTTCTTATCCCTACTCGCTAGGGATATTAATTGAATGGAAACTGTATGGCCATGCACATCTCTCAGTACTGAGTATCGAAAATCCCTACTCGCTAGGGATATTAATTGAATGGAAACTCTTAAACTGGGAGCCTTAAAGCTCACTGCTTGTTTATCCCTACTCGCTAGGGATATTAATTGAATGGAAACTGAGACACCTTGTACCTTATATAACCATCTTCAAAGACTATCCCTACTCGCTAGGGATATTAATTGAATGGAAACGGGTAACCAAGATAGCCTACTAATATCTGTATCTGATCCCTACTCGCTAGGGATATTAATTGAATGGAAACTAGAAACTTGTCCCGCTAGACGGATGCAAGCACCGAAAATCCCTACTCGCTAGGGATATTAATTGAATGGAAACCTCTCACCCCAGCTACATACATAGCTGACTCTAAGAAAGATCCCTACTCGCTAGGGATATTAATTGAATGGAAACTGTACAAACTTTCACCAGGAAATACCCCATAGAGCTTAATCCCTACTCGCTAGGGATATTAATTGAATGGAAACAGGATTGGTGTTGCCTTGAATGTGTCTAGATGGAAATCCCTACTCGCTAGGGATATTAATTGAATGGAAACTGTAGGCAGGTGAGCTACATTCAATTTCTCTGAATCCCATCCCTACTCGCTAGGGATATTAATTGAATGGAAACAGTTAACAACCAAAGAAATAGGAGCGATACTTGGTATAAGTATCCCTACTCGCTAGGGATATTAATTGAATGGAAACGAGATAGTTTCGCGGTAGCAGACATAAGTTTTTAAAATCCCTACTCGCTAGGGATATTAATTGAATGGAAACTTCCCTTCTTACTTACGGTTGTTATTCCTTCTAGCTTATCCCTACTCGCTAGGGATATTAATTGAATGGAAACGTTTGAAGTCCACAACTTCGTAATCTTGGATGAACTTCAATCCCTACTCGCTAGGGATATTAATTGAATGGAAACGTTAACCAGATGGATTGATAGGAGTGGGAAAAGTCTCCAATCCCTACTCGCTAGGGATATTAATTGAATGAAAACGATACGGCATCTATTAATAATGGACTATTATTAATACAATCCCTACTGGCTAGGGATGTTAATTGAATGGAAATAAAACAAAGCTAAAGTCTCTCTAACAATTTTCTAAAATCCCTACTGGCTAGGGATTTTAATTGAATGGAAACTCACCTACCCTGTGACATCTGAATAAACCTAGTGAGTTTATCCCTACTCGCTAGGGATATTAATTGAATGGAAACTCGCTAACGTACCCCAGCACTAGCACTGGTTGCATCCCTACTCGCTAGGGATATTAATTGAATGGAAACTCGTGTAGGGACGTATTGCAATACGTCCCTACAAATGTCGGAATGAATCCCTACTCGCTAGGGATATTAATTGAATGGAAACTATAAACCACCACTGCACGCTCTCGCCGAGAAACTTATCCCTACTCGCTAGGGATATTAATTGAATGGAAACCTTATGACCTTGCTAGCTTGAATCAATATTTATCCCTACTCGCTAGGGATATTAATTGAATGGAAACCCCGAACACGAATGTGGGGGCGAAACCTATCACTGATTATCCCTACTCGCTAGGGATATTAATTGAATGGAAACCTAAACTAAAACTGTTCATAATGCATCCTTGATGATTATCCCTACTCGCTAGGGATATTAATTGAATGGAAACTGTATTATGCAGTGGTCTGCTGACTACAAAGGAATTGATGATTTGATAGTCAAGAATCCTTCAATGTTTGAAGCTAGATTGCTTGACGCACTCTATAATAAACCTGCATCTAAAATGCAGAAGATGCTAAATAAGCTAGAGTACAAGTATGGTAGTAGACTACGGTTTAACAATTTATCGCAATTTATCGAACTAGATGGACATAACCTTGACTTAGATATAGTCAAAGTTTTTTGGGCTGAGAACTTTCAAGAGGATCAGCCTACTGAAAATATCATCCAATCCCTGTTAGCCTATTCTAAGAAAAATGCCTACGACCCTGTGAAGGATTGGCTTTTGGAGATTGAATCAAGTAATCTTCCGTCTAAAGATTTTGATTGTATTGCCAGTAAGTACCTAGGGAATGATAGCAGGCTAGCTAATATCTACCTCAAAAAAACCATGATTGGTGCGGTAGCTAGAGTATTTGAACCCGGTTGTAAACTGGATACTTGTACAGTACTCCAGGGTAAACAAGGTTTAGGTAAATCTTCATTTTGGGGGGCTTTAGCTGGTAAATCAGAGTTCTTTGATGATTCCCTCTCAGCCCAAGGCGGCGGTGATAAGGATGAAAAGCTTAAGATAGCGCGGTTTTGGATTCTTGAGTTAGCAGAACTAGAGAGCCTATACCGAAGGAAAGATGTTAGCAGTGTGCGATCGCTATTAACCAGTAGTAGCGATAATATCCGGCCACCCTATGGACGACAAATGAAATGTTTTCCGCGTCGCTCAATATTTGTAGGCTCCGTCAATCCTGCTGACTTCCTAGCTGATAGTGAAGGTAACCGACGCTTTTGGGTGGTTCCGGTTGAGCGCATCACACTACCCTCTGTTGATGAGGTGCGCCGGTTGTACGCGGCGGCAATTCAAGCCTACCGGGCGGGTGAAAAATGGTATCTCACATCTGAGGAAGAGCAACTACAACAAGAGCATAATAAGCATTTTGAACAATCAGAACCGTGGGAATATCAGATCCTTCAGTTTTGCTCTGACCAAGAATATGTAACTATTCCAGATATCTTAAGTCAGGCCCTCCAAATCCCACTAGCAGATCAAGAAAAGAGATATGAGATGAGAGTATCAAACGTTTTGAGGCGGGCTGGGTATACCCGCAAAGTTAAGAAAGTGGGGACGAAAAGTGTAAGGTTCTGGTCAAACCCCGATGAGGCGGTAACCCAGATGGTCACCAATCAAAAGTCCCTCCCTATGAACTTTCTAGGAGATAAAAACTTATAGGTTACCACCCCTACCACCTATTTTGATTAAATCATACAGAGTTGACAGAACAATCCAAAAAAAACAACATCACCCATCCCGTGTAAGAGTTGAAAGTTTTGTTGATCTGGTGGTAGAAGTGGTAACTTTTTCTGAAAACCTTGCCCAAACAAGCTTTGAGGTGGTAACCACCCAGGTTACTACCCAAGTTATCCTCTGATTGTATTTTTTTGAGAAGGAACAGCCCCGCCGCCCCTTCTCTTTTCTTGAGCCCGGAGGGCTTGTATTTGACACACCCACCCTATACCCCTTAAATGTATCATCAAACATAAGCAGTCAAACCCAGCGGCAAATTATGGCATCTAACTTTGATTTTCTGCAAAATCATCACCCGGAACTATTTAACTCCGCAATAGAAGCGGAACAGCTAGCTTACACTACTCCCCGCGCTAGCTGCTTTCACTCTCGATTCACTCTAGAACAAGCAGTACTATGGATTTACGACCATGACCCCAATCTGAGAATACCTAGAAACGAGTCTTTATCCGCCCTCATCCATGAGAGAACCTTTAGGAACAACCTGGAACCCGGTTTATTCCCAAAAATTAAAACCATCCTTAGAGTCGGTAACAGGGCGGCTCATAGGTCTACCCCCATCTTAAGAAGAGATGCCATCCTTTTAGTTGAAGAACTGTTTCATTTTCTTTACTGGTTATCCCGCACCCACTCCCCAGATATTAAAAACCACCCCTCGGTTAACTTTGATGAAAAGTTAATTCCCCGTCCCATCGAACCCAACGATGATAAACCAGGATGGGTTTATACGGTAATGATAGTCGTGGCACTTTTAGTTTGTGGTGGTATTGCTATAGTTATCTTTCAGGGAATCAAGAATAGTTCACCTATCCCAACTTTTTTAATTGGCAATAAGAATAAGGGATTAGAAGCAAAAAAATTGACTCTGGGTATTTTGAGTCCTCCAGAATACTATCAGGGATTATCTGATTACCTCAAAGAAGAACTTAACGACAAAGTAGAAATAATCATTGATGGTAATAAAGCAACTTCCTACGAAGAAGCCAGAAAAAAAATGATCAGCAAAGAATGGGACATTGCCTTTACCATGTCCCCAATACTTTCAGTTGCTGCTAAAAATAATAATTATCACTTTGCAGTTAGGATGTTCCCAGATCTGCCAGCATACTACCAAGCAGTATTATTTACAAAGGCAGACAGCCCAATTGAATCAATTTATGATTTAAAATCAACACATACAATAGCCATGGGTGACTTCAACTCAGCCTCTAGTTTTTATGTCGCATCTTATGATTTATATGGTAAGACCCTAAATGTAAACATGGGAAATAGATCATCCAAGATTGTAGAATTAGTGAAAACTGGTCAGGTTGATATCGGAGCGGCTGCATACTCGACAGTCAAAGATGATAAAACTTTCAAAGTTATTCATGTAAGTAAGCAAATTCCTGGCGGTAATGTTTACTTGTCACCAAACCTTTCTAAATCAGACCGTCAAATCATCACCAATCTTTTACTAAATGCTCCAGATGAAATTAAAAAAGATGCAAATTATGGACCTGGTGAAGAGCATGACTATTCGGAATTAATTAAGATTTCCGCAAGGACTGAAGAGATATTAAAGTGTTCGGACTTTACAAATAATCCTGTTAAATTCTACTGTGTTGATAAACCAGCAGAAACCCCGTCTAAACCACAGAGTAAATCTTCAGAGATATCAGGAAAAATTAATGGCTGGACAAAGAAAGGTGCTAATCACTCCTTCAAACTTGCGGGGGACGACAATAAAATTTATGAGGTGATTATACCAGAGCCTATTTTCAATCAGATACCTGATGCACCTAGTCCCATTGCCTTGCAAAGGCAATCTATAAAAATTATTGGTGTTATTCCAGAACAAGAGGGAAATATATTAAAAATTACATCACCCAGCCAATTTGTTGTGATGAAATATCAATAAATCCCCCAAAATATTGATCAATCATCTGCGAACAATATTGTTAGCCGTTACCCAATTATTGATATAACCAACGTTAATAAATACATGGATTAACAAGTAAAATTTGATTAGCTATCAAAATAATTCGCATTATAGTCAAAATCCCTACTCGCTAGGGATATTAATTGAATGGAAACTTAGTCTTTAGTCTGACTAACTCAAAGTTACGACGAATCCCTACTCGCTAGGGATATTAATTGAATGGAAACTTCCGACTGAGTAAGGAGTAAAGAGTATGGAGTAAGAAGTAAGGAGTAAATTCCTACTGGCTAGGGATATTAAGTTGGAAATTATTCTCTACTCATGTGGTTGAAAATAGCGATGAAATAAAGCTTGTGCAGACTCACGATGTTTTGCCACTAATTGGGGAGGAGATAATAATTCTGCTTTATCTAAATAACGATGAACCCAGAAACTAAACTCATTTAAAGAACGGGGTGGTAACTCCACAGCATATTCTATATAACTGTATCTCCCGGTGGTTTTATCAATTAATCCCGGAGTAATTTTTTGTTTTAAATGGCGCAATTCACCTTCTATAATAAATGCTGTTACTGGAGGAAAAAACCGCACTTTAATGTCAATTAATTCAAGATTTCCTTGTAATTCTGCTATTTGAGGTTCTAGTTCCCCCAAATTTAAACCCCAACCATTTTCTAACAATTTATATGCCTTTTCTAAACTAACTTTTTGTTTTTCTAATCCTCTGGCAGGAACTTTTATAGGTTCGCAGTAATTACTAAAACGGTTTAACCTACCAATAACTAAATGTCCATTGAGACAAAGTTCATATAGCAAATACCAAGCAACATCATGATAAATTAACTGTAAAGGAAAAACTTGAAACCACCCCACACGGTTGAAACCATACAAATCTTTACTGCGGTAAATTTCAATGGCTTGTCCTTGGGTAATAGCAGTTTCTAATAAGGGTAACTGATGAAACAATGTATCGCGGTTTTGTCCCTTTTGCGCCATTTCCTCTGGGTCAGTATAAATAATAGCACGATTGAGGTATTGACGAGTAGGGTAAAAAAGTTCTCCCTTCAGTTCCATGTCTAAACCCCGTAATCGTTTACTCAAAATTTCGTAAATGCGTCTGACTTGGGCATCTCCTTGATATTGGGCCTGAGACCCCAAAGCATTAAAAGCTACTTTTAATTCTGTTGCTGACAGGGCACCAGTACCTAAATAATATCCCCAGCGATACATACGACGCTCAAGAATACCATAACGCCGTAGGGTTTCTAAATCTTTACGTAGGGTGGCAATAGCTGGGTAGTTTTCTGGTAATTTGATACCTAATTCAGTTGCTAATTTGTGCAGATGTATTTTGACAGCAGCAATGGCATTGTGATTTTGGTTTTCACGACAGTCAATTAAATCAGGGTTACCAACACCAGGATATTTTAATAATGTAGCAATCAATAACATCAGACGTGTAAAGGCTAGGGAATCTTTATACTGATGACTTGGTTGTTTAGGCATAGTCAAAACTACTAATTCAGCTAAGTGTCAAAAGAAAATATTCAATATTTTTCTCAAAGTTGGCTGTAAGTCTTGTTGATACAAGGTTGCACCACCTAAATATTACAAGGAATTTTATACTCTTTTACTGGTTTTTGGGGAATTTTGCCGCTATGGTAGTTAACGTGCTAACTTTTAATTCAGCCCTGTTGCAATTATGTATATTTCTCGGCGTTCTGCTACAGTCAGAAATGCTGCGGTTTCTACTGTAAATGGCAGTGTTACTTTGGTAATTTTGTTAATCGCCCCCTTGGGTTTAGCAGCGGTAATTATCAACACTTTATTGGTAACTGCGGCTACTTATATAGTTTCGAGTATGGTGGATAGGATAATTTTGTGGATGGAACCAAAACAAACAGCAGAATTAACATCTACTGGTAAATTAAAAGATTTACAACGTTGGCGACGTTAGGAATTGCATATTTGCCAATAAGAGCGCAGAGATTTGCTACGGAAGGTGTTTACTTAGGTTGCAGTAAAAAATGATTTAACTGCTGTGGTGTGTGCTTTCTTGGAATATCGTCATTCTAAGTATTTTATCCTACAGGTGTAATATTCCTGTGGGCTGTTAAGAGGTTTATGAAATGTCTCACCCAAAATTGTGGAAACCCCACACCGGAAAACACATGTTAAAACACATGTTAAAACACATATTTAATTTGTGACATCACTTGTGAAAATCTCAGCAATTGACACTTTTGCCAATATGCAGACTCTTTATGTTTCTGAGCAAAATTGCTACGTCTACTTAAAGCAGGAAACCTTGCTGGTGAAGCAGGGAGAAACAATCTGTGCTGAAGTGCAGTTACCTTTGTTAGAACAAATATTCATTTTTGGTCATTCCCAACTCACAACTCAAGTAATTCAAGCTTGTTTATGGCGAGATATTTCCATTGCTTATTTATCGTCCATGGGTTATTGCTACGGTAGAATTTTACCAATTTCTAAGGGTTATCGACAGTTGTCACGTTATCAACAACAGTTATCCCCTGTGGATAAACTAATTACTGCTAGAGCTATTGTGAGGGGAAAATTAAAAAATAGTCGTGTATTGTTGCGGAGACAGAAAAAAAGACGGGAATCAGAAATTTTAGAAAGAGTATTACAAACTTTAGATTATTTAGCTGACCAAGCAGTACAAGCTGATACTTGGGAAAAGTTGATAGGGTTTGAAGGTGCGGGTGCGGCGCAATATTTTTCCGCATTTAGTGAGTGTTTGACAAATCCTAGTTTTGTGTTTTCTGGTCGTAGTCGCCGCCCTCCTGGAAATCCAGTTAATGCCATGTTGAGTTTCGGTTATCAGGTGCTGTGGAATCATTTATTAGCGTTGATTGAAATGCAGGGACTTGATCCTTATCATGCTTGTTTGCATCAAGGAAATGATGGCCATGCGGCTTTGGCTTCTGATTTAATGGAGGAATTTCGCGCACCCTTAGTAGATTCTCTGGTGATGTGGTTAATTAATCGCAACATTGTCGATGCTGAAAGTGATTTTGAGTTTAAAAATGGTGGGTGTTATTTGAATAATTTTGGGAGGAAGAAGTTTTTACGGGGTTTTTTACAACGTATGACAGAGGAAATACAAACTAATCCTGGGGAGCAACAGCCTAAGTGGGATTTATTAACTCAACAGGTGAGAGCTTTTAAGCAGTTTGTATACAACCCCAGTCACCACTATCAGCCTTATCGCATTGATTAAAGTGGAATTATGTTTCTGTATGTAATTGCTTATGATATTCCCTGTGATAAGCGGCGCAAAAAGGTCGCTGATTTATTGACGGGTTACGGACAGCGTGTACAGTATTCTGTGTTTGAATGTCACTTGGGTGGGGAAAAATATGATGATTTACGTCGTCGGTTAAGGAGGGAGCTGAATTTAGAGGAAGATAACGTCAGGTTTTATCCTTTATCTCGCCATACTCTTAAAAAGGTGGAAGCTTGGGGTGTAGGTGTACCTGTAATTGAGCCTCCTCATTCAATTATCATCTAGTTTTTGTGATGTTTTTACACTGGTCTAGCCATGGGTCAGCTAAAATCCCTGGAGTGTTGATTTTTTCGTTTTGAACTTCGGTTCCTTGCTGGGTAAGGTTTTGGGGGTTTTTCAAGGTTCCTTTTTAGTTCCTTGAGGGGTGTTTTTTCCTGACCTTCGGAAAGTGCCTCTAGACTCCTCGCTGGGTAAGGGTTTACAATGGGGCTATCCCTACTCGCTAGGGATATTAATTGAATGGAAACACTCTTTTAGCTCAGGGAGCTTGAAGTAGTACTTATTTTTATCCCTACTCGCTAGGGATATTAATTGAATGGAAACGTTAGTTTCTCCCTGGTTAGTTTCTCCCTTTTTTATCCCTACTCGCTAGGGATATTAATTGAATGGAAACTTGTTAGGATCATTCTGAAGCTTCCCTCTTCATGAGAAATCCCTACTCGCTAGGGATATTAATTGAATGGAAACTTGTCAGTGCCGGCAGTTCAAGGGTTAACCTTTCAACCAAATCCCTACTCGCTAGGGATATTAATTGAATGGAAACATTTATTTATGAGTTCTATTGCAGAAATGGGTTCTCATCCCTACTCGCTAGGGATATTAATTGAATGGAAACTCCTACCTTGGTGCAGTAGTCTGCGTCCAAAACAAATCCCTACTCGCTAGGGATATTAATTGAATGGAAACGATGGAGAAAATGCTAAATGCCATGGAGCTGTGTAGATCCCTACTCGCTAGGGATATTAATTGAATGGAAACCCAAAATAGTGGATCCGGTCATTTAGGCTCAATTGATATCCCTACTCGCTAGGGATATTAATTGAATGGAAACTCTCCGTTATGCACTGGTGAGGCACATAAAACCATTTCTATCCCTACTCGCTAGGGATATTAATTGAATGGAAACGTCGTGGGCTAATATGGCGATTTGACAGGTTTTAAAAATCCCTACTCGCTAGGGATATTAATTGAATGGAAACTTTGTAAATCTCTAGCCTAGAAAAATATTTTCCATATCCCTACTCGCTAGGGATATTAATTGAATGGAAACCGGGTTAAGGGTAGCGTATAGCTTGGCTTAATTCAATATCCCTACTCGCTAGGGATATTAATTGAATGGAAACTCTCAGCAAACACTAAGCAACGAAAGTGTGAGTGACGCATCCCTACTCGCTAGGGATATTAATTGAATGGAAACAGGTATAACACCCCCATACTTTTTCTCTACTACAGTATCCCTACTCGCTAGGGATATTAATTGAATGGAAACTCCGGACTGAAGCAGACGGAATAAACCCAGTTATATCCCTACTCGCTAGGGATATTAATTGAATGGAAACCGAGCTTTGAGTAGAGGTAGACTCTTGCTCCGTAAAGAATCCCTACTCGCTAGGGATATTAATTGAATGGAAACGATAATGCAACTTCTACGCGGGGGTGGGTTTAACATAACATCCCTACTCGCTAGGGATATTAATTGAATGGAAACTACTTGATTGCTTTGTGACTACCCTCAGAGTTGATAATCCCTACTCGCTAGGGATATTAATTGAATGGAAACTATACATTTCCAGTAAAGGACGTAGGGAAATTAATATTATCCCTACTCGCTAGGGATATTAATTGAATGGAAACTATACATTTCCAGTAAAGGACGTAGGGAAAT